>NZ_JBHVGV010000007.1:260974-469875 GCF_042800555.1 Streptomyces sp. NPDC057617 | reverse complement strand
GGGGGGGGGTCTTTCGCGGGCGTACCGGGTCCGCCGGATGCGCCGTCAGGTGCGCCCGGCCTGCCGGTAGCGCGGGGGGTGCGGCGCGCACGGGGCGCGCGCATCGTGCGGAGGGACATCGGGCTCAGTTGCCCTTCGCGATGGCCTGTTCGCCGTTGCGCTGGAGGTCGGCGAGGATCTTCTTCGGGTCGGCGGTGCGCAGCGACTGGAGGTCGGTGTTGAACTGGCTCAGCACCTTGTCGAAGCCGGCGATCGTCACCGGACCCTGCGCGTACGCGCTGCCGTCCACCCAGGCCTTGGCGGCCGGGAACTGCTGGGCGTACGTGGAGAGCGCGCTGGTCCGCGACGGCATCACACCGAACGCGTTGGCGAACGCGAGCTGCTGGTCCGCGCTGGTGAGGGACTTCACCAGGTCGACGCCGGCCTCGCGGTGCGCGCTGTCGGCGGCGACGCCCCAGCAGTTGCTGAAGGCGAGGGTGCCCTGGCCGGCCGGGCCCGCGGGCAGCGGCGCCACGGCGTACTTGATGTCCGGGTAGTCGAGCTTCATGCCGCCGTCGAGCCAGTTGCCCTCGATGGTCATCGCGGCCTTGCCCTTGCCGAGCGCCTCGCCGCCCCAGCTCGTGTCCACGTTCTTGGCGAACTTCATCGAACCGGACTTGAGCAGGGACTGGACGAAGGAGAGCCCTTCGGCGTTCTCGGGGGAGTCGGCGGTCATGGTCTTCTGGTCGGCGTCGGTCACCCAGCCGCCGGCCTGCTTCATGAAGACACCCAGGCGCTGGTACTCGTCGCTGGTGACCAGTCCGGTGACACCGTCGCGGGTGAGCTTGCCGGCGACGGTCTTCAGGTCGTCCCAGGTCTTCGGGTAGTCCTTCTCCGTCAGGCCGGCCTTCGCCCACAGATCGGTGTTGATGGCGAGACCGAGGGTGGAGGTGTCCTTGGGCAGACAGACCAGCTTGCCGTCGTAGCTGAACGACGAGCGGAGCTGCTGCGAGAAGTCGTCGGCGTCGGATATCTGGTCGCCGTACGGGTAGAGCGAGCCGCCCTTGGCGTAGTTCGCGAACTGGTCCGAGTTGACGTAGAAGACGTCCGGCGGCTTGTGCCCGGCGAAGGCCTGGGCGAGCTGCTGGTTCATGTCCTTGGCGACCTCGACGGTGACCGTGTTGCCGGACTTCTTCGCGTACGCGGCGGCCGCGGCCTTCACCGCCCCGGTCTCGGCGTCCCCCGAGGTGGCGATGAGTACGGTCAGATTCTGCTTGGCGGCCTTGTCCTGGGCCGGCTCCTTGCTGTCGTCGAAATTGGACGAACAGCCGGTGGCGGTCAGCAGCGCCGCGCACGTAGCGAGGGCGGCGACGGCCGTGCGGGTGACCATGAATTCCTCCTGAAAGGGATGAAACGTGCGGCTCAGCGGCCCGGGGAGGGCGAGCTGTCGATCAGTGAGCCGGGGGCCGGGCGGTGTTGCGGTGGTACGGAAGCTCCGGCGGCGGCGAGCGCGGGGGGTGGCGGCGAGGGCGGGTGCTCAGCTGGCTAACGCCGGTGTGCTGTCCCGGATGACGAGCGAGGGTTCGAGCAGGACGCGCTCGGGCGGGGCGTCCGGGTCCGCCATCCGGGCCAGCAGCAGCCGGACGCACTCGCGGCCGACGGCTTCCAGCGGCTGGGCGACGGTGGACAGTCCGGGCGACAGGAGCGCGGCGGTCGGCGAGTCGTCGAAGCCGACCACGGCGACATCCCTGCCGGGTACGGCCTGCCGCTCGCGCAGGGCGCGGTAGCAGCCCAGCGCGAGCGTGTCACTGACGGCGACCACGGCCGTGGCGCCCGCGTCGAGCAGTGGTACGGCGGCGGCCCGCGCCGCCTCGATGTCGTCGATGCTCTGCGCGCGCCGGCCGCGTACCGGAAGACCGTGCCGGCGCATGGCGCGCTGCCAGCCCTCGGCGCGGTCGTCACCGACACCGGAGCCGCGCGGCCAGCCGAGGAACGCGATCTTCCGGTGCCCCAGACCGACAAGATGGTCGACGGCCGCGTCCGTCCCCGAGGCGCCGTCGACATCCGCCCAGTCGCCTATCTGGCGGCTCGACCACATCCGGCCGAAGCCCACGAAGGGCACCCCACGCTTGGCGAGCCAGGCCTGCCGCTGATCGCCGCGGTCGGTGCCGCTGAGCACAAAACCGTCGACGCTGTGCAGATCGATCAGCTCCTCGTACCCCTCAAGGCCCGTGGCGCCGGGCGGCGAGGCGAACAGCAGGACCCGGTAGCCCGCCTCGTCGGCGGTCTGTGAGAGCGCGTGCAGGAACCGGTCCATCACCGGTGCCAGGGTGCCGGCCGGGGTCGGGCGTATGCCGTAGCCGATGAGCTTGCTGGAGCGGGTACGGAGCGTCTGCGCGGCCCGGTGCGGGCGGTAGCCCATCTCGTCGATGGTGCGCCGGACCCGCTCCAGGGTCTCGGGGCGCAGCAGACCAGGCGAATTCAGAGCATTTGACACGGTCTGCGGAGAGACCCCGGCCCGTCGCGCGACCATGGCCAGGGTGACCGGACCGGCCTTGGACGAAGCGGTGTCGGGGGAGCGGGGCATGGGTTCTCCGGAGCCGGTCGTACGGAAGAGGGATCAAGGGCGATTACATTGGAGCGTTCTAATCCCATTGTCAACGCCCTGAAGTCGTCGTTAGGGTTCTTGGAACGCTCCAATGCCTGAGAGGTTCTGCTCTGTTGGATACAACTGTCAAGACCCACGACATAACGAAGTCCGTCGCGGGGGCCGCCCCCTCAATCGAAGGTCTCCAGCCGTTTCTGCACGACGCCTCTGTGACGCTGTACGCGCCGAGCTTCGTGATCTCGCACACGGACGGACAGATCGACGGTGGGGTCGACGGCTTCTTCCACGGCGACAGCAGGGCGCTGGCCCGGCTCACGGTGGCGGTCGACGGCCTCGCCCTCGCACCGGTGCGCGGAGCTTTTGACGGTGCCGACCGGGCCTCCTTCCGTGCCGTGCTGCGCGGGCTCGGTGAGGACACCGCCGACCCTGCCGTCACCCTGCGCAGGATCCGCCGCGTCACCCCCGGGCGGCTGGAGGAGACCCTCGAAGTCACCAACGCGGGGCGGCAGAACGTCCGCTTCCGGCTGGCCGTGACCGCCGCCACCGACCTCGCGGCGATGGAACGCGTCAAAGTCGGTGACACGCTGCCCACGGCCGCCGCCACCGCCTACGGGAGCGGACTCGACTGGTCGCGGGGCGGCTTCGCCGTACGCCTCGCCTCCACGCCGAGGCCCACCGCGCTCGACGCGGCGACCGGACGGCTGGAGTACGAGATCGGCCTCGCGCCCGGCGAGGTGTGGACGGCCGTACTGCGCTGTGACGCGGCTCACGAGGACGGCGACCAGTTCCCGGCGCCCGCCGCGGACACCCTGCCGTGGAGCACCCCGGTGCTGCGCAGCTCCGACCGGCGCTTCGACCACTGGCTCGGCCAGTCCGCCGCCGACCTGGACCGGCTGCGGCTCACCGACCCGGAGGCGCCCGCGGACCAGTTCCTGGCGGCCGGAGCCCCCTGGTTCCTGACGCTCTTCGGCCGCGACTCCCTGTGGGCCGCCAGGATGCTGCTGCCCCTGGGCACCGGCCTCGCCGCCGGTACGCTCCGTACGCTCGCCCGCCGCCAGGGCGCCGCGTCCGATCCGGACACCCTGGAGCAGCCCGGCAAGATCCTGCACGAAGTGCGGCGCGCCGCCCAGGAGTTCCACGAGGGCTTCGGCCTGCCGTCCCTCTACTACGGCACGGTCGACGCCACCCCGCTCTGGATCACCCTGCTGCACGACTCCTGGCGCTGGGGCCTCGCGCCCGAGCAGGTCGAACAGCTCCTGCCGAACGCCGAGTCCGCGCTGGCCTGGATGCGCGACCACGGCGACGCGGACGGCGACGGCTTCCTCAAGTACATCGATCTCTCGGGGCGGGGCCTCGCCAACCAGGGCTGGAAGGACTCCGGCGACGCCATCCGGCACCGCGACGGGCGGCTGGCCACCGCCCCGATCGCGCTGTGCGAGGTCCAGGCGTACGCGTACGAAGCGGCCCGCGGCGGCGCCGCGCTGCTGCGTGCCTTCGGGCGGCCGGGCGCCGACGAGTGGGAGGAGTGGGCCGAGCGGCTGCGTGACCGCTTCCGCAGCCACTTCTGGGTGGAGGACGAGCGGGGACCGTACCCGGCGGTCGCCCTCGACCGGGACAAGAAGCCGGTGGACTCGGTCACTTCGGGGTTCGGGCATCTGCTCGGTACGGGACTGCTCGACCACGAGGAGAGCGCGCTGCTGGCGGCCCGGCTCAGCGCCCCCGACCTGGACTCGGGACACGGGCTGCGCACGCTGAGCAGCGGCTCGGTGGGCTACAACCCGTACGGCTACCACATCGGTTCCATCTGGCCGCACGACACCGCGATCGCCGTGCACGGTCTGGTCAGGGCCGGGTTCCCGGACGAGGCCGGATCGCTCGCGGCGGGTCTGCTGACCGCGTCCGAGAGCTTCGACGCGCGTCTGCCGGAACTCTTCGCGGGCCATGGCGCGGCGACCGACACCTGGCCCTCGCCCTATCCCGCGTCCTGCCGTCCGCAGGCCTGGGCGGCGGCCTCGTCCGTACTGGTGCTGCAGTCGCTGCTCGGGCTCAGCGCCGATGTCCCCGGCGGGTCGCTCACCGTCGCGCCGGGGTTCGCGGAGGCGTACCGGCCGCTGGCGGTGACCGGGTTCGAGGTCGCGGGCGGGCGGCTGGACATCGCCGTCGAGTCCGACGGTACGGCGCGGATCGAGGCGCCGGCCGGGCTGGAGGTGAAGAGGGAGTATCCGGCGGCGCGTTGAGGGTACGGCGCGTTGAGGGTGCCGCGCGTTGACGGGACGGGCCGGGTGGTCCTCGGGGCTCCGGTGGCGGCCGGAGTCCCGCCCGGCGCGTGTCCCGTGTCCGGCCGGCTTCGGCCGGCCGCATTCGGTCACCTGTCCGGCCGTGTCGCTATTGGGCCGAACGAGTGAGGGACGGAAGGATGGCCCCATGCAGACTCAGCGTGCGGGCGGGGTGGTCCGGTGAGCAGGTACGGCAGGTACGGCGAGTTCGACGCCACCGATGAGCAGTGGGAGGGCCTGGCGCAGGTCGTACCGCTGCGCGGGCGCGACGAGTGGCCCTCCAGGGTCGACCACCGGACGGCCCCGCGTACGTACGAAGCCGAGAACCGCCGCTTCATCGTGCTGCGGGTGCAGGTGTTCGGGGACGCGCGGGAGGTCGCGGACCATCTCATCGCGCGGATCCCGGTGCTGCTCGATCTGACGAGCGCGGAGCCCGATGTGGCCAAGCGGATCCTGGACTTCAGCAGCGGTGTGGTCTTCGGGCTCGGCAGCGGGATGCACCGGGTCGACCGGAACGTCTTCCTGCTGGCGCCGATCGGCACGGAGGTCGAGGGGATCGCGGCGGAGGCCATTCCCCGGTCGTAGGCGGCGCCCCGGCCTGCCTTGGGTGTCGCCCCGGCCTGCCTTGGGTGTCGCCCCGGCTTGTCCGGGTGTCACCCCGGCTTGTCTTGGGTGTCGCTCTGGCCCGTCGCCCCGGCCGGCCGCCCTGGCCGCGGGCGGGTTCTGGCGGCGGTGGTAGACCTGGGACCGTGACGGAACACGATGTTGCGGGACTTCAGCGGGCCTTGGCCGCGTTCGCGGCGGCGCGGGACTGGGAGCCGTACCACACCCCCAAGAATCTGGCGGCGGCGCTCAGCGTCGAGGCCTCCGAACTGCTGGAGATCTTCCAGTGGTTGACCCCGGAGCAGTCGGCGCGGGTGATGGAGGACCCCGGGTCGGCGCACCGGGTGGCGGACGAGGTCGCCGATGTGCTCGCGTATCTGCTCCAGTTCTGCGAGGTGCTGGGCATCGACCCGCTCGCGGCGCTCGCGGCGAAGATGGAGCGGAATGAGGTCCGTTATCCGCCCAAGCGGCCCCCTGAGCGGCCCGATCTTCCATGATCGTCACTCTGCGGAGTGATTGAGTTATACACATTGAGCCTGCTGTCCACAGATTTCCGCATTGCTCTGGCCTTTCTGTCGCCAGTCCCTCACTCTGGGTAGTGGAGTGAGAGGGCAGGATTGTCTTATGAACGGGGGCTGTTGGATGGATGCGGAACGGCTCATCGCGGTGAGCCGGCATGCCCTGGCGGGGAGTGCGGAGCCGCTGGACGTCATCACGGAGGCCTGCCAGGCACAGGCCCTGGCTCAGGCGATCGGCGACCGGCTGGCGATCAGCGGACCGCAGGAGCTGAGGGGCGAGGCGCGCGAGCTGGGCGAGGCCGGCGGGCGCGGCTGTGGACTGCCGGATCAGCCGGGGCTCTGCCGCGGCGGGATACGGGCGGGCGGACTCTCCGGGGTGCTGGACACACGGGGAGCGCTGGCCGGACTGGGCGCGCTGCTGGGCGAGGTGGGGATCGCGCTGGTGGCGGTGGCGTGTGCGACGGACGAGGAGGGGCTGTACTGGCAGTGCATCGAGGCGATCGACGCCGCCGACGAGTCGAGCGACCGGGTGGGCGCGCTGCTGCGCAGGCTGAGCGCACGGGAGCGGGAAGGAGGCCGGCGGTTCGAGGGTGCAGGATAGATGCATGGATCTTCGAATCTTCACCGAGCCCCAGCAGGGGGCGAGCTATGAGACGCTGCTGCGCGTGGCCAAGGCCACCGAGGACCTCGGCTTCAACGCCTTCTTCCGGTCCGACCATTATCTGAAGATGGGGTCCGCCGACGGGCTCCCCGGGCCGACGGACGCCTGGATCACCCTGGCCGGGCTGGCCCGGGAGACCAAGCGGATCCGGCTGGGCACGCTGATGACGGCCGGTACGTTCCGGCTGCCGGGCGTGCTCGCCATCCAGGTCGCGCAGGTGGACCAGATGTCCGGCGGCCGGGTCGAACTGGGCCTGGGCGCGGGCTGGTTCGAGGACGAGCACAAGGCGTACGGCATTCCGTTCCCCAAGGAGAAGTTCGCGCGGCTGGAGGAGCAGCTCGCGATCGTGACCGGGCTCTGGGCCACGGAGACCGGCAAGACCTTCAGCTATGACGGCACCTATTACCAGCTCACCGACTCTCCCGCGCTGCCCAAGCCCGCGCAGAGCAAGGTGCCGGTCCTGATCGGCGGCCATGGTGCGACGCGTACGCCGAGGCTGACCGCTCAGTACGCGGACGAGTTCAATATCCCCTTCGCCTCCATCGAGGACACGGAGCGGCAGTTCAGCCGGGTGCGGGCCGCCGCCGAGGCCATCGGCCGCCCGGCCGGTGACCTTGTGTACTCGAACGCGCTGGTGGTGTGTGTCGGCAAGGACGATGCCGAGGTGGCCCGGCGGGCGGCGGCCCTCGGCCGGGAGGTCGAGGAGCTGAAGGCGAACGGGCTGGCGGGCTCGCCCGCCGAGGTGGTCGACAAGATCGGGCGGTACGGCGCGGTCGGCTCGGAGCGGATCTATCTCCAGGTCATGGATCTGGACGACCTCGACCATCTGGAGCTGATCTCCTCACAGGTCCAGTCCCAGCTCGCCGGTTCCTGACCCGCCGGTTCCTGAGCGGCGAAGCCGGCGCACACGGGACCGAGAACAGCCAGGAACCGGAGCCCGAAGCGCTGGAGCAGCCATGAAGCCCGCCCGCACCCTCGCCGCCGCGCTGGCGGAGGAGACCCTCGTCCTGGACGGCGGTCTGTCCAACCAGCTCGCGGACCAGGGCTGTGATCTGTCCGACGACCTCTGGTCCGCGCGGCTCCTGGCCGACGGACCCGAGCAGATCGAGGCCGCCCACGCGGCGTATGTGCGGGCGGGCGCCCGGGTGCTGATCACCTCCAGCTACCAGGCGACCTATGAGGGCTTCGCGCGGCGGGGTGTGCCGCGGCGCGAGGCCGGCGCGCTGCTGGCCAGAAGCGTGGAGCTGGCGCGCCGCGCGGCGGCGGGGGAGCGGGAGGTGTGGGTGGCCGCGTCGGTCGGACCGTACGGGGCGATGCTCGCGGACGGCAGCGAGTACCGCGGGCGGTACGGACTGACGGTGGCGGAGCTGGAGCGTTTCCACCGGCCGAGGATCGAGGCACTCGCGGCGGCCGGTCCGGACGCGCTGGCGCTGGAGACGGTGCCGGACACCGTCGAGGCGGAGGCGCTGCTACGGGCCGCCGACGGCTGCGGGGTGCCGGTCTGGCTCTCGTACTCCATCACGGGCGAGCACACCCGGGCTGGCCAGCCGCTCGCCGAGGCCTTCGCCCTGGCAGCCGGTGCCGGGCAGGTGATCGCGGTGGGCATCAACTGCTGCGAGCCGGCCGATGCCGGCCGCGCGGTCGAGATCGCCGCTTCGGTGACCGGCAAGCCGGTGGTCGTCTACCCCAACAGCGGAGAGGGATGGGACGCGGAGACCAGGAGCTGGCGCGGTGACGCCACCTTCGACCCGGCGCGAGTGCGGTCCTGGCAGAGGGCGGGCGCGCGGCTGGTGGGCGGTTGCTGCCGGGTCGGGCCGGCCGATATCGCCCGGCTGGGCGCGGCGTTGGCGCGGTAAGGGCGAGCGGGGGGAGCGGCGGGGCAGGCGCTTGGGACACGGCCGGAGGGCATGGGCAGAGCGGGTCCGGACGTGTTCGGGATGGAAAACCCCTGGTCGTGGCGGTCCCGGCGGGCAATACTCGTTCGGGTGTTCCTGACGATCAGCACCACCGGCACCCCGGAGCGTCCCGCTACCGACCTCGGATTTCTGCTGCACAAGCATCCCGACCGGGCGCAGACGTTCTCCACCGCGCATGGCACCGCCCATGTCCTCTACCCCGAGGCGTCCGCCGAGCGCTGCACAGCGGCGCTGCTGCTGGAGGTCGATCCCGTGGCGCTGGTACGCCGGGGCCGGGGGAAGGGCCGGGGCGGCGCGCCCGACGCGGCGCTCGCGCAGTATGTCAACGACCGCCCCTACGCGGCCTCTTCACTTCTCGCCGTCGCGCTGAGCACGGTCTTCAAGAGCGCGCTGCGCGGCGTCTGCGCCGCCCTTCCCGAGCGTGCCGCGAACCCGCTGCCGCTGCGGATCGAGATCCCGGCCGTACCCGCGCGCGGCGGCGCCGAGCTGGTGGGCAAGCTCTTCGGACCGCTGGGCTGGACCTCCGTGGAGGCACGGCCGGTGGCGCTGGACGAGCGGTTCCCGCAGTGGGGCGAGTCGCGCTACACGCATCTCGTCCTGGAGGGCGAGCTGCGGCTCGCGGACGCGCTGCGCCAGCTCTATGTTCTGCTGCCGGTCCTCGACGACGCCAAGCACTACTGGGTCGCGCCCGACGAGGTGGACAAGCTGCTGCGCGCGGGCGACGGCTGGCTGGCCGGCCACCCCGAACAGAAGCTGATCACCAGCCGCTATCTGGCCCGCCGCTGGAGTCTGACCCGGCAGGCCATGGAACGTCTTGAGCTGGTACGGCTCGCCGAGGCCGACGACATCGAGGTCGAGGCGCTCGACAACGCGGTGGCGCTCGACGACGCCGCGGAGGAGACGCTTGCGGAGGAGACCGGGGCGACCCCGGCCGACCCCGCACCGTACGGCTCCAACAGCCCGACCGGCCCCGCTGGTTCCGACAAGTCAGACAAGTCCGACAGCTCTGTCAGCTCTGACGACTCTGACTGCTCCGGCAGCGAAAGCGCGGCGAAGGAGCCCTCGCTCGCCGACCAGCGGCGTGACGCGATCCTGGCCGCCCTGCGCGACGCGGGCGCGGGCACGGTGCTCGACCTGGGCTGCGGCGAGGGCCGGCTCGTACGGGCGTTGCTCAAGGACGCGCGCTTCACCCGGATCGTCGGCGTGGACGTATCGGTACGCGCCCTGACCATCGCCTCCCGCCGCCTCGGCCTGGAGCGGATGAGCGAGCGCCAGGCCGCCCGCGTCTCCCTCGTGCAGGGCGCCCTCACCTACACGGACAAGCGGCTCAAGGGATACGACGCGGCCGTGCTGAGCGAGGTCGTCGAGCATGTCGATCCGCCGCGGCTGCCCGCCCTGGAGTACGCGGTGTTCGGCGCGGCCCGCCCCCGTACCGTCCTCGTGACCACGCCGAACGCCGAGTACAACGTGCGCTGGGAGACCCTGCCCGCCGGCCATGTACGCCACAGCGACCACCGCTTCGAGTGGACGCGCGAGGAGTTCCACGGCTGGGCTGGCGCGGTCGCCGAGCGCCATGGCTATGCCGTCGCGTATGTCCCGGTGGGCCCCGACGACCCCGAGGTGGGACCGCCCACCCAGATGGCCGTCTTCAGCCGTCACGAGGACAGCCACCACGAGGAAGGAAAGGCCGCATGAGCGACATAACCGACACTGCCGCGAGCGGCACCACAACCGCCACCACCGCCACCGCGCCGAACTCCCCTGCCGCCGAGCGCCTTCTCCCCGTCCCCGACCTCTCCCTCGTCGTGCTGATCGGTGCCACCGGCTCCGGTAAGTCCACCTTCGCCAGAAGCCACTTCAAGCCCACCCAGATCGTCTCCTCGGACTTCTGCCGCGGCCTGGTCGCCGACGACGAGAACGACCAGAGCGCCAGCGGCGACGCCTTCGACGTCCTGCACTACATCGTGGCCAAGCGGCTCGCGGCCGGCCGGCTCACCGTCGTGGACGCCACCAATGTGCAGCCCGAGAGCCGCAAGCAGCTCGTACGGATCGCGCGCGAGCACGATGTGCTGCCCGTGGCGATCGTCCTCGACCTGCCCGAGGAGGTGTGCGCGGCGCGCAACGCCAACCGCCCCGACCGGGCCGGGATGCCCCGCCATGTCATCAAGCGCCACCGCGCCGAACTCCGCCGCTCGCTGCGCGGCCTCGAACGCGAGGGCTTCCGCAAGGTCCACATCCTGCGCGGCGAGCGCGAAGTGGCCGCCGCCGGGGTCGTCCTCGAACGCCGCTACAACGACCTCGCCCACCTCACCGGCCCCTTCGACATCATCGGCGACATCCACGGCTGCCGCTCCGAGCTGGAGACCCTGCTCGGGAAGCTCGGCTATGAGGGCGGTGCTCACCCCGAGGGGCGTACGGCCGTCTTCGTCGGCGACCTCGTCGACCGCGGCCCCGACAGCCCCGGAGTGCTGCGCCTGGTGATGGACATGGTCGAGTCCGGCAACGCCCTGTGCGTACCGGGCAATCACGAGAACAAGCTCGGCCGCTGGCTCAAGGGCAGAAAGGTCCAGCACACGCATGGACTCGCCGAGACCGTCGAGCAGTTCGAGAAGGAGGACGACGCGTTCCGCGCGCGGGTACGGGAGTTCATCGACGGCCTGGTCAGCCACTACGTCCTGGACGGCGGCAAGCTGGTCGTCTGTCACGCCGGGCTGCCCGAGAAGTACCACGGCCGCACCTCCGGCCGGGTCCGCTCGCACGCCCTGTACGGCGAGACCACGGGCGAGACCGACGAGTTCGGCCTGCCCGTGCGCTACCCGTGGGCCGAGGACTACCGGGGCCGGGCCGCTGTGGTGTACGGCCACACACCCGTACCGAACACCTCCTGGATCAACAACACCATCTGTCTCGACACCGGCGCGGTCTTCGGCGGCCGGATGACCGCGCTGCGCTGGCCCGAGCGCGAACTCGTCGACGTACCCGCCGAGCGGGTCTGGTACGAGCCGACCAGACCGCTGGTCACCGAGGCACCCGGCGGCCGGGAGGGCCGGCCGCTGGACCTGGCCGATGTGCAGGGCAGACGGACCGTGGAGACCCGCCACATGGGGCGGCTCGCGGTACGCGAGGAGAACGCGGCGGCGGCGCTGGAGGTCATGAGCCGCTTTGCGGTCGACCCCCGGCTGCTCGCGTATCTCCCGCCCACCATGGCGCCCACCGCGACCGCGGCCCCGGACGCCGCCGGCGGGCCGTTCCTGGAGCACCCGGCGGAGGCCTTCGCCCAGTACCGCGCCGACGGCGTCGACCGGGTCGTGTGCGAGGAGAAGCACATGGGCTCGCGCGCGGTGGCGCTGGTCTGCCGGGACGAGGCGGTGGCGCGCGAGCGCTTCGGCACGGCCGGAGTGACCGGCGCCCTGCACACCCGTACCGGCAGGCCCTTCTTCGACGACCCGGCCGTCACCGAGCAGATCCTGGAGCGGCTGCGTGCCGCCGTCACGGCCGCCGGGCTGTGGGCGGAACTCGGCACGGACTGGCTGCTGCTGGACGCCGAGCTGATGCCCTGGTCGCTCAAGGCCACCGGGCTGCTGCGCACCCAGTACGCGGCGGTCGGAGCCGCGGCGGGCGCCGCCTTCCCCGCCGTGACCCGGGCCCTGGAGGCCGCGGTGTCCCGGGGCGTGGACGCCGGCGACCTGCTGGCGGCGCAGCGCGGGCGCGCGAGCGACGCGGCCGCGTTCACCGAGGCGTACCGGCGCTACTGCTGGACCACGGACGGTCTGGACGGGGTGCGGCTCGCGCCGTTCCAGATCCTGGCCGTCCAGGGCCGCAGCCTCGCCGGAGTCCCGCACGACCAGCAGCTCGCCTGGCTGGACCTGCTGGTCGAGCACGACCCGACCGGGCTGCTCCAGGTCACCCGGCGGCTGATCGTCGACACGGGTGACGAGGAATCGGTGCGCGGCGGCGTCGACTGGTGGCTGGAGATGACGGAGCGCGGCGGCGAGGGCATGGTGGTCAAGCCGCTCGCGGCGCTGGTACGGGACGCGAAGGGGCGGCTCGTACAGCCGGGCATCAAGGTGCGCGGCCGGGAGTACCTGCGGATCATCTACGGTCCCGAGTACACGCGTCCGGACAATCTCCAGCGCCTGCGCAACCGGTTCCTCGGCCACAAGCGGTCCCTGGCGCTGCGCGAGTACGCGCTGGGGCTCGAGGCCCTGGACCGGCTGGCGGACGGCGAGCCGCTGTGGCGGGTCCACGAGGCGGTGTTCGCGGTCCTGGCCCTGGAGTCGGAACCGGTCGACCCGCGTCTGTGAGCCGGTCGACCTCCGGATCGGGCCGGTCGATCCCCGTCTCTGAGCAGGCCCCCGGGCACGGGGGCCGGGTCGCCCGGCCCGGCCCCCGCGCCGGGACCTCGCCGCCCCGCCGCAGGACCTCACTGAGACCGTGCTCTCATCCGCTCCCGTTCACCGCGTGAATCGTGCGCCGTGCGGTGAGGATGGTGGCATGGGATTCCATGTCGACTCCGAGACCGGCCGGCTGCGCCGCGTCATACTGCACCGGCCGGATCTGGAGCTGAAACGGCTCACACCCGGCAACAAGGACGCGCTGCTCTTCGACGATGTGCTGTGGGTACGGCGCGCCCAGGAGGAGCACGACGCCTTCGCCGCGGTGCTCCGCGACCGGGGCGTGCACGTGCATCTCTTCGGCGAGCTGCTGCGCGAGTCACTGGAGCTTCCGGCGGCGCGACGGCTCGTACTGGACCGGGTCTTCGACGAGAAGGAGTACGGTCCGCTCGCCACCGGCCATCTCCGGGCGGTCTTCGACGCGCTGCCGACGGACGAGCTGGTCGAGGCGCTGGTCGGCGGGATGACCAAGCGCGAGTTCCTGGAGCGGCACGCGGAGCCGACCTCCGTCCGCTTCCATGTGATGGCGCTGGACGACTTCCTGCTCGACCCGCTGCCGAACCATATCTTCACCCGCGACACCTCCGCCTGGATCTACGACGGAGTGAGCATCAACGCCATGCGCTGGCCCGCCCGGCAGCGCGAGACCGTGCACTTCGAGGCGATCTACAAGCACCATCCGCTCTTCACCGGCCCCGACGCCGGTGCCTTCCACCACTGGTCGGAGGGGCAGGACGACTATCCCTCGACGATCGAGGGCGGCGATGTCCTGGTCATCGGCGGCGGAGCCGTACTGATCGGGATGAGCGAGCGCACCACCCCGCAGGCGGTCGAGATGCTGGCCCGGGGGCTCTTCGCGACCGGTTCCGCGACCACCATCGTGGCGCTGGACATGCCCAAGCGGCGGGCGTTCATGCATCTCGACACGGTGATGACGATGGTCGACTCCGACACCTTCACCCAGTACGCGGGGCTCGGCATGCTCCGCTCGTACACCATCGAGCCGGGCGGCGACGGGCATGAGCTGAAGGTCACCGACCATCCGCCGGAGCATATGCACCGCGCCATCGCGGCGGCGCTGGGGCTGGCGGAGATCCGGGTGCTGACCGCCACCCAGGACGTGCACTCGGCGGCGCGGGAGCAGTGGGACGACGGCTGCAATGTGCTGGCCGTCGAGCCCGGGGTGGTCGTGGCGTACGACCGTAACGTCACCACCAACACGCATCTGCGCAGACAGGGCATCGAGGTGATCGAGATCCCCGGCAGCGAACTGGGCCGGGGCCGGGGCGGACCGCGCTGTATGAGCTGCCCGGTGGAACGCGCCGCGGTGTGAGTGCGGTCCCGGAATCAAGCCCGTCCGGCGATTGCGGACAAACCGGCTGCCGGGCGGATCTGGCATCGTATAGCAATACGATCCGTCGTATATAGTTCCATGGTCCCGGTCGGGGCCACCCCCTGCTTCCCCGCCCCCTTTCCCCTTCCCTTTCCGCGCCACCAGGAGCAGCCACCATGGCTATGAACCTCGCAGGCCGCCACTTCCTCAAGGAACTGGACTTCACGGCCGAGGAGTTCCGCGGCCTGATCGACCTCGCCGCCGAGCTGAAGGCCGCGAAGAAGGCGGGCACCGAGATCCAGCGGCTGCGCGGCAAGAACATCGCGCTGATCTTCGAGAAGTCCTCCACCCGCACCCGCTGCGCCTTCGAGGTGGCGGCGGCGGACCAGGGCGCGGCCACCACGTATATCGACCCCTCCGGTTCGCACATCGGGAAGAAGGAGTCGGCGAAGGACACCGCCCGGGTCCTCGGGCGGATGTACGACGGCATCGAATACCGCGGCGACGCCCAGGCGACTGTCGAGGCGCTGGCCGCGCACGCGGGCGTTCCGGTCTTCAACGGCCTTACGGACGCCTGGCACCCGACCCAGATGCTCGCCGATGTGCTGACCATGACCGAGCACAGCGCCAAGCCCCTGACGGAGATCGCCTTCGCCTACCTCGGCGACGCCCGCTTCAACATGGGCAACTCGTACCTGGTCACGGGCGCGCTGCTGGGCATGGACGTACGGATCGTCGCGCCGCGCGCCTACTGGCCGGCCGATACGGTCCTCGCCCTGGCCCGCGAGGCCGCGAAGACCAGCGGCGCGCGGCTGACCCTCACCGAGGAGATCAAGGAGGGTGTCGCGGGCGCGGACTTCGTGGCCACCGATGTGTGGGTGTCGATGGGCGAGTCGAAGGAGGTCTGGGACGAGCGGATCGCCGCGCTCGGCCCGTACTCCGTGACCATGGATGTGCTGCGCGCGACCGGGAACCCCGAGGTGAAGTTCCTGCACTGCCTGCCGGCGTTCCACGACCTGGACACGGCGGTCGGCCGCGAGATCCACGAACGCCACGGTCTGAGCGAGCTGGAAGTCACCGACGAGGTCTTCGAGTCGGCGCATTCGGTCGTCTTCGACGAGGCCGAGAACCGGCTGCACACCATCAAGGCGGTCCTGGTGGCCACGCTCGCCGGGACGGGTCCGACGGCCGCCGGGCTTCGCTGACCGGCATTGGTCTACGCCAAACCGTCCTGTCCCTGTATTCTCATCCGTGCCAGCGGCACACAATCCCCCCACCCAGGTTGCGTGCTGGCGCGGGCGACGATCACACAACTCTGCCCTAAGCAGCCGGGTTCCCCCATTCGCCGCCTCTAGGAGTCATGGTGAAAGTTCGCACCAGAAGCTCGGCGATCATCGGCACCATCTGTCTCATAGCTTCCCTCGCCTTGACCACGGCGTCCGCCGACGAGCGTGCCGCCCCACGTCAGGCGGCGGAGGTCAAGCTCACCCAAGTGGCCACCGCCCAGAATCCCATCGCCGGCGCAGCCGGCCCCGGTGGCACGGTCTGGATAGCCGAACGCGCGGGCACCGTACGGGTCCTGGGCAGGCAGGGGCTCGGCGCGCCGGTCCTCGACATATCCGACGAGACCACCACCGACGGCGAACGCGGCCTGCTGGGCATCGCGTTCGACAAGACGTTCGCGCACTTCTACATCTCGTACACGGACCTCGAAGGCACCAGCACCGTCGACGAGTTCGCCGTACGGTACGGCAAGATCCAGCCGAACACCCGGCGCACCGTCCTCACCCAGACGCAGCCGTACCCCAACCACAACGGCGGCGACATCAAGTTCGGCCCCGACGGCTACCTCTACATTGCGTTCGGCGACGGCGGCTCGGGCGGCGACCCGCACGACAACGGGCAGAACCTCGACACGCTGCTCGGCAAGCTGCTGCGGATCGACCCGAGGGGCGGCAAGCCGTACGCGATCCCGTCGGACAACCCGTTCGTGGGCGTCCCGAACGCGAAGGGCGAGATCTGGGCGTACGGGCTGCGCAACCCGTGGCGGTTCTCCTTCGACGCGGGCACGGGCGACCTGCTGATCGCGGACGTCGGCCAGAGCGAGTGGGAGGAGATCGACTGGGCCCCGGCATCCAGCAAGGGCGGCGAGAACTACGGCTGGTCCGAGATGGAGGGCAACCACCCCTTCCGGGGCGGCACGGAGCCCGCGAACCACGTACCGCCGGTCCACGAGTACGACCGTAGCGGGCTGGGCTGCTCGGTGACCGGCGGATTCGTCTACCGCGGCAAGGCGATCCCGGCTCTCAAGGGGCAGTACGTGTTCAGCGACTACTGCGACGGCACGGTCCGCACTCTGCAGTTGGAGAACGGCAAGGTGACGGGCGAAAGCGACCTCGGCGTCAACGGCGGCGAGGTCATCTCGTTCGTACAGGGCGGCGACGGCGAGCTGTATGTGCTCGGCATCGGCGGCAAGGTCTCCCGCATAGACCCGGCGTAACACGTACCGGCGTAACACATACCCGGCGTAACACGTAGCAACCGGCTTACCCCCGGCCCAGGTCAGGCCCGGTGCTGAGACATCAGCACCGGGCCTGATGTGCTGTGCGGCCTCGTTCCGGGAGCCATTCGCGGCCGGCGCCATGCGCTCCGGGTCGGTCCGAGTCGCTCCGGGGCGGTCCGGGTTAGTCCGGGTCAGTCCGACGGCAGGGTGAACCAGACCGCCTTGCCCTGGTCGGTGGGGCGGTGCCCGCATTCCGCGCTCAGCGTGTGGATCAGCAGCAGGCCGCGGCCGTCCTCCTGCCAGGGGTCGGGCATCGTGCCGAAGCCGGCGCGCGCGAGATCGCCCGGCGGAGCGGGGTCGCGGTCGTGCACCTCGACCTGGCAGCCGGTCGGCAGCAGCTCCACCACCAGCTCGATCGGCTCGTCGCCCGCGGTGTGCTTGATCGCGTTGGCCACCAGCTCTGCGGTGAGCAGCTCCGCGGTGTCGCTGTCCGTCGTGTCCGCGAGATGCGCGATCGCCGTCCGGACCAGGGCCCGTGCGAGCGGTACGGCTTCAGCGCTGTGGGGCAGTGCGACACGCCAGGAGGGGAGGCCTGAGGTTTCCGGCACGGCGGGTGGTCCGATCAAGGGTTGGCGGTTGAACAAGCGTTGGCGGGCCGTCGAAGCCCAGAAGTTTTATCGAATTCAAATTTACGGAGCGTAAGGGCGCGGGCAAGAGTCGGCGGCCTGCCATGGCCGGGACTTCCGTCCCGCCGTCGCCGGGACCTTCGGCACGGTGGCGGGCCGGATACGGACCGGGCGATGCGGGGCCGATGGGGGTGGCAGAGGGGACGGGCGGGGTCTTGCGCGACGCGCTCCGGTCGGCGCGAGCGCGCTATACGCCGGACGGCCGGATCGTATTGCGTACTCGTGACGACAGTCACGGACTGGTGATACGGTCCCGGTGAGGGATCGCGCCCCGTCAAGGGAGGCCGTACGCCCATGAGCCACTCCGCGAGCAGCACGAGCCATTCCACGGACAGCTCCGCCGGCTCGACGAGCCCCTTCACCGGCTCCGCGCCCCGCACCGAGGAGTGGCGCCATCTCCGGCTGACGCGAGACGACGACGGCGTTGCGACCGTCACCCTCGCCCGCCCCGAGAAGCTCAACGCCCTCACCTTCGGCGCCTACGCCGATCTGCGCGATCTCCTCGCCGAGTTGTCCCGGGAGGGTTCCGTACGCGCCTTGGTGCTGGCCGGCGAGGGGCGCGGTTTCTGCTCGGGCGGCGATGTCGACGAGATCATCGGCGCGACCCTCGCCATGGACACCGCCCAGCTCCTCGACTTCAACCGGATGACCGGGCAGGTCGTCAGGGCGATCCGCGAGTGCCCCTTCCCGGTGATCGCCGCCGTGCACGGAGTCGCCGCCGGCGCCGGAGCGGTCCTCGCACTCGCCGCCGACTTCCGGATCGCGGACCCCTCCGCGCGGTTCGCCTTCCTCTTCACCCGGGTCGGCCTCTCCGGCGGCGACATGGGCGCGGCCTATCTGCTGCCCCGGGTCGTCGGACTCGGCCACGCGACCCGGCTGCTGATGCTCGGAGAGCCCGTACGCGCGCCCGAGGCCGAGCGGATCGGCCTGATCAGCGAGCTGACCGCCGAGGGCGCCGCCGGCACACGGGCCGCCGAACTGGCCCGTACCCTCGCACGCGGCCCGGCCCTCGCGTACGCCAGGACCAAGGCCCTGCTCACCGCCGAGCTGGACATGCCGCTGGCCGCCGCCGTCGAACTGGACGCCTCCACGCAGGCGTTGCTGATGTACGGCAAGGACTACGCGGAGTTCCACGCCGCCTTCACGGAGAAGCGGCCCCCGAAGTGGCAGGGACGGTAGCCGTGCGGATCGCGGTGATCGGCGGCGGCCCCGGCGGACTGTACGCGGCGGCCCTGCTCAAACGGCTGGACCCCGCCCTTGAGATCACCGTCTGGGAGCGCGACGCCCCCGGTGACACCTTCGGCTTCGGCGTCGTCCTCTCCGACGAGACGCTCGGCGGGATCGAGCACGCGGACCCTGTCGTCCACCGGGCGCTCCAGGCCGAGTTCGTCCGCTGGGACGCCATCGACATCGTCCACCGCGGCCTTACCCTCACCTCGCGCGGCCATGGCTTCGCGGCCCTCGGCAGGCGCAGGCTGCTGGAGATCCTGCACGAGCGCTGCGCTTCCCTGGGCGTACGGCTCCGCTTCCGCACCGAGGCGCCGCCCGCTGGCGAACTCGCCGCCTCCCACGACCTGGTGATCGCCGCGGACGGGATCCACAGCCTCACCCGCACGGCCCATGCTGCGCACTTCGGGCCCCGGATCAGCACCCACCGCTGCCGCTACATCTGGCTCGCCGCCGACTTCGCCTTCGACGCATTCCGCTTCGAGACCGCCGAGACCGAGCACGGGGTGATGCAGCTCCACGCCTATCCGTACGCCGGCGAACAGAGCGCCGACGGCCCGCGCAGCACCGTCATCGTCGAGATGCGCGAAGAGGTCTGGCGGGCGGCCGGGTTCGAGGGTCTCGACGAGCGACGGTCCACCGAGCGGTCTGCCGACCGGTCCGCCGATTCGTCGACTGAGCGGTCTGCCGAGCGGTCCGCCGAATCGTCCACCCAGCGGTCCGTCGAGCGGTGCGCGGAGATCTTCGCCGGGGCGCTCGGCGGACGGCCCCTTCGCGCGAACGCCTCCTCCTGGAGCGTTTTCCGTACGGTCGTCAACGACCGCTGGAGCCACGGCAATACGGTGCTGATCGGCGACGCCGCCCACACCGCCCACTTCTCCATCGGCTCCGGCACCAAGCTCGCCGTCGAGGACGCCCTCGCGCTCGCCGCCTGTATCGAGGAGAGCCCCGGTCTGCCGGACGCGCTCGCCGCGTACGAGAGCGAGCGCCGCCCGGTCGTCGAGTCCACCCAGCGCGCCGCCGCCGCGAGCCTGCGCTGGTTCGAGGAACTGGCCGCGTATACGGATCAGCCGCCGCGCCAGTTCGCCTTCGGGCTGCTGACCCGCAGCCGCCGGGTCACCCATGCCAATCTGCGGCTGCGTGACCCTGCCTTCACCCGCGCGGTGGAGGACGGTTTCGGCAGCCCACCCGGCACACCCCCGATGTTCACACCCTTCCGGCTGCGCGGGCTGACCCTGCGCAACCGGGTCGTCGTCTCGCCCATGGACATGTACTCCGCGGCGGACGGCGTCCCCGGGGACTTCCATCTCGTCCATCTCGGCGCCCGCGCCCTCGGCGGCGCCGGGCTGGTCATGACCGAGATGGTGTGTGTGAGCCCGGAGGGCCGGATCACCCCCGGCTGCACCGGGCTCTACACCCGTGAGCAGGGCGAGGGCTGGCGCCGTATCACCGATTTCGTCCACACCGCCTCGCCCGGAACCGCCATCGGTGTCCAGCTCGGGCACTCCGGGCGCAAGGGCTCCACCCGGCTGATGTGGGAGGGCATGGACGAGCCGCTGCCCGAGGGCAACTGGCCGCTGAGCGCCGCCTCCCCGCTGCCGTACCGGCCGGGGATCAGCCAGGTACCGCACCAGCTTGACGGCCGTCAGCTGGGCGAGATACGTGAGCAGTTCGCCGCGGCCGCCCGGCGGGCCCGGCGCAGTGGCTTTGATCTGCTCGAACTGCACTGCGCGCATGGCTACTTGCTCTCCGGCTTTCTCTCCCCGCTCACCAACCGGCGCACCGACGCCTACGGCGGCCCGCTGGAGGGTCGGCTGCGCTTCCCCCTCGAAGTCTTCGACGCCGTACGGGCCGAGTGGCCCGACGAGCTGCCCATGACCGTCCGTATCTCCGCCACCGACTGGGCGCCCGGCGGCACCACCATGGACGAGGCCGTCGAGATCGCCCGTGCCTTCACCGCGCACGGCGCCGACGCGATCGATGTGTCGACCGGCCAGGTCGTCGCGGACGAACGGCCCGAGTTCGGCCGCTCGTACCAGACACCGTTCGCCGACCTGATCCGCAACACCCTGTCCGTACCGGTGATCGCGGTCGGGGCCATCTCCTCCTGGGACGACGTCAACTCCCTGCTGCTGGCGGGCCGCGCGGACCTCTGCGCCCTCGCCCGGCCGCACCTCCACGACCCGCAGTGGACGCTGCACGCCGCCGCGGCCCAGGGGTACGAAGGGCCTGCCGCGCCCTGGCCGCTCCCGTACCGCGCGGGCAGCCGCCCGCCGCCGTCCGGCCGTACCGACGCCCCCAGGCCGCGCCTCACGCTGGGCCTCACTCAGCGCTGAGCGCTCCCGCTCCCCGTACGTCCGCTGCGTCCGCCGACCGCGTTGCTTCCGCCGACCGCACCCCCCTGCACTGCCTCCGCGCTCAGCGATTCCCGTGCGTACGTACGAACTCCAGGCCCGGGTCCCGTAGTTGGGCGTGCAGCAGGTTGAAGACCTCCGCCGAACGCTCGCCCGGCCAGGTCTTCGGCAGCAGGTCCGCGGGCAGCCCCGGGTCGGTGTACGGGAGGTGGCGCCAGGAGTCCAGAGCGAGCAGATAGTCGCGGTAGGCGTCCTCCGGCGGTACCTCCCGCCGGTCCGCCCAGGCCCGCAGCACCGGTTCGTGCGCGGCCAGGAACTCCTCGTGGCGCGTGGCGATCGCATCCAGGTCCCACCAGCGGGCCACGGCCTCCGACGTGGCCTCGAAGCCGAGATGGTCCCCGCGGAAGAGATCCACGTACCCGTCGAGGCCGAGCCGGCCCAGGGCGTGGCTCGTCTCCTCGTACAGCCGCCCCGGCGCGATCCACACCCCCGGCGCGGCCGTGCCGAAGCCGAGGCGGCCCAGCCGCGACCGGAGCAGATGGCGCTTGTGACGCTCGGCCTCCGGTACGGAGAAGACCGCCAGCACCCAGCCGTCGGAGAGCCGGGGCGCGGGCCGGTCGTAGATCCTGCGGTCCCCGTCGTCGAGCAGCTCGCGGGCTTCGGCCGACAGCGCGTACCCGGCCGCGCCCTCCGCCGTACGTTCCGGGACCAGCAGACCACGGCGCTTGAGCCGGGATACCGACGAGCGCACCGCGGGCGCGTCGACACCGAGCGCCCCCAGCAGCCGGATCAGCCCGGCCACGGCGAGCGGGGCGCCGTCCGGGGTGCGGCCGTACGCGCCGTACAGGGTGACGATCAGGGAACGAGGGGTGTGCTGCTCGGCCACGCGATCACTGTATGCCCTGGTGGACAGGGCCGGGACCACGGTGGACAGGGCCGGGACCGCGCAACAGGAAGCGCTGGAGCTTGCCCGTGGGGGTACGGGGGAGCGCGTCCAGGAAGACCACCGAGTGCGGGCGCTTGTACGGTACGAGCCGCGCGCCGACGAAATCCCGCAGCACCCGTACGGTCTCCTCGCCCGGCTCCGCGCCCTCCCGCAGGACGACAAACGCGGCGACGGTCTGGCCGCGTACCTCGTCGGGGCGGCCGACCACCGCCGCCTCCAGCACATCGGGATGGGCCAGCAGGGCGTCCTCGACCTCGGGACCCGCGATGTTGTAACCAGCCGAGATGATCATGTCATCGGCACGGGCGACATAGCGGAAGTAGCCATCGGGCTCGCGTATATACGTGTCACCGGTCAGATTCCAGCCGCCCCGTACGTACTCCCGCTGGCGTGGATCCGCCAGATACCGGCACCCGACCGGGCCCCGTACGGCCAGCAGCCCCGGCTCCCCGTCCGGCACCCGCGCGCCCGTACGGTCCACCACACACGCCTGCCAGCCGGGCACCGGCACCCCGGTGGTCCCCGGCCGGACCGCCTCGTCCGCCGCGGAGATGAATATGTGCAGCAGCTCCGTCGCGCCGATGCCGTTGATGAGACGCAGCCCGGTCGTGTCGAACCAGGACTGCCAGGTCGCCGCGGGCAGATTCTCGCCCGCCGAGACACAGCGCCGCAGCGAGGAGATGTCGTACGTGTGCGGCCGCGCCGCCAGCTCGTCGAGCATCACCCGGTACGCGGTCGGCGCGGTGAACAGGACCGACACCCGCTGCTCCGTGACCGCCGTCAACAGGTCCTTGGGGCGGGCCTGTTCCAGCAGGAGCGCGGACGCCCCGGCCCGCATCGGGAAGATCACCAAACCGCCGAGACCGAAGGTGAAGCCGAGCGGCGGGCTGCCCGCGAAGAGATCACCGGGCTCGGGCCGCAGCACATGGCGCGAGAAGGTGTCGGCGACGGCCAGTACGTCACGGTGGAAGTGCATACAGCCCTTGGGACGGCCGGTCGTCCCCGAGGTGAAGGCGATCAGCGCCACATCGTCGGCCGCGGTGTCCACCGCCGGGTAGCGTCCGGGCCGTGCCTCGGCCAGCTGCAGCAGATCGCCGGGTGTGTCCCCGCCGTACGCCGTGATCCGCAGCCCGGGCACGCGCGCCGCGACCAGATCGTCCAACGACCGGCTGTCGCACAGGGCATGGCTCGCCCGGGCGATCTCGCACATGGTGGCCAGCTCCTGTGCCCGGTGCTGGGCCAGTACGGTCACGGCCACCGCGCCCGCCTTGAGCACCGCCAGCCAGCAGGCCGCGAGCCAGGGGGTGGTGGGGCCGCGGAGCAGGACGCGGTTGCCGGGCACCACGCCGAGATCCGAGGTCAGGACATGTGCGATCCGGTCGACGCGCTCGCGCAGCCCGCCGTACGACCAGACCTCGCCGGTGCCGGTACGGAAGACCGGCCGGTCCGCACCGAACAGCTCGGCCGTACGGTCCAGCAGCTCCGCCGCGCAGTTGAGCCGGCCGGCGTGGCGCAGTTCGGACGGGAGGGGGAGCAGGCGCGGCCACTGCTCGGGGGGCGGTAACCGGTCGCGCGTAAAAGTGTCGCGATGCGCCGACGGCGTCAACATTTCCATGGTCCGCCCCCTTGCCACGGTGGGATCATGGGGTCGCTCATCGAGCGTATCGTGAAGGTGACGACAGTCAACAGGCCGCGATAGGCGCACTGGGACGCGCCGGAAGTGGGGGCTCGGATGCCCGTATTCTCGCTCGGCCCGGCACAGACGGAGTGGTGCGCGGAACTGCGCGCGCTGGCGGCGGAGCGGTTGCGGCCGCTGGCGGACAAGGGTGATCCGGGGCGGGTGAACCGGCCGTTGATCGCGGCGCTGGGTGAACTGGGGCTGCTGGGGCGGCTGTTCGGGGATACGGGCGGGGCCGGGGTCGGGGGTGTTCGGGGACGGGCGGCCGGGGCCGGGGCGCTGGAGCTGTGTCTGCTGCGTGAGTCCCTCGCACAGGGGTGCACGGAGGCCGAGACCGCGCTCGCCCTCCAGGGCCTCGGCGCGTACCCGATCGTCCAGGCCGGAAGCGATTCGCAGCGGGCGCGCTGGCTGCCCGAGGTGAGTGCGGGCCGGGCCGTGGCCGCGTTCGCACTGAGCGAGCCGGGGGTGGGTTCGGACGCGGCGGCGCTCGCTCTGCGGGCCGTACCGGACGGGGACGGCTGGCTGCTGACCGGTGAGAAGCGCTGGATCTCCAACGCTCCCGAGGCCGACTTCTACACCGTCTTCGCCCGTACGGACGATGCGAGGCACGGGCGCGAAGGGGCGGGCGGGCGCGAAGGGGCGGGCGGGCGTGCGGGAGCCGGGGTGGTGCGCGCCGGCGCGCGCGGGATCACCGCCTTCCTCGTCCCCGCCGGCCGGCCCGGACTGACCGGCACCCCGATCGAGATGCTCGCGCCGCATGCCATCGGCGCCCTCGACTTCGACTCCGTACCCGTGACCCGCGACGATGCCCTCGGCGAGGTCGGGCACGGCTTCCGGGTCGCCATGAACACCCTGAACCTCTTCCGCCCCAGCGTCGGTGCCTTCGCCGTGGGCATGGCGCAGGCCGCCCTCGATGCGACGCTCGAACACACCGCCAGGCGCAGCGCGTTCGGCGGCCCGCTCAAGGAACTGCAAGCCGTCGCGCACCAGGTCGCGGAGATGGCGACCCGTACGGAGGCGGCGCGACTGCTCGTCTACGCGGCGGCCGAGGCCTATGACTCGGGCGCCCCCGACGTGCCGCGCCGCTCGGCCATGGCGAAACTGTTCGCCACCGAGACCGCGCAGTACGTCGTTGACTCCGCCGTCCAACTGCACGGCGCCCGCGCCCTCCAGCGCGGCCACCCACTGGAGCACCTCTACCGCGAGGTCCGCGCGCCACGCATCTACGAGGGCGCCACCGAGGTCCAACGCACCATCATCGCCAAGGAGTTGTACCGGGAGCGATACGAGCGGGAGCAGCGGTACGGGTACGAACAGCCGCCTGCGGAGCGGGAGACGGCGCCGGTGCCGGCGCCGGTGCCCGTGCCGGACGAGGAGGCGAACGCATGAGCCTGGAGCGTGTCAATCCCGTCCAGCTCTCCCCGGCCACCGGCTTCTCGCACGCTGTTGTCGCCACCGGCGGGCGACTGGTGATGCTCGCCGGACAGACCGCGCTCGACGGCGAGGGAAAGGTCGTGGGGGAGACCCTTCCGGTCCAGTTCGAGACCGCGCTCGGCAATCTGCTGGCCGCGCTCATGGCGGCGGGCGGCGCGCCGGGCGATCTGGCCCGGGTGACCGTCTACACCACCGATGTGGCGGACTACCGCGCGCACGCCGCCGAACTCGGCCTGATCTGGCGCCGGTTGGCGGGCCGTGACTATCCGGCGATGGCCGTGATCGGCGTCGTACGCCTCTGGGACGTACAGGCGCTGGTCGAACTGGACGGCATCGCGGTCCTGCCGTAACCTGCGCGCGTTCGCGTTTGTGTGAAACGGTACGAAACGTATGAAGCGGTACGGGCGGCAGTCCCCGGAATCGGCGTCCAGGGGCTGCCGCCCGTACAGGCGATGTGGTTCGCGACGTCAGATTCCGCGACCTCAGGTGGTGATGGGCTTGGTCTGGGTGCAGTTCTTCCATTCGACCCAGGGGCGGGTGCCGCCGCTCCGTGGGGCGGTGGCGTAGGTGGGGTCGCCGGTGATGGTCTGCTGCTTGTGTTCGTGGGTGATGTCGATGCCGAAGAGTTTGAAACCGAGGGTGACCTGTCCGGCGGAGATGCCGAAGCCGATGCCGAGTGAGGCGTTCCACCAGTCGGTGTTGGCCTTGTAGTCGAGACGGGAGAGCTTGCCCTTGTCGTGCAGGAGCCGCTCGATCGGTCCCGCGTCCGAGCCCGGTGCCTCCGCCGCGTCCGACGGGGTCGGCAGCGCGTCACTGGCCGGGAAGTCACCGCGCCCGCGCAGCCAGTCCTCCACCAGTGTGCTGTCCGCGTCGTTGTCGAGGACCAGTTCCGCCGACTCGGTGTGGATCTGCGACTCGATGCTGCCGCCCCCGCCGCCGACGTCGATGGACACCGGGCCCGCGTTCGCCCCGGCGCCAACCTGGACACCCGGTCCCTCGCCGGCCTCCTGGCTGGTGGTGATGACCATCTTCTGCGGGTGGTGCGGCTGGCCGTTCTTCTCCTCCTCGTCGTACAGCGCCGCGTCGTAGGTCACGGCCACCTGCTGCATCCGACTGCCCCTGACCTGTGCGATTTCACCGGCCTTGCCGCTGACGGAGAACGTGTAGACGAAGGTGACCTTCCCGGCGTCGGGCCCGGTCTTGGTGCGCAGGACCACCACGTCCTCGGTCATCGAGCCGGAGGCGATGTCGCTGGATATGCTGCCGAGGCTCTTGGGCTTGCCGTCCTTGCCGTCCGAGCCGCCGCTGGTGAACGACTTGCCGAAACTCAGCCCGCCCGACGCCTCGGTGGTCGTCTTGGTGATGTCGACGTCCGGCAGTCGCTCGGGATTGGAGTCGTCGATCTGCGAGCGGGCGCTGTTCTGGCACCCCACCACACTGATGGGCGAGACGGGGGAGCCGATCATGGCGTCACAGGTGTCCTTCTGCTTCAGCCCCTCGGCGAAGGCCTTGGCGTCCGCGAGGTTGGCCTCCAGATCGTCCTGGGGGTTGTCGCTCTTGTGGCTGCTGAACACCCACTGCCCGCCCTTGCCGCCGCCCTGCATATAAGTGCCGCTCAGCGAGGCCTTGGCGTCCCAGTCCTTGAGCCCGGGTATGCCGGCGGAGACGCTCGTCGTCACACCGACACTGCTGTCGGTCACGCGCTCCACGGTGACCGTACCGTCGGACCACTGCTGGACCTTGAGCTGTTCCGAGCCGCTGATCTTGATGAACAGGATCTGGATGACCACGGTGTCCTTGGTCTGGTCCTCGGAGAGCAGACACTTCGCGGGCTGGAACGGATCGCCGGGCGGTACGGCGGGATCCTCACCGTCACCCCCGCCGTCCCCGTCATCGCCTCCGCCACCGCCGTTGCCTCCCGAGTTGCATCCCGAGGGGCCATCGGCTGCATGAACGATTCTGCACACCGCGTCCTTCAGCCCCACCGCCTCGTCCTCGGGCACCGTCAGCCCGACGATCGCCGCAACGACCAAGGAGACGACCCCGGCCACGGCGACATACTCGATGCCGCCCTGCCCCCGGTCCCTCCTCCCGGCTATCCAGCCATGCCCATGCCAACCTGGCCAACCAGGCATCCCCGCTCCTTGCCCACTCCATAACCGTTCCCCCGAACGCAGAGCAGCGTAAGAACAAACCCGGACCCAACAGCAGGGCCCCCGGACCCACTCCCGGGCCCAACCCATCCCTATGACCAGGCCCAACGCACAACAGCGACCGCGAGGACACCCGGTGGCTTCATGGCGTTGACAGCGCGCTTGCCGCGCCCACGGTTTCGGGGTGCAGGACGGGTGTCCGTGCGCGGGCCAGCGGGACGGTGAGGACGGGTTCCACGCCGCGTGCAGGTCCCGGAGCAGTTCTTGTACGGTTGCGGCGCTGACGCTGCCGAGGTTGCCGGTCGGCTCGCATCATCACCTTCTTCCCGGTCGGAAAGAGCCACGCGCCGTGATTCATTTCAAATTCTCCCGCCGCCCGAATCAGGGGGACCCCAGCGGCTTCGATTTGGGAGATATCGTCGTCACGGGAGAAGGCGGAATTTCTGCATCTGTCGGGCAATCACCTGATCAGGGGGTGATGATCTATCTCTCCATTGCGCTCCTGCTTGATCAAATTACCACCCTGGTGAGATCGTCCGGCGGATCTTTCGAGTTCGTTGGTGCAGACTCCTCGTTTGTGCTTACCTTCAGAAGGAAGGGGAACATCGTGGAGACTTCCGGCAGAGGTGGGAATATCGGAGTGGCGGACTCATCCGAGTTTTTTGAGGAAGTCCTCAGGGCGGCTGAGGAGTTTGCGTCGAACGAGTTCAGTGGACTGCCCGAGTCCGACGCCGTTCGGGAGGATTTCTCGACGTCGTTGCTGCAATTCAGGGAATGTCTTACGAGGTGAGGCCGGTCGGCTTCCCAACCCCTCTCTGGTCGCCCGGGGCCGGGGAGGGGGTGTCCACAACTCAGGGAGAGGAGCCGTGCGAGTGGCCGCTTTGGGCAGGGGTTTGGCCGATCAATTCATGCGGCGAGTTGTACACAACAGGTACGTGCCATGAGTAAATTTCGCATGTATCTCAGGGTGGTCAGCCATTCTTTGCAGCCGGAGGAAATCTCCAAGAGGCTGGGAGCGGAGCCCGACGACTCGACGTCGATCGGAAGTCGCAGGCACCCGCAGTCGCCTCGGCAGTCACAGTCCTCGGACGACTCGTCCATGCCCCCAAGAAGGCGGTGCTGCCGGCTGACGCAGAGGCGCAATTCTCCAAGAGTTTCCTGGTCGATGGAAGGTGGACCAAGGTCGGCTCAGGTCGGAACGCCGTCTACTACCGTTACTTCGACGATGGCAACGGTAAGTGGCACTGGAGCGGCAGTACAAATGGTGTCACGAAGACGGGCATTCCGGTGCCGATTCCGATGAGCCGCGTTCCCATTCAGATCAAGAGGGGCTAGGTATGAGGTTCTTGACCGACGACGGCCGATTCGGCTTCCTTGTTGCCCCGTTGGCCGGTCGGGGAATGTTCCGGTTTCAACTCGTCATTGACGGTCGGTTGATCGGTGACACCGACCCGTGCATTCTGGGTACGGCCATGGCACGGCTGGGATCCCTTGCACATCTGGATGACGAGAGACTGGATCTCCTTTTCTCAGACATGGATGTCGTGCTGTCTGCATTGCTCACCGAAGAAGAACTCCACGACCGGACGACTCTGTCCATCGCTGAGTCGCTGGACGACTGGCTGATCCACGGCTACGTCTACAAGGGGAACGTCGTGATGGTGGCGCGGGGTGACGAGAACGGTTCGTTGGCGGGCCCGACACTGATCTCCGTCGTGACCTCTAGCGAGTATGAACCGATCATCGAGTCGGCTCGCAATTATTGGTCGACGGCCAGTAATGCTTCCGTGTGAGATTTGTGGGCTTGGCGGAAGCCTTCAGGTCCGAGAACGACGGTCCACGGCAGCCGATGTCCACAGGACGGGAAGGCAAAGAACTCTGTACCGGAAGGCAATGAAGGCGCGCATCCTTCCTCGCGGATGCGGCCCTGCCTCAGAATTGACCGACGGGTCGCGTGTGATCCCGGGGCACCCCATCCGTATCGAAAGGATTCTCCATGGCACGGCGATTAAGGAGACATGCCGATATCTGAGGGGCCGGGCGACGGCGCAGGGAGGTGGCTGGACGCTGGTCCGGATGGGGTGCAAGGAGATCGATGCGCTTCTCGGCGCTGGATTCCGTCTGGTTTATTAATAGGTGGAAAATTCTCACCAGTGCGGAGATTCCAGGTATTTCAGTCTGTGAGCGACGGCGACAAATATGGCAAAACGGTAAACAGCCATCGCAAATAAACATCAAACACCCTCTAAATGCCCACTTCGTCAAGAAAGATTGACAGTGTCCAGTTCGGCTTGAGAGGGTGAAGTGGATCAACATTGCTGTCAAATTGCTTAATTGGTTGCTCCTGGTGTGGAGCGCGAGCGTTGACCGGGGTATGGAGATGTCTGGATCGCATGATGGCCGTCGTGAACTGATGGCCGGACAGCTTGGCGTATGGCATGCGCAGCAACTGAATCCGGATAATCCGATCTATAACATGGGTGAATACATAGAGATTCACGGAAAGGTGAACACAGACCTCTTCGAAGCGGCCACGCGAAGAGTCGTCCAAGAAGTCGACTGTTTTCACCTGCGCTTTGAGGGAACCGCAGGCGAAGTCCCGCAGCAGTATTTTGACCTGCGGAGCGATTGGCTGTTTCACGTGATCGACGTGAGCGGTGAGGAAGATCCCCGTTCCAGCGCGGAGAGTTGGATGCGGGCGGACATGCGGCGTCCAACGGATCTCCAGGGCGGTGAACTTTTCGCCCACGCTGTATTCAAGGTGGACGAAGATCTCTTCTTCTGGTACCAGCGAATTCACCACATCATCGCAGACGGACTCACTGGACCCCTGATAGCCGCCCGAGTGGCTGCAGTTTACGCGGCGCTGTTGGCTGGGGAATCCCTCACGGACGGTACGCTTCCCTCAAGTTCCGTACTGATGGACGCTGATGCCGATTACCGGGTGTCCGCAGAATTCGAACTGGACCGGGAGTACTGGACCGAGCGTCTTTCCGATCGCCCTCAAGCGGTCAGCTTGAGTGGCCGGGAACCTTCCACCACACCTCATGAACTGACACGTCATACGCTCCGCATCCATCCCGACGCCGCCGCGGAACTCAGAAGCTCCGCACGTCGGCTGGGAACGAGCCTCTCGGGTCTGGCCATAGCCGCGAGCGCTGCCTACCTGCATCGCGCAACGGGACAAGAGGACGTCATTCTCGGGGTCCCCGTAATGGGCAGAGCAAGTGCACTGCGGGACGTTCCAGGAATGACGGCGAATATCGTCCCTCTGCGCCTCACAGTGCAGCCGAAGGCCGCAGTGAGGGAACTCGTGAAGCAGGTGTCGCGTGGAGTAAGAGATGCCTTGCGGCATCAGCGATACCGCTACGAGGACATCCTCAGAGACCTGAAGCTCGTAGGGCGCAGCGGACTTTACCCCCTACTGGTCAATATCGTCTCCTTTGACTACGATCTGAGATTTGGTGACGCCCCCAGCAGTGCACACGCGCTCGGTGGCATAAATTTCAATGACCTGTCGATTTCCGTGTACGACAGGTCATCCGACGGAAGCATATCCGTGGTTGTGGAGGCCAACCCGGAGCTTTACACCCGGGGAGCAGTGCATGAGCATGCTGCGAAATTCCTTGACGTGATGAACTGGATGGCGCGTTCCACCGCGGAGGCACGCGTACACCAGATCACGTTGATGAGCCGCTCCGAGCAGCGTCTGGTTCTTGAGGACTGGAACGACACCGCCCGGGAGGTGCCCGCCGGGACGCTGCCGGAGCTGTTCCAGGCCCGGGCTGCCCGCACCCCGGACGCGGTCGCGGTGGTTTTCGAGGGTGTCGAGGTGACCTATGGGGACCTCAACGCGCGGGCCAACCGCCTCGCCCGCCTGCTGATCGGCCGGGGTGTGGGACCCGAGTCGCTGGTCGCGGTGATGATGCATCGCTCCGTCGACCTGGTGGTCGCCCTCCTTGCGGTGGTCAAGGCCGGCGGCGCGTATGTACCCGTTGACCCGGACTACCCCGCCGACCGCATCACGTACGTCCTCACCGATGCCCAGCCCCTCCTGGTGCTCACCAGCATGGACCTGGTCTCCCGCCTGACCGACAGCCACCCGCCGTATGTGGCCGTCGACGACCCCCGGACCGCCATCGCACTTGAGGACCTCCAGGACACCGACCTCACTGACACCGAGCGCCGCGCTACGCTGCTGCCCGCTCATCCCGCCTACGTCATCTACACCTCCGGGTCCACCGGACGGCCGAAGGGTGTATCCGTACCTCATGCGGGTATCGTCAACTGGCTGACCTGGATGCAGGGCGCCTACAACTTGACTGCCTCGGATCGGGTGTTGCAGAAAACCCCCTTCGGTTTCGATGTGTCGGTACGGGAGTTCTTCTGGCCACTGCTCCAGGGTGCGACGATGGTGGTCGCCAAGCCCTCGGGCCACCGCGACCCCGGGTACCTGGCCGAGTTGATCCAACGCGAACGTGTCACGATCGCGCACTTCGTCCCGTCCCTGCTGCAGGTCTTCCTCCGTGAACCGGCCGCCGCCGCCTGTACCGACCTGCGAGCTGTGTTCTGCAGCGGCGAAGCGCTCCCCGGCGATGTCGCCGGGCAGTTCCGGAACGTACTGGACGTTCCGCTTCACAATCTCTACGGTCCCACCGAGGCGTCAGTCGAGGTCACCGCATGGACATGTGACAGCGACACCAGCAGGAGCAGTGTCCCCATCGGACGCCCGGTCTGGAACACCCGGGTCTATGTGCTGGACGCGGCGTTGCGGCCGGTGCCGCCCGGGGTTGCGGGTGAGTTGTATCTGGCCGGCGTGCAGTTGGCCCGTGGCTACCTCGATCGGCCGGGATTGACCGCGCAGCGGTTCGTCGCCAACCCGTTCACCTCGGGCGAGCGGATGTACCGTACCGGCGACCTGGCCCGGTGGAACGCCGACGGTCAGCTGGAGTATCTCGGGCGGACCGATGACCAGGTGAAGGTCCGGGGTTTTCGGATCGAGCCGGGTGAGGTCGAGGCCGTGCTGACTGCGCTTCCGTCCGTGGCCCAGTCGGCGGTGGTGGTGCGTGAGGACCGTCCCGGTGACAAGCGCCTGGTCGGCTACCTTGTCCCGGCGAGCGGTCCGGAGGGTGCGGACATCGCCGCGATGCGTAGGCATCTGCAGGGTGTGTTGCCGGAGTACATGGTGCCGTCTGCGCTGGTGGTGTTGGATGCTTTGCCGTTGACGGTGAACGGCAAGTTGGACCGTAGGGCTTTGCCTGCTCCGGATTTTCAGGTGGCCGGTGGTGGGCGGGGGCCGTCGACGGTGCAGGAGGAGTTCCTGTGCTCGGTGTTCGCCGATGTCCTGGGCTTGCCCACGGTCGGGGTGGAGGACAACTTCTTCGAGCTGGGCGGTCACTCGCTGCTGGCGACTCGGCTGGTGAGCCGTATCCGGTCGGTCTTCGGGGCCGAGGTGCCGATCCGGGCGCTGTTCGAGGCGCCTACGCCGGCTGCCCTGGCGGGCCGGCTGGCCTCCTCCGGTGCGAGGCGGCAGCCCCTGGTGCCGGTGGAGCGGGTGGAGCGGGTGCCGTTGTCGTTCGCGCAGCAGCGGTTGTGGTTCCTGGGCGAGTTGGAAGGCCCGTCGGCCACTTACAACATCCCCCTCGCCCTGCGACTGACCGGGTCGCTGGATGTCCAAGCTCTGAAGGCCGCCCTGCGTGATGTGGTCGGCCGGCACGAGGTCCTGCGCACCGTGTTCCCGACGGTGGACGGGCAGCCCTACCAGCAGATCCTGCCGGCCGAAAACGCCCCGGTCCCACTCGCGGTCGAACGGGTGGCCGACCTTGAGGCCGCGATCACCGAGATCGCAGGTCACCACTTCGATCTTGCCACCGAGATCCCGCTGCGGGCCTGGCTGTTCGAAACCGGTCCTGACGAGCACGTCCTGATGATCATGGTGCACCACATCGCGGGTGACGGGTGGTCCCTGGCCCCGCTGACGCGGGATCTGTCGGCCGCGTATGCGGCCCGATCCACCGGCCAGGCCCTGGAGCGGGCGCCGTTGCCGGTGCAGTATGCCGACTACAGCCAGTGGCAGCGCGAGCTGCTCGGTGACGAGACCGACCCCGACAGCCTCCTGACCGAGCAGTTGGCCTATTGGCGCCAGGCACTGGCCGGCCTGCCGGAGGAGCTGGCGTTGCCGTTCGACCGGTCGCGTCCCCCGGTCGTCTCCCATCGGGGTGGCAGTGTCGAACTGACCATTGACGCGCAGGTGCACCAGGGGTTGGCTGAGCTGGCCCGGGCGCAGGGCGTGACGGTGTTCATGGTGGTGCAGGCGGCGTTGGCCGTCCTGCTGCACCGGCTGGGGGCCGGGGACGACATTCCGGTCGGCACCCCGGTCGCCGGCCGTACCGACGAGGCACTGGACGATCTGGTGGGGTTCTTCGTCAACACCCTCGTCCTGCGCTCAGACCTGTCCGGCGATCCGACCTTCCTGCAACTGCTGGCCAGAACACGGGAAGCGGACCTCGGCGCCTACACGCACCAGGATGTGCCGTTCGAGCGGCTGGTTGAGGACCTGGCCCCGGCCCGGTCGATGGCCCGCCATCCGCTGTTCCAGGTCATGCTCACCCTGCAGAACACCGCCGAAGCGCGTCTCGACCTGCCCGGGCTGAACATCGAGGCACTGCCCGCGGGCGTCCTTCCTGCCAAGTTCGACCTGGACTTCCAGATCGCCGAGCAGATCACCGACGGCGGCACCCCGGCGGGCCTGACCGGACTGATCACCTACGCCACCGACCTGTTCGATCCCGCGAGTGTCGAGGCGATCGCACGGCGCTTCCTCATGGTCCTGAAGGCAGTGACCGCGGATCCGTCGGTGCCGGTCAGCCGCATCGATGTCCTGGACACCGCGGAGCGGGAGCGGATCCTGTCCGGGTGGGACGACACCACCCACGAGGTTCCGCCGGCCACGCTGGCCGAACTGTTCGAAGCCCAGGTCACCCGCACCCCCGACGCGACCGCGGTGGTCTTCGACGGCACCGAGCTGACCTATGCGGAGTTGAACGCGCGGGCCAACCGGCTGGCCCGCGTCCTCGTGGGCAGGGGCGCTCGGCCGGAAGAACGTGTGGCGGTGATGATGGACCGCTCCGCCGACCTCGTCGTCGCACTCCTCGCCGTGGTCAAGACCGGAGCCGCGTACGTTCCGATCGACCCGGCTTACCCCGCCGACCGCATCACCTACACGCTCAACGACGCCCAGGCCACACTGCTGGTTACTCACCAGGCCATGACAGGCGCAGTGGATGACGGTGTGACGCGCGTCGTGACGGATGCCCCGGACACCACGGCGGCCCTGTCCACCATGGCCGGGGAGAACCTCACGGACCACGAGCGAGGAGCGGCACTCCTGCCCGCCCACCCCGCCTACGTGATCTACACCTCCGGCTCCACGGGACGCCCCAAGGGCGTCGTGGTGAGCCACGCGGCAGTCTCCTACTACCTCACCTGGGCAAGCGGCGCGTACCCCGGGTTGAGTGGTCGGACCGTGCTGCACTCGTCGGCAGCGTTCGACCTGACCGTCACACCGTTGTACGGCACGCTGATCTCGGGCGGTGCCCTGCATATCGCGGATATCCGGGATGGGCTTCGCGCTGAACCGGCGCCCACCTTCCTGAAGGTGACGCCGAGCCACCTGGGCCTTCTGTCCGAAGAGCCCGCCGGATCCTTCGCCCGGGGAGACCTCGTCGTCGGCGGCGAAAGCCTTGCAGGCGAGCAGCTCACACGGTGGCGGTCCGCGCACCACGACGTCCTGATCACGAATGAGTACGGTCCGACCGAGGCGGCCGTCGGATGTGTCACCTTCACCGTCCGTCCCGGGGACCCGGATGCGCTGGGTGGCGTCCCCATCGGCCGTTCCGTTCCGAACATGAGAGTCTTCGTGCTGGACGCGGCGTTGCGGCCGGTGCCGGTGGGTGTTGCGGGTGAGTTGTATCTGGCCGGCGTGCAGTTGGCCCGTGGCTATCACGCCCGGCCGGGTCTGACCGCGCAGCGGTTCATCGCGAACCCGTTCATCCCGGGTGAGCGGATGTACCGCACTGGTGACTTGGCCCGGTGGAACGCTGAGGGACAGCTGGAGTATCTGGGCCGTACGGATGATCAGGTGAAGGTCCGGGGTTTTCGGATCGAGCCGGGTGAGGTCGAGGCCGTGCTGACCGCGCTTCCGTCCGTGGCCCAGTCGGCGGTGGTGGTGCGTGAGGACCGTCCCGGCGACAAGCGTCTGGTCGGCTACCTCGTCCCCGCCGGCGGCAACGGCGGCAGTCACGACAGCACCGCGAGTGTGGATCTTGCCGCGCTGCGCGCTCGTCTTGGTGAGGTGTTGCCGGAGTACATGGTGCCGTCTGCGCTGGTGGTGTTGGATGCTTTGCCGTTGACGGTGAACGGCAAGTTGGACCGTAGGGCTTTGCCTGCTCCGGATTTTCAGGTGGCCGGTGGTGGGCGGGGGCCGTTGACGGTGCAGGAGGAGTTCCTGTGCTCGGTGTTCGCCGATGTCCTGGGTCTGTCCACGGTCGGGGTGGAGGACAACTTCTTCGAGCTGGGCGGTCACTCGCTGTTGGCGACCCGGCTGGTGAGCCGTATCCGGTCGGTCTTCGGGGCTGAGGTGCCGATCCGGGCGCTGTTCGAGGCGCCTACGCCGGCTGTCCTGGCGGGCCGGCTGGCCTCCTCCGGTGCGAGGCGGCAACCGCTGGTACGGGTGGAGCGGGTGGAGCGGGTGCCGTTGTCGTTCGCGCAACAGCGGTTGTGGTTCCTGGGCGAGTTGGAAGGCCCGTCGGCGACGTACAACATTCCTGTCGTTCTGCGGCTGACCGGTGACCTGGACGTTGAGGCGTTGCGGATGGCGCTGGGCGATGTGGTTGGCCGGCACGAGGTGTTGCGGACGGTTTTCCCGGCTGATGAGGGCAGGCCGTATCAGCAGGTCCTTCCCTTGCCTTCCTCTTTTGATCTGTCGGTGGTCGAGGTGGAGCAGGGGGGTCTGGCGGAGGCGGTTGCCGGGCTGGCTGGTCATGCGTTCGACCTGAGTGCTGAGCTTCCTTTGCGGGTGTGGCTGCTGCATGCCGGGCCGGGTGAGTGTGTGCTGGTGATGGTGGTGCATCACATTGCGGGTGACGGGTGGTCGATGGGGCCGTTGGCGCGGGATGTGTCGGTCGCGTACACGGCACGGTCCAGGGGTGAGGTACCTGGGTGGGGGCCGTTGGCGGTGCAGTACGCGGACTACACGTTGTGGCAGCGTGAGCTGCTGGGCGGGGAGACCGATCCGGACAGTGTGCTGAATGAGCAGTTGGGTTACTGGCGCGGGGCTTTGGCGGGGGTGCCGGAGGAGTTGGTGCTGCCGTTCGACCGGTCGCGGCCGGTGGTTGCCTCGCATCGTGGCGGCCGGGTGGAGGTCCGGGTGCCGGCTGAGGTGCATGCCCGGGTGGCGGAGCTGGCCCGCGCCGAGGGTGTGACGGTGTTCATGGTGCTCCAGGCGGCTTTGGCGGTGCTGTTGTCGCGGGTGGGTGCGGGCAGTGACATCCCGGTGGGTACCCCGGTCGCTGGGCGTACCGATGAGGCGTTGGATGACCTGGTCGGGTTCTTCGTCAATACCCTGGTGATGCGTACCGACTTGTCCGGTGATCCGTCGTTCGTCGGTCTGCTGGAGCAGGTTCGTGAGAACAGTCTTGCGGCGTTCGCGCATCAGGATGTGCCCTTCGAGCGGCTGGTGGAGGATCTGGCCCCGGCCCGGTCGATGGCCCGCCATCCGCTGTTCCAGGTCATGCTCGCCTTGCAGAACAACGCCCAGGCGGTACTGGACCTGCCCGGTATCGACGCCGCACCGTTGCCCGCCGGCGAGCCGGTGGCCAAGTTCGACCTGTCCTTCACCCTGGCCGAGACCTTCCACACCGACACCGACACCAGCATCGGTAGTCGCCCGGCCGGCCTGCACGGCGGTATCGACTACGCCCTTGACCTGTTCGACCGCGAAACGGTGGAGACACTGGCCGAACGGTTCGTCCGCGTCCTGGACACCGTCACCGCCAACCCCCACCAGCACATCAACGCCATCGAGGTACTGGATCCGGCGGAGCGGGAGCGGATCCTGGTCGAGTGGAACGACACCGCCCGGGAGGTGCCCGCCGGGACGCTGCTGGAGCTGTTCCAGGCCCAGGCCGCCCGCACCCCGGACGCGGTCGCGGTGGTCTTCGAGGGTGTCGAGGTGACCTATGCGGACCTCAACGCGCGGGCCAACCGCCTCGCCCGCCAGCTGATCGGCCGGGGTGTGGGACCCGAGTCGCTGGTCGCGGTCATGATGCACCGCTCCGTCGACCTGGTGGTCGCCCTCCTTGCGGTGGTCAAGGCCGGCGGCGCGTACGTACCCGTTGACCCGGACTACCCCGCCGACCGCATCACGTACGTCCTCACCGATGCCCGGCCCCTCCTGGTGCTCACCAGCACGGACCTGGTCTCCCGCCTGACCGACAGCCACCCGCCGTATGTGGCCGTCGACGACCCCCGGACCATCACCGCACTTGAGGACCTTCAAGCCACCGATCCCACCGACACCGAGCGCCGCACCGCCCTGCTGTCCGCACACCCCGCCTATGTCATCTACACCTCTGGGTCGACCGGACGGCCGAAGGGCGTTTCCGTCACTCACCAGGGGCTGCCGAGCCTGATCGCCGTGCAGGCGGAGGATTTCGCGATTACAGCAGGTAGCCGGGTGTTGCAGTTCGCTTCGGCGAGCTTTGACGCGGCGATCTGGGAGATGGTGATGGCCTTGTGCAACGGGGCGTGCCTTGTCTCGGCTGCGTCGCATGATCTGCTGCCGGGTCAGGCGCTCGTCCGCCTGGTCGCGGAACGGTCGGTCACACACGCACTTCTGCCCCCCGCCGTGCTGGCTCTCTTGGAACCGGACAGTCTGCCGTCGGTCACGACCCTCATCACCGGCGGCGAAGCCCTCAGCCAGGACCTGGTTACCCGTTGGGCTGAGGGCCGTCGTCTCATCAACGCTTACGGACCGACGGAATCCACTGTCTGCGCCACGGTCACCAGCCCTCTGTCCACCAGCGGACACAGCACCCCGCCCATCGGCAAGCCCGTCCCCAACACGCGGGTCTATGTGCTGGACGCGGCGTTGCGGCCGGTGCCGGTGGGTGTTGCGGGTGAGTTGTATATCGCCGGCGCGGGCCTGGCCCGTGGCTACCTCGACCGGCCGGGACTGACCGCGCAGCGGTTCGTCGCCAACCCGTTCGGTGGTCGGGGCGAGCGGATGTACCGTACCGGCGACCTGGCCCGGTGGAACGACGACGGGCACCTCGAATACCTCGGGCGGACCGATGACCAGGTGAAGATCCGGGGTTTTCGGATCGAGCCGGGTGAGGTCGAGGCCGTGCTGACTGCGCTTCCGTCCGTGGCCCAGTCGGCGGTGGTGGTGCGTGAGGACCGTCCCGGTGACAAGCGCCTGGTCGGCTACCTCGTTCCCGCCACAGGTCACACAGGCGGTGTCGATACCGCTGCCCTGCGCGCCCATCTCGGCGCGACGCTGCCGGAATACATGGTGCCGTCCGCGCTGGTGGTCCTGGATGCGCTGCCGTTGACGGTGAACGGCAAGCTGGACCGTAGGGCCCTGCCCGCTCCGGACGTTCAGCCGACCGGTGGTGGGCGGGGGCCGTCGACGGTGCAGGAGGAGATCCTGTGCACCGTGTTCGCCGAGGTCCTGGGCCTGCCCCAGGTCGGTGTGGACGACAACTTCTTCGAACTGGGCGGCCACTCACTGCTCGCGGTGCGGGTGGTGGAGCTGCTGCGCGCCCGGGGGATATCGGTTGATGTGCGGTCGTTGTTCACGGCGCCCACGGCTGCCGGACTGGCCGCGTCGGACGGTCGGGCCGAGGTGGCGGTGCCGGACAACCGGATTCCGGACCACACCCTGACCATTTCTCCCGACATGCTTCCCCTGGTGGATCTGACCCGCGAGGAGATCGACCGGATCGTGGCCCGGGTTCCCGGCGGAGCGGGCAACGTGGCGGACGTGTACCCGCTGGCTCCGCTGCAGGAAGGGATCCTCTTCCACCACCTGATGGGGGACTCCGGTGACGGGACCGATGTGTATGTGCTGCCGGTGCTGTTGGGGTTCGACTCCCGGCAGCGGCTCGACGGGTTTGTGGACGCACTGCAGAAGGTCGTCGACCGGCATGACATTCTGCGGACCGCCGTCCTGTGGGAAGGACTGCGCGAACCGGTCCAGGTGATAGTGCGCCGTGCTGCGATCCCGGTGGAAAGCGTCGACTTGCCCGAGTGGCCCGACGATGACGTGACCGGCCGGATGCTGGCCGCGTGTCCCGGATCGATGGACATCGGCCAGGCGCCGCTGATCCGCGTGTACACGACGGCCGACCCGGTGAACGGTCAGTGGCTCGCGCTCGTTCAGGCCCATCACCTGATCTCGGACCACACCACCCTGGACGTGCTGCTGAAGGAGGTGCGCTCGTTCATCGAGGGCCGCGAGGACACCCTGCCCGCTCCTTTGCCGTTCCGGAACTTCGTTGCCCAGGCCCGCCTGCGGGTGGCTCAGGAGGAACACCAGAGGTACTTCTCCACCCTGCTGGGGGACGTGACCGAGCCGACCGCGCCGTTCGGCCTGCTCGACGTCCGCGGCGACGGCTCCGGCGTGGCGGAGTCCCGTCGTGTGATGGACGCGGAACTCGCGCGGCGACTGCGGGACCAGTCACGCCGGCTGGGCGTGAGCCCGGCCACGGTCCTGCACGTGGTGTGGGCGCGGGTTCTGGCGGCCACCGCAGGGCGGGACGACGTCGTCTTCGGTACCGTCCTGTTCGGCCGCATGGCCGCGGGAAGCGGCGCGGACCGCGTTCTGGGCCTGTTCATCAACTCTCTGCCGGTACGGGTGCGGACTCACGGCGCGCGGGTGATGGACACGGTCCGGTCGGTGCAAAACCAGCTGGCGGATTTGCTCGTCCACGAACACGCCCCTTTGAAACTGGCCCGGCAGGCCAGCGGTATCAAGGCGGACACCCCGCTGTTCACCTCCCTGTTCAATTACCGGCACTCCAGGAACGCTGAGCCAGGGACGGACAGCGGCCTTGACGGCATCGCGTTGTTGTACGCCCAGGAGCGGACGAACTACCCGATCGGGCTGAACGTCGACGACACCGGTGACGGATTCACCCTCACCGTGCAGGTCGCCGAACCCGTCTCGGGTGAATCACTGTGCGCCATGGTCCATACCGCCGCCGAAGGTGTCGTCACCGCCCTGGAAACAGCACCGCACCAGCAGATCAGCACGGTGGACGTCCTCGATCCCGCGGAGCGGGAGCGGGTCCTGGTCGAGTGGAACGACACCGCCCGGGAGGTGCCCGTCGGGACGCTGCCGGAGCTGTTCCAGGCCCAGGCTGCCCGCACCCCGGACGCGGCCGCCGTCGCCTTCGAGGACGTGGAATTGAGTTATGCGGAACTCAACGCCCGCGCCAACCGCCTCGCCCGCCTGCTGATCGACCGGGGTGTGGGACCCGAGTCGCTGGTCGCGGTCATGATGCACCGCTCGGCCGACCTCGTCGTCGCCCTCCTCGCGGTGACCAAGGCCGGCGGCGCCTACCTGCCCATCGACCCGGACTACCCCGCCGAGCGGATCACGTACGTCCTCACCGACGCCCGGCCGCTCCTGGTGCTCACCGGCACGGACCTGGCCTCCCGCCTCACCAGCGAAGAGCTGTCACACCTGGCCGTCGACGACCCCCGGACCACCATCGCACTTGAGGACCTCCAAGACACCGATCCCACTGACACCGAGCGCCGCACCACGCTACTGCCCGCTCACCCCGCCTACGTCATCTACACCTCCGGGTCCACCGGGCAACCCAAGGGTGTGGCCGTCACCCACCAGGGGCTGCCGAGTCTGGCCGCCGTGCAGGCGGAGGATTTCGCGATCACAGCAGGTAGCCGGGTGCTGCAGTTCGCTTCGGCGAGCTTCGACGCGGCGATCTGGGAGACGGTGATGGCCTTGTGCAATGGGGCCTGTCTCGTGTCGGCCGCGTCGCACGATCTGCTGCCGGGCCAGGCGCTCGTCCGCCTGGTCGCGGAGCGGTCGGTCACACACGCCACCCTGCCCCCCGCCGCACTGGCTCTCTTGGAACCGGACAGCCTGCCGTCGGTCACGACCCTCATCACCGCCGGCGAAGCCCTGAACCAGAACCTGGTTACGCAATGGGCCGACGGCCGTCGTCTCATCAACGCTTACGGACCGACGGAATCCACCGTCTGCGCCACCGCCACCAGCCCCCTGTCCGCCAATGAACACAACACCCCGCCCATCGGCACGCCCATCGCCAACACGCGGGTCTATGTGCTGGACGCGGCGTTGCGGCCGGTGCCGGTGGGTGTTGCGGGTGAGCTGTATATCGCCGGCGTGGGCCTGGCCCGCGGTTACTTCGACCGGCCGGGATTGACCGCGCAGCGGTTTGTGGCCAACCCGTTCATCCCGGGTGAGCGGATGTACCGCACCGGTGACCTGGCGAAATGGCGACCGGACGGTGTCCTGGACTTCCTGGGCCGTACAGACGACCAGGTGAAGATCCGCGGGTTCCGTATCGAGCCGGGTGAGGTCGAGGCGGCGCTGCTCGCCCACCCGTCCGTGGCCCAGGCAGCGGTGATGGTGCGTGAGGACCGCTCCGGGGACAGGCGCCTGGTCGGCTACCTCGTCCCCAACGGTGGCAACACTCCGCAGGCGGACAGTGCCGCGCTGCGCGTCCATCTCGGCGCGATGCTGCCGGAGTACATGGTGCCGTCCGCGCTGGTGATCCTGGATGCGCTGCCGTTGACGGTGAACGGCAAGCTAAACCGTAGGGCTCTGCCCGCTCCGGATGTTCAGCCGACCGGTGGTGGGCGGGGGCCGTCGACGGTGCAGGAGGAGATCCTGTGCTCGGTGTTCGCCGAGGTCCTGGGCCTGCCCCAGGTCGGTGTGGACGACAACTTCTTCGAACTGGGCGGCCACTCACTGCTCGCGGTGCAGCTGACCAACAGGATCCGGACGGATCTGGGGGTGGAGGTCGCGATGCGAGCGCTGTTCGAGGCGCCGACCGTGGCCGGACTCGCGCAACGGCTGACGGATTCGGACGCGGCACGTCCCGCGCTGGTGGCGATGACACGGCCCAAGGCGGTGCCGTTGTCGTTCGCGCAGCAGCGGTTGTGGTTCCTGGGCGAGTTGGAAGGCCCGTCGGCCACCTACAACATCCCCCTCGCCCTGCGACTGACCGGGTCGCTGGATGTCCAAGCTCTGAAGGCCGCCCTGCGTGATGTGGTTGGCCGGCACGAGGTCCTGCGGACGGTTTTCCCGGCTGATGAGGGCAGGCCGTATCAGCAGGTCCTTGCCTCACCTTCCTCTTTTGATCTGCCGGTGGTTGAGGTGGAGCAGGGGGGTCTGACGGAGGCGGTTGCCGGGCTGGCTGGTCATGCGTTTGATCTGGCGGCTGAGCTTCCTTTGCGGGTGTGGCTGCTGCATGCCGGGCCGGGTGAGTGTGTGCTGGTGATGGTGGTGCATCACATTGCGGGTGACGGGTGGTCGATGGGGCCGCTGGCGCGGGATGTGTCGGTCGCGTACACGGCACGGTCCAGGGGTGAGGTACCTGGGTGGGGGCCGTTGGCGGTGCAGTACGCGGACTACACGTTGTGGCAGCGTGAGCTGCTGGGCGGGGAGACCGATCCGGACAGTGTGCTGAATGAGCAGTTGGGTTACTGGCGCGGGGCTTTGGCGGGGGTGCCGGAGGAGTTGGTGCTGCCGTTCGACCGGTCGCGGCCGGTGGTTGCCTCGCATCGTGGCGGCCAGGTGGAGGTCCGGGTGCCGGCTGAGGTGCATGCCCGGGTGGTGGAGCTGGCCCGCGCCGAGGGCGTGACGGTGTTCATGGTGCTGCACGCGGCTTTGGCGGTGCTGCTGTCCAGGGTGGGTGCGGGCAGTGACATCCCCGTGGGTACCCCGGTGGCCGGGCGTACCGATGAGGCGTTGGACGATCTGGTCGGGTTCTTCGTCAACACCCTGGTGATGCGCACCGACCTGTCCGGTGACCCATCGTTCGTCGGCCTGTTGGAGCAGGTCCGGGAAAACAGTCTGGCGGCGTTCGTACATCAGGACGTGCCCTTCGAGCGGCTGGTGGAGGATCTGGCCCCGGCCCGGTCGATGGCCCGCCACCCGCTCTTCCAGGTCATGCTCGCCTTGCAGAACAACGCCCAGGCCGTCCTCGACCTGCCCGGCATTCACACCGAACCCTTGCCCACCGGTGAACCGGCAGCCAAATTCGACCTGTTCTTCAGCCTGAGCGAAACCTTCCACACCAACACCAACACTGGGTCCGGTGCCGACACCGGTACGGGCACCGGTAGTCGCCCGGCCGGTCTGTGCGGCGGTATCGACTACGCCCTTGACCTGTTCGACCGCGAGACGGTGGAGACACTGGCCGAACGGTTCGTCCGCGTCCTGGACACCGTCACCAGGGAACCGCACCAGCGGGTCAGCGTTGTGGACGTGCTGTCGGAGGAGGAGCGGCACCGGGTTGTGGCGGGGTGGAACGACACCGTCCAGGAGGTGCCCGGGGCGGCGCTGCCGGAGCTGTTCCAGGCCCGGGTCGCGAAGCATCCTGATGCGGTCGCGATGGTCTTTGGCGGCGCCGAGGTGACTTATGCGGAGCTCGACGAGCGCGCGAACCGGCTTGCCCGGTTGCTGATCCGTCGCGGTATCGGCCCCGAGCGCATCGTCGGGCTGGCCGTTCCTCGCTCGGTGGACCTGATCGTCGGTCTGCTGGCGGTGCTGAAGTCGGGCGCCGGTTACCTGCCGATCGATCCGGAGTACCCGGCCGAGCGGATCGCCTTCATGCTGGCCGATGCCGTCCCCTCGCTGACGCTGACCACCACAGAGGTCGCCGGGCGTATCGCTACCGGGCCCGCGCTGCTGCTGGACGACCCTGCGGTTGTCGCCGAACTCGGCGCACTGCCGGCCGACGTTCCCGGCGATGAGGAGCGGACCGGTCCGCTGCTGCCGCAGCACCCCGCGTACCTGATCTACACCTCCGGCTCGACCGGGCGTCCCAAGGGTGTGGTGATGTCCTGTGGCGCGCTGGTCAACCTGATGTCCTGGCACGCTTCCGCCATCCCCGCCGAGGCCGGTTCGCGGGTCGCTCAGTTCACCGCGATCAGCTTCGACGTCTCGGCCCAGGAGATCCTCTCGGCCCTCTTGGACGGCAAGACCCTTGTGATACCGGACGAAGCGACCCGGCGTAACCCCGAAGAGTTCGTGGCATGGCTGAGGGAGCAGAAGGCCACCGAGCTGTACGCCCCCAACATGATGGTGGACGCGCTTGGTGAGGCTGTGGCGGAGCGGGGCACGGACCTGCCGTGGCTGCGTCATGTTTCCCAGGCCGGCGAGGCCCTTGTGCTCGGTGATCGGGTCCGTGACCTGTGCGGGGCGGTCGGGACGGTGCTGCACAACCACTATGGTCCGTCCGAGACCCATGTGGTCACCGCCCATACCCTGTCGGCGGACCGGGCGGCATGGCCCGGGGGTACCGCGCCGATCGGCCGTCCGGTGTGGAACACCCGGGTCTACGTCCTGGACGCGGCTCTGCGGCCGGTGCCGGTGGGTGTTGCGGGTGAGTTGTACGTCGCCGGCGCCCAACTGGCCCGCGGCTACCACGCCCGGCCGGGGCTGACCGCGCAGCGGTTCGTCGCCAACCCGTTCACCCCGGGTGAGCGGATGTACCGCACCGGCGACCTGGCGTGCTGGAACGCTGAGGGACAACTGGAGTATCTGGGACGTACCGATGACCAGGTGAAGGTCCGCGGGTTCCGTATCGAGCTGGGCGAGGTCGAGGCCGCGCTGAGCGCACATCCGTCCGTGGCCCAGGCAGCGGTGATGGTGCGTGAGGACCGCCCCGGGGACAAGCGCCTGGTCGGCTACCTCGTCCCCAACGGTGGCAGCACCGGCAGTGGCGGCGACACCGCCGGGGTTGACCTGGCCGCCCTGCGCGTCCATCTCGGCGCGAGGCTGCCGGAGCACATGGTGCCGTCCGCGCTGGTGGTCCTGGAGAGTCTGCCGCTGACGGTGAACGGGAAGCTGGACCGACGGGAACTTTCGGCGCCGGAATATACCCCGTCCGCGCCGATCCGGGAACCCTCCTCGATCCAGGAGGAAATCCTGTGCAGGATTTTCGCCGAGGGACTGAATGTGCCTCACATCGGCGTCGAGGACAACTTCTTCGAATTCGGTGGACATTCACTTCTGGCGGTCAAGCTGGTGAGTCGGATTCGTTCGGTCATGGGTGTCGATGTCTCCCTCCAAATGCTGATGGAAGCACCCAGCGTCGCAGGACTTGCACATCGGCTCAGCCTTCCCGCGATGAAGGACTCGCTTCGTACGCTTCTTCCCATCAGGACGCACGGGAGCCGGCCACCCCTCTTCTGTGTCCATCCGCGATCCGGGTTGAGTTGGTGCTTCGCGCCTCTGGCCGGATTCGTACCTGCTGGCATCCCCTTGTACGGCCTGCAGGCGCGGGACGTCGACGGTGCGGGTGAGTTGCCGGGATCCATCCGGGAAATGGCGGAAGAGTACGTCAACGAGTTGCGCACCGTGCAACCGTCCGGTCCGTATCATCTGCTGGGGTGGTCAATGGGAGGCCGTGTAGCCCAGGAGATGGCAGTACAACTGCAGGAAGACGGCCAGCAAGTGGCACTCGTCATCATGGGAGGCTATGCACCCGCCCCGTTCGGCACACTCAACTCGGACGAGACCGACCGGGAATCTGCGGATCTTATCCGTCAAGCGATTCAAGAACGTGATGGCAGCGACCATGACGATCATGCGGATGCATCGGACGTACTCGACGAGGCGCCTTCTCTCCGTGATCTCGCCGGACTTCCGGACTACTTCCGCAGCGAGATTTCAGAAGAAGAGGCTGAAGTAAGGGCGAGAATCATTGCGAATAACACTCGTATCTATGTGAAGCATTATCCTCGCAGGTTTCACGGCGATCTTCTTTTTATTTCGTCGGACGAACTCGACGACGGTTCGGGTCGCGCCATGTGGCAGCCCTATACTTCCGGCCGAATAAGCGAGTCGCGGTTGCCTTGTTCACACGACGAAATGGCCGATCCCCCCATGCTCTCTCTGCTTTGGGATTCAATTGCCGATTGGCTGTCCACCCAACCTGATACTTCTGCCTCTGAGTGACAGATAGGACTGAATGATGACGAATCCTTTTGAGGACCAGGACGCCAACTACCTTGTTCTGAAAAACGAGGAGGGTCAGTTCTCGCTTTGGCCCACATTCGTCGACGTGCCGGACGGGTGGGAGTTGGTCTTCGGAGAGGCAGCGCGTCAGGAATGCGTTGACTTCATCGAGAAGACCTGGACCGACATGCGCCCCAAGAGCTTGACAGACGCCATGGACGCCGGCTGAGCAGGGTCGGGGACTGGCGCGGTGGCTGAAGCGCCGTCAGATGCCGCCGCCCCCTTCCGAACCAGCGTTTCACCTGGTCAGGAAGGGGGCGGCGGCGTATGCCGATCAAATGTCGCGGAAGATCTCGATCTGCGCGCCCACCGAGTTCAGGCGTTCCGCCAGGTCCTCGTAACCGCGGTTGATGACATAGACGTTGCGCAGCACTGATGTCCCCTCCGCCGCCATCATCGCCAGCAGGACGACCACCGCCGGGCGCAGGGCCGGGGGGCACATCATTTCGGCGGCTCGCCAGCGGGTGGGGCCCTCGACCAGGACGCGGTGGGGGTCGAGGAGCTGGAGGCGGCCGCCCAGGCGGTTGAGGTCGGTCAGGTAGATCGCGCGGTTGTCGTAGACCCAGTCGTGGATCAGGGTCTTGCCCTGGGCCACCGCCGCGATCGCCGCGAAGAACGGCACATTGTCGATGTTCAGGCCCGGGAACGGCATCGGGTGGATCTTGTCGATCGGCGCCTCCAGCTTGGAGGGCCGTACGGTCAGGTCCACCAGCCGCGTGCGGCCGTTGTCGGCGGAGTACTCGGTGGACCTGTCGTGGTCGAGGCCCATCTCCTCCAGCACCGCCAGCTCGATCTCCAGGAACTCGATCGGCACCCGGCGGATGGTGAGCTGTGACTCGGTGACCACCGCGGCGGCGATCAGGCTCATCGCCTCGACCGGGTCCTCGGAGGGGGAGTAGTCCACATCGACGTCGATGCTCGGCACGCCGTGCACGGTCAGGGTGGTCGTACCGATGCCCTCGACCCGTACGCCCAGCGCCTCCAGGAAGAAGCAGAGGTCCTGGACCATGTAGTTGGACGAGGCGTTGCGGATGACGGTCGCGCCGTCGTGGCGCGCGGCGGCCAGCAGGGCGTTCTCGGTGACGGTGTCACCGCGCTCGGTCAGTACGATCGGGCGGCCCGGACTGATGGTGCGGTCCACCTGCGCGTGGTACAGGCCCTCGGTCGCGGCGATGTCCAGACCGAACCGGCGCAGCGCGATCATGTGCGGCTCGATGGTGCGCGTACCGAGGTCGCAGCCGCCCGCGTACGGCAGCCGGAAGGTGTCCATCCGGTGCAGCAGCGGGCCGAGGAACATGATGATGGAACGGGTACGGCGGGCCGCCTCCGCGTCGATCGCCTCCATGTCCAGCTCGGCGGGCGGCACGATCTCCAGGTCCACCCCGTCGTTGATCCAGCGGGTCCGTACGCCGATGGAGTTGAGCACCTCCAGCAGCCGGAACACCTCCTCGATGCGTGCCACCCGGCGCAGCACCGTACGCCCCTTGTTCAGCAGCGAGCCGCAGAGCAGGGCCACACACGCGTTCTTGCTCGTCTTGACATCGATGGCGCCGGAGAGCCGGCGCCCGCCGACCACCCGCAGATGCATGGGCCCGGCATAACCGAGCGAAACGATCTCACTGTCGAGCGCCTCACCGATGCGCGCGATCATCTCAAGGCTGATGTTCTGGTTACCGCGCTCAATGCGGTTGACGGCGCTCTGGCTGGTAGCCAGGGCGTCCGCGAGCTGACTCTGTGTCCAGCCCCGATGCTGGCGGGCGTCGCGGATGAGCTTGCCGATGCGTACGAGGTAGTCGTCTGCCATAGGGGCAGGTTATCTCAGATGTGAGATAGGGGTGATGCTGGGGGATGCCATTGGAGTGACGGCCACCCGGGCGGATCCCGGGCGCCCACCCACGTGGAACCCAGGCGGCCCGCGCACAGCACAGACCGGGCCCGGACGCACGGGGCGGCCACCCATGTCCGATCGTGTGCATCGGGGGGCCGCCCCGGCAACCGCTGCGCGGCTGTACGGGTGGATCGGGGGTCGACCAGTGGGCCAGGCCGGGGGCGAGTGGGTTACGCGGGGATCAGACGAGTTGCACTCCCGGCCGGCCCGACTCCGTGACGTACGAGGCGCGGGTCGAGACGGGCGCGCCCGGCGTGGTCACATACGGAAGCACCCGGAAGTCGGCCCGGCAGGTCTGCCGGGTCAGCGAGCAACGGACGTAACCACGCTGGAAGTTGGTGAACTTGATATGCGGATTCGCCGCGATCAGATTCGCCCCCGAGGGGTCGAGGTCCATACCGTCCTTGCCGGTGGCGATCGAGCTGCCGACGAATTCGACACCGATCGTCGGTGAGTCCGGGTCGTCGTAGTCCTGCTTGAGATCGGCCGCGAGATGGCGGTGCATATCGCCGGTCAGCACGACGGGATTGCTCACGTCCTGGTCCGTGAGCTGCTTGAACAGCCGCTGGCGCGAGGCCACGTAACCGTCCCAGAAGTCCATCACGAACGACTGGCCCGCGCCCGGGTCGGTGTCCACCTGCCCGACCGGGATCTGCTGCGGGATGAGGTTCCAGGTGGCGTCGGAGCGCCCCAGGCCGCGGTAGAGCCAGCGTTCCTGCTCCGCGCCGAGGATGCTGCGCTCGGGCAGCAGCCGTTCGGCGCAGCCGCTCCTGGTGCCGTCGCCGCAGGGCTGGTCGTCGCGGAAGAGCCGGGTGTCGAGGATGTGGAAGGTGGCCATCCGCCCGTACCGCAGGCTCCGGTACATCCGGGCGTCGAAGCCCTGCGGCTTGTTCGGCAGGCGCAGCGGGAGGTGTTCGTAGTACGCCTGGAAGCCCGCCGCGGCCCGCTGGCGGAAGACCGCCGGGTCCTGGTCGGGTTCGTTGTCCAGCTTGGAGATGTCGCGCGCCCAGTTGTCCTCGACCTCGTGGTCGTCCCAGACGACGGCCCAGGGGTGGGCCTGGTGGGCGGCGATGAGGTCCTGGTCGAAGCGGTGCAGGGCGTGCCGGTTGCGGTACTGGGTGAGGGTCGTCGGCTCAGGGCGCAGCTCGGCGGCGACCGGGACCTGCCGTACCCCGCCCATCGCGTCGATGGGGTTCTCGTAGATGTAGTCGCCGAGATGGAGGACGAGGTCGACGTCCTCGTCGGCGAGATGCCGGTACGCGGTGTAGAAGCCCTCGAACCACGCCTGGCAGGAGGCGAAGGCGAAGTTGACGGCCTTGGGACGGCTGAACGGTGACGGTGCGGTACGGGTACGGCCCACCGGGCTGACCACTCCGCCGGCCTGGAACCGGTAGTAGTAACGGCGTCCCGGCAGCAGCCCCGTGACCTCGACATGGACCGAATGGGCGAGTTCGGCGACCGCGCGGGCCCGCCCGCTGCGTACGACCTTGCGGAAGCGTTCGTCGGTGGCGACCTCCCAGTGGACGTCGACGGGGGCCGGGTCCATTCCGCCGGCGCCGTCGGGGGCGAGAGGGTGGGGGGCGAGCCGGGTCCACAGGACGACACCGTCCGGCCAGGGGTCGCCGGACGCGACGCCCAGGGTGAAGGGGTCCTCGCCGAACCGCTCCCTGGCCCGGGCGCGACTGGCCGTCAGACCGCCCGCGGCGAGCGCCAGGGCGACGGTCCCGGCACCGAGCACGGCCCGTCTCTCCAGGCCGCCGGTACCGCCGGTCCCACTGTTCTTTCTCATGAAGACTGGTCCGTTCGTCGTGCGTGATCCCGCCGCCCGAGGGGGGATCCACGCGTGATTTAACGTCCGTTCATGTGGTAATCACACGGTGAATATCACACTGGAATCGGGGGCCACAAGGGCACCCGCCGAAGGGGATCCTGGGCGGGTACGGCGCTTGTCGCGCGCCCTGTCCGGGGAGTTCGGTCACGCTATGAGATGGGTGGTTGAGCGCATCGGTAACACTCTTGACACCTCTCGCGGGGGGCTCATAGTCTCCACGCCACAGAATTCACGTTAGATTTCACATTCAAAGATGGTCGTCTTCACGGCAGGCAAGTGACGACGAACGGACGAACGGACGAACAACCAACGGCGATGCGCCACTCGGCGCGAGGAAGGACGCGCTCGTGTCCCTGCGGCCCTATGCCCTGCGGTGCGACCATCGCACCACTCCGCTGGGAATCGACGAGTCCGCTCCCATGCTCTCCTGGCGTCTCGTCTCCGGCCGCCGGGGCGAGGACCCCGCCGCGTACCGGATCCGGGTCGCCGAGCGGCCGGCGGACCTGGACGAGGGCGGCCAACCCCTTTGGGACACGGGCAGGGTGGAGGACCCGGCCGCGATCGGCGCCGTGTACGAGGGGCCGCCGCTCCGGGCCCGTACGCGCTACTACTGGCGGGTCGCCTTATGGGCGGCCGGGCCGCGCGAGCCGTACGGTCCGGCCGGGCCCTCCGGACCGTACGATGCCGCCGACCAGGCCGGACGGGCAGGGGCGTTGGCCGGTTCCGCCGAGGACACCTCCTGGTTCGAGACCGCGATGACAGTCCGGTCGTCCGACAATCCTTCCGGCAGATCTTCCGACAGGCCTTTCGGCAAACCCTCCGCTACGCCGTCCGAGGCACCGTCAACCGCCGGTCCCTGGCAGGCCTCCTGGATCGCCCACGACCCCCGCCCCATCGACGTCATGGACGCCCCGACCGAGGGCGAACGCGCGCTCGACCACCACGGGCTCGCACCCTGTCCCCTTCTCCGCCGCGCCTTCTCCGGCAGCACCGCCACCCGCGCCCGGCTCTATGTGAGCGCACGCGGGCTGTACGAGGTCCGCCTCAACGGCACCCGGGTCGGCGACGCCGAACTCGCGCCCGGCTGGACCGACTACACCCGCCGTATCCAGTACCAGACGTACGACGTGACCGAACTGCTCCGGGACGGCGAGAACGTCCTCGCGGCGACCGTCGCGGACGGCTGGTGGAGCGGATTCGTCGGCTTCGAACCGCGCAGAGCGGGAGCGCACTACGGCTCCCGCCCCCAGTTCCTGGCCGAACTCCACTTCACCGGCACCGACGGCCGTACCACCACCATCGTCACCGACGACATGTGGCGCACCCACACAGGAGCCATCCGGCACGCCGATCTGCTCATGGGCGAATGCCATGACCTCCGATACGCGGCCGACGGCTGGGACCTGCCCGGTTTCGACGACTCCGGCTGGACACCGGCCCTGGCCGTCGACTCCGACCACCGGCTGCTTGTCGCCTCGGTGGACGAGCCCGTACGGGCGACGGCCACCCTGCGCCCGCGCTCCCTGACCCGTATCCGTGACGGTGTTCATGTCGTCGACTTCGGTCAGAACCTCGCCGGACGAGTACGGCTCCGTCTCGGCCGGCTCGCCCCCGGCGCCCGGGTCGTCATACGCCACGGCGAGGCACTGGACGAGACCGGCGGCCTCTATACGGCGAACCTCCGCACCGCCGCCGCCACCGACATCCTGATCGGCGACGGCCGGGCCCCCGTCGTGTTCGAGCCGCGCTTCACCTACCACGGCTTCCGGTACGCGGAGATCAGCGGAGTCCCGGACCTGGACGAGGACTCCGTCGTCGCGGTGGCCCTGCACAGCGACACCCCGTGGACCGGCGCCTTCGACTGCTCCGACCCCGAGGTGCGCAGGCTCCACACCTGTGTGGGCTGGGGACAGCGTTCCAACTTCGTGAGTGTGCCCACCGACTGCCCCCAGCGCGACGAACGGCTCGGCTGGCTCGCCGACGCCCAGGTCTTCCTCCCCACGGCCGCCCTCAACGCCGATGTGGCCGCCTTCTATACGAAGTGGCTGCGGGATGTGGACGACGCACGTACCCCGGACGGCGGCTTCACCAATGTCGCGCCGCGCCTGGTGGGGGTCGCCGACGAAGGAGCCCCCGGCTGGGCCGACGCCGGTGTGATCATCCCCTGGCATCTTTACCGTACGTACGCCGATCCCCGTTTCCTCGCCCGCGCCCTGCCCGGCATGCGTGCCTGGGTCGAGCTGATCCACCGCCACAACCCCGACCTGATCTGGCGCCGGCGCGTGGGACCGCACTTCTCCGACTGGCTCGCCCCCGGCACCCCCACCCCGCGCGAGGTCATCGCCACCGCCTACTTCGCGCACAGCGCCCGGCTCACCGCCAGGGCCGCCGATGTCCTCGGAGAGCGGGACACGGCCCGCGACTTCCACAAGCTGGCCTCCGACATCCGCGAGGTCTTCGTCGAACGGTTCGTGACCACCGCGGACCACGGCACCACCGTGCGCGTCGAGGGCGACACCCAGACCGGCTATCTCATCGCGCTCGCCTTCGGCCTGCTGCCGACCGCGGAGGCCGTCGACGGCGCCGCGCGCCGCCTCGCCGAACTCATCGAGCAGGCGGGCCCCGCACTCCAGACCGGCTTCCTCGGTGTCGCGCTCGCCGCGCCCGTCCTGGACGCGCATGGCCGCGACGATCTCGCCCACGCGCTGCTGCGCCGTACGGACGTACCCTCCTGGCTGTTCCCGCTGCGCCACGGCGCCACCACCATCTGGGAACGCTGGGACGGCTGGACCCCCGGGACGGGCTTCCGCGCCCCCTCGATGAACTCCTTCAACCACTACGCGCTCGGCTCCATCGGCGAATGGCTCTACCGCGGGGTCGCGGGCCTCGACCAGAAGCCGGACTCCACGGGATACCGCGAGCTGAGCATCCGCCCGCGCCCCGGCGAACTCACCCACGCCAGCGCGCGCTACGAATCGGCGCGCGGCACGGTCGCGGTGCGGTGGCGGCGTGAGGGCGGCCGGTTCGACCTCGATGTGCAGGTGCCGCCCGGGGCCACCGCCGAGGTCCGCGTACCCACCGGTGACCCGGACTCCGTACGCGCGGACGACGGGCACGGGCGGTACGAGGGGCACAAGCGGGACGACAGGCACGGGCCGGGCGACGACGGGCACCACGGCCAGGACCACATCGCGCTTCTCTCCACCGGGCCCGACCACGCCCTCTACCGCCTGGCCTCCGGCCGCTACCGCTTCACCGCGGCCCTCGCCGCACCCGGCGCGCCCCGCCCGCCACTCACCCCGAACCCACGCACATCTGCTCCGGCGACCCCTTCGTTCGCCGGCTCCCACGAGGAGGACACACCATGACCACGGGTTCTCGCAGCCGTCCGGGCCCAGGCCCTGCCCCGGGCGCGGGTACGCGTACGGGTACGAGTACGGTCAGCCGCCGGGGGTTCCTCCGTATCGGCGGAGGCGCCGCCGCCCTCGCCGCGCTCCCCCCGGCCCTTGCCGCCTGCTCCGGTTCGGCCGGCGGCTCGGGGCAGGTACGGATCGTGGGCGTCGCCGACCAGCAGAAGCCCGTCGACGAACTCCTCGCCGCGTACCGCACGAGCCACCCCGACGCCCGCTTCAGCACCTCCTTCGCCCCCACCGACCAGGTCCAGACCGTCGTACGCACCCAGCTCGCCGGCGGCAACGCGCCCGATGTCCATGTGCTGTTCCCCGGCAGCGGCAGCGCGATGTCCATGGTCGAGCTGGCCAAGGCAGGGCTTCTGACCGACCTCGGCGACCAGAAGTGGACCGAGGGCATCCCCGAGAACTTCGACGCCGCCTACCGCTACGACGGCAAGACCTATCTCTATTCGGCGGGCAGCAGTGTCATCGGGGCGATATACAACAAGAAGGTCTTCGCCGACGCCGGGGTCCGGCCGCCCACCACCTGGGCCGGGCTCCTCGATGTGTGCGCCAGGCTCAAGGCCAGGGGAGTCGTCCCGATCGCCCTCGGTACCCAGACCGCCTGGGTCACCCAGCTCATCACCTATGCCCTGGTCCCCAACGCCGTCTATGCCAAGAACCCGGAATTCGACCGGGAGATGGCCGCCGGGCGCGCCACCTTCGCGGGCTCCGGCTGGGCGGACGCCATGGGCAAGTACCAGGAACTCCAGCGCCGGGGCTTCTTCAACGACAACCCCAACGGCACCACGTACGAACAGCAGACCGCGCTCGTCGCGGGCGGCAAGGCCGCCATGGCCGTCCAGGTCTCCGCCGTGCTCTCCGCCTTCCGCGCCGCCGCCAGAACCCCTGACGACCTCGGCATGTTCCCGTTCCCCGGCGGTGACGACCCCGCCCAGTTGTGGATTCCCGCGGGCATCGTCGTCGGCCTCGGTGTGGCGGCGCACGCCAAGAACACCGCCAAGGCCAAGGAGTTCATCGCCTTCCTCGGACAGCAGGAGAACATCGACCGCTGGGCCACGGCCGTGTCGGCGATCCCCTTCAAACGCGGCCCCTCCACCGTCATCGACCCCGTACTGAAGGACTTCCTGCCCATCATCGACGCGAACCGGGCCGTCCCCTTCATGGACCAGAGCTGGCCCAACGCCGAGGTGCAGCCCGCCCACTTCGCGGCCGTACAGGAGCTGCTCGCGGGAAAGACGGATGTCAGGGGAGCACTGGGGCAGATGGACAAGGCCTACGGGACGACATCGTGAACTCCCGTCCCGAGGCGCGCACTTTGGGTACCGGCGGCACGGGCGAAGGCAACGGCGTCACCGGCGACGCAGGTGGTGACACAAGTGGCGGCGGCACCCCGGCCGCCGGCCTCACCCGCGCTTCCGAGCCGGTCGTCAAAGAAGCGCTCCCCGCCCGCCGCTTCCGGCTTCGCCGCGATCCCACCGTCCCGCCCTGGCTGTTCGTCGTCCCCGCCCTCGCCGTCTACGCGCTCGTCGTCCTCTACCCGAGCGCCTCCGGCGTCGTCTACGCCTTTACCGACTGGTCGGGCGTCGGCGGCTTCTCCTTCGTCGGCCTGGACAACTTCCGTACTCTCCTCGACGACGACCGCGCCCTGGAATCCGTCAGCAACACCCTCCTGCTCACCCTCGCCGTCGTCATCGTCCAGAACGCCATCGGCCTGCTGCTCGCGCTCGGTGTCAACGCCAACATCCGGTCCCGGTCTCTGCTGCGGGTCATCTTCTTCGCCCCCGCCGTGGTCAGCCCGGTCATGGTCGCCTTCCTCTGGAAGTACGTCTACAACCCCGACAACGGCGCCGGACTCAACGCGATCCTCGGCGCCGTCGGCCTCGGCGGACTGCGGCAGGACTGGCTCGGCAACCCCTCGCTCGCGCTCTGGTCCGTCGCCGCGATGGTCGTCTGGCAGTACGCCGGTTACTCGATGGTCGTCTTCCTCGCCGGCCTCCAGGGCGTACCCCCCGAACTCCACGAGGCCGCCACCATCGACGGCGCGGGAATCTGGCAGCGCTTCCGCTATGTCACCTGGCCGCTGCTGGCCCCCGCGCTGACCATCAACCTCATGCTGTCGACCATCGGCGGCCTCAAACTCTTCGACCAGGTCTACGCCGCCACCAACGGCGGCCCCGGCACCGCGAGCGAGACCCTGTCGACCGTGCTGTACAAACAGGCCTTCGTCTTCGGGAAGTTCGGCTACAGCACCGCCGTCGCCCTCGTGCTCGCGCTCTTCGTCGCCGCCGTCTCCCTGGTCCAGCTCCGCTATCTGCGCGCCCGGGAGGTCACCGCGTGAACACCACCGCACTCCGGCGCCGCGGCTTCGGGCGCGGCGCCCTCGAACTGGTCATGGCCGCCGCGGCCGTCGTCTTCCTCTTCCCCGTGTACGCCCTGGTCACCCTGGCGATGAAGGACCCGCGGCAGATCGCCGAGTCCCCGCTCGCACCGCCCCTGCCGCCCACCTTCGCCAACTTCGGCAACGCCTGGACCTCCGCGTCCCTCGGCCCCGCCCTGCTCAGCAGTACGGTCATCACCGCCGTCAGCCTGCTGCTGCTCATCGCCCTCGGCTCCACCGGCGCCTACTACCTCGCGCGCCGCGCCCGCGGACTCGGCTACGGGCTCTACATCCTCTTCCTGCTGGGCATCGTGCTGCCCTTCCAGCTCGGCATGATCCCGCTGTACAAGCTGGTCGACAGCCTCGGCTGGCTCGGCACGTACCAGGGCATGGTGCTCTTCTACACCGGTATCCAGCTTCCGTTCACCGTCTTCCTCTACACCGGCTTCATCCGCGCCCTGCCCCAGGACTACGCGCAGGCCGCGCTCATCGACGGCTGCGACCACCGGCAGGCCTTCACCCGGATCGTCCTCCCGCTGCTGCGGCCGGTCACCGGCACCGTGATCATCCTGAACGCCGTCTTCATCTGGAACGACTTCTTCACCCCGCTGCTCTATCTGGGCGGTTCGGGCAAGGAGACCGTGCCGGTGGGGGTGTTCTCGTTCGTCGGCCAGTACGTGTCGGACTACGGCCTGGTCTTCGCGGGTCTGGTGCTGGCCGCGCTGCCGGTCCTGGTGGTCTTCCTGCTGCTCCAGCGCTATGTGATCAAGGGTTTCGCGGGCGGGCTCAAAGGCTGAACCGGCCCGGGCCATCGCGGGGTTGCCGCGGGGCCGCGTACTCCCGGGGGGCCGACGAATCGAGGACAGAACCATGACGTACGGACAACTCCCCGCCCGTATCGCGGAGATCCTGGCCGAACCGCCGCGCGCCTGCTCGCCCACCGCCCTCTGGTGGTGGAGCGGCGAGCGGCTCGACCGCGAACGGCTGCGGGACCAGCTCCAACGGTTCGCGGAGGGCGGGGTGTTCCAGCTCGTCCTGCTCAACCTGGCGCCTTCGGGGCCCCTCTTCGGCTCCGACGCCGACGACCCTCCGTTCATGTCCGAGGCATGGTGGACGCTGCTCGAATGCGTCTGCGACGACGCGCGCGATCTCGGTGTGAGCCTCTGGTTCTACGACCAGCTCGGATTCTCCGGCGCCGACCTACAGGCCCGGCTCGTCGACGAACAACCCGCCCATGCCGGCCGCCGGTTGGCCCGGATCCGAACGGTCGTCGACGAGAGCGGCGAACTGCGCTGCCCCGAGCACGCAGAGCCTCTCGCGGGCCGCGCCGAACCACTCGATGCTGACGACCGCCCCACCGGGCCCGCCGTCCCGGTCCCGGTGGACGGTGGGATCGTACGGCCGCCCGGCCCCGGGCGATGGCGACTGACGCTCCATCACCATGCGCCGCTCGGCTTCGACTACCTCGGCAAGGACGCGTGCGCCGCCCTCCTCGACCGGGTGCACGGCGCCTTCGAGCGGCGGCTCGGCGACCGCCTGGGCAGCGTCATCGTGGGCTCGTTCCAGGACGAACTCCCCACCCTGCCCTCCTGGTCGGCCGGATTCGCCGACGCCTTCCTGCGGCTGCGCGGCTACGACCTCACCGCCTGCCTGGACGCGCTGTACGAGGACGACACCCGCCCCGACGCCCACCGGATCCGGTACGACTACCACCTGACCCGCGCCGAACTGGCCGAAGATGCGTTCTTCCGGCCCCTCTCCGCCTGGCACGAGCGCCACGGCCTGCTCGTCGGCTGCGACCAGCAGGACCCCGCCCGCGCCGGACACCCCGTCGGCGGCGTCGAGTTGTACGCCGACTACGCCCGTACCCACCGCTGGTTCTCCGCGCCCGGCTCCGACCACCACGGCGACGCCCGGATCCACTCCTCGCTCGCCCATCTCTACGGCAGGCCGCGCACCTGGATCGAGGCGTTCCACTCCACCGGCTGGGGCGGCACGCCGGAGGAGACCTTCGACTGGCTGCTGCCCTGGCTGCGGGCCGGCGCGACCCTCTACAACCCGCACGCCGTCTACTACACGACCAAGGGCGGCTGGTGGGAGTGGGCGCCGCCCGCCACCGACTGGCGCCAGCCGTACTGGCGCCACCACCGGGTCTTCGCCGACGCCGTCACCCGGCTCTGCGCGATCCTGAGCCTCGGTCACCACCTCTGCGACACCGCGGTCCTGCTGCCCACCACCACGGCGCAGGCGGGCACCGCCCTGGACGGGGTCTCCTGCGCGGCGGAGCGCGCCCAGGCCGTCTACCTCGAACTCGTCGGGGACATGACCTGGTTCCACACGCGGCCGGGGGTGCTCGACCGGCTCGGCCTCGACGCGGATGTGATCGACGACGAGTCCGTGGCGCGCGCCACCGTACGGGAGGGGGAGGGGGACGGTGACGCTGTGCGGCTCTGTGCCGCCGAGGAGCGGTACGCGACGGTCGTGCTGCCCGCGTGCACGGTGCTCGAACAGGACACCGCGCGCAGGCTGATCGAATTCGTCTCGGCCGGCGGCACCCTGATCGCGGTCGGTGCCCTGCCCGAACAGATCGTCGGCCCCGACGGAGCCGCCACCCTGGACAAGATCCGCGACGAGCTGCGCGCCTGCTTCACCGAGGGCCGGGCAGTGCTGGTACCGGAGGCCTCGGACCTGGACGCCGCACTCGCCGCGCATCATCCGGTCGTCCGGGCGTCGGTCCCCGCGCTGGCGCGGTGCGTGGACGGTGTCACGGTGGTGTTCCTGACCGCGGGCTCCCCGCGCGCGACCCGGGCGTCCGTCGCCGCTCCCGACGAGCGGGGCGCGGCGCAGGGCTGGCTCGACGCGCGCTACGACTTCGACCCCGGCCGGTACGCGCGCACGGCACGGGTACGAGTACGGGGTGTCGAGGGCCCGGCCGTTCTGCTGGATCCGTTCGGCGGCCCTCCCCGTACGCTGCCGGTCCGGCCGGCGGAGAACGACGTCCGGGCGGTGGAGGTCGAGGTGCCGTTCGACTCCGGGCCGGCGGCGGTGCTGGTCTTTCCGGGGCCCGGACCTTCGGCGGGCGAGTTCGCGGTCGCCGCGCGGCCGTCCCGTACCGTTGCCGAGATCCCCGCCGACGCCGACTGGCAGATGACACTCGTCCCGACCCTCGACAACACCTGGGGCGATTTCGCACGGCCCGCGACCGGCGGACCCGGCGGTGCGGCCGTCGTCGAGTGCCATACGTTCCGGCAGGGCACCGCCGAGGGTCCGGCCGGGCTCCCGGTCCATGCGACCTTCGGCCCGCGCGCGGTGCTGCTGGACTCCGCCGATGGTGTCGGGTCGACCCTGGAGTGGTCCGACACGCGGGGCATCCACAAGGACCCCATCCACCGCGATGTCCTCGGCCCCAAGGGCCATGTGCCCGAGGAGTTCATCCTCCTCGGCCCGACGGCCGCCGGGACGGTGGCGCGGGTACGGACCGACCTGCTGCTGGACCAGGACTTCGAGGGGTATCTCGCGATCGGGGCCGCGGCGGCGAAGACGGCCCGACTGGGCGGCGTGCCGGTCGAGTTGGAAGACGGTGGCCATCTCGCCCTGGGCCCGGTCAGGCTGTCGGCGGGTCGCCATCTCCTGGAGCTGGAGCTGACGCCTGATCAGGACATCGACCTGCGTGCCCACTTGGCGCTCGTCCGCGACCCGGAGCGCTGCCGGCGCCCCGAATGGATCCTCCCGCCCGGTGGCGGCCCGGCCCTTGTCGGTACGACCCTCACCCTGGCGGCTGTCCCCGCCCGGGCGGTCGTCCAGGTCGCCGCGCGCGGACGGTGCGTTCTGCGCGTCAGCGGCCAAGTCGTCGGCAGGCAGGGCGGATTCGACCCGTACGCCGAGCACGCGGTGCCCCGGGTGCGCCGGCACGAGGTGGCGGCGGCGCTCCGTACCGGCGACAACGAGATCACCGTGGAGACGGCCGACGCCGGTACGGGCAGGGGCGGCACGGGCGGCGGCGATCCGGCCGTACTGGTGGACGCGGTTCTGTACGACGAGCGCGACCGGCTGGTCGCGACCGCCCACAGTGACGCCACTTGGTGGGCCGGGCGCGCGGGGGATCGGAGGCCGGTCGCGGTGCGCCGCCGGCAGATCGGGGATCCGGCCGCCCTGTATCTGCGCCGCAGACCGCATCCCCTGCCCGGTGCCGCCTGGCTGGACCCGGACGCCGACGACGGGACGGTGGTGCCGGTCGGGTTCGCGGTGCCGGGGGCCCCGGCGGAGGCGGAGGAGTGGCTCTGGTACGAACTGCCACCGGGCACGGTCCGGTTGACGGCCCGGACGTACGGCGAGACCTCGGTGTTCGTGGACGGTCAGGAGTGCCTGGTGACCACCGCGCTCGGCCCGGACGGTGTACGTACGGTGACCGCCGACCTGCCGACCGGACTCGGACCTCGTACCGCTGCCCTCCGCGTACGTACCGGCCCCGCCCACCGAGGAGGCGCCGCCCTGGCCGGTCCCGTACGGTGCGAGACCGGCCCGGGGCTGATCAGGACCGGCGACTGGGAGACCCAGGGCCTCGCCGAATACAGCGGCGGGGTGCGCTACACCCGCCGGATGACGGTCCCCGCCGCGATCCAAGGCGCGGGAGAAGAGCGGCTGTTGCTCGACCTCGGGCGGGTGCGCGGCACCGCGGAGGTACGGATCGGGGGCGCCGCGGCCGGGGTACGGGTCTGCTCCCCGTACGTCTTCGATGTGACCGGACTGGTCGCGGCCGGGGAGGAGTGCACCGTTGAGATCACCGTCTTCGGCACGCTCGCACCCCACTTGGACGCGACGAGCCCCACCCACTTCGTCTTCCCCGGCCAGCGGATCTCCGGCCTGATGGGTCCCGTACGCCTGCTCGCCGACTGATCCGGCCGACCCGGCGGGACTCTGCCGGCCCGGCAGGGGCGCGCGCCCTCAGCGTGCCCCCGCCGGCCCCCGCCACCGTGCCCGCGCGCTCTCCACCCGGAACAGATAGGCCGCGTACGCCTCTTCGTAGAACTCCACACCCGCCGGATCCGGGTCCACCACCGCGTCCGGAGCGGTCCAGACGCCGGTGTCCAGGGCGAGTCCGAGGTCCGCGCCCCGGGCCGCGACCGCCGCCAGCACCGCGCCGCGCGCCCCCGGTTCCGGGCCCCGGGCGATCCGCAGCGGGCGGCCCAGCACATCGGCGAAGATCCGCAGCCAGGCGAGGTTGCGCGCGCCGCCGCCGCAGACGGCCAGTTCGCCGGTGAGACCCGCGGCCTCCAGACAGTGCCGGGCCGCGAAGGCGATCGCCTCGCACATGCCCCGTACCAGATCGGCGCGCGACGCCCGCAGATCGAGACCGGTGAACTCGGCGCGCGCGGTGGGATCCACAAAGGGAGCGCGCTCGCCGGACGGCGACAGATAGGGCAGCGCTGCCACCCCGTGGGCACCGCGCGGGGTCTGGTCCAGCAGGCCCGAGACCTGCTCGTGGGAGGTGCCGGTCAGCCCGAGCACCCAGTCGAGCGCGACGGTCCCGGTCATGGCGGGCAGCGCCCGCATATGCCGGTCGGGGCGTGCCGTGGCGAGATGGAACCCGACCGGGTCCTCGTCCAGCGCGACCCGTTCGACCACGACCTGGCAGGCCAGGGTCGTACCGACGGTCAGCAGCCCGTCCCCCGGCTCGGTCACCCCCGCGCCGAGCGCGCAGGCGGGCAGATCGTACGGACCGGAGCTGACCGGGGTCCCCGCCGCCAGCCCCGGCGTACGGCCGGTGGCCTCCCCGTACGGCAGGGTCGCGGCGATCGGGGGCAGCAGATCGGCGCGGTGCGCGAGCCCGAGATCCGCTAGCACGTCGGGGGAGTAGGCGCGGGTGCGGGGGTCGAGGAAGGGCACCGAGGCGTCGGAGAGATCGGTGGAGCGCTCGCCGGTGAGCCGGAGATGGAGGATGTCCTTGCAGCAGGCGGCGATGGTGGCGGCGTCCAGGGACTCCGGTTCGTTGCGGTCGAGCCAGGCCATCAGCGGGCCGGGGGAGCCGGGGAAGAGGACATTGCCGGTGCGCCGGTACAGACGCTCCGCGGTGCCGTCGGCCATCCAGCCCGCGACGAGATCGCCGGCCCGGCCGTCCATCCATGACAGCGCGGGCCGTACGGCGCGGCCCGCCGCGTCGGCCAGCCAGAGGCCGTCGCCCTGACCGGTGAGGGCGACGAGCACGGGCGTACGGTCACCGGTCACCGCGCCCAGGACGCGGGAGGCGGCTCGTACCACCTCTTCGACATCCTGCTCCACGCGGTCGCCGCGCCCGCCCAGGGAGATGGGGGTGGACTCGACGCGCAGGGCGGTGCCGTCCTCGTCGAAGGCCGCCGCTTTGGCGACGGAGGTTCCCATGTCCAGACCGACGAACACTGTGCGGCCCCTTCCCTGGTGGACTTGTGGACTTGTGGGCTTGTGGGCTCCGGCTGGAGGTCCTGATGTTGAGAGGTCCTGATGTTGGGGTGTTCTGGCGTTCAGTGGTCCTGGTGTTTGGAGGGTTCAGGTGTTCAGACGACGCGGTGGGCGAGTGGTTCGCCGCGCAGGAACCTGCCCACCTCGGCGGCGGCGACGCGTGCCGCGTTGTGCGCGACCGACTTGTTCGCGCCCGCGAGATGGGGGGTCATCACCAGCCGGGGCGCGGTACGCAGCCGGGAGCCGGGCGGCGGGGGTTCCACCGCGAACACATCGAGCCCGGCCGCCGCGAGCCGGCCCGACTCCAGCGCGTCGCACAGCGCGTCCTCGTCCAGCAGCGCGCCGCGCGCGCAGTTGACCACGACCGCGCCGTCGGGGAGCAGCGCGAGTTCGCGCGCGCCGAGCAGCCCGCGCGTCTCGGGCGTCAGCCGGGCGTGCAGCGAGACGACGGAGGAGCGGCTCAGCAACTCGTCCAGGCTCGCTACCGGTGTGCCGGCCTCGCGCAGCACGCCGGGGTCGGCGTACGGGTCGTACACCAGGATCTCCGAGCCGAGCGCGGTGAGGGCCCGGGCCACCCGGCTGCCGACGGCGCCGCAGCCGATCAGCCCGACGGTCGCGCCGTCCAGACCGGGGCCGCAGTTGTCGTACGTGTAGAACTCGCCCGCCCAGCGGCCCGCGGCCAGCGCCGCCGACGTCTCCGGGATACGGCGCATCGCGGCCAGGATCAGTCCGACGGTGTACTCGGCGGTCGCGGCGGCGTTGCGGCCCGGGGTGTTGCAGACCTGGACGCCGCGCTCCCTGGCCGCGTCCAGATTCACATTGACGGGGCCGCCGCGGCCGACGACCACCAGCCGCAGGTCAGGTGATCCTTCGAGGATCTTGCCGGTGACCGGGGCCATCTGGGTGACGCACACCTCGGCCCCGGCCAGCGCGGCGAGGAGCGTGTCCTCGTCCCCCGATGCCTCGTCGACCTCGGAGACCGGGCCGAAGGGGGTCAGCGGCCAGGGCAGCCGCAGTTGGCCGATGGTGTGGGCGGTGCCGATCACGGCCGTCAGCTCCCGGGTGAGCAGTTCGGGGGCGACGAAGTGGTCGCCCGCGGCGAGGATTCTCATCGGCCGGATCTCCTTGGCGTGGTACGGCGGGAGCCCTGAGCGGGGCCTGCGGGCCCGGTATGCAGGCCCGGCTCCGGTGGGGTCCCGGGCCCTCAAGCGGGCTCAGGTGGGGGCGAGTTCGTAACGGACACCGCTCTCGTCGAGGGCCTTGACGGCCTCCGGCGGTGTGCGGTCGTCGATCAGTACAAGGTCGAACGCGGTGAGAGGGGCCAGCCGGTGCAGCGCGGTGCGGGTCAGCTTCGAGTGGTCGATCATCAGCACATTGCGGCCGGCGGCCTTGAGCATGGCGCGTTTGACCGCGACTATGCGCTGTTCCTGATGGAAGGCATAGTCGCCGAACACGGACGAGGTGGAGACGAAGCACACATCGACCCGCAGCGCCTCGACGGCCTCCACGCACGGCACCCCGAGGAAGGAGTCGTGCAGCGGGTCGTAGTCGCCGCCCAGCGCCATCAGGTGGATACCGCGCTCCTCGGCCAGCAGGTTCAGCGCTTCGAGGAAGTTGGTGACGACCGTCAGCGGTTCGATACGGGGGAGGAGCCGGGCCAGTTCCAGTGTGGTGGTCGAGTCGTCGATCATCACCGACATGCCGGGCTCGATGAGGGTGACGGCCTTGGCGGCGAGCGCCTCCTTCTCGGCGCGCATCGCGTTCTTCCGGTACGCCACATTGCTCTCGAAGACGCCCGAGGGCTGCGCGGTGACACCGCCGCGGTACTTGCGCAGGACGCCTTCGCGTTCGAGTTCGTCGATGTCCCGGTAGATCGTCATCGGACTCACGCCGAACCGCTCCGCCAGATCCGCCGCCGAGGCCGAACCCTCGGTCAGCACAAGGTCGGAGATCTCCCGGCGCCGCCGTATGGGGCCGCGCTGGCTCTTGTCGTCCTCTGACATTTCCCGGTCCTGTTCCGCGCGCTTGTCGTGTGCGTCTGTCGCGTGCGTATGTCGCGCGTCCGTTGCGTTCGCTGATCCGTTGCCCCGAGACACCTCATCAATAACATGAAGCTCTGAGGATATAACATAGATTACTGATGTAGCGTTTGGCAGTGTTCACCACGGCCGTCGACCGGGTCAACCCGTCCACCGGTGCCACGACCCCGTCCTCACCAGGTGAGACAAGGAATCCCGGCCTCGCAGGCGGTGGTCCGGGCGCGGTGGTGGACGCCGCTGGACATGGTGTGAAAAGCATGGTGAGACCACCGGGGGATCCGGCGGACAACGAGAAGGCCACCAGCGGACAAAGAGAAGACGACGCGACGGGGAAGGCGGGAATCCGTGACGGACACACGCCACAGAGACGTGTGGATGGGGATCGACCTGGGGACCCAGAGCGTGCGCGCCCTGGCCGTCACCGACGACGGACATGTGCTCGGGCGGGGCTCCGCCCCTCTCACCGGTCACCGCGACGGGCACCGTCATGAACAGCTCCCGTCGGATTGGTGGAAAGGCGTCGGCGCGGCGGTCCGCCGGACCCTGCGGACGCTCTCCGCCGCGCGGGTGCGCGGGGTGGCGGTCTGCTCCACCTCGGGCACCGTACTGCTCACCGACTCCCGGGGGACCCCCCTGACGCCGGCGCTGATGTACGACGACGGGCGGGCGGGGGAGGAGGCGCGGGACGCGCAGGAGGCGGGCGAGGAGGTGTGGCGCTCGCTCGGCCACCGTATCCAGCCGACCTGGGCCCTGGCCAAAGTGCTCTGGCTCGTACGGCCGGAGCGGGGCGGTGCGGGCGTTGATCTAGGCGGCCCCGGGGACGGCGGCGCTTCCGGTTCGGGCGCGTCCGGGTTCAAGGGCGCCCGGGTCTGCCACCAGGCGGACTTCATCACCACCCGGCTCGTCGGGCGCCCGGTGGCGACCGACTCCAGCCATGCCCTCAAGACCGGTTACGACCTGCGCAGCCGTACGTGGCCGACGGCCGTCCACGACCGGCTCGGGCTCTCCGGCCTCGACTTTCCGGCCGTGGTGCTCCCCGGGACACCGCTCGGTACGGTGTGCGCGGAGGCGGCGGCCGTCACGGGCCTGGCCGAGGGCACCCCGGTGATCGCGGGCATGACGGACGGGTGCGCGGCCCAACTCGGCTCTGGGGCCTGGGGTGTGGGGCAGTGGAACACGGTCCTCGGCACCACCCTTGTCCTCAAGGGCGTCACCGACACCCCGCTCCACGATCCCGCCGGTGTGCTCTACAACCACCTTTCCCCGGACGGGCACTGGCTGCCGGGCGGTGCCTCCAGCGTCGGCGCGGGCGCCCTCACACAGGCGTTCCCGGGGGCCGATCTGGCCCAGCTCGACCGTCTGGCCGCCGCGTACGAACCGGCCAGCGTCGTCGCGTACCCCCTGGTCTCGCGCGGGGAGCGCTTCCCGTTCCTGGCCGCCGACGCCGAGCCCTTCGTCCTGGGGCGGCCGGCCGACGACGCTGATCACCATGCGGCGCTGCTCCAGGGCGTCGCCCTGGTCGAGCGGCTCTGTCTGGCCTATATCCGGTTCCTGGGCGCCCCGGCCCACTCGCCGATCGCGTTCACCGGCGGCGCCACGAGCAGCCCGTACTGGAACCAGCTCCGCGCGGACATCCTCGGACTGACCGCCACCATCCCCGAACACACGGATTCCGCGCTGGGGATGGCTGTGCTCGCGGCACATGGGGTCCGGACACATGGAGTCGGAACACATGGAGTCCGGACACATGAGGACTGGGCACATGGGGACTGGACACATGGCGTGTCGGAACCTGGTGGGCAGGCGCATGTGGGGCGGCCTCATGTGGGGCACGCACATGGTGCGGAGCCACATGGTGCGTCGGCACATGGCGAGTTGACTCTGCTCTCCACCGTACGGAGCATGGTGCGCGTACGGACGATCCTGGATCCACGGCCCCAGGTCAGCCCACGTTTCGACGAGCCCTTTGTCACCCTGGTGGACGCCCTGGAGCGGCGCGGCTGGCTCCCTTCGGAGACCGCTGCCTACGCACGGGAGCACGGATGACGGCCTCGGCGGAGGGCGCAGGACCGGCCCCGGAGACCCCGGCCCCCACGACCCTCTTTCTCGCCCGGCATGGCGAGACGGTCTGGCACGACGAGAACCGCTATGCCGGGGTCAGCGACATCGCGCTGACCCCGCGCGGTGTCCAGCAGGCCGAAGCGCTCGGGAGCTGGGCGGCGGGCGCCGGACTCGACGCGATCGTGACCTCTCCCCTCACCCGCGCCCGTCGCACCGCCGAACCCGCCGTCCGCGCCACGGGACTGGCTCCCGTCGTCGAACCGGACCTGGCCGAGCTGGACTTCGGCATCGCCGAGGGCCGGACCCTCGCCGAACTCGAAGCCTCCCACCCCCAGGAGGTCGCGGACTTCCGCCGCGACCCGGCCGCCCATCCGCTGCCCGGCGGCGAGGACCCGAAGTCCGCTGCCGACCGTGGCGCCGCAGCCCTGCTCCGGCTGGCGGAGGCCCATCCGGGCGGTCGCGTTCTGGCCGTCGCGCACAACTCCCTGTTCCGGCTGGTGCTGTGCAGGCTGCTCGGTGTCCCGGACAGCGAGTACCGGCGGGTGCTCCCCAAGATGCGCAACTGCGCCGTCACCGAACTGCGCGTGTCGCGTGGGCAGGTGGCGCTCATGTCGTACAACGTGCCGACGGAGTAAGGCGCCAGGGGCGAGGGGCACGGCGGTCCGCGGACCGCGCGCCGTCCGTCGTCAGTGCGCGAGCCGCAGGAACAACAGCGAGGTGTCCAGCGCCGCTTCGAGATGGGCGCTGCTGCCGGTGGACATCAGGATGGTCACGCCGCCCTGGACGGCCGCGAGAATCGCGGCCGCGGTGCGCTCGGCGTCGAGACCTTCGGAGATGTGACCGTGCTGCTGCATCTCCCTGATGCCCACCAGCAGTTGGTACTCCCACCGCTCGATGAGCCGTGCCGTCACAAGCTGCGCGGCGGGGGTGCTGCGGCCCAGTTCGGTGATCAGCACGCCGAGTGGGCAGTTCATGCCCTGCCGCTGGTAGCGGAGGACGACCGCGTCCCGCCATGACTCCCAGGCGCTCCAGGTGGTCAGCTGGCCGAGGTGCGGTTGCTGGTCCTCCAGTACGCGCTCGGCCTCGCGCTCGGCGACGGCGAGCAGCAGCTCCTCCCTGCCGTCGGGGAAGTAGTGGAAGAGCTGGCCCTTGCTGGTCGCGGTCCTGCGGCAGACATCGTCCAGGGTGATCGCCAGGACCCCGCGGTCATGGATCTCGGCCGCGGCGCCGTCGATGATCCGCTGCCGGGTCGCCGTTCCCTTGGCGGTCAGTGCCTTCGGCATGTCGGCCGTCCTTCCGATGCCTTCCGGTGCCTGCCGGTCCCGATGTCTGGACCTGGTATCTGGACCTGCTGGTCCATTTTAGTCCATGTGGTTCAGTCCATGTGGGTGACTGGTTCGATATGGGTGATCTCCAGTGGCGCGAAGCTGACGCGCGTCACGGATCCGTCATCCGCCCAGGTCACCTCGATGGTGTCCGTGTCCGCACCTGTCAGACGCACCCTGCTCACGGCCTCGGACAGCGGGGCCGCGGCCGGCTCCGCGGTGAGGGTGGCGAGGGCGGCGAAGAGCGCGGTCCCCTCGGCCTCGCCGGTCAGCCGGGGCACCCGCGCCCAGCGGGTGAAGGCCGTTCCCTGCGGCGCCCGTTGCTCGTCCAGGTCCACCCAGCCGTACAGGCCGTGGAGAGCGGACCGTACGCCGTCGTCGCCGCCCGGACCTTCGTCCGGACCGGGGCCGGTCGCCCAGCCCGTCTGCCGTACGAGCGTGCCGGGCGGGGCGCCCAGGACGCGGTGCGCGCGCAGTTCGTACCGGCCCCTGACGACCGTCACGCTTTCGACCCGCAGCCCGGGCACGACAAGTGGACCCGACGGGAAGACCGGGAGATGCCAGGAGGCGGCCCAGCCCCAGCCGTCGCCCTGTCCCGCGCCCAGGGGGCGGATACGGCGGCGGACACTGCGAACTCCGGCGATCTCGACGGCGAGATGGTTGTCCGCGAGGTTCTCGACCGAGGTGGGGCCCGTCCGGGTGGAGTAGGCCTGCCGGCCGTAGTACGGGTCGTCCTCCGCGGCCGACTCGCCCTCGTGGGGCCGGACATTGTCACTGCCGTGGTTGTGCAGCCGTACGATCCCGTCCGCCGCCGTCGACTGCACCAGCAGCCCGGGCGCGGGCAGGGCGAGCACCCGGTCGGGGCCCTCACTGGGGGCGGGCTCCTCGGTCGCGGTCCACAGGGGGTGGTCCGGCGGCGCGAGCAGGGCGACGAACGCCTTGGACGCCCAGTAGGGGGAGGCCGGGCCCGAGTAGCGCTGGAGTGTCGCGGCATGGGGGCCGTGCCAGCCCAGGCTCAGCAGACCGTCCGTACCGATGGCGCCGCGGTCGAGGAAGTAGCGGAGCGAGCCGCTCAACAGACGCCGCGAGACGCCGGGAGCGAGCGGAGTGTGTCCGGTGACGGCGCCCAGGGCGACCGCCGCGCCGGCCGCGAAACGGTAGGTGAGCGAGCGGCCGAAGTGGACCGGCGCGCCGTCACCGCCGAACAGCAGCGAGAAGCTCTCCAGATGCTCGCGCAGCCGCGCGCCATGACGGGCGGTCAGCTCGGATGTTGCACCGGGTATGTTTCCCACGGCTCCCGGGCTGCCCAGCTCGCCTGCCGTGCCCGCGAACTCCCGTTCCTTTCCCGCGAGATGGGCGTCAAGGACCGGATAGAGGTGCAGGGCCCAGCCGTTGTAGTGGTCGAAGGCGCGGCCGTCGCCGTCGGCGTACCAGCCCTGTCCGCGGTACCACCCCTCCAGCAGCCCGAGCGCCCGCTCCCGCACGCGGGCCGTCTCCACGTCGCCCCGGCCCACCGACTCCAGGAATCCGGCGACCGAATAGGGGAACAGGTACCAGTTGTTGGGAGCCGGGGTGTGCCGCAGCGCGCCGCGCAGCCACTCCTCGGCGCGGTCCTGGACCGCCGGATCGAGCCGGTCCCAGAGCCAGGCCCTGGTCAGCCGCAGCCCGATGGCGACGGACGCGGACTCGACCATGGGCTGGCCGTGCACATTGTGGCCGAGGACCGGCGGCCACGACTCGGCATCGTCGCGTCCGGGGTTACGGGTCCCCGCCGCGAGCCCGTCCGCGTACCGGTCGAGCCAGCCGTACGGGTCAGCGCCGCCCGCGCCGGCCACCCTGAAGGCGGCAGCCAGGAACGTACGGGCGTACCCCTCCAGTCCGTCCGAGCGCACCCCGGAGACGGAGGGGCGTCCCGGCAGGTCGAGGAGGGCGCGGCCGGGAGAGGCCCACTGCCAGGCGGCGTGCAGCAGACCGTCGGCGACGGCTTCCCAGTGCGCGCGGGTGTAGCCGGTGTATGGGCTGAGTGCACGGTCCTCGTCGGGCAGCGGGACCACATGGTGTCCGGGCACATGGCGCTCAGACCCATGGTGTCCGCCCCCATGGCCTCCGCCTCCATGGTGCGCGCCCATATGGTGCTCGCCCCCATGTCGTGCGGGCACATGGTGGTCGCCCATATGGCCTTCGCGCACATGGTGTCCGGCTATAGGGGCGCCGTCCGGTCCAGGTGCTTCGTACGGTGCGGTCATGCGAGGAACGCCAGCCTTTCGCGTCGTACGGGATGGGCGAAGCCCTCGCCCGCGGCCCAGCGGGCGATCTCACCGACCGCCAGATCGGCCAGCCGCCGCAGCTCATTGCCCTGCGAACCCGCGAGATGCGGGGTGATCAGCGCGTTCTCGCACTCCCACAGCGGATGGTCCGCGGGCAGTTCCTCCGGCTCGGTGACATCGAGGACGGCCCGGATCCGGTCCGCCCTGACCACCTCGGTCAGGGCGTCCTGATCGACGACGGCGCCGCGCGAGGTGTTGATCAGGACGGCGTCCTGCCGCATGGACAGCAGGAGTTCACGGCTGACGAGGCCACGAGTGGCGGGCAGCAGCGGGGTGTGCACGCTCACCGTGTCGCTCGCCGTGAACAGTTCGCCGAGCCCGACCGCCCGGACACCGAGCGCGGCGGCCTCCTCGTCGTCGACGTACGGATCGTGCAGCAGCACCGGCAGATCGTACGGCCGCAGCAGTTCGATGACCCGTCGGCCGATCAGCGACGCGGACAGAATGCCCACGGTACGGCGGTAGTTGCCCACCTCGGGTGCCGTGGGCAGCCACTCCTCGCGACGGCGCGACGCACGGTAGTCGCGGGCGCGTTCCAGGGCCCGTTTGCCGGAGAGCAGGATCATCGCGACGGTGTACTCGGCCACCGGCAGCGCATTGGCGGCGGCGGCCGAGGACACCTCGATCCCGCGTTCCCAGCAGGCCTCGGTGATATGGCCGCGAACCGAACCGGCGGTGTGCACGACCGCGCGCAGCCGGGGCGCCGACTCCAGGACGGCCGCGTCCAGGGGCGGGCAGCCCCAGCCGGTGACAAGGATTTCGGCGTCGGCGAGGGCGGCGCGGGCCCGGTCGGTGGTGAAGTCGTCGAGAACGGGCGGCGGCGTCAGCTCGCACACGGTGCTCAGGGCGCTGAGCGCCTCGGGGCCGAGGACACCGGCGGCGGCGTCCGGAGCCATGGCGAGCACGGCGCGTGGCCTGGGCCTCGCGGGGCGTGCGGGGGTTGCGATGGACGTGGCGGGCGGGACGGGTGCGGCGGTCATCGTTCTCCTGGTACGGGAGCGGGGGCCGGGCGGCGCCCCGGGGCAGGGGGCCTCCCCTGGCGCGCCCCCATCCTCCTCCAGGGTGGGCCAGGCGCGGCCCGGTGTCCCGTACCCCCCCCCGCACACCCCCCGTATCCCCGCACCCCCGCACACCCCCCGTACGTACGGAACGGTCTCCCGTACCGGACGATCCGGCCGCGCCCCCGCGTTCACTCGAAGGGCACAGTGAGGCAGGCGAGCCGCGCGCCCGCCACTCCCGCCTCGCCCGCGGCCGTCGCCGTCCCGTGCTCATGGATGACCACGGACCGCGCCTCGCCCGCCCGGAAACGCCAGGTGTGCCGCGACTCGGACGCGGCCCGGCCCCCGCTGCCGGTGGTGAAGTCCAGCCAGACCTCGTTCTCCCGGTTGGCGTAGGCGGGGTCGGTGGAGGGCTGCTCGGGGTCCTTCACGTTCTGGTAGTGCGGCCCCGCCTCCTCCGGGGTGCGGCCGCACGGTTCGGTGTGTACATGTGCGCCGTACATCCGGTGGGGCAGCAGCCCGCTCACCCAGAGCCGGACGTCGGTCGCCGCGCCGGCGGCCTCCTCGCCGGCACGCCCGCCGGCACGTTCCCCCACCCGCTCGACGACGGCGATGCGCGCGCCCACGGGCACCAGTTTCACGTCGTACGTCAGCGCCTCGGCGAGCCGGCCCGGTGACGGCGGTACGAACACCCCTGCCGCCCTCACCTCCTCGGCCTTCACCCCACGCGAGCCGTCCTGCGCGAACGCGGTGGTGGCCGGCGAGGTGAGCAGTGCCGTGACGGCGAGAGCGGCGGACGCCTTGCGAGGGATCCTCGCGGGCTTCATGAACTTCACGGGCTTCACGGGCTTCACGAGTGGTCTCCTTCGACGACGGGGATGAGGAGTCCAGCGTGGTCGATGGTGGCGGCCCGGCGTATCACCTGGCGAGTCCGCGCCATCCACCGTCCACTGAGGCGAGCGTAACGACGAGCACGCCCCCTGGCAGCTCCGCCCAGTGACCGTACAACTACCCCTGGCAAGCACCGACCGAGCCCCCGCCCGCCGCCCGCCCCGCCCGGAAACCCCGCCCGCCGGGCTCCTCCATGCGACTGAACCGCGCCTGACGCATCGCTGACGCGCGGCTTCACGGCGAGGTGGGCGATTCGGCGCGGTGGGCCCGGTGAAGCAACTCCGGGAAGATCGGCGCGTCGGGCAGAGGCAATGAGCCGATCCGGTGTAGTGCCACGCCCGGCGACCACGAGTTCATGACCGCGGCCCCTGGAAGCTCTGTCCGACGGCTTCACCGCGAAAGGTCACCGGGCCCGCGCATGACCGGGCGGCGGGCATGTACTAGAGTTATCTCGACATCGAGATATCTACCGAAGGCGTACCCGCGGCCGCCAGTCGGTAAGGGTTACCTAACCAAGTCTTACCTTAGCGGATCGGCGAGGGCCGTGGCGGCATCGCGCGGCGGTAGTCGGTTATAGAGGTACGGCGCGGTAGTACGCGCACATTGATGAAGGAGACTGTCGTGTCGGCGAACAGCTTCGACGCCCGCAGCACGCTGCGCGTGGGCGGCGAGTCGTACGAGATCTTCCGGCTGGACAAGGTCGAGGGCTCCGCGCGCCTCCCTTACAGCCTGAAGGTGCTGCTGGAGAACCTGCTCCGTACCGAGGACGGCGCGAACATCACCGCCGCTCACATCCGCGCGCTCGGCGGCTGGGACTCCCAGGCCCAGCCGAGCCAGGAGATCCAGTTCACCCCGGCCCGTGTGATCATGCAGGACTTCACCGGTGTGCCCTGCGTCGTGGACCTCGCCACCATGCGCGAGGCCGTCAAGGAGCTGGGCGGCGACCCGGCGAAGATCAATCCGCTGGCCCCCGCCGAGCTGGTCATCGACCACTCCGTGATCGCCGACAAGTTCGGTACGCCGGAGTCCTTCGCGCAGAACGTGGAGCTGGAGTACGGGCGCAACAAGGAGCGTTACCAGTTCCTGCGCTGGGGCCAGACCGCGTTCGACGAGTTCAAGGTCGTCCCGCCCGGCACCGGCATCGTCCACCAGGTGAATATCGAGCACCTGGCCCGTACGGTCATGGTCCGCGGCGGCCAGGCGTACCCCGACACCCTCGTCGGCACCGACTCGCACACCACCATGGTCAACGGCCTCGGTGTGCTCGGCTGGGGCGTCGGCGGCATCGAGGCCGAGGCCGCGATGCTCGGCCAGCCGGTCTCGATGCTCATCCCGCGCGTCGTCGGCTTCAAGCTGACCGGCGAGCTGCCCGCCGGCACCACCGCCACCGACCTGGTCCTCACGATCACCGAGATGCTGCGCAAGCACGGCGTCGTCGGCAAGTTCGTCGAGTTCTACGGCGAGGGCGTCGCCGCGACCTCGCTCGCGAACCGCGCCACCATCGGCAACATGTCCCCGGAGTTCGGCTCCACCGCCGCGATCTTCCCGATCGACGACGAGACCCTCAAGTACCTGCGGCTGACCGGCCGCAGCGACCAGCAGGTCGCGCTCGTCGAGGCGTACGCCAAGGAGCAGGGCCTCTGGCTCGACCCGGCCGCCGAGCCCGACTTCTCCGAGAAGCTGGAGCTGGACCTCGCCACGGTCGTCCCCTCCATCGCGGGCCCGAAGCGCCCCCAGGACCGTATCGTCCTGGCCGAGGCCAAGCAGAAGTTCCTGGAGGACGTACGGAACTACGTCACCGAGGACGAGGAGGCGGGCAAGGAGTCCTTCCCGGCCTCCGACGCCCCGGCCTACGCCGACGGCGTACCGACGCGGCCGACGCTGGTCACCGCGCCCGACGGCTCGACGTACGAGATCGACCACGGCGCCGTCACCGTCGCCGCGATCACCTCCTGCACCAACACCTCGAACCCGTATGTCATGGTCGCCGCCGCGCTGGTGGCCAAGAAGGCGGTCGAGAAGGGCCTGTCGCGCAAGCCGTGGGTCAAGACCACCCTCGCCCCTGGCTCGAAGGTCGTCACGGACTACTTCGACAAGGCGGGCCTCACCCCGTATCTCGACAAGGTCGGCTTCAACCTGGTCGGTTACGGCTGCACGACCTGCATCGGCAACTCGGGCCCGCTGCCCGAGGAGGTCTCCAGGGCCGTCAACGAGCACGACCTGGCCGTCACTTCGGTGCTCTCCGGCAACCGCAACTTCGAGGGCCGGATCAACCCCGACGTCAAGATGAACTACCTGGCGTCCCCGCCGCTGGTCGTCGCGTACGCCCTCGCCGGCTCGATGAAGGTCGACATCACCAGGGACGCCCTGGGCATCGACCAGGACGGCAAGCCCGTCTACCTCGAAGACATCTGGCCCACCGAGGCCGAGGTCAACGATGTGGTGGCCAACTCCATCGGCGAGGACATGTTCAACAAGTCCTACCAGGACGTCTTCGCGGGCGACGCGCAGTGGCAGGCGCTGCCGATCCCGACCGGCAACACCTTCGAGTGGGACCCGCAGTCGACCTATGTCCGCAAGCCCCCGTACTTCGAGGGCATGACGATGGAGACCACCCCGGTCGAGGACATCACCGGCGCGCGGGTGCTGGCCAAGCTGGGCGACTCGGTCACCACCGACCACATCTCCCCGGCGGGCGCGATCAAGGCCGACACCCCGGCCGGTACGTACCTCACCGAGCACGGCGTCGAGCGGCGCGACTTCAACTCGTACGGCTCGCGCCGCGGCAACCACGAGGTGATGATCCGCGGCACCTTCGCCAACATCCGCCTGCGCAACCAGATCGCACCGGGCACGGAGGGCGGCTTCACCCGCGACTTCACCCGCGAGGGCGCCCCGGTCTCCTTCATCTACGACGCCTCGCAGAACTACCAGGCGGCGGGCGTCCCGCTGGTCGTCCTGGCGGGCAAGGAGTACGGCTCGGGCTCGTCCCGCGACTGGGCGGCGAAGGGCACCGCGCTGCTGGGCGTGAAGGCCGTCATCGCCGAGTCGTACGAGCGCATCCACCGCTCGAACCTGATCGGCATGGGCGTCCTCCCGCTCCAGTACCCGGAGGGCGCGTCGGCCCAGGCGCTGGGCCTGACGGGCGAGGAGACCTTCTCCTTCACGGGCGTGACGGAACTGAACAACGGCACGACGCCCAGCACGGTCAAGGTCACCACGGACACGGGCGTCGAGTTCGACGCGGTGGTCCGCATCGACACCCCCGGTGAGGCGGACTACTACCGCAACGGCGGGATCATGCAGTACGTGCTGCGGAGCCTGATCCGCAAGTAGGCGGCGGTTGCCGTTGCCGTGCTGACGGCGATGAGCCGGGGGCCGTGTTCCGTACGTACGTATGCGTACGGGGCATGGCCCTCGCCGCGTTCGGCGGCTTCGATGGCGCGAACCCGCCTCCGGGGATGTTGCTCTGAGTAATCATGTGCACATACAATGTGGAGCAGTTGCGCACTCAATCAACCCTGAGTGGAGGCAGGCATGGGACGTGCCTGGGAGGCCGATCCGTCGGCGTTATTCGAGCGACGACTGGGAAAGCCGGCCAAGGAACTGGGTCATTCGGACGGCAAGGACGACTGCCCGGACATCTGGCAGCTCGACAACGGCGATATCGCGGTAATCGGCCGCGACCTCACCTCGCATTACGCTCCACACCTGCCGGAGGGCGTCACCCTCGCCGCGGACGAACGACTGGTCGTCATCCCGGGAACCATGCTCAGCGCCGCGAAACCGGACATCGCCGATGCTTGACCTCCACGCCCCGGCCGTCTCTCGGAAGCGTCCACCGCCGGCCGCCAGGCGTTGACGGCCCGTGAGGCGGTGGACATCGCTCTTGCTCTGCGCGATCAGCGGCTGGAGGGCTACTGGCTCCTCACCCTCGGCGACGCCCAGCTCGCCAACAGCCTGCCCACCGAGGCGCTCGCCTCGTATCAGCGGTCCGCCACCCTGCACCGGCGGCTCGGGAACCGGAGCCGGGAGGCCATGGGGTGGAACGGTACGGCACAGGCGTACCGGCAGGTCGACCGGCAGAAGGAAGCCGCGCACTTCCATCGCCGGGCCGCGGCCGTGCATCGTGCCTTCGGTGACACGTGGGACGAGGCGATGGCGCTGGACGGTCTGGCCGAAGCTCTGGTCATCGACGACCCGGAGGCCGCCCGTACGCACTGGGCGGACGCCCTGGGACTGCTGGCAGGTTACGACGACCCCCGCGCCGTCGCGGCCCGCACCCGGATCGAAAGCCGCGCCGCCGCGGGTTGAGCAACAACGGGAAACGGGCCGCCGGATCCTGCCGGCGGCCCGCCTCCGTATCCATGACTCAGGCTGTTACCTGAGCAGTTCCACCTCCGCCAGGGCCGACGGAGTCTCGCTCACCAAGCGGTACTTCTCGTACGTGCCCGGCCTCGCGATCGTGAAGGCCCGGGTCTGTTTGTCCCAGGTGAAGGACTGGGACGACCTGGTGTCGATGGTGCGCCAGGTGGTGCCGTCCGTCGAGCCCTGAAGGGTCCAGGCCGTCGGGGCCTTGGCGGCCGTCGACGAGGTGAGGGTGTACTGGACCGCTCGCGTTCCGGCGGGTGCCGGGAGGTCCGCGGTCTCGACCGCCGCCTCCGTGCGCGAAGAGTTGTCGAACAGCGGGCCCGCGGAGGAAGGCAGCGCATCCGTCCGCGGGGACGGGGTCCTGTCGTCCTCGGTGATCGAGACCGGGGCCGCGTTCTTGCCCGTGCCCCACTTCGACGGCCTCGGGCCCATCGCGAACTCCAGCGTGCCGCCGCGGGCGATCAGATCGTGCGGGAGCGCCGTGGAGTTCCAGGACTTGCCGTTGACCTTGAGGCCCTGGACATAGATGTTCTTGCTGCTGTTCTTCGGCGCCTTGACCACCAGCGTGCGGCCGTTGTCGAGATGGACCGTCGCCTTGGTGAAGAGCGGCGAGCCTATCGCGTACTCCCCGCTGCCCATCACCAGCGGATAGAAGCCCAGCGCCGAGAACAGGTACCAGCCGGACTGCTCGCCGTTGTCCTCGTCGCCGTGGTAGCCCTGCCCTATCTCGCTGCCGACGTACAGGCGGCTCAGGACCTCGCGGACCTTCTCCTGGGTCTTCCAGGGCTGCGAGGCCGCGTCGTACATGTACGTGGCGTGATGGGCGACCTGGTTGGAGTGGCCGTACATGCCCATCCGTACGTCCCGCGCCTCCGTCATCTCGTGGATGACACCGCCGTACGAGCCGACGAACTCCTGGCCGGCCGTCTCGGGCGTCGCGAAGTACGTGTCCAGCTTCTCGGCGAGGCCCGCCCGGCCGCCGTACAGGTTCGCCAGGCCGCGCGAGTCCTGCGGGGCGGTGAAGGCGTAACCCCAGCCGTTCGTCTCGGTGTAGTCGTACCCCCACACCCTCGGGTCGTACTGGTCCGAGGCCACCCGCCAGTCGCCCTTGAGGTCACGGCCCTGGAAGAAGCCGGCCTCGGAGTCGAAGAGGGTGACGTAGTTCTGGGCGCGGTTGCGGAAGTACTCGGACTCCTCCTTGTAGCGCGCCTTCTTGGTCTTCTTGTAGAGCGCCTCGCCCATCTGCGACAGGCCGTAGTCGTTGAGGTAGCCCTCCAGCGACCAGGACAGGCCCTCGTGCGTCTCCGTGGAGGCGTAGCCGAGGAAGGGGGAGGTCTCCATGCCCTTGCGGCCCACGCCCGAACTCGGCGGCACCACCGTGGCGTTCTTCAGCGCCGCTTCGTACGCCGCCTCCGCGTCGAAGTCGACACCCTTGACGTACGCGTCGGCGAAGGCGACATCCGAACTGGTGCCGGTCATCAGGTCCGCGTAGCCGGGGGAGGACCAGCGGGAGATCCAGCCGCCGTCCTTGTACTGCTGGACGAAGCCGTCCACCAGCTCGCCCGCCCGGTCGGGGGTGAGGAAGGAGTACGCCGGCCAGGTCGTCCGGTAGGTGTCCCAGAAGCCGTTGTTGACGTACACCTCGCCGTCGACGATCTTCGCGCCGGTCTGCGTCGGGGTGTCCTGGCCGGTCTTCGGCGAGAAGGGGCTGGCGTACTGCTGCTTCGGACGCGCCTGCGAACCGGTGTTCTCGAAGCCGGAGTTGGGATACAGATACAGCCGGTAGAGGCTGGAGTAGAGCGTGGTGAGCTGGTCGTGGTCCGCGCCCTCCACCTCCACCCGGCCCAGGATGTCGTCCCAGGCGTCCTGCGCCCGGTCCCTGACCCGCTCGAAACGGGTGCCCGCGGGGATCTCGTCGGCGAGGTTCTTCTTCGCCTGGTCCACACTGATCAGTGACGTCGCGATACGCAGATTGACCGTACGGTCATCCCCCGCGTCGAAGCGCAGATACCCGGTGACATCCGAGCCACCGCCACCGGACAGCTTGCCGCTCGCCGTGACGGGCGCGTCGAAGACGCCGTATACGAACAGCCGCGTGGCGCCCGTCGACAGACCGCTCCTGACATCCGAGAAGCCGGTGAAGGAACTGTTCTCCGGGTCGAGGGTCAGCCCGCCCGCGTTGGAGATGTTGTCGAAGATCATGCTCGCGTCGGCGCCCGGATAGGTCACCCGCACCATCGCCGCGTGATCGGTCGGCGTCATCTCCGTTCGGAGGCCGTTCTCGAACGTCACCCCGTAGTAGTGCGGCTTCGCGGTCTCGTTCTCGTGCCGGAACGGCAGCGCCCGCGCCGTACGGGACGCGTTGGGCGTGCCCTCGGCGGCCGACGGCATCAACTGGAAGGTCTGCCGGTCGCCCATCCAGGGGCTGGGCTCATGGCTGGCGCTGAAGGCCTGCACGGTCGGCAGATTGTCGGCGTTGTTGCCGCGGCTGTACTCGTACAGCCAACTGTTCGACCCGGCGTTGGTCACCGGGGTCCAGAAGTTGAAACCGTTGGGCACGGCCGTCGCCGGGAAGGTGTTGCCGCGCGAGAAGGAGCCGCTGGAGTTGGTGCCGCGCGTGGTGGACGCGTAGTCCGACAGATGCGCGAGCCGCTTCTCGGGCGCCTTGGGCGCCAGGGTGATGTCGTCGATCCAGCCCTGGAAGGTGGCGGGGCCCTGCGGCGAGTCGTACGCCACCAGGATCCGGTCGACCGTCTTGCCGGCCGCGACCGAGCCGATCCGCGAGTCGACCTGGTTCCACTGGTTGACGTAGAGCCGCTTGGCGGCGCCCTGGCCCTGCGGGGTCAGCAGACCGCCGTGCGCGTCGACGGCCTTCAGATCACTCAGGTAGGTGCCGTCGGTGAAGGCGAGATCGACGGAGACGTTCGTGGCCGGGTAGTTCAGATCCGTCTCGCCCATGGCGGGATAGATCCGGTACGAGAGCGCGGTGTCGCGCCGCACGGCCGTGTTGACGTCGAAGATCTTGTTGTACGAGTACGCCCGCCCGTCCGGCTGGTGCGTACCGGAATACTTAAGCGCCCGCACTCCCGTGAACCCCGCGGCCGACTTGGCGGTGGGGGAGCCGGAGGGGCCGCGGTCGACCTGCGTGCGCATGTCCTGGGGCGCCGGGGTGCTCGTATCGCCGTTGGAGAACTGGACATCGGCGAGCTGAGTCGCGTCCGTGGCACCGTTGTTGGCCGTGATGTCCAGCCGGTAGTGCTGATATGCGGTGGTATTGGCAAAATCGTACGTCTTGGTCTGGAAGCGCTGGCCGAAGGTCTCGCCCGTGCGGGTGTCGAGGTCCTTCCACTCCTTGCCGTCCGTGGAGCCCTGGAGCCTCCAGTCCTTGGGGTCGCGCTCCGCGTGGTCGTTCGCCGAGGTCAGCGCGTACGTGACGACCTTGACCGGGGCGTCCAGATCGAACTCGACCCACGCGGTCCTGCTGAACGCCAGCCACTTGCTGGCCGACTGGACGTCGACCAGGTTCTCCTTGGTCTCACCGGAGCCGGAGTTCTCGCCGCTCGCGCGCAGCTCCACGACCCTGTCGGTGACATTGCCCGGGATTCCGCTGGTGAAGCCGCCGTCGACACCGGATGCCCGCTTCTCTCCACCGGGCCCCACTTCAACGGTATTGCGCCAGTCCGGCTGTTTTTCGTCCGCCTCGAAGGATGACGTGAATTCCTTTTCCGCGGGCCTGGGTTGCGCGGGCTGTGCCACGGCGGCGGACTGTGCCGTTACGACGAGCAGAGCGGCGGCCGCCACCAGGGCGGCGGTGTGCCATTGTCTGCGCCGGGGTCCGGATCTCTGCTGCATACCGAGCCTTTCCTCCTGCGTACCAAGTCGGACAACGTTGTCAAACGAGAGCGCAGGGTCCAGTAGGGGCCAAGTGCAGGATGGTGTCAAGGGTGTTGCGTGGGTGGAACTTTCGGAATCGGCCATTCCGAAGAGGCCGGAGGTGGTCGAATGAGTACACAACCGGCTCGGATATCCGCGAGGTCTCAACTAGGGAAAGACTGCCGCCCAAACCCGCTTTCGATCTTGCTCAGTTGACGGGAAGTGGACTATACCTGTCGGCGTCCGCCCCTGGTGTTTCCCGCAGTGGCGGACAACACGTAGGAGGACAGGGGGCGTCGGGGAGGGCTCTGTCCACTTCAGGCCGGTCCGTTCCGGCCCGTACTCCCCCGACCGAAGCGAGCGAAGCAGCAGACGCGAGCGACGGCATACGACTCCGACGACATACGACTCAACGGTTCAACGGTTCAACGGCGCGACAACCACAACCCTGCACGACCCAGCTTCAATTGACCGCGGTGGCGGGGCCCTTCTCCTCAGGCGAGAAGCACGGGCGACCGGTACACCGCCTGAGTCCTGGAGAAGGCGAGGACTTGAGCATGGGATCCACCTCCGCTCAGCACAACGGGGGCCTCGGCCGTCGTGATGTGATCAAGCGGTCCGCCGCGATCGGCCTGATCACCGTCCCGACGATGAGCTTCCTGGCGTCCTGCGCGAGCAGCGACAGCGGGAGCGACAACAAGGTCGAGAAGGGCGAGAAGTCCGCGAAGAACCCGCTCGGGGTCAACGCGACCGCGCCGCTCGACTTCGTCCTGTTCGACGGCGGTTTCGGTACGGAGTACGCCACGGACGCCGTCAAGCAGTACGAGAAGGCCTTCCCCGAGGCGAAGGTGAAGTTCACCCCGACTCAGAAGATCCAGTCGCAGCTCCAGCCGCGCTTCAACGGCGGCACCCCGCCGGACCTGATCGACAACTCGGGTGCCGAGCAGATGGACATGGGCGTCCTCGTCGGCAAGAAGCAGCTCGCCGACCTCACCCCGCTGCTGGACGCCCCGTCGTACGACGACCCGGCCAAGAAGGTCCGCGACACGCTGCGCCCCGGTGTCGTCGAGATGGGCCAGTTCGACGGCGACCCGGTCTGGATCATGTACTACGCCTACACGGTGTACGGCGTGTGGTACTCGCAGACCGCGCTCGACAGGCTGGACGCGGAGTACCCCGAGGACTGGGACGCGATGCTGGCCCTCTGCGAGAAGGCCAAGAAGAAGAACATCGCCGGCTGGACGTACGCGGGCAAGTACCCGTACTACATCCCCTTCTCGCTCTACCCGTTCATCGGCAAGATCGGCGGCCGCGAGGTCCTCGACGCGATCGACAACCTGGAGCCGAACGCCTGGAAGAACCCGGCCGTGAAGTCCGCCTTCGAGGCGTACTACGAGCTGTTCAAGAAGGGCTACATCCTCCAGGGCACCCCCGGACTCGACCACATCCAGTCGCAGACCGCGTGGACCGAGGGCAAGGCGCTGTTCATCCCGAACGGCTCCTGGGTGGAGAACGAGGCGGCCAAGACCACGCCGGCGGACTTCCAGATGAAGGTGGCCGCGCCGTCCAGTCTGGACAGCTCCGACAAGCTGCCGTTCGGCACCATCTGGGCCTCCGGCGGTGAGCCCTTCATCGTCCCGTCGAAGGCCAAGAACCCCGACGGCGGCATGGAGCAGCTCCGCATCATGCTGAGCGAGGCCTCGTCGAAGAACTTCACCACCAAGGTCAAGTCGCTCACCTCCTTCAACGGCGGCACCGACGGCCTGACCCTGTCCACCGCGCTCCAGTCCGGTGTCGACGCCCTCGCCAAGGCGGGCGACAACGTACTGAACCCGCGCCTCCAGGACTGGTACGCCGCCCTCCAGAAGGAGAAGATCGGCGTGGGCGTGCTCGGCGAGATGATGGCCGGGCGCATGACCCCGGCCGAGGCCATGAACAAGGCCCAGGAGTACGCCGACGCGGCGGCCAAGGACAGCTCCATCAAGCACTACAAGCACCAGTAGGAGCGGAAGCGGCCGGAGGCCCCGCCGGGGCTTCCGGTTCCGGCCCGTCGGCCCCGTACGGAGTCCGACGGGCTCTCCAGGGCAGCACGGCGGCACCCGCCGGGATTCGGGGTCGGGAGACATGCAACACGGCAAGTACCGGTTCATCGTGGGGTTTCTGATCGCCCCGCTGGCGCTGTACGCGCTTTTCGTCGTATGGCCGTTCATCCAGTCCATCTATTACTCGTTCACGGACTGGACCGGGCTCAGCCCCGACTTCTCGATGGTCGGCTTCGACAACTACACCCGGATGCTGGACGACAGCACCTTCTGGAGTTCCCTCCAGCACAGTCTGCTCTTCGCGCTGCTGCTTCCGGTGGTGGTGCTCGGCCTCGCGCTGTTCTTCGCCTTCATGCTGAATGTCGGCGGGCGCCGGCGGAAGGGAGCCGCGATTTCGGGTGTGCGCGGTTCCGGCTTCTACAAGATCGTGTATTTCTTTCCGCAGGTGCTCTCGATCGCGATTGTCGCGCTGCTCTTCCAGTTCGCGTACAACCCGAACAGCGGCGCCATCAACTCGGCGCTCGACGCGTTCGGCCTGGGCAGTGTGAAGCCGGAGTGGCTGGGCGATCCCAAGCTGGCGCTGTGGTGTGTGATGGCCGTCCTGGTCTGGTCCACCACCGGCTTCTTCGTGGTCCTGTTCTCCGCGGGCATGGCCTCCATCCCCAAGGACTTCTACGAGGCGGCGCTGCTGGACGGCGCGAGCCGCTTCACCACCTTCTTCCGCATCACGCTTCCGCTGCTGTGGGACACGGTGCAGTCGGGGTGGGTCTACATGGGCATCCTCGCCCTGGGCGCGGAGTCCTTCGCGGTCGTCCAGATCATGACCGTGGGGCCGGGCGGGCCCGCCGATTCCACCAACGTACTGACCCTGCTCGTCTACCAGAAGGCGTTCCGTGACGGTCAGGCGGCCTATGCGACCACGATCGGAGTCGCCCTCCTCGTCGTCACGCTGGCCTTCGCCGCCGTCGTGATGCGGCTGGGCCGACGTGAGCGGCTGGAGTTCTGATGAAGACCACTGACACCCCTCCCCCCGCCGGCGCCCAGGAGCCGGCCCCGGCCGCCGCGGCCGAGCCGCTCGCCAAGACGTCGGCCCCGCTGCCCGCGAAGGAGACCAAGGGCGGCGGCGTCCTCAACGTCTTCTCGCACGGTGTGCTCGTCATCTGGGCCCTCCTGGTCGTGATGCCGCTGCTGTGGGCGGTCATGACGTCCTTCAAGGACGACAAGTCCATCTTCACCAAGCCGTGGTCGCTGCCGGACACCCTGCACTTCGAGAACTGGTCGCGCGCCTGGACCCAGGCGCATATGAGCGACTACTTCCTCAACACCGTTCTGGTGGTGGCCGGTTCACTGGTGGGGACCCTGCTGCTCGGCTCGATGGCCGCGTACGTCCTGGCGCGCTTCGAGTTCCCGGGGAACCGCTTCATCTACTACCTGTTCATCGGCGGGATGAGCTTCCCGGTCATCCTGGCCCTGGTCCCGCTGTTCTACGTGATGAACAATCTGGGCCTGCTGGACACCATCCATGGCCTGATCCTGGTCTATATCGCCTACTCGCTGCCGTTCACGGTCTTCTTCCTCACTTCCTTCTTCAGGACGCTGCCCACCTCGGTGGCGGAAGCGGCGATCATCGACGGCGCCTCGCACACCCGGACCTTCTTCCAGGTGATGCTGCCGATGGCCCGGCCGGGTCTGATCAGCGTCGGGATCTTCAACTTCCTGGGCCAGTGGAACCAGTACCTGCTGCCCACGGTGCTGAACACCGACCCGGAGAAGAAGGTCCTCTCGCAGGGCCTGGTGCAGCTCGCGGTCAGCCAGGGATACAAGGGCGACTGGTCGGGTCTGTTCGCCGGACTGGTGATGGCGATGCTGCCGGTGCTCGCCGCGTACATCATCTTCCAGCGCCAGGTAGTGGCCGGTCTCACAGCGGGAGCCCTGAAGTAGCGGAGCCGCCCGAGCGGAACAAATCGTACGAACCGCCCGTCGACACTGGTCGGCGGGCGGTTTGCTGCCTTCCGCATTGCTCAAGGTCTTGACGGGGAGCGGCCCGAAAGGCTGAGCTTAGGGTTCACAAGTTGGAGATACGTCGGGGTCTCATTGGCGCGGCCCCGGCCGGCGGCGGCGGTCGTGCCGCCTGCCAAGGGCAGGAGTGGATGAGTCGTGGAGACTCCAGGGTCGCAGTCGTCTCTGCACCGGGCCAACCTCGAACGGGTCGTACGCGCGGTGCGTATGGCCGGTTCGCTCACCCAGGCGGAGATCGCCCGGAGCACGGGACTGTCGGCGGCCACGGTCTCCAATATCGTCCGCGAGCTGAAGGACGGCGGCACGGTCCAGGTCACGCCCACCTCGGCGGGCGGGCGCCGGGCCCGCAGCGTCTCGCTCAGCGGGGACGCCGGCATCGTCATCGGGGTCGACTTCGGCCACACCCATCTGCGTGTCGCCGTCGGCAATCTCGCCCACCAGGTGCTCGCGGAGGAGTCCGAGCCGCTCGATGTGGACGCCTCCTCCGCCCAGGGATTCGGCCGCGCCGAGCAACTGGTCGAGCGGCTGATCGTGACCACCGGAGTCAGCCGCGCCAAGGTGGTCGGCGTCGGACTCGGTGTGCCGGGACCGATCGACGTCGAGTCCGGAACGCTCGGCTCCACCTCGATACTGCCGGGCTGGAGCGGTATCAACCCCAGCGACGAACTGGCCGCGCGCCTGGGCGTACCGGTGTACGTGGACAACGACGCCAACCTGGGCGCGCTCGGCGAGCTGGTCTGGGGGAGCGGGCGCGGGGTCAGGGACCTGGCGTACATCAAGGTCGCCAGCGGGGTCGGCGCGGGCCTGGTCATAGACGGCCAGATCTACCGCGGACCCGGCGGTACGGCCGGTGAGATCGGCCACATCACCCTGGACGAGTCGGGCCCGGTCTGCCGCTGCGGCAACCGCGGCTGCCTGGAGACCTTCACCGCCGCCCGCTACGTCCTGCCGCTGCTGGAGTCCAGCCACGGCGCCGACCTGACGATGGAGCGCGTGGTGCAGCTCGCCCGCGAGGGCGACCCGGGCTGCCGCCGGGTCGTCGCCGACGTGGGCCGCCACATCGGCAGCGGGGTGGCGAACCTGTGCAATCTCCTGAACCCCAGCCGGGTGGTGCTCGGCGGGGATTTGGCGGAGGCTGGGGAACTGGTGCTGGGACCCATCCGCGAGTCGGTCTCCCGGTACGCGATACCCAGCGCCGCCCGGCAGCTCTCGGTGCTCCCCGGGGCGCTCGGAGGCCGGGCCGAGGTGCTCGGCGCACTCGCCCTCGTACTGAGCGAGATGGGCGATTCGACCCTTTTGGAAAGTGTCATTCCAGCCACCGCGCCTGCCTTCACTTAGATAACGAATGGCACCGTTGTCATCTCGTTAAGGATTTACTCCTTGACGCCGACCCCGGAGCCGAGTTGACTTCCAGCCACCTCGGCCGCAACGACGCGGCCTCGTCAGGGAGGTTTGTGAAGTGAACGCAAAGATGCGTCGTGCTGCCGTGGCCACCGCCACCACCGCGCTGGCTGTCTCCCTCGCCGCCTGTGGCAGCGCGAAGGAGTCCGGCGACAGCGCCGAAGCGTCCAAGTCGGACAACAAGGGCCCGATCACGGTCGGGCTGCTCCTGCCGGAGAACGAGACCGCCCGGTACGAGAAGTTCGACAAGCCGCTGTTCGAGAAGAAGGTCAGCGAACTGACCGACGGCACGGGCAAGGTCGTCTACGCCAACGCCAAGCAGGACGCGACTCTGCAGAGCCAGCAGGTCGACACGATGGTCACCAACAAGGTCGATGTGCTCGTCGTGGACGCCGTCGACTCCAAGGCCATCGCCAGCTCGGTGACGAAGGCCAAGGAGGCCGGCATACCGGTCGTGGCGTACGACCGACTGGCCGAGGGGCCGATCGACGCCTACACCTCCTTCGACAACGAAGAGGTCGGCCGGGTCCAGGGCAAGGCGCTCCTCGAAGCGCTCGGCGACAAGGCCAAGTCCGGCGACATCGTGATGATGAACGGCGCCGTGACCGACCCGAACGCTGCCCTGTTCAAGAAGGGCGCCCACTCCGAGCTCGACGGCAAGGTGAACATCGGCAAGGAGTACGACACCCAGGAGTGGAAGCCGGCGAACGCCAACGCCAACATGGAGGGCGCCATCACCGCCCTCGGCAAGGACAAGATCATCGGCGTCTACTCCGCCAATGACGGCATGGCCGGCGGTATCATCACCGCCCTCAAGGGCGCCGGCGTCACCAAGCTCCCGCCGGTCACCGGCCAGGACGCCGAACTCGCCGGTGTGCAGCGCATCGTCGCGGGCGAGCAGTTCATGAGCGTCTACAAGCCCTACCCCGAAGAGGCCTCCGTGGCCGCTCAGATGGCTGTCGCGCTGGCCAAGGGCGAGAAGCTCGACTCCATCGCCAAGGACAGCGTCGACAGCCCGACCACCAAGGGCGTCCCGTCGGTGCTCGTCCCGGTCGTGTCGCTGACCAAGGACAACATCAACGACACCGTCATCAAGGACGGCATCTACACGGTCGGCGAGATCTGCACCGGTGGCTACAAGGCCGCCTGTGACGCGATCGGTCTGAAGTAGGTCTTCCGGGGACTTCGAGGTCCCTGCCGGGCCCGCCCGGCGACCTGCCCCGGTGAAGCCTGTCCGGCACCCCGCCCACTCAACAGCCCCGCAGCTCGGGCGGGGTGCCGGATGGAACCACCTCGGCCGCCGTGCCGCGCACCGTGCCCCCGCACCGCGTGGCCGGCCCCTTCCGTTCTCTTCTGCTCGACCTCCGCGCCTCCCCCCGGCGCGGCATCCCCGCCGGTCAGGCGGCGAAGGAGATGGTTCACGTGACCGCTACGCCCGTGCTGGCGTTGCGAGGGGTCTCCAAGCGATTCGGTGCCGTCCAGGCGCTCACCGACGTAGAGCTTGAGGTCCACTCCGGTGAGGTGGTCGCCCTGGTCGGCGACAACGGCGCCGGGAAATCCACGCTGGTGAAGACCATCGCCGGCGTGCACCCCATCGATGACGGCGTCATCGAGTGGGAAGGCAGGCCCGTCTCGATCAGCAGGCCGCACGACGCCCAGAACCTGGGCATCGCCACCGTCTACCAGGACCTCGCGCTGTGCGACAACATCGATGTCGTCGGCAATCTCTTCCTCGGCCGTGAACTGCGGAGCTGGGGCGTGCTCAACGAGGTCGAGATGGAGCGCCGCTCGCGCGAGCTGCTCACCACCCTGTCGATCCGTATCCCGAGCGTCCGTATCCCGATCGCCTCGCTCTCCGGCGGCCAGCGCCAGACCGTGGCCATCGCCCGGTCCATGCTCGGCGAGCCCAAGCTCGTCATCCTCGACGAGCCGACCGCGGCCCTCGGTGTCGAGCAGACCGCCCAGGTGCTCGACCTCGTCGAGCGGCTGCGCGAGCGCGGTCTCGCCGTACTGCTCATCAGCCACAACATGGCGGACGTCAAGGCCGTCGCGGACAAGGTGGCCGTGCTCAGGCTCGGCACCAACAACGGCGTCTTCGATGTCGCGTCCACCTCGCAGGAAGAGATCATCGCGGCCATCACCGGAGCCACGGAGAACGCCGTGACCCGCCGCCAGTCGCGCCACGTGGAGGTTCAGAAGTGAGTACGGAGAAGACCTCCCCCTCGGCAGGACCGGCGACCACGTCGCTGGACAAGACCCCCACGCCGGTCGACGCGCCCGCGGCCGCGGACGGCGCGGTCACCGCGGTCGACCCGCGGCTGCTCGTACGGGAGCAGGGGTTCGGTGGCTATCTGACCGAGTTCAAGCGCAAGATACGCGCCGGTGAGCTGGGCTCCATCCCGGTCGTCGTCGGTCTGCTCATCATCTGTGTCGTCTTCCAGAGCCTGAACTCGAACTTCCTGTCCGCGGAGAACCTCAGCAATATCTCCGTGGCCATGGTCGGTACCGGCATGATCGCCACCGGTATCGTCTTCGTCCTGCTGCTCGGTGAGATCGATCTGTCGGTCGGCTCGGTCAGTGGTGTGTCCGGCGCCCTCTTCGCCGTGCTGAGCGTCACCCACGGGGTGAACGACTGGCTGGCTCTGCTGATCGCCATCGCCGGCGGCGCGCTCATCGGCGCGATCCACGGCTTCTTCTTCGCGCGTATCGGCGCACCCGCGTTCGCCGTCACCCTGGCCGGTCTGCTCTTCTGGCTCGGCTTCATGCTCCAGCTCCTGGGCGACTCCGGCACCATCAACCTGCCGGCGGACGGCGTGGTCGCCCAGCTCACCACGCACTACTTCACCGATGTCGCCGCCGCCTACGGGCTCGCCCTCGTCGCGGTCGTGGTGTTCTTCGTGACCTCGTTCCTGGACAACCGCCGCCGCGAGGCGGCCGGTGTGCCGTCCCGGCCGCTGAGCGAGATCGTGCTGCGTACGGCCGTACTCGCCGTCGTGGCCTTCGCCGCGGCGATCATGTTCAACCAGTACAAGGGTCTGCCCCTCGCCCTGGTGATCTTCCTGGCGGTGCTGGTCATCACCGACTTCGTACTGCGCCGCACCACCTACGGCCGCAAGATCTTCGCGCTCGGCGGCAGCGTCGAGGCCTCCCGCCGCGCGGGCATCAATGTCACGCTGATCCGGATCTCGGTCTACTCGATCGCCGGTACGTTCGCGGCCATCGGCGGTCTCTTCATCGCCTCCAAGATCGCCGCGGCCAACCAGGGCGCCGGCACCGGCGACCTGCTGATGAACGCCATCGCGGCGGCCGTCATCGGCGGCACCAGTCTCTTCGGCGGCCGGGGCCGCACCTGGAACGCGCTGCTCGGTGTCATGGTGATCACCTCGATCCAGTACGGCCTCGCCCTCCAGGGCATCGCCACCCCGATCGTCTACATGATCACCGGCGGTGTGCTGCTCGCCACGGTCGTCATCGACTCCGTCACGCGCAAGACGCAGAAGACCGCGGGCCGCGCCTGACCCCCCGACTCGTACGTCTCGTATCTCGTACGGGCCCGTGCCCGGCACCTCTTCCCCCGGTGCCGGGCACAGGTGTGTTCCGGATGACGCCCATATGACCTACATACGTCCGATCGAGTGATGAACAATCCACCGCCCGATGACGACACGCGCGAGCGGAACATTAGACTCGCCGGATCGGCACAGCCCGACCAGCTCAATCGCAAGCTCACACGCAAGGAGGCACAGTGAAGCAGGTGCCGCGCGAAGCGCGCCGGGCAGGGGCGGGGGTGGGTGAATGGGAGTTGATGACTCGCATCAGGGGACCCCGCGATCTGGACCGGCTCGGCCCGGAGCAGCTTGAGCAGTTGGCCGGGGAGATCCGGTCCTTCCTGGTGGACGCGGTCTCCAAGACCGGCGGCCACCTCGGCCCGAACCTCGGTGTCGTCGAGCTGACCATCGCCCTGCACCGTGTCTTCCACTCGCCCAAGGACAAGGTCCTCTTCGACACGGGCCACCAGTCGTACGTCCACAAACTGCTCACCGGCCGTCAGGACTTCTCCCGGCTCAAGAGCAAGGGCGGCCTCTCCGGATACCCGTCCCGCGCCGAGTCCGAGCACGACATCATCGAGAACTCGCACGCCTCCACCGTGCTCGGCTGGGCCGACGGCATCGCCAAGGCCAACCAGGTACTCAAGAAGGACGACCATGTGGTCGCGGTGATCGGTGACGGCGCGCTCACCGGCGGCATGGCCTGGGAGGCGCTGAACAACATCGCCGCCGCCAAGGACCGCCCGCTCGTCATCGTCGTCAACGACAACGAGCGTTCGTACGCGCCGACCATCGGCGGCCTCGCGAACCACCTCGCCACCCTGCGCACCACCGACGGCTACGAACGCTTCCTGGCCCGCGGCAAGGACATCCTGGAGCGCACCCCGGTCGTCGGCAGACCCCTCTACGACACCCTGCACGGCGCCAAGAAGGGCCTCAAGGACTTCATCGCCCCCCAGGGCATGTTCGAGGACCTCGGGCTCAAGTACGTCGGCCCCATCGACGGCCATGACATCGAGGCGCTGGAGTCCGCGCTGCTGCGCGCCAAGCGCTTCGGCGGCCCGGTCATCGTGCACTGCCTCACCGAGAAGGGCCGCGGCTACCAGCCCGCGCTCGCCGACGAGGCGGATCGTTTCCACGCGGTGGGGAAGATCCACCCCGACACCGGCCTCCCCATCGCCTCCTCGGGCGTCGACTGGACCTCCGTGTTCGGCGAGGAGATGGTCAAGCTCGGCAGGGAGCGCGAGGACATCGTCGCCATCACGGCGGCCATGCTCCAGCCCGTCGGCCTCGACCGGTTCGCGAAGCTCTTCCCCGACCGGGTGTACGACGTCGGCATCGCGGAGCAGCACGGCGCGGTCTCCGCGGCGGGTCTGGCCACCGGCGGGGTCCACCCCGTCTTCGCCGTCTACGCGACCTTCCTCAACCGGGCCTTCGACCAGGTCCTGATGGATGTCGCCCTGCACCGCTGCGGAGTGACGTTCGTCCTCGACCGCGCCGGGATCACCGGCACCGACGGCGCCTCGCACAACGGCATGTGGGACATGTCGATCCTCCAGGTCGTGCCCGGCCTGCGGATCGCCGCGCCCCGCGACGCCGACCAGGTGCGCGCCCAGCTCCGCGAAGCGGTGGCGATCGACGACGCCCCGACCGTGGTGCGCTTCTCCAAGGGCGCGGTGGGACCCGCGGTCGCCGCCGTCGGCCGCGTCGGCGGTATGGACGTGCTGCGCAGGCCGGCCGAGGGCCCGGCGGACGTCCTGCTGGTCTCCGTCGGCGCGCTTGCCCCGATGTGCCTGGAGATCGCCGGGCTCCTCGACAAGCAGGGCATCACCACCACCGTCGTCGACCCGCGCTGGGTCAAGCCGGTGGACGAGGCGCTCGCCCCGCTCGCCGAGCAGCACCGTGTCGTCGTCACCGTCGAGGACAACAGCCGCGTCGGAGGCGTCGGTTCCGCGATCGCCCAGAGCCTGCGCGACGCCGGTGTGGACGTACCGCTGCGGGACTTCGGCATCCCGCCGCGCTTCCTCGACCACGCCTCGCGCAAGGAGGTGCTGGCCGAGATCGGGCTGACCGCACCGGACATCGCCCGTCAGGTCACCGGCCTGGTCGCACGGCTGGACGGCCGTCTGGAGGACTCGCCCACCGAGGCCGCCCGGGACTGAGGCGGCGGTCCCCCGAACGACTGATGGGCCGGTCGGTCCGCCCTGTACGGGTGGTCCGACCGGCCCATCCGTGTGAAATTCGACGTTGCGGGTATCCGGCGGTGCGCGGCCTCTCGATCATGGCCGGAACGACGCGCGCACGGAGGTACGCCGGTGAGTACACAGCATGCCCCGGAACCGGTGGGGGAGGGGATGTTCCGCACCAAGGGTGTGGAGCAGTCCATCCGTGACACCGAGGACCCCGAGTTCGCGCTCAGGAAGTCGCTCTCCGCCCTCGATCTCACGGTCTTCGGCGTCGGCGCGATCATCGGTACGGGCATTTTCGTACTGACCGGAGTCGTCGCCCGGCAGAACGCGGGCCCCGCCACCGCCCTCGCGTTCGTCGTCTCGGGCGTCGTCTGCGGTCTGGCCGCCCTCTGCTACGCCGAGTTCGCCTCGACCGTACCGGTCGCCGGTTCCGCGTACACCTTCGCGTACGCCTCGCTCGGCGAGCTGCCGGCCTGGATCATCGGCTGGGACCTGGTCCTCGAACTGGCCCTGGGCTGCGCGGTCGTGGCGGTCGGCTGGTCCGGCTATGTGCGCTTGCTGATGGACAACGCGGGGCTGAGCCTGCCGGAGCCGCTGTCCGGCACCCATGGCGACCGGTTCGGCTTCGATCTGCTCGCCTTCTTCCTCGTACTCGTCCTGACCGCCATCCTCGTCGCCGGAGTGAAGCTCTCCTCGCGGGTCACCGCTGTCATCGTCGCCGTCAAGGTCACCGTCGTCCTGCTCGTGATCGTCGTCGGCGCGTTCTTCATCACCGCGTCGAACTACGAGCCGTTCATCCCGCCCGCCCAGCCCCGGCCCGCCGCGGGCGGCCTGACCGCCCCGCTGATCCAGCTCATCTTCGGCTACACCCCCACCGACTTCGGTGTCATGGGCATCTTCACCGGCGCGGCCATCGTCTTCTTCGCCTACATCGGCTTCGACATCGTCGCCACCGCCGCCGAGGAGACCGTCAGCCCGCAGCGCGACGTCCCGCGCGGCATCCTCGGCTCGCTCTTCATCTGCACCCTGCTCTATGTCGCCGTCTCGCTCGTCGTCACCGGAATGCAGCACTACACACAGCTCTCGGTGGACGCCCCGCTCGCCGACGCCTTCAAGTCCGTCGGCCGTCCCTTCTGGGCCGGGCTCATCAGCTTCGGCGCGGCCGTCGGCCTCACCTCCGTCTGCATGATCCTGCTCCTCGGCCAGACCCGGGTGTTCTTCGCGATGAGCCGCGACGGACTGCTCCCCAGGACCTTCTCCCGTGTCCACCCGCGCTTCGGCACGCCCTACCGCTCGACCGTCCTGCTCGGGCTTGTCGTCGCGGTCGTCGCGGGCCTCACCTCCATCCAGGAACTCGCCGAACTGGTCAACATCGGAACGCTGTTCGCCTTTGTGATGGTCGCCGCGGGCGTCATCGTGCTGCGCCGGCGCCGCCCCGAACTGCCCCGGGCCTTCCGCACCCCGCTGGTGCCGTATCTGCCGGTCGCGTCCGTGCTCGCCTCGCTGTGGCTGATGCTCAATCTGCCCGCCGAGACCTGGCTGCGCTTCGGGATCTGGATGGTTGTGGGACTCGTGCTCTACGCCCTGTACGGACGCGGCCACAGCCGCCTCGGAACCTCCCTCTGACGGCGGCAGCGGCTCGTCCCGGCCCGCCCGCCATGCTCGCCCACCCGCCGCCCTCCGCCCTGCGGTACGGGCCGCCCGCCCGCCGTACCGCACCGGCCGCCACCCGCCGTACCACCGGCTACTGGCGGCGCCTCCTCCCCGTACTCGCCCTGCTCGTCCTGGTCACCCGGATCCCCTCCTTCCGCCACCCCCTGTGGAGCCCCGACGAGGGCTATCTCGCCGTACAGGCGCGCATACTGGCCGACGGGGGAGCACTGTACGAGACCGTCGTCGACCGCAAGCCGCCGCTGCTGCCCTGGCTGTACGGGGCCGCCTTCACGCTCTTCGGCGACGAGTCCCTGTACGCGATGAAGGCTCTGGCCGCGCTGGCCCACCTGCTCACCGCCGCCCTGCTCGCCTCCATCGCGCGAGACCGCTGGGGCGACCGGGCCGGCCGGATCGCCGGGGTCCTCCACCCGCTGCTGGCCACCGGCCTCAACCCCGAGGACACCCAGGCCGCCACCTTCGAGGTCTTCATACTGCCCTTCACCGCCGCCGCGATGTGGTGCGCGGGCCGCGGGCGCCCCGGTGCGGCCGGACTCGCGGTCGCCGGGGCACTGCTGACGAAACAGACCGGCGGCGCCGTGCTCGTACCCGTCCTGTGGCTGCTCCGGCACTCCGCGGCCGACGGGGCGGGAGGCAGGGCGGGAAGCGGGGCAAGAGACGGGACCGGAGCCGCCGGACGGGCGGGACTGCCGCGGCTGGCCGCCGGACTTGTGCTGCCGGTCCTCGGCGCGGCCCTGCTCACCGACCCGGCGGGCTTTCTGTTCTGGACGGTGACGGGCTCGGCCGCGTACGCCACCTTCACCGGCTCCGAACTGCACGTCCTCTCCCGGGGCCTGGCCAACACCGCTCTGCTCTGCCTCGCCTGCGCCGGGCTGCCGGCCCCGCTCGTCCGCGCCCGGCGCGCCGCCCGGGGAACCACCACGGATCTGTGGGTGTGGCTCGCCGCCTCGGCCGTCGCCGTCGTGGCCGGCTTCCACTTCTTCGGCCACTACTTCCTGCAACTCGTACCGCCGCTGGTCCTGCTGGCGACCGCCGCACTGCGCCCGCTGCCCCCCGAACGCGTCGCGTCCGCGCTGCTCACCTCGGGCTGCGTCTGCGCGCTGTTCCTCACCTGGGGCCTGCTCGCGCCCCGTCCCGAGCTGGCGCACGCCCAGCGCGTCGCCGACTCCGTACGGGCCCTGACCGCGCCCGCGGACCGGATCCTGGTCTGGGGGATACACCCGGAGACGTACTGGCTCGCCGACCGCACCCCCGCCAGCCGCTATCTGACGGCCGGTCTGCTCACCAACTACAGCGGCGGGCGGGAGGGGCCCGGGGTCGGCGAGAAGTACGGTGTGGCGGGCGCCTGGTCCGTGCTCACCGCCGAACTGCGCGCCCGCCCCCCGGCCCTGATCGTCGACGACTCGCGCGGCAAGCCCTTCGCGCCCGACCGGCTGCCCACCCTCCGCGCACTGCTGGCACGGCACTACGAACCGCTCCCGGCGACGGTCGACGGCGTGGTGTTCTACGTACGCTCACCAGCGAGCGCTCCCCGGGAAGCCGACGCACTCTACGGACGCCCGCCCGGCGGCTGACGTACCGTCCTGGGGCCCACGCACCGCGCCCCATGAGCCGTCACCCGGCGGCGCAGCTCCCGGTCGGCCGTCACCACGACACACCCGGCGCCCTCTTCCGCCGCCTGTGCCGCCAGTTCCACGATCCGGTCGTCGCCGCTGCCGGGCGCGGGCTCGACCCGTACGCCCGGCACCGGCTCCACATCCCGGGCCGCGCCCTCGACGACGAGCACCACCTCGACCGGCCCGGGGAAGCCGTCGATCCCGCTCTCGGCGTACGGCACCAGGGAGTCGCGCAGCCGCTCGGCGGCCCCGCGCCGGTCGCGCCACCATCCGTCGGGGACCGACCCGACCACATTCGCCGCGTCGACGATGAGCTGCATCCGCATCCCGGCAGGGTGTCATACGCATCGGCTACGCATCGGGCCTCCCGGGCCCTGTCTGCCACATCCCGCCTGGCCCGCGACGCCCGGCACGCGCACTCGCCGCGTTGTCGGAGTCGCCCGAGTACGTCCAGTACACGGGCGATCCTCCGCCTTGCGATTGCACGCACCGGACGCCGTGGGCCCCGCCCTGCGGGCGGACGGCGCTATGTGGCAGACAGGACCCGGCCCGTGTCAGTACCCGCGAGTATCATCGGGCTCCGGGTTTCCAGCGCTCGGGAAGGTGGCGGCAGGCCATGACACCGAGGTCCGGACGGACGTCGAAACGGTCGGGAGACGGTACGGGCGGGGCCACCGACGTCGCCCGTGAGCGGCGCCGCACGCCCCCCGCGCTCCCCGCCGACACCTCCCTGCCCGCCACGGCCGACTGGCTGCTGCGCGGCAAGGACGGCAGGCTCACCGCGTACGCGCCGACCGCCGAAGGGGTGCTCCGCAGGACCGAGACCAGGACCGGCGGCCCCGACTGGTCCGGGCCCGAACTGCTCGCCGCCGAGGGCCTGTTGCCGTATCTGTCCATCGCCCAGAGTGCCGAGGGCTTCGTCCATCTGCTGGCGGTGCGGAAACGCCCCCGCGCCGACGGCGCCGGCGAAACGGATCTGGTGCACGCGGTCCAGTTCCAGACGGGCCGTCCGCTGCGCGACTGGCACTCCCTGGGCAACCCGCACGGCAAGGACCGCGAGAAGGCCGCCCGTATCGGCCTGCCCTCGGCGGTCCTGGACACCACCGGCTCGGTGCATCTGTTCGTACGGAACGCCAACGGCGGCCTGTCCGCCAAACACCAGGCGCCCAGCGGCCGTTGGCAGGCCTGGGGCGGCGCGAACGCCGAGGGGACGGAACTGACCGGCGGGCCGGCCGCCGCCGTCACCGACCACGGCGCGATCGAAGTGCTCGTCCCGGCCGGGGACACCGTGGTGCGCTGGCTGCGCGGGAAACCCGAAGCGGCCCTGGAGCGCGCCGAGGACGAGCCCGCGGCCACCGTCGCGCCCGGCACCCTCACCGCCGAGCGCACCGGACCGGGGCGGCTCACCCACTTCTGGCGCGACCCCGGGGACGGTACGGTCCGCGCCTGGCGCCCCGGCACCGAACCCGTCTCACTGGGCGGCCCGGGCACCGGCCCGCCGGCTCTGCTCCGTACCCCTGTCGACGGTCACGACTGCACGATCCTCGCCCAGCGCGGTCCCGACGGTCGCCCGCATGTCGCCGCGTACCCGACCGAGAACGAGGCCGCGGGCCTGCACTGGACCCCCTCCGGCGAACCCTGTGCGGGCGCCCCGGCGCTGGCCCTGGACGGCCGCGGCCGGGTCGTCCTGGCCGCCTTCGCCGAGGACGGCACCCTGCGCCTGGCCCGCCAGAAGGCCGAACCGGGCCTGGCCCTGGAGGCCTGGACCCAGGTCTGACCGGACCGGCGCCCTGTCGCAGAGCGGCGCCGGACGGCCCGAAATGGGACCGCCCGGCGCCGCTCAAGAACACACGGCTACGCGGGCACGCTGGCCACGCCCGGCTCCAGGAACCGCTTGCCGTTCACCCGCTCCGACACGCCCTCCCTGTCCAGGTACGGTGTGAGGCCGCCCAGATGGAACGGCCAGCCCGCGCCCGTGATCAGACAGAGGTCGATGTCCTGGGCCTCCGCGACGACGCCCTCGGCCAGCATCAGACCGATCTCCTGCGCCACCGCGTCCAGCACACGCGCCCGGGTCTGCTCCTCCGTCAGGACCGTACCGCCCTGCTTGAGCAGCGCGGCGACCTCCGGGTCCAGCTCCGGCGCGCCCGAGTCGTAGACGTAGAAGCCGCGCTTGCCCGCCGCCACGACCGCCGCGAGGTTCTCCGAGACCGTGAAGCGGTCCGGGAACGCGCGGTGCAGCGTCTCCGAGACATGCAGCCCGATCGCGGGCCCGACCAGCTCCAGCAGGACCAGCGGCGACATCGGCAGCCCCAGCGGCTCCACCGCGCGCTCCGCCACCTCGACCGGTGTGCCCTCGTCGATGACGTTCTGGATCTCGCCCATGAAACGGGTGAGGATCCGGTTGACGACGAACGCCGGGGCGTCCTTCACCAGTACCGCGGTCTTCTTGAGCTTCTTCGCCACCCCGAACGCCGTCGCCAGCGCCGCGTCGTCGGTCCGCTCACCGCGCACGATCTCCAGCAGCGGCAGGATCGCGACCGGGTTGAAGAAGTGGAAGCCCACGACCCGCTCGGGGTGCTTCAGCTTCGACGCCATCTCGGAGACCGACAGCGACGAGGTGTTGGTGGCGAGGATCGCGTGCGCCGGGGCGACAGCCTCGACCTCCGCGAACACCTGCTGCTTGACGCCCATCTCCTCGAAGACGGCCTCGATCACGAAGTCCGCGTCCGCGAAGCCCTCCGCCTTGTCCAGCACACCCGAGACCAGGCCCTTGAGCCGGTTCGCCTTGTCCTGGTTGATACGGGACTTCAGCAGCAGCTTGTCGATCTCGGCATGCACATAGCCGACGCCCTTGTCGATCCGCTCCTGGTCGATGTCCGTGAGGACGACCGGGACTTCGAGACGGCGCAGGAACAGCAGCGCGAGCTGAGAGGCCATCAGCCCGGCGCCCACGACACCCACCTTGGTGACCGGGCGGGCCAGCGCCTTGTCCGGCGCCCCCACGGGCCGCTTGGCACGCCGCTGCACCAGATTGAAGGCGTAGATCCCCGAGCGCAGCTCACCGCCCATGATCAGGTCGGCGAGGGCCCGGTCCTCGGCGTCGAAGCCCGCCTGGAGATCGCCGTCCGTGACCGCGGCGATGATGTCCAGCGCGCGGTACGCGGCGGGGGCCGCGCCGTGCACCTTGGAGTCGGCGAAGGCCCTGCCCCGCGCCACGGCCTGGTCCCAGGCCTCGCCCCGGTCCACCGCGGGACGTACGACCTCCAGCTCGCCCGTCAGCACCGACGCGGTCCAGCGCAGCGACTGCTCCAGGAAGTCGGCGCCCTCGAAGATCGCGTCCGCGATCCCCAGTTCATGCACCTGGGCGCCCTTGAGCTGCTTGTTCTGGTTGAGCGAGTTCTCGATGACGACCGAGACCGCGCGGTCCGCCCCGATCAGGTTCGGCAGCAGCGTGCAGCCGCCCCAGCCCGGCACCAGACCCAGGAAGACCTCGGGCAGCGAGAACGCGGGCAGCGCCGCCGACACCGTGCGGTACCGGCAGTGCAGACCGATCTCGACACCGCCGCCCATCGCCGCGCCGTTGTAGTACGCGAACGTCGGCACGGCCAGCGTGGCGAGCCGCTTGAAGACCTCGTGGCCGCCCCGGCCGATCGCGAGGGCGTCCTCGTGGCGCTTCAGCAGCTCCACGCCCTTGAGGTCCGCGCCGACGGCGAAGATGAACGGCTTGCCGGTCACCCCCACCCCGACGATCGCGCCCTCGGCCGCCTCGGCCTCGACCTGCGCAAGCGCCGCGTCCAGGTTGGCCAGGGACTGCGGGCCGAAGGTGGTGGGCTTGGTGTGGTCGAGCCCGTTGTCCAGCGTGATCAGCGCGAAGCGCCCGGCGCCCGCCGGGAGGTCGAGATGGCGTACGTGCGCCTGGGTCACGACCTCGTCGGGGAACAGCTCGGCCGCGCCCTTCAGGAGTTCAGCGGTGCTCACTTGGTGCCTCCGTCGAAGTGCGGGTTCTCCCAGATGACCGACGCGCCCATGCCGAAGCCGACGCACATCGTGGTCAGTCCGTACCTGACCTCGGGGTGTGCCTCGAACTGCCGGGAGAGCTGCGTCATCAGCCGTACGCCGGAGGAGGCCAGCGGATGGCCGAACGCGATCGCGCCGCCGTACTGGTTGACGCGCTCGTCGTCGTCCGCGACGCCGTAGTGGTCGAGGAAGGCCAGCACCTGTACGGCGAAGGCCTCGTTGATCTCGAACAGCCCGATGTCGGAGATCGACAGACCCGCCTTGGCGAGCGCCTTCTCCGTCGCCGGGATCGGTCCGTACCCCATCACCTCGGGCTCGACGCCCGCGAAGGCGTACGAGACGAGCCGCATCCTGACCGGCAGCCCCTGCTCGCGCGCGAAGTCCTCGGCGGCGATCAGGGAGGCGGTGGCGCCGTCGTTGAGCCCTGCCGAGTTGCCCGCCGTCACCCGTCCGTGCGGCCGGAACGGGGTCTTCAGCCCGGCCAGCCCCTCCAGCGTCGTACCAGGTCGCATCGGCTCGTCCGCGGTGGCCAGCCCCCAGCCGGTCTCGCCCGCGGCAGCGTCGGTACGGCGGATGGAGATCGGCACCAGGTCCTGCTGGATCAGGCCGTTCGCGTACGCCTTGGCCGCCTTCTCCTGCGACCGCACCGCGTACTCGTCGGCGCGCTGCCTGGTGAGGTGCGGGAAGCGGTCGTGCAGATTCTCGGCCGTCATCCCCATGAAGAGAGCGGAGTCGTCCACGAGCCGTTCGCTCACGAACCGAGGGTTGGGGTCGACGCCCTCGCCCATCGGGTGCCGCCCCATGTGCTCGACACCGCCCGCCACGACGATGTCGTACGCGCCGAAGGCGATGGAGCCCGCGGTGGTGGTCACCGCGGTCAGCGCGCCCGCGCACATACGGTCGACCGAATAGCCCGGCACGGACTGCGGCAGCCCCGCGAGGATGCCTGCGGTACGGCCGAGGGTGAGGCCCTGGTCACCGATCTGCGTGGTCGCGGCGACGGCGACCTCGTCGATCCGGGCCGGGTCGAGATCCGGGTTGCGGCGCAGCAGCTCCCGGATCGCCTTCACGACGAGATCGTCGGCGCGGGTCTCGTGGTACATGCCCTTCGGGCCCGCCTTGCCGAACGGGGTGCGGACGCCGTCGACAAAGACGACGTCCCTGATGGTACGAGGCACGATGGCTCTCCTCCAGGGTGCGGGATGGCACTGCTGCGGGGCACGCCGGAGCGTACGTCCACATCCCATGCTACTTGCCGGTAACCATCCCGCCCACCCCTGCCCGATTTTTCTCCGGAGGCTGGCTACGGGGGCTGTACGGGGCTACGGAGGGTGCCGGGGCGGGGGGCCGGTGGTCATCGCCACCGGCCCGCGGGGCCCCGCGCTCGCCCCTCTACTCCTCCGGTACGGAGGACAGCGCCCGCGCCAGCAGCGGCGCGACCTGTTCGATCTGCCAGGGCCGCGCGCCGTGCTCCGCCAGCGCCGCTTCCACCGACTCCGCCGTCCGCTCCCGCGGCGGCTCCCAGCACACCCGCCGCACCGTGTCCGGCGTGATCAGGTTCTCCTGCGGCATGTTCAGCCGCTCCGCCAGCGCCGAGACCGCCGCCCGCGCCGCCGAGAGACGGGCCGCCGCCTCCGGGTCCTTGTCCGCCCAGGAGCGCGGCGGCGGCGGGCCCGAGACCTGCTGGCCCGGCTGCGGCAGCTCCGTATCGGGCAGCGCGCGCGCCCGGTCCACCGCCGCCTGCCACTGTTCGAGCTGCCGCCGCCCCATCCGGTGCCCGAACCCCGGCAGCGCGGTCAGCGCGTGCACGTTCGCCGGCAGCGCCAGTGACGCCTCCACGATCGCCGTGTCGCTCAGCACCTTGCCCGGGGACACATCGCGCCGCTGCGCCACCCGGTCGCGGGTGTTCCACAGCTCCCGTACGACGGCCATCTGACGGCGCCGGCGCACCTTGTGCATTCCCGACGTGCGGCGCCAGGGATCCTTGCGCGGGGCGGGCGGCGGCGCCGAGGCGATCGCGGCGAACTCCTGGTGCGCCCAGTCGAGCTTGCCCTGCCGGTCCAGTTCCTTCTCCAGCGCGTCGCGCAGATCCACCAGCAGCTCGACGTCGAGCGCCGCGTACCGCAGCCATGGCTCGGGAAGGGGCCGCGTCGACCAGTCGACGGCGGAGTGGCCCTTCTCCAGCGCGTACCCGAGCACGTTCTCGACCATCGCGCCGAGTCCGACCCGGGGGAAGCCCGCCAGCCGGCCTGCCAGTTCCGTGTCGAACAGCCGGGTGGGCGTCATGCCTATTTCACGCAGACACGGAAGATCCTGGGTGGCCGCGTGCAGGATCCACTCGGTCTCCGCGAGGGCTTCGCCGAGACCGGAGAGATCGGGGCAGCCCACCGGATCGATCAGCGCCGTGCCCGCGCCCTCGCGGCGCAACTGGACGAGATAGGCCCGCTGCCCGTACCGGTAACCGGACGCGCGCTCCGCGTCGACGGCCACGGGCCCGGTGCCCGCGGCGAAGGCCGCGATCACCCCGGCCAGGGCTTCTTCGGTGGCCACCACCGGCGGAATGCCCTCGCGGGGCTCCAACAAGGGGATCGGCGCCGATTCGACGTCGGCCGGGGGCTGCGCGATGAGCGGCTGCCGCCGCGGGCCCCCGGTGGTTCGCAGTGCTGGCTCTGCTGCGGTCTCTTGGGCGTCGGTCACCTGTCAAGGGTATCCGTGAACGGACGGCGCCCGCCGACGGAACGTTCCGTCGACGGGCGGTGGGGGCGGGGAGTCGCTCAGTGGATGATGCCGGTACGGAGGGCCACGGCGACCATCCCCGCCCGGTCGCCCGTGCCGAGCTTGCGCGCGATCCGGGCGAGATGACTCTTGACGGTGAGCGCGGACAGCCCCATCGAGACTCCGATGGCCTTGTTGGACTGTCCCTCGGCCACCAGCCTGAGCACCTCGACCTCACGGCCGGAGAGCTCGCGGTAGCCGCCCGGGTGGCTCGGTGCGCCCGGGGGGCGGCGGTGCATCCGCTGGCCGGCGCCGATGGGGGCGGCGCCGGGGCGGGTGGGGTGGCCGATGTTCGTACGCGTACCGGTCACGACATAGCCCTTGACGCCGCCCGCGAGGGCGTTGCGCACCGCGCCGATGTCATCGGCGGCGGAGAGGGCGAGGCCGTTGGGCCAGCCGGCCGCCCGGGTCTCGGACAGCAGGGTCAGCCCGGAACCGTCGGGCAGGTGGACGTCGGCAACGCAGATGTCGCGCGGGTTGCCGACGCGGGGGCGTGCCTCCGCGATGGACGACGCCTCGATGACGTCACGTACTCCAAGGGCCCACAGGTGGCGGGTGACGGTGGAGCGGACGCGTGGGTCGGCCACGACGACCATGGCCGTCGGCTTGTTCGGGCGGTAGGCGACCAGGCTTGCGGGCTGCTCGAGGAGAACGGACACCAGGCCTCCTGGGAAGGTGCGGGACGGAGCCGGCTCTGGGGGATGAAGCCGGGGCGAACCGTGTTTGAAGGGTCATTGACCTCTTCGGCAGCAATACCGCCCGCCTTTAGAGAATGATCACGATTTGGTGAGTAACAATTCGGGCAATTCGGACGGGTGATCGATCATCCTATGACCCGCCCCGCCGCGTCGGCGCGCGCGAAGGGCGTTGGAGGGCATGCGGGACCCGCGGGACGGCGGTGTACGGCGGTGTACGGGGGTGAGGGGCTGTCAGGAGACCTGCGGGCCACGCCGCTGGGGCAGGGAGACCACACCCGCGCCCGAGCCCGTCTCCGCCGCGCCCGGCACCGGCCCGGGGGCGGCCGGCGGCAGACCCGCGATCTGGCCGAGCAGATCGCACCAGGCTGCGAGATGCGCTGCCGCGTCGGGCGCCCCGCCCCGGGCCTCGCGCGGGGTCCAGGACGCCCGGATCTCGATCTGGGTCGCCGGCCTGCGCTCGGCCAGACCGCCGAAGTAGTACGAGCCCGCCCGGGTGACGGTGCCGCTCGCCTCGTCGTACGACAGCCCGCGCGCCTCCAGGGCGCCGGTCAGCCAGGACCAGCACACCTCGGGCAGCAGCGGATCGGTGGCCATCTCCGGTTCGAGTTCCGCCCGTACGAGTGTCACCAGCCGGAACGTACCGTGCCAGGCCTCGTGCCCGGCCGGGTCGTGCAGCAGGATCAGCCGGCCGTCGGCGAGATCGTCGTCGCCGTCGACCACGGTCGCCTCCAGGGCGTGGGCGTACGGTGCGAGCCGCTTGGGCGGCGGGGTCGGCTCGATCTCGATCCCGGGACGCGGCCGGGCCGACCGCAGTGCTTCGACCGCCGCACGGAACGCGGAAGGGACGGAGCCCCCCTCCGTGCCGTCCGTACCCTCGGTGCCGTTGGAATGATCGGAAAACTGTCCCTGAGCCGCGGCCATGCGGGGAAGAGTAGGCGGAACGCGCGCCTCGCGCAGGGAGGGACACCCGGGCCGGGGCGGCGGCTTGCCGGTACATGCGAAGATTCTGGGCGTGAGCGCGATTGACCGCCCCCAGGGCCAGCAGACGAAGACGTACGGATCGGCCTTTCTCAAGGCGTGCAGGCGTGAACCGGTCCCGCACACGCCGGTCTGGTTCATGCGGCAGGCGGGCCGCTCGCTGCCGGAATACCTCAAGGTCCGCGAGGGGATTCCGATGCTGGAGTCCTGCATGCGGCCCGAGCTGGTCACCGAGATCACCCTCCAGCCGGTACGGCGCCACAAGGTCGACGCGGCGATCTACTTCAGCGACATCGTCGTGCCCCTCAAGGCCATCGGGCTCGACCTCGACATCAAGCCGGGCGTCGGCCCGGTCGTCGCCGATCCGATCCGCGGCCGGGCCGATCTCGCGAGGCTGCGCGACCTCACGCCCGACGACGTCTCGTATGTCACCGAGGCGATCGGGATGCTGACCGAGGAACTGGGCGAGACCCCGCTCATCGGGTTCGCCGGGGCGCCCTTCACCCTCGCGAGCTATCTCGTCGAGGGCGGCCCGTCCCGCAACCACGAGCACACCAAGGCCATGATGTACGGCGATCCGGCGCTCTGGGCCGAGCTGCTCGACCGGCTCGCTGACATCACCGCGGCCTTCCTCAAGGTGCAGATCGAGGCCGGCGCGAGCGCGGTGCAGCTCTTCGACTCATGGGTGGGCGCGCTGGCCCCGGCCGACTACCGCCGCTCCGTGCTCCCGGCCTCCGCCAAGGTCTTCGACGCGGTCGCCTCGTACGGTGTGCCGCGCATCCACTTCGGTGTGGGTACGGGCGAGCTGCTCGGGCCGATGGGCGAGGCCGGCGCGGATGTGGTCGGGGTGGACTGGCGCGTACCGCTCGACGAGGCGGCCCGGCGGGTCGGGCCCGGCAAGGCGCTCCAGGGCAATCTCGACCCGGCCGTGCTCTTCGCGCCGACCGGGGTGGTGGAGACGAAGGCCCAGGAGGTGCTGGACGCGGCGGCCGGTCTGGAGGGGCATGTCTTCAATCTGGGCCATGGAGTGCTGCCCAGCATGGACCCGGACGCCCTGACCCGGCTTGTGGAGTACGTCCATACACAGACCGTGCGCTGAGCAGGGTCCGGACCCATGTGCCCGGCACCCATGGTGGCCGGGCGCATGGTGGTGTCCCCTATATGCCTGTGACGTTCCTGCGCATATCCGCCTGTATGCGGCCGCCTTACATGCCTGCCGCCCGTACCGCCGTTGTCGCTTTGCGGGCGGCCACCAGGACCGGGTCCCAGACCGGGGAGAACGGCGGGGCGTAGCCGAGGTCCAGGGTGGTCATCCGCTCCACCGTCATCCCGGCGGTCAGTGCCACCGCCGCGATGTCCACGCGCTTGCCCGAGCCCTCGCGGCCCACGATCTGGACGCCCAGCAGCCGGCCCGTACGCCGCTCCGCGAGCATCTTCACGGTCATCAGGGCCGCGCCCGGGTAGTAACCGGCGCTGTTGGTGGACTCGATGGTCGCGGTGACGAACTGCAGGCCCGCCCGGCGGGCGTCCTTCTCGCGCAGCCCCGTACGCGCGATCTCCAGGTCGCAGACCTTGCTCACGGCCGTACCGACCACGCCCGGGAACGTCGCGTACCCGCCGCCCGCGTTGGCGCCGATGATCTGGCCGTGCTTGTTGGCATGGGTGCCCAGGGCGAGATGGCGGTTGGCGCCGGAGACCAGGTCGAGGACCTCGACGCAGTCGCCGCCCGCCCAGATGTTCTCGTGGCCGCGCACCCGCATGGCCCGGTCGGTGAGCAGCCCGCCGTACGCCCCCAGCGGCAGCCCCGCGGCCCGGGCGAGCGCGGTCTCCGGCCGGACGCCGATACCGAGCACCACGACATCCGCCGGGTACTCGGCGTCCTCGGTGGCCACGGCCCTGACCCGGCCGTCCTGCCCGGTGAGGATCTTGGTGACCGGCGCGCCGCCCACGGTGGTGATCCCCAGCCCGTCCATCGCCTCATGGACCAGCCGTCCCATGTCCGGGTCGAGCGTGGCCATCGGCTGCTCGTCGCTGTGGACGACGGTGACCTCGTAACCGCGCTTCAGCAGCGCCTCCGCCATCTCCACACCGATATAGCCCGCGCCGACGACGACCGCGCGCCGGCCCCGCGTACCGGCCAGGGTGTCGAGCAGCGCCTGGCCGTCGTCGAGGGTCTGTACGCCGTGCACGCCCGGCGCGTCGATGCCGGGCAGCGGGGGACGTACGGGGCGCGCGCCGGTCGCGATCACCAGCTTGTCGAAGCCGGTCCAGCTCTCCGTACCGTCGGTGAGATCCCGGGCGAGCACCCGCTGCCCGGGTACGTCGATCTCCATCACCTCGGTGCGGGTGCGCAGATCGATGGCGCGGGCGCGGTGCTCCTCGGGCGTACGGGCGATCAGCTCGTCGCGTTCCGTCACCTCGCCGCCCACCCAGTACGGGATGCCGCACGCGGAGTACGAGCTGAAGCGGCCGCGTTCGAAGGCGACGATCTCCAGATCGTTCGGGTCCCGCATCCTGCGGGCCTGCGAGGCGGCGGACATGCCCGCCGCATCGCCGCCGATGACCACCATGCGCTCCGCCGCCATTGCGCGTCCCTTTCGCCGTGTGTCCGTGGGGAACGCTACGCGGGCGGCGCGGGCGCGGCGCGGTCAGTCTTCGGGCCTCCGCCGCGGAGGCGGTCCGGCGGGCGGTCCGGCTTGCGGCCTCGCGGGACCGGCCGGCTTGTGCCGTTCAGGAGCCGCCGACGCTGCCGGGGCCGTGGGACCTGCCGGGGCCGCGGAAGCTCCGCCGGCCACCGCACCCGGCCTGCCCGGCGCAGGCAATGCCGGAGCCGCGGCGGACCGGCCCCCGTGCGCCCCCGTCGCCGGCAGCAGCCGGCGCGCCAGCCGCCACAGCCCGTACAGCACGGCCAGCGCCCCCGCGAACGGTGCCACCGCGCCCAGGACCACCGCGATCCACCGCACCGTCGTGGTGAACGCGTCCCAGCCGCCGCCCAGCGCGTCCAGGAAGCCCGGGTCCTCCTCCTTCTCGGCCGGCTTCGCCACCGGGGCCTCGGACAGCTCCAGGGTGATCGTGGCCAGCGCCGTACGGTCCTTGAGCGAGGCCTGCTGGGCGAGCAGCGACTCCAACGCGGCCTGACGGGTGCTCAGTTCCGCCTCCAGCGTCACCACATCGCCGAGCTGGGTGGCCCGGTCCATCAACTCCCGTATCCGCTCGACGCTCACCCGCTGCGAGGCGATCCTGCTGTTCACGTCGACCACCTGGTCGGTGACGTCCTTGGCGTTCGCCTTGCGGGCCAACAGCGTTCCGGTGCCCGCCAGTTCGGCGAGGACCGAGTCGTACGCGTCCTGCGGCACCCGCAGCACGATGCGCGACATCACATACGCGTCCGCGTCCTCGGTGCGCTCGGTGGACTCGTTCTCGACCAGGCCCCCGGCGTCCTCGGCCGCCGCGCGTGCGACGGTGAGCGCCTTCTGGGTGTCCTTGACGCGCACGGTGAGTTCGGCGGTGCGGATCACATGCGTCCCGGCCCGGGAGGGCGCCGTCGTCCGCTGCCCCTCGCTGCCCGGCGCCTCCGCCGCCCGGTCCGCCGCCCCGGCGCCCGCGCCCGCCGCGCCCTCCTGTTGATCCTGCTGCGCCGGAACGGCTTTCGCGCCGTCCGAGGCGGTGCTGTCGCTGTCGTTCGCACCGCATCCGGCGAGTGCGAGCGAGATCGTGAGTAGTGCCGCCGCGAACGCGGGCATCCTGCGCATACCGGCCCCCCTGAGCGAAAAGCGGATGATGATGCCGGTTCGACGTCCGGGGCCCCTGCGCGGGTTGCCCGTTTCCGGTTCCGAAGGGGTCACGGTCGGGACTCGTTACGGGCCTCGTACGGGACCCTCGCGGGACCCGGTCCGGGTTTACGGGCCTCGGTACGGGTTTGAGAGAGTGGGGGCATGGAGCCGAGCGCGCAGCACGCGGAGACACATACGGGTCATGTCGTCGTCATCGGGGGCGGAATCGCCGGTCTCGCGGCCGCTCACCGGCTGCTCGGCGCCGGGATCGAGGTGACGCTCGTGGAGGCCACGAGCAGGCTCGGCGGCAAGCTGTACGCGGGCGAGATCGAGGGCGCGCCCGTCGACCTCGGCGCCGAGTCGATGCTCGCCCGCAGACCCGAGGCCGTCGAACTGGCCGAGGCCGTCGGGCTCGGTGACCGGCTCCAGCCGCCCGCCACCGCCTCCGCCTCCGTCTGGACCCGCGGAGAGCTGCGGCCCATGCCCAAGGGCCATGTGATGGGCGTGCCCGGCGATCCCGCCGCGCTCGCGGGCCTGCTCTCCGAGGAGGGCCTCGCCCGGATCGCCCAGGAGGACCGACTCCCGCCCGCCGAGGTCGGCGACGACGTGTCGGTCGGCGCGTATGTCGCGGAGCGGCTCGGCAGGGAGGTCGTCGACCGGCTGGTGGAGCCGCTGCTCGGCGGGGTGTACGCGGGCGACGCCTACCGCATCTCCATGAAGGCGGCCGTGCCTCAGCTCTTCGAAGCCCTCAAGACCCATGACTCACTGTTGGAGAGCGTCCGCGACCTCCAGGCGAAGGCCGCCGCGGCTCAGCAGCCGGGCGGCGCGGTCTTCGCGGGCATCGAGGGCGGTGTGGGCCGGCTGCCGGGCGCCGTCGCCGACGCCGTACGGGCCGGGGGCGGCCGGATCCTCATGGAGACCCCCGTCCACGGGCTGTCCCGTACCCCCGACGGCTGGCGGATCCGTACCACCGACAGTGTGCTGACCGCCGACGGCGTGATCCTGGCGACCCCCGCCTGGTCCGCCTCCGCGCTGCTCTCCGAGGAGTCCCCGGCCGCCTCCGCCGGGCTCGCCGAGATCGAGTACGCCTCGATGGCGCTGGTGACGATGGCCTTCCGCCGCTCCGACGCCGCCGTGCTGCCGGACGGCAGCGGCTTTCTCGTACCGCCCGTCGACGGCCGGACCATCAAGGCGTCCACCTTCTCCACCCGCAAGTGGGGCTGGGTCGCCGCCGCCGCGCCGGATCTCTTCCTGCTCCGTACCTCGATCGGGCGGTACGGGGAGGAGGAGCAGGTGCACCAGGACGACGCCGATCTGGTCGAGGTGTCCCTGCGCGACCTCGGCGAGGCGACCGGTCTCACCGCGCGCCCCGTGGCCACCGAGGTGACCCGGTGGATCGGCGGCCTGCCCCAGTACCCCGTGGGACACCAGAGGCGCGTGGCCCGCATCCGCGAGGAGGTCGCCAAGCTCCCCGGCCTGCGGCTCTGCGGAGCGGCGTACGACGGCGTCGGCATCCCGGCCTGTGTCGCGAGCGCCCGGCGCGCCGCCGACGAGATCACCGCCACCTCGACCCTGGCGTGGGGCACCGGCCGGGGCGCGGGAGAATAGACGCATGACTGCTGCACCGGAGAAGACCCCCAACGCGGGCAAGAAGGCCAAGGACCTCAACGAGGTCATCCGCTACACGCTGTGGTCCGTCTTCAAGCTGCGCGATGTGCTGCCCGAGGACAGGACCGGCTACGCGGAGGAGGTCCAGGAGCTGTTCGACCAGCTTGGCGCCAAGGACGTCACCGTACGCGGGACGTACGACGTGTCCGGGCTGCGCGCCGACGCCGACCTCATGATCTGGTGGCACGCCGAGACCTCGGACGAACTGCAGGAGGCGTACAACCGCTTCCGCCGCACCCGGCTCGGGCGGGCGCTGGTGCCGGTTTGGTCGAACATGGCGCTGCACCGGCCCGCCGAGTTCAACAAGTCGCACGTACCGGCCTTCCTGGCCGACGAGACGCCCCGCGCCTATGTGAGCGTCTACCCCTTCGTACGCTCCTACGACTGGTATCTGCTGCCCGACGAGGACCGCCGCAGGATGCTCGCGGACCACGGCAAGATGGCGCGCGGCTACCCGGACGTACGGGCCAACACGGTGGCGTCGTTCTCGCTCGGCGACTACGAGTGGGTGCTGGCCTTCGAGGCCGACGAGCTGTACCGGATCGTCGACCTGATGCGTCATCTGCGCGGCTCGGAGGCCCGGATGCATGTCCGCGAGGAGGTCCCGTTCTACACGGGCCGCCGCAAGTCGGTCGCGGACCTGATCGCCGGACTGGCATAAGCCCGGGCCCGGGCGGAACCCGGGGACCCCGGGGAACCCCGGGGCCTCGCGCGCCCGCCGGTCCGGCCGGTCCGTGCCGTCGCGGACCGGCCGTCCCCGCCCGGAAGATCAGACGATCGGCGGCAGCTTGCGGCTGCTCGGCGGTTCGTCCAGCGACACCGGGTTGGGCTCCCGGTGCGGCGCGCACTCCGCGTGCCGTGCCGGTGGTGTCTCGCCTCGGAGCAGATAGTCCTCCATGTGCTTGTTGACGCATGTGTTGCCGCCGCCCGCGATCCCGTGCGTACCGGCGTCCCGCTCGGTGACCAGTGCGGAACCGGCCAGGCGGCGCTGGAGTTCGAGCGCTCCCTCGTACGGTGTGGCCGCGTCGCGCTCGGCCGCGAGGATCAGCGTCGGCGGCAGCTCGCCCGGCAAGGTGCGGACGTCGAGGGGCTGCTGCCGGGGCGCGGGCCAGTACGCGCACGGCAGGTTCATCCAGACGTTGTCCCAGGTCTCGAACGGCGCGCGGCGCGCGAGTTCGGTGTTGTCGCGGTCCCAGATGCGCCAGTCGGTCGGCCAGGGCGCGTCATTGCACTCGACGGCCGTGTAGACGGCGTTGCCGTTCTCGCTGTCGGCGGCGGCCACCGGCCTGGGGGAGGCCTGCGCGGCCAGCGGCGCCGGATTGCCCTTGAGGTACTCGGAGAGCGCCGTGGCGCGCAGCGCCCAGTAGTCGTCGTAGTACCCGGCCCCCAGCATCGCCGCCTGCAACTGTCCCGGGCCCACCTTCCCGCCCGCCGGCTCCAGGGCGACCCCGGCGCGCACCTTCTCGTAACTGTGCTGCACCTCCTCGGGGGTGGTGCCCAGGTGGTACGTCCTGTCGTGCTTGGCGATCCAGGTACGGAAGTCCAGCCAGCGGCGCTCGAACGCGACCGACTGCGTGAGGTTGTTGCCGTACCAGATCTGCCGGGGGTCCGGATCGACCGCCGAGTCGAAGACCATCCGGCGTACGTGCGAGGGGAACAGCGTCGCGTAGAGCGCGCCGAAGTAGGTGCCGTACGAGGCGCCCATGAAGGTCAGCCGCTTCTCGCCGAGGGCCGCGCGCAGTACGTCCAGGTCGCGGGCGTTGTTGAGCGAGGTGAAGTGGGGCAGGGCGGTCCCGGCGTTCTCGGCGCAGCCCCGCGCGTACGCCTTGGCCTCGGCGATCCGCTCCCGCTTGTACGACTCGGAGGGGTGCACCGGGGACTGGGTCGGGGCCTTGCTGAAGTCCGCCGGGTTCTCGCAGGAGAGCGGGGCGGAGCGGCCCACCCCGCGCGGGGCGTAGCCGACGATGTCGTACGCGGCGGCGATCCGCTTCCACTCGGGCAGTTCGGCGGCCATCGGGAAGTACATGCTGGAGGCGCCGGGGCCGCCGGGGTTGAAGACCAGCGCGCCCTGCCGTGTGGCCGCCTTGCCGCCCGCGCGGACACGGCTGACGGTGAGGCGGATCTTCCGGCCGTCCGGCCGGGCGTAGTCGAGCGGGACCTCGACCGTGCCGCAGGTGATGGGGGCGGGCAGCATCTCGGCCTTGGGGCAGGGGCCGAAGCGGATACCGGTGGCGGCGGCGCGATGGGCGGCGCGGGCGGTGCCACGGGCCTCGTCGGTGGAAGTGGCAGCGCCGACGGTGGCGGGGGTGACTGCGGCGGGGGTGTGGCTGTCCGCGGTGGCGGCACTGGCGGCCGTTCCGGGAGCGCCTGGGCCCGGGCCGTCCGCTCCGTCCGCGGGGGCGACGGCAAGGGCCGACAGGACCAGGGAGCCGAGGGTGGTCAGAGCCCCGTACTTCACTACTGCGCGCATCGAGTTCCCTTCATGCGTGCGGTTGGGGGAATCCACCGCATGACAGAGGGTCAGCAGACGGGACGGGCCGCACAAGGACCCGGGAGCGGTGTCGGGGCCAATGACCCCGATGCGCCCCCGGGCCACTCCGGAGGCTCCTCCGGCGTGCGGTATCGGCGGGGGTGTGCGCGTACGGCGTGCGGGGGGCGCGGCTCAGGAACTCCCTCCGCCCCCGCAGCTACTGCCTCCTCCGCCCCCGCAACTGCTGCTGCTTCCGCCTCCGCAGCCACTGCCCCCGCCGGAGTCACCGCCCCCGCCGGAACTTCCGCCGCCTCCGCAGGAGTTCGCGCCGCAGCCGGATCCCGCGCCACCGCACCCCGCACCGGAACCGGGCTGCGCGCCCGAGCACCACGACACCACCGCGAGGGACCCGTGATCCGCGGGCGAGAAGTCACGCCCCGGCCGCAGCCGGGCCGCCGCCCGCAACTGCTGCTGCAGTACGGGATCGGGCAGCGCCGTAATGCCGTGCGCCGCGACGAGATGCGCCGCCGAGGCGGTCCCGCCGTACGGATGCGCGGCGACGAACGCCCGCATCGCCCGCAGCCCCGCTCCGGTGATCCGCCGCCCGGTCACGGACGCGCAGACCATCCCGGTGATCGAGCCCACGAACAGGGTCGGCAGCAGGGAGAAGGCGATCGGACTGCCGAAGCCGGGTCCGGAGCTCTCGACGAACGAGAAGACGGCCAGGACGAAGCACAGGGGCAGGGCGAGCAGGCAGGCCACCCCCTGCGTGGCGCCCCACCGCCGCGGCCCGCGCGCCTCGGCCGGCGCCACCAGCAGCCCCCGGGCCGCGAGCGCGTCGCCCACCTGCTGGACCGCCGGACCGCGCATCACCGAGAGGCGGAGCGCGTGCAGGGCGCCGCTGGGCGCGGTGGCGTGCTCCTGGAGTACGGCCTGCTCCACCGGGTTCCTGGCGACGGGGTGCGGTACGAGGACGATGCCGGGCCCGCCGACAGCCAGCCGCCCGTCCGCCTGCATCCCGGCGATCGTGGCGTCCACGACCCGGCCGGGCCCGCCGCCGAGGAACGCGGCCTCCAGTACGTCATGGACGGGACCGCCCGCGCTCCGGCCGCGCAGCCGGACCACGGCGGTGACGAGCAGGACGGACGAGACGGCGACCGCGAGATGGACCACCACAACGAGGAAGGTTGTCATCGCGGTCACCGCCCGATCAGCGCGGCACGCGCTCTGCGGACGAGCCGGGTCCCCCGGCGCGGCGGACGCGCCCCGGCGCGCTCCTCCCACCAGAGCGTCAGCCGCCGCCGGGCGACGGGGTCCTCGGGACGCCCCTCGAACAGCAGATGCTCGGCGAAGTCGAGCGCGTCCCGCCGGTAGCCGTCCCGCATGGGCCGGTCCGCGGCGTACGCGAGAAACGCGGCCCGGAAGCCGTCGCCCAGGATCTCGGGCAGCTCGGGCGCGACCTTGCCGACCACTCCGGCCCGCTTGGCGGCGAGCGCCCGGCTCTGCACGCGCAACCGCGCCCCATCGAACCCTTCGGGTACGGGCGCCCCGGCGACCAGCGCGGACAGCAGACCGGCCTCCCGCAGCGCGAGCCGCTCCCGGGCGGCGTCGATGTCGCGTGATTCGCTTTCCTTGGTGGGGAGTTGGGGAGGTACGGAGGCGTCGCCACCCGGGCCGCCGGGCGCGGCCGAGCCGACCGGGGCCTTGCCGGGGCCGGCGCTGTCGGCGGACCGCGCGTCGGTACGGCCGGCGCCGTCGGCGGGCCCGCCGCCAGGCGCGGCCTCATCGGCCGGGCCAGGCTCGGCCGGGACTCCGGTAGCAGGCCTGCCCGTACCCCTGCTCGTACCCGCACCCCCGCCGGTTCCCGTACCCGCGCCCGTGAGCCTGACCGTCTCCCGGATCGTGGTCAGTTCCTCCGCCAGTTCCGCCGCCGGCGGGAAGTCGTCGTCCCGTTCCAGCAGGACGCCCGGCGGGGTGATGCGGGAGCGCAGGTCCGCCAGGATGTCGAGGACCGGGCGGGTGACGGGGTGGGCGTGGGTGTCGTGCCAGACGCCGTCGCGTTCGATACCGCCCGCGACATGTACGTACGCGATCGCCTCGACCGGCAGTTCGTCCAGGGCCTTCGCCGGGTCCTCCCCGCGGTTCACCTGGTTCGTGTGCAGATTGGCGACATCGATCAGCAGCCGTACCCCGGTCCGCTCCACCAGCTCCGCCAGGAACTGCCCCTCGCTCATCTCCTCGCCGGGCCACGCGACCAGCGCCGCGATGTTCTCCACGGCCAGCGGCACCGGCAACGCGTCCTGGGCGATACGGATGTTCTCGCAGAGCACGCGCAGCGCGTCCTTCGTCCGCGGGACGGGCAGGAGATGGCCCGCTTCGAGCGCGGGCGATGCGGTGCGCGGCCCCCCTGCCCGTACGAACGCGATGTGCTCGGTGATCAGCGGGGAGCCCAGCGCCCCGGCGCGCTCCGCCAGGTCCGCGAGCCGCCGCGCGTCGGGCCGGTCCGCGCCGCCGAGGCCCAGCGAGACCCCGTGCGGCACGACCGTGACGCCGCGCTCGCGCAGCCGTACGAGCGAGTCGGGAAGATGGTCCGCGCAGAGGTTCTCCGCGACGGCCTCGACCCAGTCGACCCCGGGCAGCGCTTCCACGGCGTCCGCGATCTCCGGGCGCCAGCCGATTCCGATCCCCAGATGTGGTGTGTCCCTCATGGCTCCCCCTCCGTCGGTGCGCGACAGCGCAACGGTGCAGGGGTGATGACCCCGCCGGGCGCCGGCGAATCCGCAGAGGGGGACGTTCAGAGGTCGATTTGAGGTTCCGCCGCGCGAGGCTCAGGCACCGAGAACTCAAGAGCCCGCGCAGGGCATTCGCCGCATCCGCCGGTGGCCGGAACCCCACGCTACGGAACCGGCGCCTCCGCCCCCGGATCTGCCCCGGGCTCCGTTCCCACCGCCGGCCGGTCCGTGTTGATGGCAGTCGGCGCGCCCGGCTGGGTCGAGGGCCGGGAGGTGAAGGACTGGTCGCCGGTCGGCGCGACGGGCGACGGGGCCGGCGGCAGGTTCCCGTCCGGGGGCGGCGGGCCGGTCGGGCTGGCGGTCGCGGTGCCCGCCGCCTCGTTGGCGATGCCGTCGAAGTCGACGAAGCCGGTGGCCTCCAGCATCGTGATGTGGTCGAGCACGGTCTGGTTGGCGTCGGAGGCGAGCTGCCGTATCAGCGTGTTTCTGGTGGTGTGCCGTACCTGCGCGATCAGCGCGAACACCTTGCCGTGCGCGTTCCGCAGCAGATTCGCGAACTTGCGCTCGTACTCCTGGCCGGTGGCGGCCGACAGTTCTCTGAGCCAGCCCTGCTGCTGCTCGGTCGGCTGGTTCGGCAGCTCGACCCCGAGCTTGGCCGCCACATCGCGGGCCCGCGCGTCCAGATCGGTGTGACCGACGACAAGATGGTCACCGCAGTCCTTGATGGCCTGGCTGGGCGCGCGCTCGATCGCCTGCTGGCCGGCCGGCAGCTCCCAGAGCCCCGCCAGCCGCACCTTGACCAGCAGATCGCGGTCGGTCGCGGAGAGCGGGCCCCACTGGGTCGCGACGGACGAGGCGTTGAGATTGGCCTGCCCGGTCCCGGAACGGTCGGCGTACGACCAGACAGGGAAGGCCAGCGCCCCTACCGTGGCGACAAGTGCCGCGATGATGAGCGCCGTACCGTTGATGCGTCGCAACAATGTGCTGCCTCCGAACCGATATATGACACCGCTGGATCCACCGTTGACCGACCGGCTCCTCAACTAAGCCCTGTCCGGCGGTACTGGAAGATACGGGGACGGGTGCCCGAACGTTCAGCTCCGCAGCGCCGGATGATCAGCGACCACGGTGGCGCTGCCCGGAGCGATCTCCGTGAATCCGGCATCGCGGACCACCGGGAGGCCGGCGGCCGTGAGGGTGCGCCAGTGCGCGGGGGTGGGGGTGCGTACGGCGAGCGGGAAGCCGGCCGCGTGCCAGGCCTTGCGGTCCGTCTCCGACAGCTCCCACCAGGCGAGCTGGGCGCCGTGCCCGGCCTGGGCCATGGCCTTGCCGGCCGACATCTCCAGCTCCGGGCTGAGCCAGAGGACGGGGTGCGCGAGGTCGGGGGCGGGCGGCGGTACGGGGTCGGTCAGATCGGTGCCGGAGACCTGGAGCTTGGCCAGCTCCTTGGGCCAGCCGTCGAGCGGTACGGGCGGGAAGACCCGTACCTCGGCGGGAGGCGTCCCACCCGGAGTATCCGGTGTGCCGTCCGCCGAGGGAGCCGTACCCGCACCCGTGCCCATACCCGTACCCGTACCCGTACCCGTCACCGTGAGGCCCGGGAGCGCCGAGGCCCGGCGCCACTCCGCGCCGCGCGCCCGCCGTACCACCTTGCGGATCCTCGCGTCCTGCCAGTCCCGCATCGCCCGCGCCCACTCGCCCTCGCCCAGCGACCGCTCGTCGGAGAGCATCACGAGCACCGCGCGGGCCGCCGTCTCCAGGGCGTCGGTACGGGCCGGGGGCGCGGCCTTCTCGATATGGACCACCAGCGGCAGCACGAACTGCGGGGCCTCGTCGCGGTCCGTCCGCTCGTGCCGGAACGGGCTGTCGGCGCGGACGGCCTCGCCGCCGCTGTCGCCGCCTGTGCTGGTGATGTCGTCGCTGTCGCTGCTCACGCGTCCAGTCTGCCAGCCCCTCCCGCCCCTTCCTCCGGCCGGAATTCTGGCTGAATCTTGGCGGAATGAGTGCCTCCGGGCGAGGATGCACGCCATGAAGAGCGATCTGTTCAACGCGGAACATCTGGCCCAGCCGGCGACCGCCCCCGGGATGAGCCTCCAGAACTCCAAGTCGATCAAGTACGCCGTCAACGGCGAGATGCACGCACGGCAGGGATCCATGATCGCCTACCGGGGCAGCCTCCAGTTCGAGCGGAAGGGCCAGGGCATAGGCGGCATGCTCAAGCGGGCCGTCACCGGCGAGGGCCTGCCGCTGATGGCCGTACGCGGACAGGGCGAGGCCTGGTTCGCGCAGGAGGCCGCCAACTGCTTCATCGTGGACATCGAGCACGGCGACTCGCTCACCATCAGCGGCCGCAATGTCCTCTGTTTCGACGCGACCCTCTCGTACGACATCAAGACCGTGAAGGGCGCGGGCATGACCGGCGGAGGGCTCTTCAACAGCGTCTTCACCGGTTACGGCAAGCTCGGCCTGATCTGCGAGGGCACCCCGATCGTCATCCCCGTCACCGCGCAGGCGCCGGTGTACGTCGACACGGACGCGGTCGTCGGCTGGAGCACCCAGCTCGGCACCTCGCTGCACCGCTCGCAGTCCGTCGGTTCGATGATCCGCGGCGGCTCGGGCGAGGCCGTCCAGCTCATGCTCCAGGGCGAGGGCTTTGTGATCGTACGGCCGAGCGAGACCACCCCGACCAAGCCCACCGCGCACTGACGCGCCGGAGCCGGGCGGTGGGTACGCTCGACGGCATGAGTGCCTTGGAGGAGACGACAGCCGAGACCGTGTACGCGGACTGTGTGGAGTGCGGGGAGCCGACCGAGTACCCGGAGTCGGTCAGGGGCGCGACGCGCTGTCCCGTCTGCGAGTGGCACGAGGCCCAGCGGACGGCCTGCTCGGGCTGAACCCCCGCCCCACCGGCCCGCTCGCGCGCAGCGCCGTACCAGCACCGCAGGCCGTACCGGCACTCCACGACGCCGTACCGGCGCTCCACGCCGTACCCGTGCTCAGCGTCGCATCAGCTCCGAGACCTTGACGAAGCGGTAGCCCCGCTTCCGCAGCTCGGGGACGATCTTTGCGACCGCCTCCTCCGTCACGGGCGCCGCGCTGCGCGTGCAGTGCATCACCACCAGCGAGCCCGGCTTCACATCCTTCAGCACCTGCTCGGCAACCGCGTCCGCGTCCGTGGCAAAGGCGTCGCCGCTGACGACGTCCCACTGGACCGCGGTCACCTTCGTCGGAGCCAGCGCCCGCAGTGCGGAGTCGTCGTAACAGCCGCCCGGGAAGCGGAAGTAGGGCACCACATTCCGCACCCCGGCGGCGTGGAACGCGCTGAACGCCTGCTGCACATCCGCGGCCATCTTCTGCTCGCCGATCGTCGGCAGCCCGTAGCAGTCGCCGGTGAAGGCGTGGTGGCTGTACGAGTGGTTGGCGACCTCGAAGAGCGGGTCGCCGCCGATCGCCTTGGCCTGGCTCGGGTACTGCTCGGCCCACCGGCCCGTCATGAAGACCGTCGACGACACGCTGAGCCGCCGCAGCAGCGCGATCAGGGACGGGTTGTCGAACTCCTCGCCGTCCGCCGCCCGGTCGCCCTGATCGGCCGTCATATCGGCGTCGAAGGTGAGCGCGACGGTCTTTCCCGCGGCCGGGGTGCCGCGCTTGAAGACCGGTGTCAGACCGCCGGGACCCGGTGCCATGGTCGGTGCCTTGCCGCCGTGCCCGGGCGCCCCGGCGGTGTGAGGGCGGGCGGCGGACGAGCCGGAGCCGGTATCGGAACCGCATCCGGCGAGGGCAAGGGCGAGGGTGACTGCGAGACCGAGGCCGACGGCGGGCGTGAGCATGCGTGCATATGTGGTCACTCACGGAAAATATATGACGATCTGCCCGGAAGTGGTGCACGGCACACCCCCCGGCACACCCCGGCACCCCCGCTGTCCGTCAGGGCATCGCCAGCAGCTTCTCCCGCGCCTCCACGACGTCGAACTCACCCTTCGGATACGCCGGGTCGATGGCCTCCAGGTGCTCCAGCAGCAGGGTGCTGATCGCCCAGTTGCGGTACCACTTGCGGTCCGAGGGGACCACGTACCAAGGGGCCGCGTCCGTGGAGCAGCGCTCCAGGGCCAGTTCGTACGCCTCCTGGTACGCGGGCCACAGGGCGCGGTCGTCGATGTCGGCGGGGTCGAACTTCCAGTGCTTGTCCGGATTGTCCAGCCGGGCCAGCAGCCGGGCGCGCTGCTCCTCGTAACCGATGTGCAGGAAGACCTTCACCACGGTCGTGCCCCGGTCGGCGAGGCTCTGTTCGAAACGGTTGATCTGGCCGTAGCGGCGGCTGAGATCCCGGCGGGGGGCCAGCTCGCGGACGCGCGCGACCAGGACGTCCTCGTAGTGCGAGCGGTCGAAGATCCCGATCTCGCCGGGCTCGGGCAGTGCGTGCTTGATCCGCCAGAGGAAGGGGTGGCTCCGCTCCTCCGCGGTCGGCGCCTTGAACCCCCTGACCCGGCAGCCCGCGGGATTGAAGTGCCCGATCACATGCTTGACCGTGCCGCCCTTGCCGCTGGTGTCCATGCCCTGGAGGACCAGCAGCAGCCGGCGCGGGTCACCCGCCGTACTGGCCGCGTACAGCCGGTCCTGAAGGCCCGCGAGGCGTTCCGCCAGGCGGGTGAGGTCGTCGAGGGCCGCCGCCTTGCTCTCCGGTCCGGCCGGGACGGCGCGGGAGTCGTACGAGGAGAGGTCGACGGCCTCGCCCTCGGGGATGCGCAGCAGCTCGCGGAGCGCGGCCTGCGGCTGGTCCGGCCGCTTCTTCTTCTCTTTCTTCGCCGCTGTCCTCGCCACCTTCTTGGCCACCGCGCACCCCTTCCGCTCAGGTCGGTTTCCCTAGAGCGTGCGCCGGATCCGTACGGTCCGCGACCGCTGGTCCGCGGGCCCGGGCCGTGTCCGGCCTACCAGGGGCCCGTCACCGCGAAGGTGGTCCCCGGGGTGTAGCAGTTGACGTACATCGTCGCGCCGTCCGGGGCGAAGGTGACGCCCGCGAACTCGCCCCACTCCGGGTCCTCGGGGGCGCCGACGGCCTGTGCGTTGCGCGCCACCGCGTACACCTCGCCCCCGCGCGTCACGCCGTACACATGCTGCGCGCCTCCGCCGTCCTCGCACACCATCAGCCCGCCGCCGGGCGCGAGGCAGATGTTGTCGGGGGACTCACCCGGCAGTCGGACGTCCGTGCCGGGGCCGAAGACGATCACCAGGGTGAGCCGGCGCCGGTGCGGCTCGTACCTCCACACCTGTCCGAAGTGGTCCGCCGCCGAGCCCTCCGCCCGGCGCGCGAAGCTGGAGACGAAGTACACCGAACGGCCGCCCCAGTAGCAGCCCTCCAGCTTCTGGGCGTGGGTGATGCCCCGGGGCCCGAAGTCCTGGAGCCGGACGGGAGTCCGTACCGCCTGTGGGTCCGGTACGGGGACCCACTCCACGCGGTCGAAGGTGATGCCCGGCTCCTGTACGGCCGACAGATCGGGCACTCCGGGCACCCGCAGGGCCTCCAGGGCGCCGCCCGCGCGCAGCGAGCCGTGCCGCCGAGCGGTTTCTCCGGCAGGAAGCGGTAGAAGAGGCCGAACGGCCTGTCGAAGGCGTCCTCCGTCTCGTACACCACCCCGCTGGTGGGGTCGACCGCGACCGCTTCGTGCGCGAAGCGGCCCATGGCGGTCAGCGGTACGGCTCCGGTACGGCGCGGATCGGCGCCGTCGACCTCGAAGACAAAGCCGTGGTCCTTGGTGTAGCCGCTCGTACCGGCCCGCTCCTCGGTCTCCTCGCAGGTGAGCCAGGTACCCCAGGGGGTGGGCCCGCCCGCGCAGTTGACGGCGGTGCCCGCGATGGCGACGCGCTCGCCGAGGACCGTGCCGCGGCTGTCGAGTTCGAGCGTGGTGCAGCCGCCCTTGCCCGCCGGGTCGTACGTCAGGCCGGGGACGGCCGGTACGGGGACGGCGGCGGTGGCACGGTTCTCGTGGTTGCGTACGAGCCGGACCCGGCCGTGACGGCCCGCGAAGGCGGCCATGCCGTCGTGGTTGCCGGGGACCCGGCCCTCGCCGGAGCGCAGCCGGTCGCCCTCGCGGGAGAGGACCGTATAGCGGAACCCTTTCGGCAGATCGAGCAGACCGTCGGGGTCGGGGACGAGCGGGCCGTAACCGTGGCGGCCCGGCCCCGACGCGGTGGCGCTGCCGGTGAACAGCTCGGACAGAGCGCCGCTGAAGGCGATGGCGGCGGCACCCGTACCGGCGCGGGTGAGGATCTGACGTCGTGTCGCGGACATGAGGCAACTCCCTGCTGGCGGACAGGAGATGTGACCCGCTCGTGTGTAGCACGAGAGGTGCGGCACCCGCGGTGGGGTGCGTGAATCGGGCGGGTCGCGATGGGCCTCGGGTGCCGGGTGCTGCCGGGTGTCGGGCGAGCCTGGGGTGCTGGGTGAGCCTCGGGTGCAGGCAGGGCCTCGGGTGTCGTACGGGACGACTGTGACGCGTGCGCCGGCCGTGCCGCCCGATCCGGTGGAGCGGGGGCACGGCCGGCGCAGGGTGATCCGGGCTGATCCGGAGTGGTCCGGGCCGACCCGGGGTGCTCAGGAAGCGAGCGAGGCGCTCAGCGTGATGGTGGTGCCCGAAAGCGCCTGGCTCACCGGGCAGTTGGCCTTGGCGTCCTCGGCGGCCTTGACGAAGCCCGCCTCGTCCAGGCCCGGGACGACGCCCTCGACACTGAGGTGGATACCGGTGATACCGGTACCGGGCTGGAAGGTGACATCGGCCTGGGTGGTCAGCTTGGTCGGCGGGGTGCCGGCGTTGGCGAGACCGTGCGAGAGCGCCATCGAGAAGCAGCTCGAATGGGCGGCCGCGATCAGCTCCTCCGGGCTGGTCTTGCCGTTCGCCGCCTCCGCGCGGGAGGGCCAGGAGACCGCCTGGTCGGCGATGCCGGAGGAGTCGAAGGAGACGGTGCCGGTGCCCTGGAGGAGGTTGCCCTCCCAGACGGTGTGCGCCTGGCGCGTGGTGGCCATGGTGGAACCCTTCTGCTTGGTACGTGGTGGTACAGGCGGATGACACGAATCACCGCGGCGCGCTGCCGGCCCGCCACGGCTTCCGGACGAGGCGGACCCACCGGAGCCGCGGGGCCCACAGGACCCGCCGGGCCGGTTGGGGTCTGCCACGGCACCGAACCTACTGGGCCACAAGCCCCTTGGCGTCCCGTGCCAGTGCGGTCAACCGGGAGATCGCCCGGAAATATTTCTTCCGGTAGCCGCCGTTCAGCATCTCTTCGCCGAACAGCCGGTCGAAGGGGAGACCGGAGGCGAGCACCGGGATCTCCCGGTCGTACAGCCGGTCGGCGAGGACCACGAGCCGTAGCGCCGTCGACTGGTCCGGCACCGGGCCGACATCGGTCAGACAGACGGCCCGTACCCCGTCCGTGAGGGCTCCGTACCGGCTCGGATGGACCGTGGCGAGATGGCCGAGCAGCCCCGGGAAGTCGTCCAGGCTGGCGCCTTCGGTGGCGTACGCGGCCCTGGTCACCTGCTCGTCGGAGTACGGGGCCGGCGCCTCGGGCAGACCGCGGTGCCGGTAGTCCTCGCCGTCGATGCGCAGCGGGCGGAACCGCGCGGCCAGGCCCTGGATCTCCCGCAGGAAGTCGGCGGCGGCGAACCGGCCCTCGCCGAGCTTGCCGGGCAGGGTGTTGGAGGTCGCGGCCAGTGCCACGCCCGAGTCGACCAGCTTGCGGAGCAGGCTGGAGATCAGGACGGTGTCGCCGGGATCGTCCAGTTCGAATTCGTCGATGCAGAGGAGCCGATGGCCGCCGAGGGTCTGTACGGTCTGCTGGAAGCCCAGCGCGCCGACCAGATTGGTCAGCTCGACAAAGGTGCCGAAAGCTTTCTCTGCGGCCGGGGCCGGGGTCGCGTGCCAGAGGGATGCCAGCAGGTGTGTCTTGCCGACGCCGTAGCCGCCGTCCAGATAGACCCCGCGCGGCCCGGTCGGCTCGGCGGGCTTCCTGGCGAACCAGCGCCGCAGCCTCCCGGACCCGGATCCGGATCCGTTCGGCCCATGGGCTCCGCCGAGGCCCGCGGCGAAGGCGCTCAGGACGGTGACCGCCTGGGACTGGCTGGGTTGGCCGGGGTCCGGGACATATGTGTCGAAACGTACGGAGTCGAAGCGCGGTGGCGGCACCATGTCCGCGACCAGACGGTCGGCGGGAACATGGGGCTCACGGGCACAGAGGGCGACCGGAGCCGCTTCGGTGACCGGCCGGTGGCCGGAGGCGGCGGTGGAGTGCGACACAACTCTTCACTCTATGCGCCGTGCCAGACTGCTTCGCATGCGACGCCTGTTCCCTGTGACCGATCAGACACCATCCGCCGAGGTCCCGGGCCCTGGCCCGGCCGTCGACCGCGAGTGGACGTTCGACGAGCTGGCGGACGCGTACGCCTATCCGGCATCGCTTCAGGGGGCGGCGGCGGGTCCGGGTGCAGCCGTGGATTCGGGTACGGCAGCAGGTCCGGGCTCGGCCGTGGATTCGGGTACGTCAGCGGGTCCGGGTATGGCCGTGGATCCGGGCGCGGTCGTGGAGTCGGCGGTGGGGGGCCGGGCCTGGCTCCGGGCCAATATGGTGTCCACCCTCGACGGCGCCGCCCACTACGACGGCCTCTCCCAGCCCATCTCCTCCGCCGCCGACATGCGGATCTTCGGCACTCTGCGCGGGCTCGCCGACGCGGTGGTGGTGGGCGCGGAAACGGTTCGGCTGGAGGAGTACCGGCCCGCCCGCGCCCGGCAGGCCTTCGCCGCGCGCCGCGCCGCCGCCGGCCAGGCGCCCGCGCCCGCCATCGCCGTGGTCAGTGCCGGTCTGAACCTCGACTTCTCGCTGCCCCTGTTCACCGAACCGCCGGTCCCCACCCTTCTGGTGACCGGGGCCGAGGCACCCGCCGACCGGATCCGCGCCGCCGAGAAGGCGGGCGTGGAGGTGCTGATCGCGGGCGAGGGGCCGGGGGCGGACCCCGCTCGTACCGTACGCGTCCTGGCCGAGCGGGGATTCGCGCGCCTGCTCACCGAGGGCGGGCCCCGGCTGCTCGGGCAGTTCGTGGCGGCGGGCGTCCTGGACGAGCTGTGTCTGACGCTGTCTCCGGCCCTCACCGCCGGGTACGCGCAGCGCATCGCGGCCGGCCCGGGTCCGGCCGTACCCGAGCGGTTCGTGCTCGTATCACTCCTGGAGCAGGACGGGTTCCTCTTCGCCCGGTACCGGCGCGCCCGACCGCCGGCGGACGTGTCCTGATCCCCGGCGGACGCGTCTGCCGACGCGTCTGACAATCAGCGGAATTCCCCGTTCCGGTTAGCTTCCTGTGGGCAGACTTACTCTCGCAGACCCCGTGCGGGCACGGGGAAGGATGGTTTCAGCAGTGGGCCGGACGGCCCATGAACATGAAGACGAAGGGCGCCTGTCGTGTTCAGAAGCGTATTGATGATCGAGAAGCCCCTGACGCCCGGGGACGTGGAATTCGTCACCACCCTCCACGGCGACGAACCGGTGTCCTTCGTTGTGCTGATGCAGCCCCGCGGCGACCAGGCGGACGTCCTGCTGCGCGCCATCGACGATGTCGCGCTCGGCGAGCTGAGGGACGCCGCCAGGGAGGGCGGTACGCCCGAGGGCGCCCTGGCAAGACAGCCCGCGGAACTGGCCCTCCAGGCCTCACTCGAAGCCCTGCGCGCCCAGGGCTCCCAGGCCAGCGGCCAGGTCATCGAGGAACATCCGCTGGACCACCTCAAGAGCGTCGTGGAGGAGTCCGGCGCCGACGAGGTGATCGTGCTGACGGAACCGCACTATGTGGAGGAGTTCTTCCACCGGGACTGGGCGTCCCGGGCCCGTCACAAGGTCGGCGTACCGGTACTCAAACTCTTCGCCCACAGCGAATAGGCTGGGACGACAAGTTTTCTTGTCGCTCGCGCGCACCTGGGAGAAACACGTATGGCACCGGCACCCGCTGTCCCCGCCGTCATGGAACGACCGCACTTCATCGGCATCGGCGGCGCCGGGATGTCGGGAATCGCCAAGATCCTCGCCCAGCGCGGCGCCAAGGTCGCGGGCAGCGACGCCAAGGAGTCGGCGACGGCGGAGGCGCTGCGCGCGCTGGGCGTCACCGTGCACATCGGCCACGCCGCCGCCCACCTCGCGGAGGACGCGTCGTGCGTGGTCGTCTCCAGCGCCATCAGGGCCGACAACCCCGAGCTGGCGCGGGCCGCGGAGCTGTCCGTACCGGTGGTGCACCGCGCTGACGCGCTGGCCTCGCTGATGACGGGCCTGCGCGCGATCGCCGTCGCGGGCACCCACGGCAAGACGACCACCACCTCCATGCTGGCCGTCGCCCTCACCGAGCTGGGCCTCGACCCGTCGTACGCGATCGGCGGCGATCTCGCGGGGCCCGGTACGAACGCGCGGTACGGCGAAGGGGAGATCTTCGTCGCCGAGGCGGACGAGAGCGACCGGAGCTTCCAGAAGTACGACCCCGAGGTCGCGATCGTCCTCAATGTCGAACTGGACCACCATGCCAATTACGCCTCCATGGAGGAGATCTACGAGTCCTTCGAGGCGTTCGCAGGCAAGATCGTCCCGGGCGGCACCCTGGTGATCTGCGCCGACCAGCCGGGCGCCGTCGAGCTGGCCTCGCGGGTCCGCGCCCGGTCGGCGGTCAAGGTCGTCACCTACGGCGAGGACCCGGCCGCGGACGTACGGGTCCACAAGATCGCCGCGCGCGGACTGACCAGCGAGGTCACCGTCCTGCTCGAAGGCCGGCTGCTGACCTTCGCGGTCTCGGTCCCCGGCCGCCACTACGCCCTCAACGCGGTCGCCGCCCTGGCCGCCGGGGTCGCGCTGGGCCTGCCCGCGCACAATCTGGCCTCCGCCCTCGGCGCGTACACCGGAGTCAAGCGCCGCCTCCAGCTCAAGGGTGAGGCCGCGGGCGTCCAGGTGATCGACTCGTATGCGCACCACCCCACCGAGATGACCGCCGACCTGGAGGCGATGCGCGCCGCCGCGCCCCCCGGCTCCCGGCTGCTGGTGGTCTTCCAGCCGCACCTCTTCTCCCGTACGCAGGAGCTGGCCACCGAGATGGGCCAGGCCCTCGCCCTGGCCGACGCCTCGCTGGTCCTGGACATCTACCCGGCCCGCGAGGACCCGATCCCGGGGGTCACCAGCGCCCTGATCACCGACGCGGCCGAGGCGGCGGGTGCCACGGTGACGGCGGTGCACGACAAGGGCGCGGCCGTGGACACGGTGGCGGGAATGGCCGGGCCCGGTGATCTCGTTCTCACCATGGGCGCGGGCGATGTCACGGACCTCGGCCCGGACATCCTGGCCCGCCTGACCGACTGAGGAGAGCGCATGTCGTACGACATCGACAAGCCGGACGAGCAGTGGCGCGCGGAGCTGACGCCCGCGGAGTACCAGGTGCTCCGCAAGGCCGGCACCGAGCCCGCCTTCACCGGCGAGTACACGGACACGAAGACGCCGGGCGTCTACTCCTGCCGGGCGTGCGGCGCCGAGCTGTTCCGCTCCGACACCAAGTTCGAATCGCACTGCGGCTGGCCGTCCTTCTACGACCCGAAGGACTCGGACGCGGTCGAGCTGATCGAGGACCGCTCGCACGGCATGGTCCGCGTCGAGGTCCGCTGCGCCCGCTGCGGCTCGCACCTGGGACATGTCTTCGAGGGCGAGGGCTACCCGACCCCGACGGACCAGCGGTACTGCATCAACAGCATCTCGCTGCGGCTGGCCCCTGACGAGGGCTGAGTACGGCCCATCTTGGGCTGAGCAGGGTCGTTCCCGCAGATGGTCAGTCCCGTCGCCTCCGGTCCGGGGGCCAGGGCCTCGCCCTCTGCGGTGCGATCTCCTCCACCACCTGGGCCAGTGCGTCGCAGGCCTTCTCGATTTTCATCCGGACGCGGTTCTGCTCGGTGATGGTCGCCGCCAGCAGAAGCGACGTCAGTGCCACGGACCCGTTGAGCGCCTGAAGGCTGACCAGCCGCTCCGTGAGGCTGTGACTGGCGAAGACCCCGGTGCTCTTGGTCGCCTCGAAGATCGCCAGTACGGAGACGAACAGCGCGTACGGGGCGCTCCCGGCGAGCTCGAAGCGTAGAGCCGCCCAGATGAGCACCGGAAAGAAGAGGAAGATCAGGGTGAGCGACCTCGTGACGGCGAGCGGGGTGACGACGGCCGCCGAGACGACGATGGCCGTCGTCTCGGCCCACCGGTGGGTCGGCAGGGGCAGCCGGATACGGCAGAGGACGAGCAGGAAGGGCGTGACCAGCAGGACGCCCATGGCGTCGCCCGTCCACCACGCCAGCCAGGTCGCCCCGAAACCGAGCGGCAGCAGTCCGTTGAGCGCCAGCACCCCCGCGGCCGTCGTCGCGCTGATCAGCATTCCGGTCAGGGCACCGAGGAAGACCAGCGCCATCCCGTCCCGCAGCCGGTCCAGCTCGATACGGAAACCCACACGCCGCAGCAGCAGACAGGAACAGACCGGGGCGAGCGTGCTCCCCGCCATGATCCCGAGAGCCGAGGCGTTGAGCGGGCCGAGAGTCGCGAGGCTCAAGAAGGTGCCCAGGGTGATCCCCGGCCAGACCCTGATGCCCAGGAGGAAGAGGGCGGTCAGGGCGATGCCCGTGGAAGGCCAGAGCGGCGAGACGTTCACGCCGTCGAGCCTCGTCACTCCTTTCAGCGTGCCGATGCAGGTGCCCGCGTAGTAGGCGGCGGCGACGCCGAGGACCTGGAGGACAGCTACAGGAAGACGTCGGTTCTTTTCGGTACGCGCCACGGCAGCCATCAGACAACGCGCGCCGCCCGGTCCGGCCGTGACACGCACCGCCGGACCGCACACGTCACCCGGTGGCGCCGGGCCGCCCGGCGTTTCGCCGCGGCGGCTACTGCTTCTTGCCGGTGTCGCCCTTCTTGCCCGTTTCGCCGCGGGGGGTTTCGCGGGTGCGGGCGGGGAAGCGGATGCCGAGGCGGGACAGGGCGCCCGGGCGGTTCCAGGTTTTGAATTCCTCCGCCTTGCGGTCGCCCGTGCGTTCCAGACTCCGTTCGACCGAGGCGATGTCCTTGGCGGAGAGTGCCCGTACGGCCGGGCGCAGCACCTTGTCGAGCAGGGCCGTCCTGGTCTGGTCCCAGGTCGTGTTGGCGCCGGGGAGCGCGGTCCAGGTGGTGAAGCAGTGGGCCACGAACTCCGGTACGGTACGCAGCCGTTCGCGCACCCGGTCGTCCTGCGCGGCCCTGCGGTACGCGGCGGTGAGGTCCGGGTCGCCGCAGTGGACGAGCGCGTACAGCTCGCCCTCCGGCCGCTTCTCGGACAGCAGTTGACGCGAGAGGGCGCCGAACACCTGCTCAAGGACGCCCAGTTCGACCGGTTCCGCGGTCGCGCGCAGTGCCAGCGCCCGGTCGGTCCAGCCCGGCTTGGCCCGGCCCGCCGTGAGGTCCCCCGCGAATTCGAGGAGCTGGAGGGCTCCCCGTACCCGCGGTTCCAGCTCCTCGGGGAAGCAGCGCAGCAGATCGTGGGCGAGGCCGGGGGAGTCGGGGCTGTCGCCGGGATCTTCGAGCGCGGCCCTGACCAGGACCCGCCAGGTCCCGGCGGTCCGGTGCGCGTCCGAGCCGGTCTCCGCCAGGATCAGCCGTGCCTCGCCGGGAGCCGGAGCACCGCCGTCCCAGACCAGCCGTACAGCGGTGCGCAGGACGAACGGGTCGGCGAAGGGCGAGACCCCGCAGGCCCGCAGTACGGAGCGCAGGACGGTGATACGGTCCCGGTCCTCCGGCGCCGCGCCGGCCGGCCCGACCGTACCGCCGGGGCCCTCCGAGCCCGCCACCTCCGCGCACATCCGCAGATGCGGTATCGCCTGGACTTCCGTGAGGGGAAGGGCGATACGGCCGAACAGCCGGGCGGCGGCGGCCGGATCGGCCGCGGCGAGAGCGTCGAGTTCGCTCAGCAGCGTGGTGCGCAGATCGAAGTACTCCTCCAGCGCCGTCCGTACGGCCGGGGTGTAGGCGGCCACCGGATCGGCGATCAGCGCGCGGGAGAGGCGGCGGGCGAGGCCGGGCAGCAGGCCTGCACAGTCCACACCGAGCAGTTCGGCGACGCGCAGCAGCTCCGCCGCCCGTGAGGTGCCCGCCGGGGAGGTCGCGTCCGGGCCCTCGCTGTCGCCTATGCCCGCGCGAAGTTCTGGGCCCAGCTGAGCGGCGAGGCGCGCCTTGAGGTCCTCGGGGAGCGACACGATGTGCAGTGCGGGCAGATCGAGCCCGGCGGCCGGGGTACGGACGGCCTCGGCCAGGACGAGCGCCGCGAGCGGTGCGGTCGTACGGGCCGGAGCCCGGCCGCCGAGCACCGTGAACAGCCGTGCCAGCGCGGTCGTCTCGGCCGCCCCACGGTCCGCGGCGGGCGCGGCCAGGGCCTCGACGAGCCGCTCAAGCCGCTGCCCGTCCAGGGCGTTCGGGTGCTCGTACACCCAAGTGGCCGCCGCCGTACGGCCGTTCGTACCCGGGGATATGCCCGCACACAGCGCGGCGACCGCGAGCGGGCCCGCGTCGAACCGGCCGGCCGGCAGCGCCGCCGCCTCCTCGAACAGCTCGGGCGCCCTGGCCTGCCAGATCTGAGCGGCGGTCTCGTCCCAGGCGTCCACGGCGGGCGCGGCCGTCCCGGCAGGCCGGGGCGCCGTACAGTCGAGCACGAAGTAGCGGTGGCCGATCCCGGCCAGCTCCGCTGTGTCCTCCGGCAGTACGCCGATGATCTGCTGCCCGGCCCGCTGGGGGCGCCGGGTGTACGTGGTGAAGGTCAGCCGGTGCGCGTCGGCGCCCGGCAGCACCGCGCAGGCCAGCGCGATCCACCGGGCCACATCGGCGCTGTGCCGCTCCACGAGCACGAGCTGAGGCGCGGACTGCCCCTCGGCAAGACCGCGTACGGCGGCGAAGAACCCCGCGAGCCACGGCGCACGGGAAGCCGCGAACGACACCAGTTCGCGCCGGTCGAAGCCGCGCGACGAGGGCAGCCGGTCCAGCGGCGTGAGTACCCCGCCCTCCGGCGCTCCGGCCACCCACTGCGGCGAGCCCCAGGTGCTGATGGGCGGCGCGCCGACGGAGAGCGTGGCCTCGCCGGGGAGCTGTACGGCATGGGCGTGGAAGGTGCCCCAGACGCCGGTGTGGTCGGCTCCCGCGTAGACGGTCCTGGCCAGCAGCCGGCTGCCGTCGGAGAGCATGCTGAGGCTCAACGACTGCGGGAACGCGGCGAGTTCGGCGGCGGCCGGACGGAGCGGCGCGCCGGGCGGCGGCTCGTACCCGAGGAGCTGCTCGGCCTCCTTGAGGAACGAATCAGGGACGCCGGGGGTGACCGCCGTGATGCGGAAGCCCGGTCCGCCGAGGGCGGGCGGGCCGTCCGCGCCCGGCACGGCGGACGTGAAGAGAAGCTGCGCCAGGCTCATGCGCCGGCCCCTTTCGGTCCCGGCGTGCCCGGTGCGGCCCGTTCGACCGGTGGGGGCAGCGGCGCCGCCGGGGCGCGGCCGGTACAGCGGGGGCGGACGACGGTCGTCATGTCAGCGAACCACCAGGTGAGCGGGGGAGCGTTCGTCGAGACGCGCGAAGGCGGCCCGGTGGCCGTGGACGGCCACGCGGACGTACGGACCGGGCAGCAGCCCGTCCCGACCTCGCGCCCGACCGTACCGGCGCGACACCGCCCGGCACCACTCGGCCCCGGAACGTATTCGTTCCGGGGCGCGTGTTGTACCGGGTTGCCGTGCCCGCTTGCCGTGTCCGGGGAAGACTACGCGGGCTGGAGCAGGTCCCAGAGGTTGCCGTACAGGTCCTCGAAGACCGCGACCGTGCCGTACGGCTCCTCGCGGGGCTCTCGGACGAAGCGGACCCCCGCCGCCCGCATACGCGCGTGGTCGCGGGCGAAGTCCTCGGTGTACAGGAAGAAACCGACCCGCCCGCCGGTCTGCGCGCCGACACTCGCGCGCTGGGCGTCGTCCTTGGCACGGCCCAGGAGCAGCCCGGTGCCGGTGGAGCCGGGCGGCCGGACCACGACCCAGCGGGAGCCGTCGCCGCGGTCGGTGTCCTCGACGAGTTCGAAGCCGAGGGGGCCGGTGTAGAAGGCGATGGCCTTGTCGTAGTCGTCCACGACGAGGGTGATCAGGGCGATGAAGGACATGGGGGTGAAGTTATACGTATGACTCCCGGCCCGGCAAGATGGAACAATGCGGTTCATGGATGCGCAGCAGATCACCGAGCTGACGGCCCGCGCGCGCCGCCTGGCGGACTCCGGCGACGGGGCGGACTTCGGCGGTCGGCCGGGCTTCGGCGGGGAGCCGGTCCCTGGCGCGGGTTCGGGCTCCGGTGGCCGGCGGGACTCCGGCGGCGGGTCGGACCCGGGTGGTCTGCCGGGTTCCGGCGGTCGGCAGGGTTCCGGCGGTCTGTCGGGTCTCGGCGGCGCGCCGGACTTCGGTGGGCGGCCGGGCTTCGGCCGTCGCCGCATTCTCGGGATCGCCGGGCCGCCCGGCGCGGGCAAGTCCACCCTTGCCGCCCGGCTGGTCGAACGCCTCGGCGGGCTCGCCGTACTCGTCCCCATGGACGGGTTCCATCTCGCCCAGACCGAGCTGCGCCGTCTCGGCCGGGAGAACCGCAAGGGCGCGCCCGACACCTTCGACGCGGCCGGCTACACCGCGCTGCTCGCCCGGCTGCGCGCCCCCGAACCCGGCACGGTGGTGTACGCGCCCGCCTTCGACCGCTCGCTGGAGGAGCCGGTGGCGGGGAGCATCGCCGTACCGCCCGAAGTCCCGCTCGTGATCACGGAGGGCAACTACCTGCTGCACGACGAAGGCCCCTGGGCTCCGGTCCGTACCCTCCTGGACGAGGTCTGGTACCTGGACCTCGACCCGGTGGTACGGGTGGCCCGGCTGGTGGACCGGCACGTACACCACGGCAAGGACCGCCCTTACGCCGAGCGCTGGGTCACCGACTCCGACGAGCCCAACGCCCGCCTGGTGGCCCGCGGCCGGCCCCGCGCGGATTTTGTGGTGGCGCTGTCCGGTTAGTGCGCCGGACGCGCGGACCTGGCCCGTCCGGCGCTTGAGGACACAGCACGGCCCGGCCCGTCAGCCGGAGGCACTCGGCGTACCAGCACCGTCACCGCACTAGCATCGAAGGTACGGATCACCGGTGCGGCCCGGTGCGGCGGTGATCGATGGACAGCGTATGCATGGCGGCCGAGACGGAATCGACGGCGGCGGCGCGGCGAACAGCCGGCCTGGGATGAGCGGAGGCGATGGCGTGGGGCTGTTCCGACGAGGGCCGAAGCGTGACGGTCGCGATACGACGCCTCGGGACCCCGCCTTCTCCTTCTTCTCGGTCGACGAGGCCGCGCGGTTCCGCAGCCAGGTCCGGGAGGCCTTCGCGGAACGCGGTCTGGAGGTCACGCTCTACCCGGACATGGTGACCGACAGCGCCGGCCGGCAGTTCGGGCTCGGCAATCTCGCGGCCGTCTGCCACAACGACGACCGCGGCCCGCGCATCTGGGGCGAGCTGGTGCGCCGTCATGTCGGCATGGTGCTGCGCACCATGGAATCCCCTTCCGCCCTGGACACCCTGGCGCCGGAGCAGATCCGCTCGCAGCTCTACCCCCGGGTGATCAGCGAGGACGGCCTCGACCCGCAGACCTTCGGCTATGCCCGCTCGGTCGCCCCCGGGCTGTACGAGGTGCTCGCACTCGATCTGCCCGAGAGCGTCATGATGCTCACCGACGAGGCGCTGGAGCCGCTGGGCGAGACCCGGCACCTGCGCGAGCGGGCCCTGCGCAATCTGCGCGAACTGCCGGTCGAGGGGCGCGAGACCATCAAGGACTCGGACGGCACCCGCTTCGAGGTGGTCCTCGGCGACTCCTTCTACACCGCGAGCAGGGTGCTGGCCCTGGAGACGGTCGTCCAGCAGGTCACGGGCCGGCTGATCCCGCCGGAGGGCGCGCTGGTCGCGATGCCCTTCCGGCACCAGCTCGCCTTCCATGTCATCCGCGACCGCACCATGATCCCGTCCCTGAACGCCATGGCCGCCTTCGCCGCCTCGGGGTACGAGGACACCCCGGGCGCCATCAGCCCGTACGTCTACTGGTGGCGCGGCGGCACGCTCACCCAGCTCAGCGACGAGGACGAGGACGGCGAGGGGCTGCGGATCGTGGTGGGCGAGGACTTCCAGGCGCTGCTGGAACGCCTGCTGGAACGGGACCCTCCGGATACGGCCTGAGGTCCCCGGGGCCCCGAGGGGCGGTCCATGAGCGCGGGCCCCGGACTCCCGAGCGCGGGCTCGGCGGCCGGTTCATCGGCCGGCTCATCGGCCGGCTCGGGGCGGCTCCGAGGGCACCCGCCCCGCCCGCGCTCAGTCGTCGGCCAGCACCACACCCGACTCCGGCGGCAGACGCAGCACCCCGTCCGCGTCCGGCGGCCCGACCGGCTCCCAGGCGGCCAGCACCCGGCCGCCGCCCCGGTTCCTGCCGCCGCCCAGCGGGATCAGCGCGGGCTCGCCGGAGAAGTTGACCGCGATCCGCAGATCGCCCCTGCGGTACGCCAGCCAGCGCGCCTCCTCGTCGTACGCCACCTTCGTCGCCGCCAGATCCGGGTCGGAGAGGTCCGGCTGGTTCCGGCGCAGGGCGATCAGCTCGCGGTGCCAGGCCAGCAGCCGCGCGTGCGGCTCCTTCCCGGTCTCCGAGCGGTCCAGACAGGACCGCTCCCGGGTCGCCGGGTCCTGCGGGTCCGGGATCTCCTCCGCCGCCCAGCCGTGCGCCGCGAACTCCCGGCGGCGGCCCGTCCGTACCGCCTCGGCGAGCACCGGATCCGAGTGGTCCGTGAAGAACTGCCAGGGCGTGGCCGCGCCCCACTCCTCGCCCATGAAGAGCATCGGGGTGCAGGGCGAGGTCAGCACGAGCAGCGCGGCACAGGCCAGCAGTCCGGGGGAGAGCGTCGCGGAGAGCCGGTCGCCGAGGGCGCGGTTGCCGATCTGGTCATGGGTCTGGGCGTAACAGAGGAAGCGGTGCGCGGGTGTTCTCGTACGGTCGAGGGGGCGGCCGTGCGTACGGCCCCGGAAGCTCGAATACGTGCCGTCGTGGAAGAAGACCCGGGTGAGGGTCTTGGCGAGCGCGGCGAGCGGCTCGCGGGCGAAGTCGGCGTAGTAGCCCTGGGATTCACCGGTGAGCGCGGTGTGCAGGGCATGGTGGAAGTCGTCGTTCCACTGGGCGTGCAGCCCGAGGCCGCCCTCGGCGCGGGGCGTGGTGGTACGCGGATCGCCGAGATCGGACTCGGCGATCAGGAACAGCGGTCTGCCCAGCTCGGCGGAGAGCGCGTCGACCGCCGCCGACAGCTCTTCGAGGAAGGTCAGGGCGCGCCGGTCGGCGAGGGCGTGCACGGCGTCGAGCCGCAGCCCGTCCAGTTGGAAGTCCCGCAGCCAGGCCAGGGCGCTGCCCAGGAGATACGCCCGTACCTCGTCGGAACCGGGGGCGTCGAGATTGACGGCGGCGCCCCAGGGTGTGCGGTGGGTGTCGGTGAAGTACGGGCCGAAGCGCGGGAGATGGTTGCCGGACGGGCCGAGGTGGTTGTGCACCACATCGAGGACGACACCGAGGCCCAGGCCGTGAGCGGTGTCGACAAAGCGCTTGAACGCCTCGGGTCCGCCGTACGGTTCGTGCACCGCCCAGGGCGAGACCCCTTCGTACCCCCACCCATGGGTCCCCGGGAACGGGCACACCGGCATCACCTCGACATGGGTGATCCCCAGCTCGGCCAGCGGCGCCAGCAGCTCCGCCGCCGCGTCGAAGGTGCCCTCGCGGGTGAACGTGCCGATGTGCAGCTCGTACAGGACCGCGCCGGGCAGATCGCGGCCCTGCCAGGCGGTGCGCCAGCGGTATGCCGTCTGGTCGACGACGGCGCTGGGGCCGTCCGGTCCGTCCGGCTGGCGGCGGGAGCGGGGATCGGGGAGTACGGGACCGCCGTCGAGGGCGAAGCTGTAGCGGGTGCCGTCGGCGGCGGGCGCCTCGGCGGTCCACCAGCCGTCCCGGTCGGGGGCACGGTCCATGGGCAGACGCATGTGCTCCGGCCACATGTGCCCAGGCGACATGTGCTCTCGCCCCATGTCCGCTGGCCCCATGTCCGCTGGCCCCATGTCCGCGGGCCCCACGTTCGCGGGCGCCATGTCTCCCCGCCCCGCGTGCTCCGGACCCATGTGCCTCCGCCCCATGTCCTCCAGATGGAGGGTGACCCGGTCCCTGGCCTCCGGTGCCCACACTTCGAAGCGCATGAGCGGTTCCCCCTTGTCGGCGGCGGTCGTTCGGCGGTCGCCGGCCGTATACTGCCCGGCCGTCACCCCATGGTCGCAAGGGACCCGGCCCGCCGCACGGGGTGGGGTGAGAGCGGCGAGCCGGGCCGGAGCGTGGGCCGTGCGGGTGTACGGACGGGATCAGCGCGTACGAATCAGCCGCGCGTCCCGCGCGTCTCGTACCTGTCGTACCTGTCGTGCGCCTTGCGGGGACCGGGCAGCGGCCGGGTCAGTGGACCGAGCACGGTGGGGTGGTGGCCGTGTCCGGCGCTCCTCCCGAGGCGACATAGCCGAAGGTCGTGGAGGCACCGGCCGCGAGTGAGCCGTTCCAGTCGGTGTTGTGGACCATGACCTCCTGTCCCCCGTACGTGGCACTGCCGTTCCAGAGGTTGTCGACCTTCTGCCCGGATGGCAGGGCGAACTCGACCATCCACCCCAGGATCGGGTGGGTGCTGGTGTTCTTCACCGTGACCTCCGCCTGGTAGCCGCCGGCCCAGGAGCCGGTGGTGGTCCGGGTCGCGGTGCAGGTGGCGGTGGGGTCGGTCGGCGGGTCGGTGGGCGGGTCCGTCGGGTCGGTCGGGTCCGTGGTGCCGGGGTCGCCGACACCGGTGACCTCGCCGTTGCCGCCGTCGAAGACCACGTCCGAGCAGCTGTAGAAGGTCTCCTGGCTGTCGCTGCGCTGCCACACCATGTAGATGATGTGGCGGCCGGATTTGCCGCTGGGCAGGGTGCCCCGCCACTTGTACGCGCCCTCGACCGTGCCGACGGAACCGGTCACCTGCGGGTGGTCGACGGTCAGGAAGGGCGTCGCCTCCAGGTCGTCCCAGGTGAAGGTCTTGGTGGGGTCGAAGCCGTTCTTGGTTACGTACACATAGAACCAACCGGGGTGCGCCGCCCAGGCGTTGTACGAGAAGTCGAGCGAGGCGCCGGAGGTCAGGTGCGTGAGCGGCCAGTCGTTCCGCGGCTTGTTGAAGCCGGAGAAGTTGGTGTTGCCGCCGCTGCAGAGCTGTCCGTCCGGGATGAAGCCCTTGGTGCGCCCGGCGCCGTCGGAGCGCAGCACCGAGAACCAGTTGTAGAGCGGTGTCGTACCGCTCTCCGCCACGGCCGCCTTGCAGGCCGGGTTGACGGGCTTGATCTCACCGGTGCCGGTCAGGCCGTCCCGCCAGCACATGAACGTACGGCTGGCCGGCTGCATGGGCGTGCCATGGGCGGTGGAGGTCCCGCCGCTGCCGACGACCAGCAGAAGGGCGGGAAGAACGGCGAGCAGGGCGAGGAGTACGGCTCTGCGGGGATGTAACAACCACGTGGGTGGGCGAGTCATCGCGCGAGTCCCTTCGGCGTGATCATGACAAGCGGGCGGGTGGTTGGGAGCGCTCCCAATTCGGAACCTAGCGCCGGTGGGCCGCGCTGTAAACGGCTTGCGCCCGGAAATTCCGGGAGCAGCCCCGAACGGCGGACGCGAAGGCGGACAAGGCAGGGCGCCAACGGCCTTCTGTCCGCCGCCCGTAACGGTCGTAACGGCCGGCCGCGGTGCGTCCGTAGCGTCTGGACACCTCAGGGCCGTCCGACGGACAATCACCTGCGTGACGTCCTCCTTCGAGTTCCACACGTATCCCGCGCGGCTCTCCGACGCCGAGCGTGACCGTGTCCTCGCGGTGCTGCGGGAGGGCGTGGCGCAAGGGATGCTGTCGCACGACACGTTCCTGCGCCGGATGGATCTCGCGCTGGCGGCCCGCAGGGCCGATGAACTGCGGCCGCTCACCGCGGACTTGGAGCCGGTGGCCGAAGGGCCTTGGGCGCGGCGGCTGTTCGGGACGGTGAGCCGGGTGTCCGCGTTCTCCGTACGGCTGCGCAGGGCCTGGCAGGCGGAGCGGCTGCCGAAACTGCTGCTGCCCCAGCCGGGCCCGTACCCGCTCCGTATCGGCCGCGATCCGATGAACGGGCTGCGGCTCAGCCATGACACGGTCTCGCGACTGCACGCCGAACTGAGCATGCAGGGCGGGGTGTGGGTACTGCGCGACCTGGGCTCGACCAATGGCACAACCGTCAACGGGCGGCGGGTGACCGCGACGGCGGTGGTGCACGACGGGGACCTGGTGAGCTTCGGCCAGATGGGCTTCCGCCTCGCGGCAAGCTGACGGCGCGGGCGCGACAGGCGCCGTACAACCCTGCCGAGCCGCCCTGCTCCCGCTTACTCCTCGCCGAACCGACTGGCTGACCGTACGTCACGCGGAACGCCCTCGCCGCCTTGGGCCGCCGCCCCTGGAAACACAGTTCCCATGCGTCGCTCCGTGCCCGTGGGCGACCGTGCGGGAAACGCTCGGCATCCTGGGGACAATCGAGAGTTGACGCTTCCTTCCCTCTCTATCCAAGATCCGTTTCCGCCGTCACGCTGGAACAGGTGTGCCATGTGGCGAATGTGTGATGGTTGAGCGGGGGGATTGTGGTGGGGGTACTGGCACGGGCGCGACTGGTCCTTGTTCTCATGTCGGCGCTGCTGTTGCTGACCGGCCTGCTGTCCGACGCGACCTTCGCCGTCGACCGGCAGGAGACCGTCCGCACGGAGGCGGAGCCGCTGCCTCCGGGCCGGGTGAAGGGGCCGGGCCGGCCCGACGTCGATCACGCGACCCAGCGTGCGGCGGCGCCGGGGACGCCGCGTGACAGGGCGGCCGACAAGCTGCGTACCGCGGACAGGGACCGCCGCGTGACCTCGTCCCCGGCCCCGTCCGTGATGCCCGGCGTGCTGCGCGAGGCCGGTGCCAAGGAGAACAGTCTCAAGGAATCGGGCCTCGGGCCCAACGCGGTGCTGCCCGGCGAACCCGAGCACGACCGTGAGCTCGAGCGGCTCGGCCGGAAGCCCGGCAAGGAACCGTCGCTGGCCGACCTGGCCGACCCGCCGGGCGGCCGGGCGAGGGCGGGAAGCGCCGCCGCGGCCACATACGGGGCCACGTACCCCACGATCTCGGGGTGGGACATCCTCCCGTCCTACTCCCAGTTCGGCCGGCTCAGGGTGACGGTGTGCAACCAGTCCAGTTTCACCTGGACGACGTCGAACCATCAACTCGGCTATCACCTGTATTACTCGAACGATGATGTCTACAACTTCACCGGCGGCTGGACGTCGCTCTCCGCCAACGTCGGGGTCGGTGCCTGCGCCGCCGTGTGGGTGTGGACGGAGGAACTCCCGGCCGGTTCTTTCAAGATCGCTTTCGATATGTACGAGATTTCTACGCACTCATGGTTCGTCGAGCAGGGCGTATCCGTGTCACGGTCGGTGGCGTTCACGGTGCCGCACTACGCGCCGAGCGCGTCTCTGGAGTATCCGGCGAACCTCTCCACCATCGGGACCCTCAGCCATCAGTTCGTCGCGCTGGTGGAGCACGACGCGAGTCGCGCCGTCGACGTCTACTACGAGATGTGCGGCACCATCGACCGCGTCCGGCAGTGCTGGAATTCCAACTGGCTTCCGGTCGAGGTCTTTCCGAACGTCTATGACTCGCCCACCATCTGGAAACCGCCGGCCTCGGCCATGCGCTGGAACATCACCTATGAGTGGCGGGTCAGGGTACGCGACAATTCCGCCACCACCCCGTTCAGCTCCTGGGCGTACTTCACACCCGTCGTCGCGCCCCCGACGGCCGGCCAGTTCGGCGCGGACCCCTCGTCGGTCGACGCGGCGGGCGTCAATATCTGGCTCGGCAGTTTCACCCGGGTCGAGCAGGACCTCGCCCTGCCCGGTATCGGGCTGCCCCTGGAGATCACCCGTACCTACAACAGCGCGAACACCGCCGTCGGGCTGTTCGGCACCGGGTGGAGTTCCTTCCTCGACATGCGCTCGGTGCAGGAGACCGGCGGCTTCATCAGGATCGTCTATCCGGACGGCAAACAGATCCGTTACGGGCGCAATCCCGACGGCAAGTACGTTCCGCATTACGGGCAGGGCGCCGGAGCCACTGTGCTCGACGCGCAGAATGTGACGCTGCCCGGCGGCACACGGTATGTCTTCAACACCAACGGCACCATCGCCCGGATCTCCGAGCCGAACGGCGACGCGCTGGAGATCAGTTATTCCGGCGCCGTGCCGACGAAGGTGACCAGCACACGCTCCGGGCGGGCGATCCATCTCACTGTGGTGGACGGCCACATCACACGGGTGTCCACCCATCCCGCGGGCACCACCGGTCCGGACGTGATGACCTGGACGTACACATACGTTCTTGACGGCCTGATGCGTGTCTGCGACCCGCGGATCGAGACGCGGTGCTGGACCCAGTACAGCTACAGCGGGGCGCAGGGGCAGCTGTCGGACATCGCCCTGGCCTCCAACCGGCATCCGGTGCGGATCACCTACGAGGGTTCCCGCGTCTCGCACGTCAACCTCCTCGACAACCCTGACACGGGAGTGGACGAAGGCTGGACCTATGTGCGCGAGGACCCGGACTCCGACGCCGGCACACAGGTCGTCCGGGTCATCGATCCGCGCGGCAACACCATGTCGTACGAGTTCAGTCTCGACGGCGAACTCTGGCAGCGCTGGTACAACAGCCTGCTGCCGGTGGAGGGCAACACCAGGCTCTGGCTCTACCACGGTGACGGCCGACTGTGGGGAATGGTCGACGAGAACGGTAACTCCACCGAGTATTTCTGGGATTCGCTGACCGGCCAGCTCGCGGATGTGAACCGCTGGCGCGACGACGCCACGATGACCAACACCCACACGGAACACGCCTGGTTCGCGCCGGGCGATCCGCGCAACGGGCTGCCGGGGCGGGTGAAGGACGCCAACGGCAAGGAGTCCCTCTTCACCTACGACACCAACGGCCGCTTGCTGACGCGTTCCGAGCCCGCGACACCCCCGGGCGTCGGAGCACTCACCCGCTACGCCTACACCTGCCAGGGCGGGGCGGCCGCGCCTCCGGTGGTCAACGCGCCCGACGCCCCTCCGGGAGCGCTCCAGCCCTGCGGACTGCTCGCGAGTGTCACCGACCCGGAGAACAGGGTCACCCGGTACTCGTACAACTCTCATGGCGACCGTACGCGCATCGTCACCCCCACGGGGCTGACCACGGACACCACGTACCACGGTGTGCTGGGCCGTGTGACGTCCGTGAAGACGGACGACCTCGACGGCTCCGCGATGATCACGTCCCATACGTACGACGAACTCGGCCGCCCCTACCAGACGACGGAATCCCCGGTGGTCAACCCCGTCAGCGGGGTCGTGCACCGCAAACAGACCACCACCAGGTACGACCTGTACGGCAACCTCAGCGGCGTCACCACCGCCGACCTGACTCCGGCGGCGGAAGGCGGCGACGAGGCGCGCACGGTCGCCTACGCGTACGACACCCGCAACCGGCTGACTCAGGTGACCGAGAACGGTACGGTCACCAAACGGATCCGCTACGACGGACTCGGCAACGTCATCGAGAGCTGGAGTCCCGAAGGCGCGCGCTACACGTTCTCGTACGACACGACCAATCTGCTCTCCAGCGTGTGGCTGAACGACTTCGTCGACGACCCGGCCGGGGGCAGCACCCCGCGTGACATTCCCCTGGCCTGGTACGGCTACGACTTCGCGGGACGCGTGTCGTCGGTGACCGACGAAATGGGCGCGACCGTCCTCTACGACTACACGGCCGACGACTTGACGAGGCGTCAGCGCGTGCTGGGTGAAGGCCCCGGTGGTACGGACCTCGTGCTGCACGCCTACGCGTACGACCTCGCCGGGAACGTGGTGCAGGACACCACCGGAGCCGGTGAGGAGGCCCGTACGGCCAGGATGGCGTACACGGCGGCCGGCCGGCTGCTGAGTACGACGGTCGCGCCCGGCGTCGACCAGCGGGTGACCACGTACTCCACCACGCCGACCGGCGATATCGACTCCATCCTCCTGGAAGGCGAGGACTCGCCGGAAGAAGTGACCGTCAACAGGTTCGGCCCGGCCGGTGTGCTCCAGTCCTCGGTGTTCACCGACGCCGTCGATCCGTCCGCCGCCCTGTCGACGCGGTTCACGCGCGACGCGGCGGGCCGGGTGACCTCTTCCACCGATCCGCGTGGAGTCACCTTCCCTGCCGGTTCCGGTCCGACGTCCGCCCTGGGCACCGCCGACCCGGCGTACACCACCCGGTACGCCTACGACCTGGCGGGCAGGCTCAGCAGCACGGTCCTCCCGCCCGTCCGGGCGGAGAACGGCGCCGACGAGCCCGCGACCGTTTCCCCGACGACCGTCAACGGCTACAACACCTTCGGTGAAGTCACCCATGTCCGTGATGCGGAGGGGAAGGTGACGGTCCATCGCTTCGACAACCGCGGACGACGTGTCGGAACCACGTACCCCGCGTACACGCCGCCCGGCGCGAGCGAACCGGTCGTACCGACGGAGGAGTGGCGCTACGACACCTCCGGCAATACCACCGCGTACACCGACCGGCTCCGCCGGACCACCGACTACACCTACGACGCGCGGAACCGTCTCATCAGGATCACCCGGCCCGCCGCCGAGGCAGGCGCCGAACGCGGTGTGATCCGGATGGTCTACGACGACGGCGGCCGTCTGCTGTCCACCGTCGACGCCACCGGCGCGCAGGAACTGCGCGGCTACGACGCGCTCGGCCAGGTGACCAGTGTCACCCAGGTCGTACGCGACGGAGCGGCCGCTCCCAAGAGGTACACGACCACCTACGCGTACAACCAGTTCGGTCAGGTCACCCAGGTCAGCCCCGCGCCCGGGGACTTCACCACATACTCCTACGACCACCACGGTGAGCTGAGGCGGATCCTCGACAACGGCTACACCTACCTGTACCGCGACAACGCGGGACGGCTCACCAAGGCCGTCCAGGGGGACCAGGTCAGACAGTGGGACCGGGACAGCGCGGGCCGTGTCACCGCGGTACGGGACGACAACGGAGACGGCAGACCGCCGTCGAGAACCGAGTACCGCCGCGACGGCGCCGGCAACGTCACCGAGGTGACCGACCCCAACGGCGGTGTGTGGAAGGCGGCGTACGACGCTCTCGACCGGCTGACCAGCCTGACGGACCCGCCCACCACGGCGGCGGACGGTACCGCCGCGGCGGGCGCCCGGACCCAGCTCGGCTATGACGCCATGGGCAACAACACCCGGGTGACGGACGCCGGGAACCGCGTCAGCACCACGACGTTCAACACACTCGGTCTGCCCGAGCGGGTGACGCAGCCCAGCACCGAGGCCCATCCCGATCCGGCCCAGCGCACCTGGACCACCGCCTATGACGCGGCCGGCAACACGACCAGAACCGTGGCGCCGGGCAACGTCGTGCGCACGACGCGGTACGACGGCCTCTCGCGCCCGGTCGCCACGACCGCGACCGGCGGGGACCAGAGCGGAGAACGCGTCTTCGGCTACGACCTGGCCGATCGCCTGACGTCGGCGGCACTGACCGGGCAGCAGGCGCAGACCTTCACCTACGAGGACCGGGGACTGCTGACGAGCAGCGCCGGCCCCGCCGGCACGTCGTCGTACACCTACGACGCCCTGGGGCGCGTCACGCGGCAGACCGACGCGGCGGGCACCGTGGGCTACACCTACGCGCAGGGAGTGGCACACCTCGGCCCCAGCACCCGGACCGACTCGGTGACGGGCACGACCACCACGTACGCCTACGACTATTCCTACGGGCTGCTGACGGGCGAGGAGACCAGGTCCGCGGCCGGCGCGCTGGTCCAGAAGCGGGCCTATACCTACGACAGACAGCACCGGCCGCTCACGGACACGGCGACCGGACAGGAGAACATCACCCAGAAATACGGCTGGGACGACGCCGGCAATCTCGTCTCCGCCAGCAGCGAAGGAGCCGTCGCCTCCCCGCGGACCGAGACATACGACTACGACGAGGCGAACCGGCTGATCCGGGCGACCGACACCACCCACGGCACGGGAAGCGACTACTACTGGGACGCGGTGGGCAACCGTACCCGTACCGTCGACTGGACGAAGGATGCCGCGGGGACCCGCACCGACACCGGCACCACCACGGCCACGTACGACGCCCGCGACCGGATCACGGCCGTCACCGGATCCGCCGACGGGACGACCACCGGCTACGAGTACACCGAGCGAGGCACGCTCGCCCGTACCACCGTGACGACCGAGGACGGTTCCACCACGACGGGTACCTCGTTCGACGCCTTCGACCAGCTCATCGCCGACGGCTCGGCCCGGTACGGCTACGACGCGCTGGGACGGCTGGGCAGTGCCGCAAAGGACGGCACCACAGCCGCACGATTCACCTACGCGGGGATGTCACGGGAGGCTTCCACCGACGGCGCGTTCGCCTACGCCCGGGGACCGGCCGACGAACCGGTCGCGGCAAAGCCGCTGGCAGGGGGTGGCGCGCCCTCGATGCTGGTGTCCAATGTGCACGGGGACGTGATCGCCCAGCGCGATCCGGCCAGCGGGAAGGTCGTCGCCTCGCGCGAGTACGACCCCTTCGGGGCAGTGGACGCCACCGTGGGGGAGCCCGCGAACGCCGGGTTCCAGGGGTCATGGACCGATCCGGGCACCGGCCGTGTCAACGCCCAGGCCCGCTGGTACTCCCCGGACACCGGCACCTTCGCCTCGGCCGACGCCGCGAGCGTTCCTCTCACCGGGGCGACGTCGGCGAACGCGTACGCCTACGGCAACGCCAACCCGACCACCTTCAGCGATCCCTCGGGGTACCTCAGCATCGGCGGGTACGGGATCGATCTCGACATCGGGAAGTACGGCAGCCAGCTCCTGGGCACGGTCGAGGGCGCGGCGGGCCGGCTCGGCTGGCGTGGCGCGCTGCGGGTCGGGGCCCGAGTGGGCGCACGGTTCGTACCCGTCGTGGGATGGGCCGTGCTCGCGGTGGACGTGGCGGGTGCCGTCTCGTACCTCATCAACGCGGACGGCTCGATGACGCGCACCAAGGACGCGTACGACCCGGAGATGGACCCCTGCTACATGACGCCCGCCGAGTGCCGGCGTCCCACGGCGGAGGCGCCCCCGAAGATCCTCGTCCCCAAGGTGATACCGAAGAAGCCCACGCCTCCCCCGGTCTATGTCACCGGGACGCGCACCACCAGCAGCACCAAGGCGTGGGACACCTCGAAGACCTGGTGGGACAACACCTATCTGTACAAGCGGACCGACAACTACACCTACACCACGCACTACTTGTGGACGTACTTCTCCAACGGCGACTGGAACAAGAAGGTCTCCGGCACCTCCTGGACGCACTTCTGGGAGATCACCAGACGCCTGCTCATCGACCTGTCGGACCCCATCGTCCTGGAGACTCCGACCGTGGGCGCGCCGGTGGCGCCGGAAGCCCCCGACAGCGCGACGCCCACCGGCTCCTGCACGGGCGGCGGCAGCATGCTCGACTGTGCGGGGCTGCAACGGGCGGGAAATCTGCCGGCGGGCGCGCTGACGGGTGGCGGCGGCTGCTCGGGCGGAATGGTGGGGTACCAGTGCACGGGGAGCGGCAACCTGCTCGACCCGGAGACCGGCACCACGTACTGCAACCCGGGCGGCGCCGCGACCGGTTCGGTCTGTACGCCCTCAGCACCTGACGCGGCCACCGCTCCGTCGGCCCAGGGCAGTTGTGAGCGCAACAGCTTCACCCCGGACACTCCCGTGCTGATGGCCGACGGTACGACCAAGCCGATCGAGGATGTCGAGGTCGGCGACCGGGTCCTGGCGACCGACGCGGAAACCGGGATCTCCGAGACGAAGACGGTCACGGCGACGATCACCGGCGAAGGCACCAAACGCCTCGTCGAGGTCACGATCGACACCGACGGTGACTCCGGCACCGCCACGGCCACGGTGACGGCCACGGCCGGTCATCCCTTCTGGGTACCACAACTGAACGAATGGATCACCGCGGACCGTCTCGAACCGGGCGCCTGGCTCCGCACGACCACCGGCACCTGGGTCCAGATCACCGCGGTCGACCACCGCACCGCGGCCCGGTCGACGGTCCACAACCTGACGGTCGAGGACCTGCATACGTACTATGTCCTCGCAGGCGCCACGCCGGTCCTCGTTCACAACTGTGGTCCGACCTATGTCGGCACACCCAGTGACCCCGGCGTTCCCGAACTCGTTGCCGCAATTGAGCAGCGATATCCTGGGCATGTGAAGGCGGTCGAGATGAAGATCGTCGCCGATGGGAAGACCATCACCGATTTTGACATCGTGACCCGTAATGCGGTTATCCAGGTGAAGACTGGCGCCGCGAAGGGTTCCCTGAAGGATCACCTTAGGTACGAATCGGCAACGGACTATCCGGTCATCAGTTTTATCCAGCCTGGCAAGCGATATCCGAAGCATGCGATCCAGGAGTTGGAGCGTGCGGGGAAGATGGTCACAACCGATCTTGACGAGCTGTTGGCAGTGATTGCGCCATGAAACGGAGGAGGTGAGCCATGTCCTGGCCTTCCCTGATCATCCTCGCTACGGCCCAGGAGTCTGACTCCATCGCAGCCCGGATCAGGTCGTTCGGGGTCCGCTGGGATTCTGTCACCAACAGTGATGTCCTGCACTGGGGTGGATATTCGTACAGTCTCGATTTCTCGGGTCGAGTGCTGGCAGACTTTGAGCCCGAGGAGGTCGATGACATTTCCGCAAAGCTTGGAGCCCCGTTTGCGATCTACGTGTCCTGCGAGTCAATGGATGCGGCGCGGGTTCTCCTGCCCAAGGTGCTTGAGGGCTTTTCTGGCCTGATTGATACCAATCATGGCGATGTCGTTGATTTCGGTGATTTCACTCGCCTGATCAAAAGTCATCCTCAGTGGGACTGGCGCCGAACGGGTGTTTCGGAACTTTTCGATGAGGTGGACGGCGCGTAGGTGTCCGCGATCGTGGTTTTCTCCGAAGGGGATCCTTGGTTCACCAATTCCCATAACTGGAGCGTCATTCTTCGGCGGGCCATGGATGCCGTGCGGCCTGCGGACCGTCAGTCGTTCGACTGGTTTCTCAATGAAACCGGGCTGGATTTCCCATCCGTGGAGCCCGCCGATCGAAGCTCCGTGGCCCGGTTGATGCTCGCTGTGGTCGAGGAGCTGGAGTCGGAGCACGCCGCTCAAGCCGGACGGGGGGCCGGGGTGAGCGGTCCGCTTTACGGTGACCTGGGGCAAAAGCTGCTCAATGAGGTCGGAGTGGGCATGAACGAATGAAAGTCCCACAGGGCGTCATGGGAGAGCCGGAGGCCGGGGAACAGGCCGAGTCCGGCTCAGCAGGGCCACCGGGCGGTCTGTGAAGAGCACCGTCAGGTCGACCGGGCCGCCGCCCTCGAACTCCCGGGCGGGGGAGGCCAGTAGATCCGTCCAGCGGCCCTCCGGCAGCGTCAGTTCCGTACCGGACCAGCCGCCCGACTCGGCCAGCCGGAGCGGCAGGCGGGTGACGGCCGTGACCACCTCGGCCGAGCGGCAGAAGGCCAGGCAGTGGTCGGCGGCCGGACCGGTCGCGCGCAGTGGCGTGTACGTCCCCGACTCGCCGAACACCGACGGCCGTTCGCGCCGCAGCCGCAGCGCCGCCGCCGTCACCGCGGTCTTCTCGTCGGGCGGCCCGGCGCTGAAGGGCCGCCGGTTGTCCGGGTCCACCAGCGCGAAGTACGAGCGCTCCGTGCCCTGGTAGAGGTCCGGCACCCCCGGCATGGTCAGATGCACCAGCGCCGCTCCCAGCGCCCCCGCCCGTACGTACGGGTCGAGCGCGCCCCGGAACTCCGCGACTGCCTTGCGCGCCGGACCGGCCGGACCCGCCTCGGCGAAGGCCGCCACCGCCTGTTCGTACAGCGGATCGGGGTCGGTCCAGCTGGTGTGCAGGCCCGCTTCCCGTACGGACTTGAGCAGCGCCGGCACCATTCGCGCCCCCTCCGGCAGGCCGGCGTCCTCCGGAGGCGTGAAGCCCACCGCCGTCTGCCACGCCTGCCACGCGAGCTGCGGATCCGGCGCCGCCACGCCGGCCGCGCCCGCGACCCGCTCCAGCAGCGCGGCCCAGCGCCGCGGGCACTGGGACAGCACCGCGATCCCGGCCCGTACATCCGCGCTGCGCTTGGTGTCGTGCGTGGTCAGGACCGTACCGGTGGCAGGCCAGTCGCGCGCCAGCCGCTCGCAGTACGTGTGGAAGCGCTCCGGACCCACCGCCGGCCTGCCGGGATCGCCGCCCACCTCGTTCGCCGAGATCAGCGGCACATAGCGGTAGAACGCCGTGTCCTCCACGGACTTGGCGCGCAGCGCGGACGCCGTCTGGGCGAAGCGCGCGCAGAACGCGGTGTGGTCCGGGCCGCCGCCGAGCCTGCCGAGCGCCAGATCCCGCACCGTGTCCACGGCGGCCGCCTCCCGCTCCACCGTGAACGCGGCCTTCGCCTGCCGGACCGCCTCCGCGGGGAGGGCGGCCTCGGCTGCCTCCGGGCACGGCCCGCCCGCCGTCGTATAGGGCCGGTAGACGGGCACCCGTACGAGCAGTTCCTGGATCGCCGTACGCAGCGCCCAGGGCGCGTGGTCGCGCAGCGCCGGATCGGCGGCGCAGATCCGGCGCGCCGTGCGGAGCAGGAAGGAGACCTCGGCCGCCAGTTCATGGAGGACGACCTTGTAGGCGGCCCTGCGGACCGTTCCCTCCCAGTAGCCGCCCCGGTCGCCGATGGGGCCCGCCACCTGGCGGTAGTGCCGCTCCAGCGCCGCCGCGCCCGCCGGGTCCGTGAAGACCCCGTCGACATGGCGCAGCGCGTCGTAGCCGGTGGTGCCGGCGACCGGCCAGCCGGCGGGCAGCCGCTCGTCGTCGGCGAGGATCTTCTCCACCACCGTCCAGCAGCTCCGGCCCGTCGCGGCCGTCGCCTCGGTCGTCGCCTCGTTCAGCCGGCGCAGATACTCCTCCGGGTCGGCGAGCCCGTCCGGGTGGTCGATCCGCAGACCCTCGACGACGCCGTCCCGTACCAGCTCAAGGATCTTGGCGTGGGTGGCGGCGAAGACCTCGGGGTCCTCGACCCGTACGCCGATCAGCTCGGAGATGCTGAAGAAACGGCGGTAGTTGAGTTCGGTGCGGGCCAGCCGCCACCAGGCGAGCCGGTAGTGCTGCGCGTCCAGCAGCTCCGGCAGCGGCAGGTGCTCGGTGCCGGGCGCGAGCGGATAGCGGGCGTCGCCGTGCCGGAGCACCCCGCCCTCGGCACGCAGCGCGCCCAGCTCGTCCCCGACCGGGGCCGGCAGCACCGGCAGCAGCAGCTTGCCGCCGCCCGCGTCCCAGTCGATGTCGAACCAGCGGGCGTACGGCGAGTCCCGCCCCTCCCGCAGCACCTCCCACAGGGCCCGGTTGTGGACGGGCGCGGCGGCCATGTGGTTGGGCACGATGTCCAGGACGATCCCGAGGCCGTGCTCCCCGGCGGTGGCGGCCAGCCGCCGCAGCCCCTCCTCGCCGCCCAGCTCGGCCCGTACGGCGGAGTGGTCGACGACGTCATAACCATGGGCCGACCCCGGCACGGCCTCCAGGACCGGCGAGAGATGCAGATGCGAGACCCCGAGCGCGGCGAGATACGGCACCGCGCTCTCTGCCGCCGAGAAGGGGAAGTCCGGCTGGAGCTGGAGCCGGTAGGTAGCGGTGGGCGTCATACGATCGTACGTACCCAGCCGGACGGCTTCTGTGTCATCCACCACCCGGCGTACGGTCCCGCCCGGCCCCCGTGCCGGCGGGCGGGCGCTACGCCGGACGCATCAGTACCGTCATGCTCCGGCCCGGCATGGTGATCCGGTCGCCGCCGTCGACCTTCTCGCCCTGGCCCGGAGCCACCCCCTCGGGACGGGCCGTGTCGACCATGATCTGCCAGTGCCTGCCATGGTTGAGCGGCACCACGAACTCCAGCTTCTCGGCGCTCGCGTTGAACATCAGCAGGAACGAGTCGTCCGAGATCCGTTCGCCGCGCGGCCCCGGCTCCGAGATGGCGTTGCCGTTCAGGAAGACCGTCATGGCCTGCGCGTGCGCCGCCTGCCAGTCCTGCTGCTTCATCTCCTCGCCCTCCGGCGTGAACCACGAGATGTCCGACAGATCGTCGTGCGTGCCCTCCACCGGCCGGCCGTGGAAGAAGCGCCGCCGCCGGAACACCGGGTGGTCGCGCCGCAGCCACACCATCGCCCGGGTGAACTCCAGCATCCCGGTGCCGTCCTCCTCGCCCGGCTCGGGCCAGCGGACCCAGGAGACCTCGTTGTCCTGGCAGTACGCGTTGTTGTTGCCGCCCTGCGTACGGGCGAACTCGTCGCCGTGACTGAGCATCGGCACGCCCTGCGAGAGCATCAGCGTCGCGATGAAGTTGCGCATCTGACGGTCGCGCAGCTCGTTGACCGCGGGATCGTCGGTCTCGCCCTCCACCCCGCAGTTCCAGGACCGGTTGTGGCTCTCGCCGTCCCGGTTCGACTCGCCGTTGGCCTCGTTGTGCTTCTCGTTGTACGAGACGAGATCGCGCAGCGTGAAGCCGTCGTGGCAGGTGGTGAAGTTGATGGAGGCCAGCGGTCGGCGCCCGTCGTCCTGGTACAGGTCCGACGAGCCGGTCAGCCGGGACGCGAACTCAGCCAGGGTCCTGGGCTCGCCCCGCCACAGGTCCCGTACGGTGTCGCGGTACTTGCCGTTCCACTCGGTCCACAGCGGCGGGAAGTTCCCCACCTGATAGCCGCCCTCGCCCACGTCCCACGGCTCGGCGATCAGCTTCACCTGGCTGACCACCGGATCCTGCTGCACCAGGTCGAAGAACGACGACAGCCGGTCCACCTCGTGGAACTGGCGGGCCAGCGTCGCCGCGAGATCGAAGCGGAAGCCGTCCACATGCATCTCGGTCACCCAGTAGCGCAGCGAGTCCATGATGAGCTGGAGGACATGCGGGCTGCGCATCAGCAGGGAGTTCCCGGTGCCCGTGGTGTCCGTGTAGTAGCGCGCGTTCTCGCCGAGCCGGTAGTACTGCGCGTTGTCCAGGCCCCGGAAGGAGAGCGTCGGACCGAGATGGCTGCCCTCCGCCGTGTGGTTGTAGACCACATCGAGGATGACCTCGATCCCGGCCCGGTGCAGTGCCCGTACGGCCTGCTTGAACTCCAGGACCTGTTCGCCCCGGTCGCCCCATGAGGCGTACGCGTTGTGCGGCGCGAAGTATCCGATCGTGTTGTAACCCCAGTAGTTGCTGAGGCCCGAGTCGACCAGCCGGTGGTCGTTGACGAACTGGTGCACCGGCATCAGCTCCAGCGCGGTGACCCCCAGCTCGGTGAGATGTTCGATCACCGCCGGATGGGCCAGCCCCGCGTAGGTGCCGCGCAGCTCGTCCGGCAGCTCCGGGTGGAGCATGGTCAGGCCCTTCACATGGGCCTCGTACAGCACCGTACGGTGATAGTCCGTACGCGGCAGCCGGTCGTCCCCCCAGTCGAAGTACGGATTGACCACCACCGAGGTCATCGTGTGCGGTGCCGAGTCCATGTCATTGCGGGAGTCCGGCTTGCCGAAGTGGTAGCCGTACACCGACTCGCCCCACTCGATACTGCCGCTGATCGCACGCGCGTACGGATCGAGCAGCAGCTTGGCGGCGTTGCAGCGGTGCCCGCGCTCCGGTTCGTACGGTCCATGGACCCGGAAGCCATAGCGCTGACCTGGCATGATGCCCGGCAGATAGGCATGCCGTACGAAAGCGTCCGTCTCGCGCAGCTCCACCGCCGTCTCTGAACCGTCGTCGTGCAGCAGGCACAACTCGATCCGGTGCGCGACCTCTGAGTAGACCGCGAAGTTGGTGCCGGCGCCGTCGTACGTGGCGCCGAGGGGATACGTCTGTCCCGGCCAGACCTGCATAGATACGACTCTTCCACTTCTGATCCGGGTGCTGCGGGGCCCAGGGCCTGTCGCCCTAGAGCCAGATCTTCCCCGAAAGAGGCCTTTCGACCTAGGAACCCGGTGCCTTCTTGGCGCGGGGTCAGGGTGCCGGGCCCCGCGCCGGGGCGGGCGCCGGGCCGGGCGATGGGCTGGGCGACGGGTCGGGCGACGGCTCGGGTTGGGCCGGGCGCCGGGCGGGCCGGGTCAACTTCGCGTGTTCCGCCGTCGCCCCGTCCGCGGCCCCGCCCCAGCGGTCCCTCGGGCGCCGTCGCGCCCCAGCGGACTCGGGCGCGGAACGGGCGCAACCATGGTGAATCAGCTCACTCCGGCACAAGCCGGCGCTGAGAACGAGCCGCACGAATAAGGGAGTTGAGAAAGGAGCCTGTGCATCGGGCTGCACCGCCTCCGGTCCTCGGAGTACCCTTCCTTGATCGTTGAAGGGGAAGAAAAGGCGGTGCGCGGGTGAGCTCGGGAGGGCTGGAGCTGCCCCCTGGTGACGCAGGTCACGCGGGGGACTCCGGCGACATCCCGCCTGGAGCGGTCTCCCTGGCGCGACCGATGGAGATCGGGGCGGAACTGGACTGGGGCGCGGACGCCTGGAGTGAAGTCCGTACGCGTGCGCAACGGGCCGGACGTGCCTATATCTGGCTGAATCTGGTGGAGCAGCGGCTGCGCGCGGTCGTCGCCGCGGTGCTGCGGCCCATCTACGAACCCGTCCACGGCGAGGAGTGGGTGGTCGCCGCCGCCGGGCCAGCCGGGCAGGAGTGGGTGCAGCGCGCCGTGGCGGTACGGGAGGTGTCCCGGCGCAAGGGCTATCTGCTCGATCCGGCCGACGACAATGTCCTGAGCTTCCTCACGCTGCCTCAGCTCCGGGAGCTGATGGTCCAGCACTGGCCCGGCTTCGAGCCGTACTTCGACGACCGGCGCGATGTGGAGCTGGCGCTGGACGAGCTGGAGGTCGCGCGGAACGTCGTGTCGCGCAACCGCGCGCTCTCCGAGACCGTCCTCGCCCAGGCGGAGCGCGCCTCGGCCCGGCTGCTGGAGATCCTGGGCGGCGGAAGCGGGGTGCCGTCGGCGGCGCGGCTGCGGGTCGACGCGATGGAGGATCTGGTCGGCGACCGGTACGCCGATGTGGTCTCCGTCCATCCCGACCGGGTCAGACTGCAACGGCAGATCCCGGCCGAGGATCTCTTCGGCGGCGCCCGGCGTGTCGACGCCATCGGCATCGGGCTGAACCTTCTCGTGCAGAACTTCTCGGGGCGGCGGCTGATCCGGCTCGCCGAATCGGGCTGCCGGATACGGCTGGTGTTCCTCAACCCGGCGAGCAGCGCGGTCAAACGGCGCGAGCGGGAGCTGGGGCTCAAGAAGGGCGAGCTGAGCCGTTCGGTGGAGATGAACATCCTTCATATGCGCCGGGTACGGTCCAAGCTCCGTGACCCGGGCGCGTTCGAGATCCATGTCTTCGACGAGACCCCGCGGTTCACGGCGTATCTGGTCGACGGCGACGGCGCCGACGGGCTCGCGGTGGTGCAGCCGTATCTGCGGCGGGCGCGCGGGATGGAGTCGCCGGTACTGGTGCTGCGGGGCGCCGGGCGCGAGGTCGTGCGCTCGGACAAGGAGACGGAACACGGTCTCTTCCAGACGTATCGCGAGGAGTTCGAATCGGTCTGGACGGACTCCCGTCCGGTCTCCTGAGCCGCCGTCCGTGGCTCTGTCCCCCCGGCTGTTCCCTGCGTTGTCAGTGGCGCGTGGCAGGGTGAATGAACGACGGGGGGCTCCGGAACGGGGGAAGCGCCACCGCACCATGAGGGAGGGGCATGATGCCTTGGTATGGGGAAACGCTGGTCGGTTTCGACCTGGAGACGACCGGTACGGAGCCGCTGGAGGCGCGGATCGTGACCGCGGCGGTGGTCGAGGTCCGGGGCGGCGAGGTGATACGGCAGCGGACGTGGCTCGCCGACCCTGGCATCCGTATCCCCGCACAGGCGTCGGCGGTTCACGGCATCAGCAGCGAACGGGCGGCGGCGGAGGGGCGTCCGCCGGCCGAGGTGGCGGGGGAGATCGCGGCGGAGCTGGGGGAGTACTGGGCGCGCGGGGTGCCGGTGGTGGCGTACAACGCGCCGTTCGATCTGACGCTGCTCTCCGCCGAACTGCGCCGGTACGGGCTGGAGTCCATCGGGACGGCCGGCCCGGTGATCGACCCGTACACGATCGACCGCGCCGTCGACCGCTACCGGCGCGGCAAGCGCAATCTGGAGGCGGTCTGCGCGGAGTACGGCGTGGTGCTGGACGCGGCGCACGAGGCGTACGCGGACGCCCTGGCGGCGGTCCGGGTGGCCCTGGCGATAGCCGCCCGGCACGCCTCGGTGGCCGGTCTGACCCCGGCGGAGCTGCATGAGCGTCAGATCCAGTGGTACGCCGAATGGGCGGAGGACTTCCAGCGCTTCCTGCGGAAGAAGGGCAACGAGGAGACGGTGGTGGACGCGGCGTGGCCGCTGCGTGAGTTGGTGCCGGCGGGGTCCTGAGGGGCCGGTGGCGGCCCGTCAGGGCCGTCAGAGCCGTCAGAACGTGTGCCAGCGGACCTCGGGGTCGTTGTCGCGCAGCGAGGCGACCCTGCGGCGGAACTCGGTCAGGGCCCGCGGGTTGGTCGGGGCGTGCTGGGCCACCCAGGCGCAGCTCGCCGTTTCGCGGGCGCCGCGCAGGACCGGGCAGCCCGGCCAGGCGCGTACGTCCCAGCCGTAGGTCTCGGTGAAGGTGTCGTACTCCTCGGCCGGCAGACCGTACCGGTCGCGGGTGAGGGCCATCACCACCAGATCGTGCTCGCGGAAGTCCAGCGAGAACGTCTCCAGGTCCATCAGGACCGGCCCGTCGGGACCGACATGGACATTGCGCGGCAGCGCGTCGCCATGGACCGGTCCGGGCGGCAGGTGCGGGGTGAGTGTGGCCGCCGCCTCGGCGAAGCCGTCCCGGCGGCTGCGCAGATACTCCGCGTCGGCCGGGTCGATCGCCTCGCCCGCGATCCGCAGCCAGCGTTCGACACCGCCCAGCAGCTCCCGGTGGGGGAGGGCGAAGACGGGCGCGGGCAGGGCGTGGACCAGCCGGAGCAGGGCCGCCAGATCGGCGGGGCCGGCGGACCGTACGGCATCGGGCAGCCGGTGCCAGAGGGTCACCGGATGGCCGTCCACCGACCGGGGCTCCGGCTCCGCCGCCCGTACGGCAGGGACACCGCACTCGGCGAGCCAGGCCGCGACGGTGGTTTCGCGCCGCGCGCGGTCCAGCAGCTCCGGGTGGTCCTCGGCGTTCCGCCCGACCTTGACGATCAGCTCACCGGTCCCGAACACCGCGTTCTCGCCGAGGGACAGCAGCTCCGCGCCCCGCGCGAGCCCCGCCGCGGCCAGGATCTCCCGCGCCCGTGCCTCGTCCATCGTCCGCCCGCTCGCTCATACTTCCGGCCGATCTGTCCGTGCAAGTCTCGCATCCGCGCAGGTCGTCTTGACGGGCCGGGCCCCGGTCAAGACGATGACGAGGGCCGCCGGGACGGCCGGAACGTCATCAGGCTCATAAGCCGCTCGAAGGAGTCGAATTGGTGACATCGGCGACCGCGGTGGAGAGATCCGGCAAGGAGCGGTCCCGAAACGGCCGGTCAGGGAGCGGCAGGCCCGGCAGACCTCTCGGCCATGGCGCCTGGTTCCTGGTGCTGCCCGCGCTGATCCCGATCCTGGTGCTGAGCGTCGGCCCCCTGCTGTACGGGATCGCGCTCGCCTTCACCGACGCGCAGTCCGGCCGTACCGAACCCACCGAGTGGATCGGCGCGCTCAACTTCCGGGACCTGGCGCACGACACCCTCTTCTGGGACTCGTTCGGGATCGGCCTGCTCTGGGCGGTCGGCGTGACCGTCCCGCAGTTCGTCCTCGCCCTCGGTCTGGCCCTGCTGCTCAACCAGAACCTGCGCTTCCGCTGGCTCGCCCGCGCCCTCGCGATCATCCCCTGGGCGATGCCCGAAGTCGTCGTCGGCATCATGTGGCGGCTGGTCTACAGCCCCGACGCCGGAGTCCTCAACGAGACCCTCCGCGATCTGGGCCTCGGCGAAGGCCGGGACTGGCTGAGCGGACTGGCCACCGCCCTGCCCGCGGTGATCGTCGTCGGTATCTGGGCCGGCATGCCGCAGACGACCGTCGCCCTGCTGGCCGGCCTCCAGAACACCGCGCAGGAGCTGCACGAGGCCGCGGCGCTCGACGGCGCGGGCGCCTGGCGCCGGTTCCGTACGGTCACCTGGCCCGCGCTCCGGCCGGTCGCCCTGGCCATCACGGCGCTCAATTTCATCTGGAGCTTCAACGCCTTCGCCCTGGTCTATGTCCTGACCAACGGCGGCCCCGGGGGCCACACCCGGCTGCCCATGCTGTTCGCGTACGAAGAGGCCTTCCGCTACGGCCAGTTCGGCTACGCCGCGGCGATGGGATGCGTCATGGTGGCCGTGATCGCGGTGCTGCTCTCGCTCCAGCTCGTCGGACGGCTCAGGCAGGGGGAGGAAGGGCGATGAGCCTTCGTACCAGCGGGTCCGCGCGCGCCGGACAGTATCTCGCGCTGCTCTGCTATCTCGTCTTTCTCGCGGTGCCGTTCCTCTGGCTGCTCTCCACCGCCTTCAAACCCGCCAGGGAGCTGGGCAGTCTCCACCCCACCTGGATCCCGCGGCAGCCGACCCTCGACAACTTCCGGCAGGCCTTCGACGAACAGCCACTGCTGAGGGCCGCGGGCAACAGCCTGACCGCCGCCCTCGCCGCCGCCCTGATCGCCGTCCTCATCGCGACCCCGATGGCCTATGTGATGGCCCGCACGCGCGGCAGACTCGCGGCGGCGGCGACCGGCTGGGTGGTGATCAGCCAGGCGTTCCCGTTCGTCCTGGTGATCATCCCGCTCTTCCTGGTCCTCAAGAACCTCCATCTCATCAACTCCCTGGCCGGGCTGGTCGCGGTGTACGTGGTGTGGGCACTGCCGTTCGCGCTCTGGATGCTGAGCGGCTATGTCCGGGCGCTGCCGGCCGAGCTGGAGGAGGCGGCGGCCGTGGACGGCGCGGGCCGGATCCGTACGCTCGTCTCGGTCACCGCGCCGCTGCTGGCCCCCGGCATCGTCGCCACGGCGCTCTTCGCCTTCATCACCGCCTGGAACGAGTTCTTCTTCGCACTCGTCCTGCTCAAGTCCCCGGAGAAACAGACCCTGCCGGTCGTCCTCACCCACTTCCTCGGCGCGGAGGGCGTCGCGGATCTGGGGCCGCTCGCCGCCGCCGCGTTCCTGGCGACGCTGCCCTCGCTCCTCGTCTTCGCGCTCATCCAGCGGCGGATCACGGGCGGGATGCTCGCCGGGGCGGTGAAGAGCTGATGAGGCTTTCGGACAGGTGGTCCCGCATGAACGGGGGGTCCCGCATGAACGGGTGGTCCCGGATGAACGGGAGGTCCCGCACGTCCCGCACACGGAAGGCCTCGGCAGCGGCGGCCGTACTCGCCCTGCTGCTCGGTGGCTGCTCAGGGGACGGTGATACGGACGGAGCGGCGCGCGGCGGCCGGATCACCCTGCGCTTCCAGTCCCTGGCCTGGCAGGACGAGTCGGTCCGCGCCAACAAGGAACTGGTCGACGAGTGGAACGCGGCCCATCCGGACATCCGGGTCGAGTACGTCCAGGGAAGCTGGGGCAGCGTCCATGACCAGCTCCTCACCTCCTTCGAGGGCGACGAGGCACCGGACATCATCCATGACGCCTCCGACGACCTCGCCGACTTCGCGTACGGCGGCTATCTCGCCGATCTCGGCCCCCTGCTGCCCGAGCGCCTCAAGCGGGACATCCCGCGGCGGAGCTGGGACACGGCCACCTTCGGCGGCGGTGTGTACGGGGTGCCGTTCCTCCAGGAGCCACGGGTCCTGATCGCGAACAAGAAGCTCCTCGAAGGATCCGGTGTCCGGATCCCGACCCCCGAAGCCCCCTGGACCTGGCCCGAGTTCCGGCGGATCAGCGCCGAACTGACCGAGCGGATGGGGCCCGGGAAGTACGCCGTCGCCTGGCCGCTGAAGGACCCCGTCTCCGCCACCCTCAATCTGGGGCTCTCGGCGGGCGGGCGGCTCTTCCACCGGGACGCGGACGGCAAGGTGACGATCCGCTTCACCGAGGGGGACGCGGTGGTGCCCGGCACCATCCACGACCAGGTCAACACGGACGGCAGCGCGTCCGGGGCGACTCTGGGGATGGGCGGCTCCGACACCCTGCCCGGTCTGTTCGGCGGCAAGTACGCGATGGTCCCGCTGGGCTTCTCGTACCGCCAGCAGATCATCCAGCAGGCGCCGGAGGGGTTCGAGTGGACCGTACTGCCCGCCCCGGCCGGCGGGGCGGACGGCCTGGCCCAGGGGGTGAGCCCGCAGACCCTCTCGATCGCGGAGGACAGCCCGTACAAGAAGGAGGCCGCGCGGTTCGTCGACTTCCTGCTCCGGCCGCCGAACATGGTGCGACTCGCGCACGGTGACTGGATGCTGCCGACCGGTACGGAGGCCCTCAAGGACCCGTCCCTGCGGGTGGCGCGCGACGGCTGGGCGACGGGGGCGGCACTCGCGCGGGAGCTGCGGCCGGCCCCGGCGCAGTCGGTGCGCGGCTATCCCGAGTGGAAGGACAAGGTGGCGACCCCGGCGCTCCAGGAGTACTACAGCGGCGCGATCGGCCGTGCCGAACTGGAGAAGCGCCTCGTCGAGGACGGCAACCGGGTGCTGGCCCGCTACCAGCGCTGACGGGCAGGCCGGTCGGCCGTCCGGGGCGAATATCGGATTGCACGAGACGTCTCGTCGTTTTTACGGTGAGGGCATGACCTTATCCCGCCCCGCCCATATCGCCATGTTCTCCATCGCCGCCCATGGGCATGTGAATCCGAGCCTCGACGTCATCCGGGAGCTGGTCGCCCGAGGCCACCGGGTCAGTTACGCGATCCCCGCCCTCTTCGCAGAAAAGGTCGCGGCGACCGGCGCCGAGCCGGTGATCTACACATCCGTACTGCCGGGGCCCGACGACGACCCGGAAGCCTGGGGCACGGAACTGGTCGACAATCTCGAACCGTTCCTCGATGACGCGATCCAGGCGCTGCCGCAGCTCGCCGCCGCGTTCGAGGACGACCTGCCCGATCTGGTCCTCAGCGACATCACGTCCTATCCGGCCCCGGTCCTCGCGCACCGCTGGGGTGTCCCGTACATCCAGCTCTCGCCGAATCTGGTCGCCTGGGAGGGGTACGAGGAGGAGGTCGGCGAGCCGATGCTCGCGGAGCTGCGGGCTTCCGAGCGTGGCCGTGCCTACCGCGCGCGCTTCGCGGACTGGCTGGAGGAGCAGCACATGGACCACACCGACCAGGACCGGCTGGTCGCCAGGCCCGGCCGCTCCCTGGTGCTGATCCCCAAGGTGCTGCAGCCGCACGCCGACCGTGTGGACGAGTCCGTGTACACCTTTGTCGGCGCCTGCCAGGGTGACCGCGCGGATCAGGGCGAGTGGGAGCGTCCGGCCGGGGCGGAGAAGGTCCTGCTGGTCTCGCTCGGCTCGGCCTTCACCAAACAGCCCGCGTTCTACCGGGCGTGTGCAGAGGCCTTCAGCGGTCTGCCCGGCTGGTACGTGGTGCTCCAGGTCGGGCCTCACGTGGACGCATCCGCACTGGGCGAAGTGCCGGACAACATCGCGGTGCGTCACTGGGTGCCGCAGCTCGCCGTACTCCGGCAGGCCGACGCCTTCATCACCCACGCGGGTGCGGGCGGCAGCCAGGAGGGCCTCGCGACGGGCACGCCGATGGTCGCAGTACCGCAGGCGGTCGACCAGTTCGGCAACGCCGACATGCTGGTCTCGCTGGGTGTGGCCCGGCGCCTCGACACGGAAGAGGCGACACCGGAGGCGCTGCGGGAGGCGGTTCTGGCGGTGGCCTCCGATCCGGAGGTGGCCAAGAGGCTCGCCGGGATCAAGCGCGAGATGGCGGCAGAGGGCGGCACGCCAAGGGCGGCCGACCTGATCGAATCGGCGCTTCCGGCCCCGGGCCGTGTCTGACACATCCAGTCTGCTAACTCCCGTCCAACTCGGCCCTGGCACCCTGACGCGCCCGAGTGCCCGTACCGAACGGGAGCGGCGGCCCGCAGTGCCGTCGTCCGTGGAAGGTGGGGCCGAGATCGGGCCAATTCGCTGTCGTTGCCGGTGTGCGGGGAGAGGGGCCCGTTCCTCCCGGTGTCGGTCATATCTCCGGCATGAGGGAGCGAAGCCCCGTGTCACAGGCGGAGGTTAACGGGCGAGCCCGGCGCTTTCCGGACTGGCCGATTCCTTATGGGGATTGAGGTTTACCAGGTCACCGCCACCACGGACTCTTGATCTGGACTCGTCAATCGGTCAGGGTTTCGAGCCAGTCCGCCGGAGACTTCCGTCCGCCGGGCGTCCCCCCACAGAAGATGACGAGGAGCTCCCTCTTCATGGCAACTCAACAGCGTGCGAGCAGGATCAAACTCACCGCCGCCCTCACCGCACTCGCCGCGGCGGCCGGAATCACCGCGCTCACCTCCCCCACAGCGGGCGCGGCTCCGGCACAGGGCGTGGTGTACGGAAACGACGCCGAGGGCGCGGTGCCCGGCAGCTACATCGTGCTGCTCAAGACCGGTGCGCAGGCCGGTCAGCAGGCCGGTCTCCGGGCCGGCGCCAAGGCCGCCGACAGCAAGAGCGCGAAGCAGGAACTGGCCAAGGAGTACGGAGGTGTGCTCAAGCGGAACTACGGCACGGCCCTCCACGGCTTCTCGGCCAGTGGTCTCACCGAGACGGAGGCCAGGCGGCTCGCGGCCGACCCGGCCGTCGCCAAGGTCGTCCGGAACAAGACCTTCACCATCAACGCCACCCAGGACAACCCGCCCTCGTGGGGCCTGGACCGGGTCGACCAGACCGCCACCACCGGGGACAACGCGTACACCTATCCGGACAGCGCCGGTGAGGGTGTCACGGTGTATGTCATCGACACCGGTGTCCGGATCACCCACGCCGACTTCGAGGGCCGTGCCAGCTACGGCTACGACGCCATCGACGGTGACGACTCCGCCGACGACGGCTACGGACACGGCACACATGTCGCCGGGACCATCGCCGGTGCCGCGCACGGTGTCGCCAAGAAGGCGAAGATCGTCTCCGTACGGGTTCTCGACGACAGCGGCTTCGGCACCACGGAGCAGGTCATCGCCGGGATCGACTGGGTCGCCGCGAACCACCAGGGCCCGTCCGTCGCCAATATGAGCCTCGGCGGCGGCGCCGACCCGGCCCTCGACGAAGCCGTACGGAACGCCATCGCCACCGGGGTCACCTTCGGTGTCGCGGCCGGCAACAACTCCTTCGACGCGAGCCAGATCTCTCCGGCGCGGGTCGAGGAGGCCATCACGGTCGCCTCGTCCGCCGTGGACGACACGCAGTCGTACTTCTCCAACTTCGGCCCGATCGTGGACCTCTACGCGCCGGGGTCCAGCATCACCTCGGACTGGAACAACAGCGACACCGCCACCAGCACCATCTCCGGCACCTCGATGGCGACACCCCATGTCGTCGGCGCGGCCGCCCTCTACCTCGGCGCCCACCCGGACGCCACCCCCGACCAGGTCGCCACGGCCCTGACCGACGGTGCCACCCCCGGCGCGATCAGCAACGCGTCGCCGGACACCGCGAACAAGCTGCTCAAGATCGTCGAGTAGCAGCCGAGCAGCAGTACGGCCCATAGCAAGCCAGTTCGCGCAGGCGGCCGTCGCGCCCTCCCCCACGGGGCGCGGCGGCCGTCCCGTCGCCGGGATCTCCTATCGTGTGCTCATGACGACGACGTACGCGGCACTCCTGCGCGGAATCAATGTCAGCGGCCACAAACGGGTCCCGATGGCCGAGCTGCGCGAGGTGATCTCCGGACTCGGCCACCGCGATGTCCGCACCTACCTCCAGAGCGGCAACGCGGTCTTCACCACGGACTCCACCGGCGTCGGCGACTCCACAGGCTCTCGCGACTCCACAGGCTCCGGCGACTCCGCCGATGAGAGCGCTCTCGCCGCCGGTCTGGAGCAGGCCATCGAGGAGCACTTCGGGTTCCGCGTCGACTGTCTCGTACGAGGCGCCGCCTATCTGCGGGCCGTGGCCGAGGAATGCCCCTTCCCCGCCGCCACCCTGGAGGGCAGGCAGCTCCACGCCACCTACTTCTCCGAGCCGGTGGACCCCGAGCGCCTCGCCTCCCTCGACCCGGCCGCGTACCTCCCCGAGGAGTTCCGGCTGGGCGACCGGGTGCTCTATCTGTACGCGCCGAACGGGGTCGGCCGCTCCAAGCTCGCCGAAGCGCTGGCCAGACCGGGCCTGTTCAAGGGCATCACCGCCACCAGCCGCAACTGGAACACCGTCGTCAAGCTGGTGGAGCTGACCCGTGGCTGACCACCGTACGTCCGCGATCTCCGCGGCCATCGAGGCGGAGCTGCGCCTGCTCGACCCGGCGGTGCGCTCCTCCGCCACGCTGTTCGCGGAGCTGCTCCACCCGGACTTCAGGGAATTCGGCTCGTCCGGCCGGGAATGGGACCGCGCCTCGATCGTCGCCGAGCTGACCGCGAAGGGCGCGGCCGGGCCGCGGCCGATCACCACCTCCAAGATGCGGGGTGTCCAGCTCGGCCCCGATGTGGTGCTGCTGACCTTCGACACGGACTCCAACGGGCGGCGGGCGCACCGCAGTTCACTGTGGCGGCGGACGGAGAAGGGCTGGCTGCTCTACTTCCACCAGGGCACCCCCTTCGGCTGAGGCCCAGCAGGCCCACCAACCCAGCAGGCCCACCAGCCGCGCAAGCCCGGGCCCAGGCTGTGCCTCAGGCCGAGACCGGCACAGGGCCCGCCGACGCCACCCGTTCGTCGTACCGGCGCAGCAGCAGCCGCGCCAGCTCCGGAGCCGCGCCCAGAACCGGCGCCAGGACATCCGCGCCGCCCTCACGTGCGCCGTTCGCGATCCGGTCGGGCAGGAAGCCGGGGGCGATCACATACGGCGCCACCGCGATCCGGCGCACGCCCTCGGCGCGCAGCGCCCGTACCGCGTCCTCGGTGCGCGGCAGGGCGGCGGAGGCGAACGCGGGCCGCACCGCGCGCCAGCCGCCGGTATGCCGCCACTCCCGCGCGATCTCCGCGATCACCGCGGCCGCCTCGGGGTCCGAGGAGCCCGCGGAGGCCAGTACCACCCCGGTCGAGGCCCGGTCGGCGGCCCTGAGCCCCGCCTCGTACAGCCGCCGCTCCAGCGCCTCCACGAGCAGCGGTGAAGGGCCGAGCACCTCGGCCTGCCGGATCAGCGGGTACGGATGGCGCGCCCGCGCCTCGCGCAGCATCGCCGGGATGTCGGCCTTGGCGTGGAAGGCGCGGGTCAGCAGCAGCGGCAGGGCCACCACCTCCCGTACACCCTCCAGCGCCAGCCGGTCCAACAGCCCTGGCACAGCGGGGGTGTTGAAGTCCAGAAAGCCCGTCTCCACCCGCAGTCCCGGGCGCAGTACGCGCAGCCGCCCCGCCAGGGCGTGCACGGTCGCGGCATGCCGTGGATCACGGCTGCCGTGTGCGACGACCAGCAGGACCGGCCCCGGAACGGAGCGCTGAACGGACCGCTGACCGGCGTGCTGAACGGACAGGTGGCGCATGGGAATCAGCTCTTCACCACGGCGATCAGCTCTTCACCAGGAGACCGCGGCCGCGCAGCACCCGCCGCTCCAGCGGGCTGAAGATCAGCAGATCGATCGCGATACCGACGATCAGGATGAGGATGATGGCGAGGAACACCATGGGCATGCTGCCGACCGTACGGCCGTTCTCCAGCAACTGCCCCAGCCCCACGCCCAGATCGGGCGAGGACGCGATGATCTCCGCGGCCATCAGCGAGCGCCAGGAGAACGCCCAGCCCTGCTTCAGCCCCGCCAGATAGCCGGGCAGCGCGGCGGGCATCACGATGTGCCAGGTGCCCCGCAGTCCGGTCGCGCCGAGCGTCCGCCCGGCCCGCAGGAACAGCGGCGGCACCTGATCGACCCCGGAGACCAGGCCGTTGGCGATGGAGGGGACCGCGCCGAGCAGGATCACCGCGTACATCATCGAGTCGTTCAGCCCCAGCCAGATCACCGCCGGCGGCACCCACGCCACCGAGGGCAGCGACTGGAGCCCGGACAGGATCGGGCCGATGGCCGCGCGGACGAACCGTACCCGGGCGACCAGCAGCCCGAGCGGCGTGCCGATCGCCAGCGCCAGCAGGAAGCCCAGCAGACCGCGCGAGACACTCGTCCAGATATAGCCGAGCAGGGTGCCCTGCGCCCAGGCGTCGGCCACCTCGTCCCACACCGCCGTCGGCGACGGCAGCTTGTAGTCGTCGGTGATCTTCGCCCAGACCAGGACCTGCCACACCACCAGCACCAGCGCGACGGCGACGAAGGGCGGGAGGACCTTCTGGACCAGGGTCTGGCGCAGCGGAGTGCGCCGGGTCTGTACGGTGTCCAGCGCGTCGAGCCCGGCCTCCAGGCCCGCCAGATCGTGGTGCGGTGCGGGGGTCCCGGGCTCCGTGTCCTCGGGCGCGGGCCCGGCCGCGCTCCCGTCGGGTGCCGCGCCCTTCGATGTCGTCGTCTCAGTTCCGGCCATGGCGGCGGATCTCCCCACGCAGTTCTTCGGTGATCTCGACGGACAGCTCCGCGACCGCGGGGTCCTCGATACGGCGCGGCTGCGGGATGTCCACCCGCCACTCACGGGCCACCCGGCCGGGCCGCGACGACATCAGTACGACGCGCTCGGCGAGCCGTACCGCCTCCCGTACGTTGTGCGTGACGAACAGCACCGACAGCTCCGTCTCGCGCCAGATCCGGGTCAGCTCATCGTGCAGCACATCCCGGGTGATGGCGTCGAGCGCCGCGAACGGCTCGTCCATCAGCAGCAGTTGGCTGTCCTGGGCGAGCGCCCTGGCCAGCGCCACCCGCTGCCGCATCCCGCCGGACAGCTCGTGCACCCGCTTGCCGTACGAGCCGTCGAGGCGGACCAGACCGAGCAGCCGCTCCGTCTCGTCGCGCCGCTCCTGCTTGGGCACCCCGCGCAGCCGCAACGCCAGCTCGATGTTCTTGCCGGCGGTCAGCCACGGGAACAGCGCGTGCTCCTGGAACATCAGGGCCGGCCGCCCGCCGGGTGTCGCGATGGACCCGGCGGACGGACGGTCGAGCCCGGCGACCAGATTGAGCAGGGTGGACTTCCCGCACCCCGACGCTCCCAGAAGGGTGACGAACTCGCCGGGGGCGACATCCAGCGTGATGTCGTCGAGGACGAGCTGCTGCCCGGCCGGCGTCACGAAGGACTTCGAGACATGCGCGATACGGGCGGCGTGGTCCACCGCCGGGGTGCTCTCGGCGGCCTTGGTGAGGGTTGTCACCATGGTCGTCACCTCCTGGGAACGGTGCGGGATCGGAGTCAGGATCGGGTACGGAGCCGTGTGCGGTCGCGCGATCGCGGCTACGTGGTTACTTGACGCCGAGACCGGCGTCGGCGACCTCGGGCTGACCGGCGGCCTTGAGCACCTTGTTCAGCGGCCCCAGGTCGTAGATGCCGTTCAGATCGGGCTTCTCCAGCAGACCGGCCTTCACCGCGTGGTCGGCCTCCGCCTGGAGCGTGGCGGCCAGCGGGTCGTTGATGATCTGGATCGACTCCCACGCCGGGTCGAGGACCTCGGGCGGCAGCGCCTTCCCCGAGAGCGTTTTCAGCGCCTCGTTGGCGGAGGCCTTCGCCTGCGCCTCATTGGCGTTGATCCACTCGTTGGTCTTCACCGAGCCGCGCAGCACGGCCTCGACCACGTCCGGGTGCTCGGCGAGGAACTTCTGCGACACGATGATGTTCGTGATCACGAACTTCTTGTCCGGCCACAGGTCGGACTCGTTGAGCAGTTCCTTGGCACCTTCGGCGACCAGCTTGGACGCGGTCGGCTCCGGCACCCACGCGCCGTCGATGGAGCCCGCCTTGTAGGCGTCCGGGGTGATCTTGTTGTCCGTACGGACGACCGACACATCGCCCTTGCCGGACTGCGCGTCGACCTTCCAGCCCTTCTCGGAGATCCAGTTGAGGAACGCCACGTCCTGGGTGTTGCCGAGCTGCGGGGTGGCTATCTTCTTGCCCTTGATGTCGTCCAGGGTCTTGATCTTCGCCGGGTTGACCACCAGCTTCACGCCGCCGGAGGCCGAACCGCCGATGATACGGAGGCTCTTGCCGCCGGTCTGGGTGTAGCCGTTGATGGCGGGGGAGGGGCCGATGAAACCGATGTCGATGCTGCCCGCGTTGAGGGCCTCGATCTCGGAGGGGCCGGCGTTGAAGGTCGAGGGCGCCACCTTCGTACCGCCCAGCTCCTTCTGGAAGATGCCCTCCTGGATGCCGACCAGAGCCGTGGCGTGGGTCAGGTTCGGGAAGTAGCCGATCTTCACCGTGTCGGCCGAGAGCGCCTTGCCCGAGGCGGCGGGGGCGGCCTCTTCGGAGGACTTGTCGGAGGCGGACTCCGAACCGTAGCCGCAGGAGGTGAGCGCGACGGTGAGCAGGGGCAGTGCGGTCGCGACGGCGGCGAGACGGCGGCGCGCGGTGGTGCGGGAGGCTGGCACGGGAGGGGTTCCTCTCGTTGGCCCGGCGCTCACGCCCTTCCGGAATACGGGGGCGCGGCCGGGAAGTCGGCAGGTCTTCGGCGGTGCGGGGGGTTCGGGTGATGCGAGAGACAGCAGAGGTACGGGAGGTGCGGGTACGGCGGGTGGGGGGTGCGGGCGCGCGAGCGGTGCGCGTACGTCTTCACGCACATCGCGCCACCCCGCCCGTTCCCGCGCCGAGTGCGCCGCTGCCGACGCGGCCGCCCTCCTTCGCGAAGGTCGCGAACACATCCATCACCATCAGAAGTCCCAGCCCTCGTCGTCGGCGGTCCCGGCGGCGGCCCGCGTCGCGGCGCCGTCGGCGAAGGCGTCGCCCGCCATGCCGGCGCTCAGCGTCGTACCGTCCGCGGGGTCGATCAGCAGGAAGGATCCGGTACGGCGGGAGTCCGCGTAGGCGTCGAGCGCGAGCGGCTCCGCCGTACGGACCCTGACCCGGCCGATGTCATTGGCGACCAGCTTCCCGGGGGCCGGGTGCTGGGAGAGATCGTCCAGCGTCAGCCGCGACGGGATGTCCTGGACGATCGCCTTGACCGTACGGGTGGTGTGCTTGAGCAGCACCCGCTGCCCCACGGTCAATGGCGCGTCGGCGACATGGCAGACCGTCGCCTCCACCTCGCGGGTCGTGGCGGGCGCGTTCGCGCTGGGGGCGATCAGATCGCCGCGCGAGATGTCGAGGTCGTCGGTGAGCCGGAGGGTCACGGACTGCGGTGCCCAGGCGATGTCCACGGCGGAGCCGGGGCCGCTGCCGGTGCCCAGCGCGTCGATGGCCGCGATGGTGCTCGTACGGCCGGACGGCAGGACGGTCACCGGGTCGCCGACGCGCAGCACCCCGGAGGCGATCTGGCCCGCGTAGCCGCGGTAGTCCGGGTAGGCGGCGGTCCCCGGGCGGATCACATACTGCACCGGGAAGCGCGCCGGGCGGTTCGCCTGGTCCTGGCCGACCGGGACGGTCTCCAGATGCTCCAGCACGGTCGGGCCGCCGTACCAGTCCATGTGCGCGGACGGCTCCACCACATTGTCACCGGCGAGCGCGGAGATGGGGATGGCGGTGATCTCCGGGATGCCGAGGTCCGAGGCGTACGCCGTGAACTCCTCGGCGATGGCGGCGAACACGGGCTCCGCGTACTCGGCCAGATCCATCTTGTTGACCGCGAGGACCACATGCGGGACGCGCAGCAGCGCGGCCACGGCGGCGTGGCGGCGGGTCTGTTCGACGACACCGTTGCGGGCGTCGACGAGGACGACGGCGAGTTCGGCGGTGGAGGCGCCGGTGACCATGTTCCGGGTGTACTGCACATGGCCGGGGGTGTCGGCGAGGATGAAGCGGCGCCGGGGCGTGGCGAAGTAGCGGTAGGCGACATCGATGGTGATGCCCTGCTCGCGCTCGGCACGCAGTCCGTCGGTGAGGAGCGCGAGGTCGGGGGTGTCCTGGCCGCGGTTGCGGGAGGCGTGCTCGACGGCCTCCAACTGGTCGGCCAGCACGGACTTGGAGTCGTGGAGGAGGCGGCCGACGAGGGTGGACTTGCCGTCGTCGACGGAGCCGGCGGTGGCGAAGCGCAGGAGCGTGGTCGCGGAGAGCCGCTCGGCGAAACCGTTCTGCACGGCGACCGATGGCTGGGATCCGGCGGTCGGCGCGGATCCGTTGCGCGCGGCGGCCGGTGCGGAAGCGTTCTGCGCGGCGGGACCGTACGGCTCGGCGGATCCGTTGCGCGCGGAGGCAGCGTCGGCGGATCCGGTGGGCGGCGGGGTGGTGGGCCCGGTGGCACTCGTCATGGTTAGAAGTACCCCTCGCGCTTGCGGTCTTCCATCGCGGCCTCGGACAGCTTGTCGTCCGCGCGGGTCGCGCCGCGCTCGGTCAGCCGCGAGGCCGCGATCTCGGCGATCACCGCGTCCAGCGTGGTGGCGTCCGAGTCGACGGCCCCGGTGCAGGACATGTCACCGACCGTGCGGTAGCGCACCTGGCGGCGCTCCACGGTCTCGGTCCCCTTGGGCCCGCCCCACTCGCCGGCGGTCAGCCACATGCCGGAGCGCAGGAAGACCTCGCGCTCGTGCGCGAAGTAGATCTGCGGCAGCTCGATGTCCTCGCGGGCGATGTACTGCCAGACGTCCAGCTCGGTCCAGTTGGAGAGCGGGAACACCCGGACATGCTCGCCGGGCGCGTGCCGCCCGTTGTAGAGCTGCCACAGCTCGGGCCGCTGGCGGCGCGGGTCCCACTGCGAGAACTCGTCGCGCAGCGAGAAGATCCGCTCCTTCGCCCGTGCCTTCTCCTCGTCGCGCCGCCCGCCGCCGAAGACCGCGTCGAACTTCTCGTCCTGGATCTTCTCGGTCAGCGGCACGGTCTGCAGCGGATTGCGCGTCCCGTCGGGACGTTCCCGCAGCACACCCCGGTCGATGTAGTCCTGTACGGAGGCCACATGGAGCCGCAGCCCATGTGCGGCCACCACATGGTCCCGGTACTCCAGTACCTCGGGGAAGTTGTGTCCGGTGTCCACATGCAGCAGCGAGAACGGCACCGGAGCCGGCGCGAACGCCTTCAGCGCCAGATGCAGCATCACGATCGAGTCCTTGCCGCCGGAGAACAGGATCACCGGCCGCTCGAACTCCCCCGCGACCTCGCGGAAGATATGGACCGCCTCGGACTCCAGCGCGTCCAGATGGCTCAGCGCGTACGGGGCGTCCGTGCCCTCGGTGACGGCCGCGACTGTGGTCACGCCAGACCCCTCTCGGTGAGCAGCGCGTGCAGCGCGGCGGCGGACTCCGCCACGGACTGGGCGTGCGAGTCGATCCGCAGATCCGGCGACTCGGGTGCCTCGTACGGGTCGTCGACCCCGGTGAGCCCGAGGAGTTCGCCCGCGGCCTGCTTGGCGTACAGCCCCTTCACGTCCCGTACGGAGCACACCTCGACCGGCGCGGCCACATGCACCTCCAGATAGCCGGTGCCCTCGGCCTGATGGCGCTTGCGTACCGCCTCGCGGCTGTCGGCGTACGGCGCGATCACCGGCACCAGCGCCTTGACGCCGTTCGACGCGAGCAGTTCCGCGACAAAGCCGACGCGCCGCACATTGGTGTGCCGGTCCTCGCGGCTGAAGCCGAGGCCCGCGGAGAGGAACTCCCGGATCTCGTCGCCGTCGAGCACCTCGACCCGGTGTCCCTCGCCGTGCAGCCGGGCGGCCAGTTCGTACGCGATGGTCGTCTTGCCCGCGCTCGGCAGTCCGGTCAGCCAGACCGTGGCGCCCCGCTCCGTCGCGCTCACATGCCCCTCCTGATGGTCCTGACGGTCCGTCATCCGTGCAGTCCGCATTCGGTCTTGCCGAGCCCGGCCCAGCGGCCGGCGCGCGCGTCCTCGCCCTCCAGCACCCGGCGGGTGCAGGGCGCGCAGCCCACCGAGGCGTAACCGTCCATCAGCAGCGGGTTGGTGAGGACGCCGTGCTCGGTGACGTACGCGTCCACGTCGTCCTGGGTCCAGCGGGCGATCGGGGAGACCTTGACCTTGCCGCGCCTCTCGTCCCAGCCGACGACCGGGGTGTTCGCCCGGGTCGGGGACTCGTCGCGGCGCAGCCCGGTGGCCCAGGCGTCGTATCCGGTCAGGCCTTCTTCGAGGGGCTTGACCTTGCGCAGCGCGCAGCACAGGTCGGGGTCCCGGTCGTGCAGCTTCGGGCCGTACTGGGCGTCCTGTTCTGCGACGCTCTGCCGGGGGGTGAGCGTGATCACCCGTACGTCCATCACGGCGGCCACCGCGTCACGGGTGCCGATGGTCTCGGGGAAGTGGTAGCCGGTGTCGAGGAACACCACATCGACACCGGGCAGCGCGCGCGAGGCGAGATGCGCGACCACCGCGTCCTCCATGGACGAGGTGACACAGAAACGTTTCCCGAAGGTCTCCGTGGCCCACTGGAGGATCTCCAGGGCCGGGGCGTCCTCCAACTCGCGGCCCGCCCGCCCGGCGAGCGCGGCCAGGTCCCGGGAGCCGTCCGTCTCCGTCAGTGCCGATGGTGCCGTCATGTCTCTTCCCCTCCGTCACCGCGATCACCGCGCTGGAGCCCCCGGGCGAGCAGCCCGAGGAACTTCAACTGGAAGGCCCGGTTGCATGCCGCGCATTCCCAGGCGCCGTGGCCCTGCTCGCTGGGGCGCAGATCCTCGTCGCCGCAGTAGGGGCAGTAGAAGGGAGCAGCGCGCTCGCTCATGACAGCGCCTCCCGCCGGGTCCCGCTCATGACAGCGCCTCCTCGCTGGCGCGCGCCGCCCAGGTGGCGAAGCGCTCGCCCTCCTCGCGCTCCTTCTGGAAGCGGCCGAGCACCCGCTCGATGTAGTCCGGCAGCTCGTCCGAGGTGACCTTCAGCCCGCGCACCTTGCGGCCGAAGCCCGGCTCCAGCCCCAGCGCGCCGCCCAGATGCACCTGGAAGCCCTCGACCTGGTTGCCGTCCTTGTCCAGCACGAGCTGGCCCTTGAGGCCGATGTCGGCGACCTGGATCCGGGCGCAGGCGTTCGGGCAGCCGTTGACATTGATGGTGATCGGCTGGTCGAAGTCCGGGATACGGCGCTCCAGTTCGTCGATCAGCGTCGCGCCGCGCAGCTTGGTCTCGACGATCGCCAGCTTGCAGAACTCGATGCCCGTGCACGCCATCGTGCCGCGCCGGAACGGCGACGGCTTGACCCGCAGATCGAGCGCTTCGAGCCCGGCCACCAGCGAGTCGATCCGGTCCTCGGTCACATCGAGGACGATCATCTTCTGCTCGACGGTGGTACGGAGCCGGCCCGAGCCGTGCGCCTCGGCCAGCTCGGCGATCCTGGTCAGCGTGGCGCCGTCGATCCGGCCGACGCGGGGCGCGAACCCGACGTAGAAGCGGCCGTCCCGCTGGCGGTGCACCCCGACGTGGTCGCGCCACTGCTGTACGGGCTGCTCGGGCGCGGGCCCGTCGGTCAGCTTCCGCTTGAGGTACTCGTCCTCCAGGATCCGGCGGAACTTCTCCGTACCCCAGTCGGCGACCAGGAACTTCAGCCGGGCGCGGGTGCGCAGCCTGCGGTAACCGTAGTCACGGAAGACCGAGATGACCCCGGTGTAGACATCGGGGACCTCCTCGATCGGCACCCACGCGCCGAGCCGCTGGCCGATCTTGGGGTTGGTGGAAAGACCGCCGCCCACCCACAGATCGAAGCCGGGGCCGTGCTCGGGGTGGTTGACCCCGACGAACGCGATGTCGTTGATCTCGTGCGCCACATCGAGCAGCGGCGATCCGGAGACCGCCGACTTGAACTTGCGCGGCAGATTCGAGAAGTCGGGGTTCCCGATGATCCGGCGGTGGATCTCGTCGATCGCCGGGGTGCCGTCGATGATCTCGTCCTCGGCGATCCCGGCGACCGGGGAACCGAGGATGACCCGGGGCGTGTCCCCGCAGGCCTCGGTCGTGGAGAGCCCGACCGCTTCGAGGCGCCGCCAGATCTCCGGCACGTCTTCGATCCTGATCCAGTGGTACTGGACGTTCTGCCGGTCGGTGATGTCGGCCGTCCCGCGCGCGAACTCCTCCGAGATCTGTCCGATCACCCGGAGCTGCTCGGTGGTCAGCCGCCCGCCGTCGATCCGTACCCGCATCATGAAGTACTCGTCGTCCAGCTCCTCCGGCTCCAGGATCGCGGTCTTGCCGCCGTCGATCCCGGGCCTGCGCTGGGTGTACAGCCCCCACCAGCGCATGCGTCCGCGCAGATCATTGGGGTCGATCGAGTGGAAGCCGGCCTTGGAGTAGATCGTCTCAATGCGTGTCCGCACATTGAGACCGTCGTCGTCCTTCTTGAACTGCTCATTGCCGTTGAGCGGAGTGAAGTGCCCGACGGCCCACTGGCCCTCACCGCGGTGACGGCTCACCTTGCGGCGGGGCGTGGCGGGGGACGGCTTTTCCGGGGTGGCGGCCATGGCGGGTACGTCCTTCGAGACATGCAGGAGGGCGGCTCTGAGCCGCACACTCACGCGGTGGGCGCGTCGGTGCGCGGCGGGGCAGGCGGGCGTACGTGAGGGTACGGAAACAGCGGAAAACGGCGGCGCTGGGACTCTCAGCCCGCCGGACAGATGGCGCTGGACACGCGGCCGAGATCGACGTGCCGCCGACTCACCAAGGCAATTCCAGCTCTCGACATGACGGAAGCGTGTCACGCACATCTCCGGCCAGTCCACCACCTTCCATATCCTGGACGCCACAGTCCCACTCCCCGAGACAATGTGTCCCCTGTCACGGGCCGGGCGGGTTTGGCGTGCGAGGAGCGTACGGGGATCCGCGAGCGGTTACGCGTGGGCGCCCGGCCAGGGACCCGGGGGGTTCGTCTCCGGTTCCTGGGCGACCTTGGTGTCGAAGAGGGTGAAGCCCCGGCGTTCGTAGTTGGCCAGGGCGTGCGGGCCGTCCTTGGAGCAGGTGTGGAGCCAGACGCGTTTGGTCGGCTCGCGGCCGGGCCAGCGGTCGGACAGGTCCCAGGCGCGTGCCGTGCCGTACGAGAGCAGATGGCCGCCGATGCGGCGGCCCCGGAAGGCCGGGAGCAGGCCGAAGTAGGCGATCTCGACCGTGCCCTCCGGCTGGGCCTCCAGCTCGATGAAGCCGGCCGGGGTGCCCCGCTCGTACGCGACCCAGGTCTCGGTGCCCGGCCGGGAGAGCAGTTCGTACCACCGCGTATACGAGAGCGGCAGCCGGTCGGTCCAGTGGACGTCGCCGCCGACGGCCGTGTACAGGAACCGGCTGAACTCCGGCGAGGGCACCTCCGCCCGTACGATCCGCACCTCGCCCGGCGGCCCGGCGGCGGGCCGCAGATCCGCGGGGGAGGTCTGCTCCAGGGACCAGGTGGTCACGGCGACGCTCGTACGGTCGATGCTCATACCGTCAGCGAAGCATGCGCCCCGACTACGCACGAAGCCGCCCCCTCGCCCCCCCCGCTCCTCATGTACGCGGTGAGCACCGCGCGCTCAGGATCGCCGGGGCCGTCGATCGCGGCAGCAGGTCAGCCGGGTCCTCCGGGCCGACCACCGCCACCTCTATCCCCTCGCTGAAGCGATACGGCCGGTGCGCCAGCACGCCCGACAGATGGCGCCGTACCCGTGACATCTCCGCCCGTACCGTCACCGTTCGAGTGGGGTCGCCGAAGACGTCCGCCGCCAGCTCCGCCGCGCTCCGGCCGTTCCGGTGCACCGCCAGCAGATAGAGCAGCTCGGCATGGCGCGGGGTCAGCTCCTGCGTCCAGCTCCCCGCCGACCCGGAGACCGCGATCGACCAGCGGCGGGGCCCGCTCAGATCCAGCACCACCCGGCTCGGCGCGTCGGAGGCCGGCCGGTGCTCCTCGTCGACCCGTACCAGCCAGCCGCCGGGCAGCGGCTCGACCGTGCACAGGCCCAGCGAGGGCAGCATCACCGGGCCCGCCCCGAAGGACTTCGGTAACGGCAGCCGGTCCACCGGCGCCATCCCCGTGACCGCCGCCGTCCAGCCGTGCGTGTCGACCACCAGGGCGCGCGCCCTGCCCAGCCGGCACAGGATCGGCGCCGCCACCGACCGCAGCCGCTCGATGGCCCGCCCGTGCCGCTCCCGCAGCTCGCTCTCCGCGAGCCGGGCGATCGAGGTGACCAGCGCCAGCGTCATCGGATGGAAGCCGGCCGCCGGGCCGCTCACATCCACCACGCCCAGCAGCCGCCCGTCCCGCGGATCGTGCACGGGTGAGGCCGCGCAGGTCCAGGTGTGCAGCGTGTGCGCGAAATGCTCGGCCGAGTGGACCCGTACCGGCCGCCGTACCGCCAGCGCCGTACCGATGGCGTTGGTGCCCGTGGAGTGCTCGGACCAGGCCGCGCCCTCTTCGAGACAGATCCCGTTCGACTGACGCAGCCCGCCCAGGCTGCCCCGCCGCCACAGCACCCGCCCCTCCTCGTCGGTGACCACCATGATCTGGAGCGAGGGCTCGATGATCTCGCTGAGGGACCCGACGATCGTACGGAGGACCTCGCCCAGCGCCGAGGCGCGTCTGCGGTGCTCCAGCTCGTCCTGCTCCAGCAGCGCTCCGCAGTCGTGGCGCTCCGGATCGGCCCCCATCCGGAACATCCGCCGCCAGGACGCGTCGATCACCGGCCGCGGCGCCACCGGCGGCCGCTCGCCCGCGAGGACCGCTTCCCGTATCTCATGGAGCAGACGGGTGGCCTGGGCGCCGTCCATGGCGCTGAGCCGCGCCAGATCGAGCGGCCCGTTCCTGGGCGGCAGCGGCCCGTTCCTGGGCGGTGCGTCACTGAGTGAGCCACTGAGTGCGTCAGTGAGCGGAATGTTTCTCATCGGGCTCCCCAGCCACTTCATCGGGCTCCCCGGCCACCGGTGGCGCCAAATCGGTTCTTCTGCAACGGCTTGCAACTCTGGCGAGTAGCAGACACGTACAAGAAAGTGAGTACGAGTCAGAGGTGGTGCCGTGTCGGCGCAGCACCACCTCTGGCTTGCCCCGCGCGCCCCGCCCGCCCGGGCACCGAGCCTTGTCCGGACTCAGCCGACGGGCCGCGCCCGGTCCACCACCGAGGCCAGGTCAAGGGTGTGGGGCAGAGTGCCGAAGGCCGTACCCCAGTCCCCGCCGAGCCGCGAGGCACAGAACGCGTCCGCCACCTCCGACGGTGCCCAGCGCACCAGGAGTGAACCCTGGAGCACCAGCGCCAGCCGCTCCACCAGCCGCCGGGCGCGCGCCTCGATCCCGGTCAGATCCGCCAGCTCGGTCAGCAGATCCTTGATCGCGCCATCGAGCCGGTGGTCGGCGCCGCGCGCCTTGCCCACCTCCTGGAGAAAGGCGTTCAGCGCCTCGGGCTCGCGCTGGAGGGCCCGCAGCACATCCAGCGCCTGCACATTCCCCGAGCCCTCCCAGATCGAGTTCAGCGGGGATTCGCGCAGCAGCCGCGGCATTCCCGACTCCTCCACATAACCATTGCCGCCCAGACACTCCAGGGCCTCACCGGCCACCGGTGTGCACCGCTTGGTCACCCAGTACTTGGCGGCGGGCACCGCGAGCCGCAGGAACGCCCGCTCGTGGTCAGCGTCGGCGGCACCGTCCTGGACCGCGTCGTACGCCGCCGCCAGCCGCAGCGCCAGCGTCGTCGCCGCCTCCGACTCCAGCGCCAGATCCGCCAGTACGTTCCGCATCAGCGGCTTGCCGATCAGCTCACCGCCGAACGCCGAGCGGTATGTGGCGTGATGCACCGCCTGCGCCACCGACTGCCGCATCAGCGCCGCCGATCCCAGCACACAGTCGAGCCGGGTCGCCGCCACCATCTCGATGATGGTGCGCACCCCGCGGCCCTCCTCGCCGACCCGGCGCGCCCAGGTCCCGTCGAACTCGACCTCCGCCGACGCGTTGGACCGGTTCCCCAGCTTGTCCTTGAGGCGCTGGATCAGGAACACATTGCGCGTCCCGTCCGCCAGGACCCGCGGTACGAGGAAGCAGGTCAGCCCGCCCGGCGCCTGCGCCAGCACCAGAAAACCGTCGCACATCGGCGCCGAACAGAACCACTTGTGCCCGGTGAGCAGATACTCGCCCTCCGCGTCCAGCGGCCGCGCCCCCGTCGTATTGGCGCGTACGTCACTGCCGCCCTGCTTCTCTGTCATGCCCATCCCGAACAGCGCCCCGGCCTTCTCCCCGGCCGGCCGCAGCCCCGGCTCGTACCGGTGGGAGGTCAGCCTCGGCTCCCACTCGGCCGCGAGCGCGGGATCGGTGCGCAGCGCCGGCACCGCGGCGTGCGTCATCGACACCGGACAGCCGTTCCCGGCCTCCACCTGCGTCCACACGAAGAAGCCGGCCGCCCGGCGCAGATGGCCCCCCGGCCGGCCCCAGGCGTCGGTCAGCCCCGCCTCCACCGCCCGCCCCAGCACCTGGTGCCAGGCCGGATGGAAGTCGACCTCGTCGATCCGGTTCCCGTACCGGTCATGGGTACGGAGCTTCGGCGGGTACTCATTGGCCAGTGCCCCCCACTCCTGGGCCCCGGCGGATCCGGCGGTGCGGCCGAGGGCCGTCAGCTCCGCACGGATCCCGTCGAGGAGCGCGGGCGCGGCATGCCGCTCCACCCCCTCCACAAGGGCCCGGTCGGCACTGAAGACGTCGTACCCCACCAGGGGCGGAACCTGGTTGGTCACTGTGTGGGTGCTCGCTGCCATGCCGATACGGTAAGGAGGTGCAGGCAGCAAAAGAAACACCCGAGCGGCCAGCGGGTCGGCTCCACCGGGCCCGCGTCCTCTACCGCAATGTCTCAAAGCGTCGTATGGCCTGGCTGCTGCTGAAGGACACGGTCAACTCGTGCATCGAATACCGGGTCCTGGGCCTCGCGGCCGAGGCGGCGTTCTTCACGCTGCTCTCGCTGCCGCCCCTGCTGCTCGGTCTCATCGGGCTGCTCGGTTACGTGGACGACTGGACCAGCACCGCCACCGTCGCCTCGATCGAGAAGAACATCCTCGGGGCGGCCAGCACGGTGCTCTCCGACCGGGGGGTCAACCAGATCGCCAAACCGCTGCTGGAGGACATCACCCACGGCGGCCGCCCCGATGTGATCTCCCTCGGCTTCGCGATCGCCCTCTGGTCCGGCTCCCGGGCGGTCAATGTCTTCGTCGACACCATCACGGTGATGTACGGACTCGACGGCCGGCGCGGCATCGTCGCCACCCGGCTGCTCGCCTTTCTTCTCTTTCTCGTGGCGCTGCTGATCGGCGCGGTGGTGCTGCCGCTGGCAGTGGTCGGGCCCGACCGGGTCGTCGAGATCGTCCCGTGGGGCACGGAGGTCGTGAGCGTCCTCTACTGGCCGGTGGTGATATCGCTCTCCGTCGCTTTTCTGACCACGCTCTACCACGTCTCGGTCCCGGCCAGGTCCCGCCGGTGGATAGAGGATGTGCCGGGCGCGCTGGTGGCGCTGGGGATGTGGGTGCTGGGCAGCTTCCTGCTCCGGATCTATCTGACCAGTACGGTCGAGGGCCCGACCATCTACGGCTCGCTGGCCGCGCCGATCGCCGTGCTGCTCTGGATCGGCGTCTCCGCGTTCGCGGTCCTGGTGGGCGCGGCGGTCAACGCGGCGATCGACCGCGTCTGGCCGTCGGTCGCCACGGCGGCGGCCCGCGCCTCCAACGAACGCCTGCGCGCGGCCCAGGCGGCGGAACTGGTGGCCCTCGCGGCGGCGGCAGCGGAGACGCGGGGCGCGATCGAGGACGACGAGGAGGGGTCGGATCCGGGGATGCCGTCCGAGTTCCCGGAGAGATGGTCGAGGTTTCTGCCACCGGATGACGTGAAGGCACGGGTGAAGGCGCGGTTGCAGGGGGTACGGGAGAACAGGGAGCGGGACCGGGATCGGGACAAGATGCGGTGAGGGGTGGGGGGTACGGGCAGCCCTCAGCCGTCGGTGTTCCCGAAGCCGTCCAGGAGGCGGCGCAGCAAGGTGCGGCGTTCGGGTTTGCTGTACGGGCGGCGGATGACCGTGTACCAGCCTTGGTAGGTCGTGCCGTCGGCGCCGTCCGCCTCGTAGGGCTGGTAGTCGGAGGGAGTACCGGCCTGCTGGTAGAAGGCGTCGGGCAGTCCGATCAGCAGGGTGAACTCTCCGGCAGTCGCTGACTCGATGAACGGCAGGGCGGCCCCCAGTGCGACGGTGCCCGCTTCGGTGGGGGCGGTGTGGAGCAGGACGGACATGGGGATCGCCTGGGTGAAGGAGAGCGGGGAGAGCGCGTTCATCAGGATCTCGATGAACGGGCCCTCAAGCCGCCGCAGGACGTCGGGGACGGTGTCTCCCGCCCGGGCAACCATCCGGAGGGTCAGGTCTCGATCGAAATCAGTGGGATCGCCGAGGGTCTCCGCGCAGGCGTCGCGGAGGGCGGAGAGGACACCGTGGTGGGTCTGCTGCTGGTCCCGGGCCACCCCGCTGCGGATGGTGAGGTGCATGCCAGTGCTCGGAACGGCGGAGGACGAGCCGACGCGATGAGCTTTTGCCATGAACCGTGCCATGTCGCGGGCCACCCCTAGCAACTGGCGTAAGTCCTGCAGCTTTTCGCGCTGCTGGTGCGCCCAGCCGCCTTCGGCGTCGGCCAGCGGCTCGCCGTACCACTGGCTCAGGGCCGCCTCGTACAACCCGAGGGCGCGCCGGTGATCGCCCGAATCCGCCGCGTTCTTCGCCTCTACGGTCACCCGTAGAGCGGTGGTGAAGTCCAGCTCGGTGTCGAGGCGCAGCCGGTAGACTCCTTCGGCCACTTCGATGGCATGGCCCTCCGCGATCAGGCCGTCGACAGCCTCGATCACCTCTCGTGGGGGGACACCCCCCAGAGCCTCACCCAACGCCTCCACGGTCGTACTGTGGCCAGTGGTCAGCAGGAGTCTGCCGAGGACAATCCGTCCCGCAGGTGTCGTGGGAGTGCGGTCTTGGCGTCCCTGAAGGGCCTTGAGCGGGCCCAGCACCCCATACTCCCATGCGGCCGCCAGGGTCCCCGACATCAGCGCGTTGGCACCGCGCCCCCGGTCCGCCGGGTCCTTCGCGAGCAGTGCCAGCATCGCCGTCTCCAGCGCAGCCGGCAGTCCGGGCCTCAACTGCCGGGGCGGTACGGGCGCCGAGTCGCGGTGGGCGAGGAGCGTCCGCCAGGTGTCCTCGTAGTCGAAGGGCGGTTCCCCGGTGGCGAGTTCGTACAGGACACACCCGAGCGAATAGAGATCGCTGCGCTGGTCGACACCGTCCCCGCCGATCTGCTCGGGCGACATGTACTTCGGTGCGCCTCTGGCCACGGTCATGCGCGACACCTGCGAGGTGCGGGTGCTGTCGAGGCCGGTGCGGGCGATGCCGAAGCCGCGGATCTTCACCGTGCCGTCCGTGAGCCGGACGATGTTCGCCGGGGTGAGGTAACGGTGCCAGATGCCCTGGCGATGGGCGTGCGAGAGGGCGTCGAGCACCTGGTGCCCGATGTCGGCGACGTCGGCCACGGGCAGTGGGCGGTGGCCCGACTCGGCCATCAGCTCGTCGAGACTTCTGCCGTTCAGCAGCTCCATCACCAGGAAGAACGTGGTGTCGTCGGCCACGCCGAAGTCATGGATGGGGGTGATGCCGGGGTGCCGCAGGGCGGCTGCGGCCCGGATCTCGCGGAGGTGGAGGTTCTGTGCCCTGGTCGACACCGCCTTGACCTGTGGTCCGCCGGGGTGGAGGAGCTTCACCGCGACCGGGCGGTTCTCCCGCTGGTCGTACGCCCGCCACACCACGCTCTGCTCGCCGCGTCCGAGGATCTCCAGCAGCCGGTACCGCCTGGCGAGCAGCCGACCGTCGGTGTCAGGCGCGGGTTCCGGCTCCGGTGCGCTTGTCGGCTCGGGCTCCGGTTCACGTACAGGCTCCGGCCCTCGCAGCAGCCGTACGCTCTCCCTGCTCACCAGCGCGAACGCGTCGCCCGCCGCCCGGCCGGCAGCGTCCCCCGCCCCCGTACCGTTCCCGCCCCCGCCCCCGAGCAGCGCACGGAACTCGCCCGGGGCCGTGCCCGCGCGTACCTCGATCTCCGCCCCGACCCGCTCCAGCAGCCCCACCGTACGAGCCAGTCCCGTACGAGGCAGCGCGCTCAGCAACAGGTCGCGGACGCCGGGGCGGAACGCGTACGAACCGGCCGGGCCCGGCACCGCCGTCAGCATGCCGCTCAGCACCACCTCCGCGAGATGCTGCGGCTGCGGACGCGTCTCGACAGCCGCCTGTACGAGCCGCATCACCGGCAAGTGCGGTGCGCCCACGGCGAGATGGGACGCCAGCCGTACCGCCTGCGGAGAAGCGACGGAGCGGAAGCGCAGTACCAGTTCCTCGGCGGGTGCGTCCCCGGGCACCAGACCCTCCCCGCCGTCGCGCGGCTCGGGCCAGGGCCCCGACGGCAACAGGGCCGCCGCTCCCGGGAATTCGCCGCCCCCGGGCGAGGCCACCAGCCCGGCCCAGTGCGCGAGCCACTCGGGCGCCGGTTCGAGCACCGGTACGGGCACGCCCCGCGCCTCCCCGTCGTACGGCCGGAAGCGCAGCGCGCCGTTGGGCGCCCCGGGCCCCGGCGTACTGAACAGGCCCGGCACCGGCGCCGGGGCGGTGTGCTGCCACATCCGCTCCGGCAGCGGCTGGACCAGGGTGACGGGCAGGCTGCGCGCCCAGTTCCGCAGCGTCCGGTACCACCTGCGCCCCGCTGGCCCCTCGCGCCACTGCGGCCCCATCGCGTCACTGATGACCAGCACGGCCGTACGCCCGGCCGACCACTGCCCGGGCGGTACGGTGCCGTCCGCGCCGAGCCGTACCCACTCGACCGTACGGAAGGCACCCGTCTGCCCGAACGCCGTGAACAGGTCACGCGCCAGCGGTCGCCACATCGCCATGGTCGGGCCGTCGTCCAGCACCAGCCGCAGATGGAGCCAGCGCTCGGGCGCGGGCCTGAGCACCGGCAGCCACCGGCCGCGCGGGACACCGAGCGCGGCGATGCGGTGGGCGGTGCCCGCCTCGTCCAGCTCCCGCTCGTGCGCCGAGGGGACTGTTCTGCGCAGGGGGCGCAGCGCGCGCTGGAGCGCCAGCGGGCGGGAGAGCATCGGGGGAGCGGGGGCGAGTACGGTCGACTCGCCGCCCGGGAGCGCGGGCGGGGGTGCCAACAGCGGCGGTGTGGGTGTGCGCAGTTCCACCCGGTCCGGTGGCGGTGGTGCGGTGGGAGGTTCCTGAGCGGTCGGCGGGGAGTCCGGCTGGTCGGGCTCCCCGCGAGGCGGGGTGCTCGTCACGGCCTGTGGCGGTGCCTCAACCGGTGCCTCGACTCCCGGCCTCAGCCCCAGCTCCGGTCCTGACCCTGCCCCTCGCCCCGACCGCATCCGTGCCGCCAGCCACAGCGCCTCCGCCAGTTCCCGCCCGGTCGGCGGCTCACCGCCGACTGCCGTCAACACCTCCCGGAGCGCGACCAGTTCAGCGGACGCGGACCCGGCACCGGAAGGGGCGGAATGCGCGGCGTCAGAAGTCATCGGCTTCCGGTGCCCGGCTCAGATGGCGCATCAGACGGTCCGCCAGTTCGTCGCGCGATGCCGCGTCCAGCCCCGAAGTCCTCGTCAGATAAATCGCGTTGAGCAACTGGTCCGTAGCCAGCTCGCCCGCCCTGCCCCGGTCCAGGAACTGGCGTACCAACGCATGTGCCTGCTCGTCCAGTTCACCGAGATGCGCCCGGACGATGGACTCCAGATGCTCCGCCACCGGCTGCTTCAGCTCCAGCGTCACACACCGCCTGAGGAAGGCCGGCGGGAACTCGCGCTCGCCATTGCTGGTCAGCACCACAAAGGGAAACGCACGGCAGCGCACCCGTCCGCGCTCCAGCGGCACCAGCCGGTCCGAGTCCGCCACCAGCACCTCGGCGAGCGGGCGCGTCCGCGCGGCGCGGACCAGTTCGGGGATCTCGTACTGCCCCTCCTCCAGGACGTTCAGCAGATCGTTGGGGAGGTCCAGATCGCTCTTGTCGATCTCGTCGATCAGCAGCGCCCGCGGCCTCTCGTACGGCAGCAGCGCCGTGCCCAGCGGACCGAGCCGGAGATGGTCCTCGATCCCGCCACCGTTGCTGCCGCCCCCGTCCGGGCCCTGCCCGGCGGCGTAGAGCCGGGAGAGCGGATCGTACTGGTAGAGACCGTCGCCGAGGGCGCTCCTGCTGGTGATGTTCCAGCGCAGCACGGGCCCGAGCCGCAACTCCCTTGCCACGGCGTACGCCAGGCTCGACTTGCCGCTGCCCGGCGGTCCCGTCACGAGCAGCGGTCGACGCAAGTACAGGGCGGCGTTGACCAGTTGGATGCTCTCCTCCGTCGCGCGGTATGCCCGTGCCCGGTGCACCCGGTCCGGCGAGGGCGTGGTGTCGTCCTGGGGCGGCTCGACGACGGGCCCGCCGTTGAACGCCCGCCAGGGCGGCGGTTCGGGCAACTCGGCCACACCGTCGTGCGGTTCGTCGGCTCCGGTGTAGACCGGCCACAGGGACATTCGGACTCTCCAGGTCTGGGGTTCGCGTGCGGCGGGTGTCAAGGGCCGGGTGCCACGTGCCGTGCCAAGGGCCGTGTCAAGGCCGTCGGCTCAGCTCACCGGCGACCGGCTCAGCCGGGCGACATCCGGGAACCACCGCGGATCGTCCCAGACGAAGGACAGCTCCGCCGCCCAGTGCGGATCCGGACCTTCATGGTGGAACGCCCGCTTGCGCAACTCGAAGATGCGCTCGGGCAGTTCACCCGGCGGAAGTACGGAGAGCTGGTCGGCCAGCCTGTTCAGGAACTCCTCGCCCTGGCAGGACGCCCCGCACAGCGCACCCCCGGGACAGCCCGTGCGCGGCCACAGCACGATCGGCGCCGGAGCGTCCAGCACCGCACCGTACAGCGCCCGGTCGCGCGGGCTCTTCGGCGGTCTCGTCAGCCCCACTGGGCCCGCCACATCCTGGAGTTGTACGGTCAGCCGCTCGGGCCTGACCGTCCCCGAACAGGTGATCCGGTGGACGGCCGAGCCCGGCTGCCGGTCGAGCACGTCCCAGACCTTCTTCAGCCGGTACTGGAGCCGGCCGCTGGCCCGCCGGTCGTGATCCATCACCACCACGGGCGCCACGCACCCCAGCGGTGTGCTCATGCTCTTGCGCCCCGTCCACTGGTCGACCGGCTGGTTGAGCCAGCCGCGCGGCAGGGCGAACGCGATCAGTTCCCTGCCCTCGGTGTCGATCTCCGCGAACGCGTCGTCGATCCGCTCCAGCACCCAGCCGCGTACCTCCCGCTTCGCGAGCCGCTGCTGACCGACCAGCCGGCGGCTGCCGTCGCGGTACGCGGACACCTCCACCAGCAGGGCACCGCGGTCGGCACCGCTGCGTCTGATCTCCACCAGGATGGGCGACCAGCGGCGGGCGGGCGCCTCGGGTGCGAGGCGCCCGCGCGCATGGAGGGGCGGCGGAGCGAGGGGCGTGTGTTCTGTCCTGGAGGGGGCTGCCGGAGGTACGAGCGGTACGGGCGGCTCGGAGACCGGTGGAGCGGTGAGCGGCGGCGAGGCGTCGTGGCGCGACCGGTGCGCGTGCGACCAGTCGCGCAGCTCTCGGGCCAGCCTCTCGTCGCCGGCCGAACCCGCCAACCCGGCCAGCCGTACCGCCAGTTCGGCGAGCGGCAGCACCCCCGGCCCCGGTGTCGACTCCGACAGCAGATACCAGACCGCCTCCCACACACTGCGCGGCTCCACCGCAGGCGGCTCGACCCCCAGCGGCCCGGCCGCCGCGCGCACCAGGGGCCCGAGCGGCCCCGGAAGAGCCGGGCAGCGGGCCACCAGCTCGCGCAGCCGCCGCTTCTCCTCCGCCGGATAGCCGGGCGTGGGCACCAGATCGGCCAGCGCCGCCCAGTGCCGGGCGAGCACCTGCGCCGGGATCATCCGGCCGTTGCGGGTCACCGGGTCGTGTGCGACGACCATGCCGACCACCGTGCCGCCGCCCTCCAGCATCACGGCCGCGCCGCTGAACCCGCGGTCGGTCTCCTGCCCGTAGCCCCGCCAGAATTCGAGCTGTGCCCACTCGTCGCTGATCAACTGCCGTGAGGTGGCCCGTAATTCGCTCTGGACGCCTTCCTCGCCGTAGCCGTCGGGGAAGCCGTACGCCACCAGCTTCGGGGCCGTGGACGCGTAGGGCGCGCCGAGGGCGGCGAAGACGGCGGGCGCGATGTCGACCGGTCGGTCCAGTTCCAGTACGGCCAGATCGCCCCGGTCGCGGTCGCCGCCCGCCCACGCGCCGCGGTCCACGACCCGGGCCGGAATCGGGCCGGCCTCGGGGGCGCCGGGGAAGACCACCTCCGCGCGGTCGCGGTAACGCATCACATGGGCGCAGGTCAGCACCGTACGGTCGGCGACGAGAAAGCCGGAGCCCTCCACCGCGCCGTCGATGTCGATCCGCGCGTGCCAGGCCGGGGAACGCGTCACTGCCTGGCCGTTCCCGGATGCTGCGCCGCTGTTCCTGGCTGCGCACCGGCATCGGTTCCGGTAGCTGCGGGATCGGTCCCGGCTGCTCCGGACGCTCCCGGATTCCAGGAGAGCTTCACCGTCATATGCCCCTCGGCCGAGGTTTTGGCGATCACCGCCCCGGCCTCCGCGACGAGCTTCACCCCGAACTCCAGCTCCACACCGTCCGGTTGGAGCGCCCCGTCCCGGAACACCGCGAGGGCCGACTCCGCCGCCGTACGGATCCCCTGGAGCGCCTCGTCGAACGTACGGCCCGCCTGCGCCAGGGAGTTGCCGCCGCGCCCGACCGGTCTGGCGCCGGGCGCGTCGCGCTCGACCTCGACCAGGACCGTGGCCCCGCTGTCGGTGGTGAACTCCATCAGTGCTGTCATCGCCGCCCCGTGATCGATTCGCCCGCACGCCCCCGGGAGCCGCTGCCCGGGGACCGGACCGTCCGGACCGTCCATTCTGGATCAATGGGCGTGGGCTCGGGGAGGGTTTAGCCTCATCCGTGTGTACGACGAAAGGGCATCGCGGCTCGACGGCGCGGTCGTCTGGACGCGGACCGTGCCGGCGGGCGGCGGATCCGTGCCGTATCCCGTGCTGCCGGACGGCTGTATGGACCTGTTGTGGATCGGGGGCACACTGCTGGTCGCCGGGCCCGACACGCAGGCGTACGCGCCCCAGGGCCTCGACGGGCTGTACTGCGCCGGAGTGCGCTTCGCGCCCGGGACCGCGCCCGCGCTCCTCGGCGTACCCGCGCACGAACTTCGCGACCGGCGCGTGGAACTGGCCGATCTCTGGTCACCCGCCGAAGTGCGCCGGCTCACCGCACGGCTCGCCTCCGCCGCGGACCCGGCGGAGGCGCTGGAGGCCGTGGCACTGCGCAGGGCGGCGACCGCCGGGCCGCCCGACCCGCTGCTGCGGGCGGTCGTCGACGGCCTGAACGCCGGACGTACGGTCGCGGCCACCGCCGAGGCCGTCGGCCTCGGCGCCCGGCAGCTCCACCGCCGCTCTCTCGACGCCTTCGGCTACGGCCCCAAAACGCTCGCCCGGGTGCTGCGGCTCCAGCGCGCCCTCGCGCTCGTACGGGCGGGTGAGCCGTACGCCGAGGCCGCGCTCGCCGCGGGCTGCGCCGACCAGGCGCACCTCGCCCGCGAGACCCGCGATCTGGCCGGGCTCACCCTCGGTGCCTACGCGGCGCTGGCGAACGCCTACGCGGCCCCGGCGAACAGCGAGACCTCACAGCCGTCCGGGTCCAGGACCACCGCGTAACGCTGCCCCCACACCGCGTCCCACGGCTTGAGATGCCCCCGGTGGCCGGCCGCGACCAGAGCGTCGTACGTGGCGTCCACCTCGGCCGGACTCCCGCACAGGAAGGCCAGCCCGACCCGCCCGCCGGCCTCCGGCCGGGTCCAGCCGGGATCGTACGAGCGGACGGTCTCCTCGGTGTCCCAGAGGATCCGGAGGCCCCCGGGCAGCGACGCCTCGGCATGGGGCGCGGTGTCGGCATCGGCGGGTACGGGCACGCCGAGCGCCCGGTAGAACGCGAGGGAGGCGGCCATGTCGGCGACGACCAGCCCGATCGCGTCGAGCCGCGGGGTGAGCCGCGGCGCATCGGGTGTGGGGGCGGTGCTCGGAGTATGCGGAGTAGTGGTCATGCGCCCACGGTAGAAGCGCCGGCCCGGCCCGGTCTTGAACGAATCGGACGTCGGATGGGGTGCCGAGTCGGACGTTGGGTGGGGCGTCGAATCGGACATTGGGTGGGACGCCGAACAGGACGCCGAACGGGACGTGACCGTACGCGATCGTCCCGTGACGCCATCGTCCCGTGACGTCATGGTTTCGTAAGGAGGGAAGGGCGATGGCCCGCGCACCGCCCGAGGAGACTGATACGCATGCACACGATCCTGGTCGTCGACGACGATCCCACCGTCGCCGAGGTCGTCACCGGCTATCTGGAACGCGCCGGTTTCTCCGTGGACCGCGCGGCCGACGGACCCGAGGCGCTGCGGCTCGCCGCGGCGAGTCCGCCCGCGCTGGTGGTGCTCGATCTGATGCTGCCCGGCATGGACGGCCTGGAGGTGTGCCGGAGACTGCGGGCCGACGCGCCTGTACCGGTGATCATGCTGACGGCCCGGGGCGACGAGGACGACCGGATCCTGGGTCTTGAGGTCGGGGCGGACGACTATGTGACCAAGCCCTTCAGCCCGCGCGAACTGGTGCTCAGGGTCGAGTCCGTACTGCGCCGCGGCCGTACCGGCGCGGGACGGCCGCCTGGCCCGGTGCTGCGCAGCGCGGGCATCGCCCTCGATCCGGTGGCCCGTCGGGTCACCAAGGACGGCCGGGTGATCTCACTCACTCTGCGCGAGTTCGATCTCCTCGCCCACCTCATGCGCCACCCGGGTCGAGCGATCGACCGCGAGACGCTGATGCGTGAGGTGTGGGGCTGGGACTTCGGCGATCTGTCGACGGTGACGGTGCATGTACGCCGGCTGCGCGGCAAGATCGAGAACGACCCGGCCAAACCCCGGCTGATCCAGACGGTCTGGGGCGTCGGCTACCGCTTCGACACCCCGGCCACCACGGATCCGCCCCCGGCCACGGACGCGGTGCCGGTACGCGGTGACGGTGAGGCGCTCGTACGGGGTGTTGGCGCGATGGCCGTACGGGGTGACGGGCCGCCCGTACGAGGTGACGCCCCGGCGCCGGTACCGCCGGCCCGTTCGGCTTCCGGCCCGCCCGGTGATCCGGCCGCCATCCCCGTACCCGTACCAACACCCGAGGCCCCCGTACCTGCACCGGAGGCCCCGCGCCATGCGTGACATGGTGCTCATCGCTCTCTTCGCGCTTCTCGGGGCCGGCGGCGCCGGGCTCGTCGGGGCGCTGGTGCTGCGGCTGCTGCGGAACCGCAGCGTCGCCGTCTCGCTGACCGTCGTCGCCGCCGTCACCGTGCTCGCGATGCTTGCGGGCACGCTGGTCGTGGCGCAGGCCATGTTTCTGTCCACGCACGACCTGAGCGTCGTCACCACCGTCGCCGCCATGGCCGCCGTCGTGTCCCTCGCCACCGCGCTGCTGCTGGGCCGCTGGGTGGTCGCCCGTAGCCATGAACTGGCCCTGGCGGCCCGCTCGTTCGGCGACGGCGGCAGCTTCGCCGTACCGGTCGGCGACTCCACCGCCGAACTCGCCGCACTGGGCCGGGAGCTGGCCGCCACCAGCGCCAAACTGGCGGCGTCCAGGGAGCGGGAGCGCGCGCTGGAGACCTCGCGCCGCGAGCTGGTCGCCTGGATCTCGCACGATCTGCGGACTCCGCTCGCCGGTCTGCGCGCGATGTCGGAGGCGCTGGAGGACGGCGTGGTCCAGGACCCGGACCGCTACTTTCGGCAGATCAGAGCCGAGGTCGAGCGGCTCAACTCGATGGTCGGCGATCTCTTCGAGCTGTCCCGTATCCACGCCGGCGCGCTCGCCCTCGCACCGACCCGGATGTCCGTGTACGACCTGGTCGGCGAGGCGCTCGCGGGCGCCGACCCGCTCGCGCGGGAGCACGGCGTACGGCTGGTGGGGGACCGTATCGAGGCCGTTCCGGTCGAGGTGGACGGCAAGGAGATGACCCGGGTCCTCGCCAATCTCCTGGTCAACGCCATCCACCGGACCCCGGCGGACGGCACGGTCGCGGTGGCCGCCGAACGGCGCGAGGACTGTGTCGTGCTCTCCGTGACGGACGGCTGCGGCGGTATCCCGGCGGAGGATCTGCCGAGGGTGTTCGACACCGGCTGGCGCGGTACCCAGGCCCGTACACCGCCGGCGGGCGCGGGTCTCGGCCTCGCCATCGTCCGGGGCATCGTGGAGGCGCACGCGGGGCGCGCGGATGTGCGCAATGTGACGGGAGGCTGCCGGTTCGAGGTCACACTCCCGGCCGCGGCCACGACGTAACAGCCGTAGTGACGTAACTGCTGTTGCAACGCACAGCGGGCCGCGCACCAGGTGCGCGGCCCGCCGACTGAACGAGTTGTGACTAGAAGACGCTCACGCCGTACGCGTTGAGGGCCTCGACCACCGGCTGGAAGAACGTGGTGCCGCCGGAGGAGCAGTTGCCGCTGCCGCCCGAGGTCAGACCCAGCGCGGTGCTGCCGGCGAAGAGCGAGCCGCCGCTGTCACCGGGCTCGGCGCAGACGTTGGTCTGGATCATGCCGTAGACGATCTGGCCGCTGCCGTAGTTGACGGTCGCGTTCAGGCCGGTGACCGTGCCGCTGTGGACACCCGTGGTCGAACCGCTGCGGCGGACGCTCTGGCCCACCGACGGGTTGGCCGCGCTGGTGATGTCCTGGTACGTGCCGTTGTACAGGTAGACCCGACCGTCGGCGTTCGCCGAGTTGGAGTGGCGGATGATGCCGTAGTCGTTGGTCGGGAAGCTCGTGCCGGCACGGGTGCCGATGTTCCAGGAGCTGCCGATGTTGGTGCAGTGTCCGGCGGTCAGCGCGTAGTACGTCGAGCCGCTGCGGACGTTGAAGCCGAGGGAGCAGCGGCTGCCGCTGGTGGTGATGGCCTCGCCGCCGGCGATCAGCTTGTTGAACTTGCCGGGGGTGTGCTTGACCGTGAGAGCCGTGTCACCCACGGACTCCTTGATCGTGGCTATCTCCGCGTCCGAGACCGTGCTGTCGACGGTCACGACGAGCTTGCCGGAGGCCTGGTCCGTGTACCACGCGGTGCCGGCGATGTCGGCGCCGAGGACGGCGGAGCTGGCTTCGGCGAGCTGGGCCGCGGTGGCCTTGGGGGCCGGGGCGGGGGCCGCGATGGCAGTCGGGGCCGCAAGCGCGACCGCGGTCACCAGACCCGCGGCGGCGGCGAGAACCCGCACGCGTCCGGACACCGCGCTGAGGGGGGACAAGCGCTTGAAGGTCACAACATCCTCCGTAGGTGGGGGAACACGGTCCGCTGGGTAAGCGGGCCGCTGCTGTGCGACCGTTCACCGCCATTCGGTTTTGGCCGTGAACCTGTCAATCGCACGCACTGAATCGTTGACTCCGTTTGGGGTTTGGGCAAGGCCCACTTCTGGACCCGCGGCGCAGAACGGCCGCCGTCGGCCGTACGCGTGTCCGGCGACGGGTCGAAGTCCGTTGGCGGGATGCCTGGTTGGCGGGGACGGTTGGCCCGCCCTGGCAGCCCTCAGTGAATTGCTGCAAAGCCCGCGCCGACGGGAGGATGGCTGGTGAATGGCGGTCAGAACGCACGCTCAGCATGAGAATCGGCTGAGAGTGCCATTCGGCCATGCGCCCCGAGCGTCACAATCACACATGCTTCACTGTGGGTACTGGTTGTATGACGCAGTGAGTCCGGGGGGCGGGTGTACGTGACCGAAAGGCCGGGGGGCGGTCGCGATACGGCTCGAATCTACGGGGGTAGATCGCCCGGCTCTGCGCCGTACCACCGAAATGCGCGCGAGTTGATCATGGCTGGATCTGAGCGGAGCCGGAGCGTCCGGGGGTGGAACGGCGGGCGCCGGCGCGCGGATTCGACCGGAGGGGCGCTCTTGCGGGGCGGCAGGGGCGTGTGCAGCGAATGGTGCGGGCGGCGGGGGTGCTCGGGGGTACTTGGGGTACCCCCGGGGGTGCTCGGGGGTGCCTGGTGGTACCCGGGGGTAACGTACCGGCTGGTTTTACTGGCGGGTAGAGGGCGAGGGGAGGGGTGGGCCGGAGGGGCGGGCGGCTGGGCGTTGTAGCTGTTCTTCCGGTCTTCCGGTCGCTCCGGTCGTCCTTGCGGGGTCGTCCTTGCGGGGACTCGTCCGGTGACTCTTCGGTGACGGGCTCGTACCGCGGGTGCGCCGGGGGTACGTACGGGATGAACGGCGGCCGGACGGAAGGCCGCTGAGTCCCAGGGCTGCTGAGGCCCCGACAGCTTGAGCTGGGAGCGCCCGCCATGAGCAGCGAACTCCGGATCCTTCTCGCCGTGGCCGCCGTCCTGGCCGTACTGACCCTGGCCGCCGCGGTCACCCTCGCGGTCCGGCTGGTACGGGCCCGCCGCGACCTGCGCCGGGCGGGCCTGCCGGTGGAGAACCGCTGGGTGTTCTGGGCCGCGCTCGGCTATCTCGTACTGCCCGTGGACCTGCTGCCCGACCCGGTGTTCCTGGACGACATCGGGGTACTGCTGCTGGCGCTGCGCTCGCTGCGCCGTAAGTCGGGTGCTGCGGGCGGCTAGGGGCCGGTGGCGGCACTGGCTGCAGGACCGGCGGGACGGGCGGCGGGACGGACGGTGGACCGACGGCGGGACCGGTGACGGGGTCCGGGGGGCCGGGGCCGGGGGACGGGATCGGCGTGGCGGACGGGCGCTCGGCCTGTCGGCGTGACTGCCGGACCGCCGCCATGATTGCCGGTCGGACCGCCGCCAGGACTGCCGGACCGCCACCATGATTGCCGGTCGGACGGTGGGTCGGACCGCCGTGCCGGACTGGCTGCTTCCCTCGGCCGGCTCAGGGGATGATCGCACCGGCACCATGTCCAGTCAGTCCCAGCGTCCTTCATCCCGGCATCCCAGGATCCCGGCATGACACGAGAGGTACCAGTGACTCAGCATGCGTTCCCGGACGGCGGCGCACATGGCGGCGGTGACGTCATCGACAGCGTTACCAGCGGCGTTGCCGACACCAGTGGCGTTGTCGACCGCGTCGCCGACCGCGTCATCGGCAGTGACACCGACATCGACCGCGTCATAGCCCCCGCGACAGACCGCGATCCCGACGGTGTCACAGGCAGTGTCACCGAAGGCGTCATCGCCGGAGCGACCGCCGCCGCGACTCTCGCCGCACACCGCGACTGGTGGCGCGAATCCGTCGTCTACCAGGTCTACGTGCCCAGCTTCGCCGACGCCGACGGCGACGGAATGGGCGACCTCCGGGGGATCACCGACCGGCTCGCCCATGTGGCGGACCTCGGCGCGGACGCCGTCTGGCTCACCCCGTTCTACCGCTCCCCGCTGGCCGACGGCGGCTACGACGTCGCCGACTACCGCCAGGTCGATCCGCGCCACGGCACCCTGGACGACTTCCGCGCGCTGCTGGCCCGGGCCCGGGAGCTGGGTCTCCGTACGATCGTCGACATCGTGCCCAACCACTGCTCCGAGCGGCACCCCTGGTTCGCGGAGGCCCTCGCCTCACCGCCCGGCTCGGCCGCGCGCGACCGCTTCATCTTCCGCGACGGCACAGGACCCGACGGCGCGCAGCCGCCCGCCGACTGGCAGTCCAAGTTCGGCGGCCCGGCCTGGACGCGTGTCCCGGACGGCCAGTGGTACATGCACATCTTCGCCGCCGAACAGCCCGATCTGAACTGGGAGAACCCCGAAGTCGTCGCCGAGTTCGAGGCCGTCCTGCGCTTCTGGCTCGATCTGGGCGTCGACGGCTTCCGTATCGATGTCGCGCACGGCATGCGCAAGGACCTCGTCCCGCCGCTGCGCAACACGTACGGCGGCGACTCGGCGTCCCTCAACTCCCCGCCCAGCGGCGAGAACCACCCCTTCTGGGACCGCGACGAGGTCCATGAGATCTACCGCTGCTGGCGGAAGATCACCGACTCGTACGCACCGCCCCGGATCATGGTCGCCGAGGCCGGTGTCAGCGCCGCCAGGCTGCCGCTCTACACCCGGCCGGACGAACTCCACCAGGCCTTCAACTTCTTCCACCTGCGCTGTCCTTGGGACGCGGGCTCGTTCCGCGATGTCATCGACAGCTCGCTCGCCGGAGCGGCGGCCAACGGGGCGCTGCCGACCTGGGTGCTCTCCAACCACGATGTGGTGCGCCACCGCACCCGTTACGCCGTGCCCGAGGGCACCAGCCTCCCCGGCTGGCTGCTGACCGGCGGCCGCGAACCGGCGGCGGACGAGGACCGCGGCCGCCGCCGCGCCCGGGCCGCCGCGCTGCTGACCCTCGCGCTGCCCGGTACGACGTACCTCTACCAGGGCGAGGAACTGGGCCTCCCCGAGGTGGCCGACCTCCCCGAGGACGCGCTGCGCGACCCGATGTGGGAACGCACGGGCCACACCAGAAAGGGCCGCGACGGCTGCCGGGTGCCGCTGCCCTGGACCAGGACCGGCTCCTCGTACGGCTTCGGCCCAGGCGGAAGCTGGCTGCCCCAGCCCGAGGGCTGGGGCGCCTACTCGGTCGAAGCCCAGACCGGCACCCCCGGCTCCTTCCTGGAGCTCTACCGCACGGCCCTGACCCTCCGCCGCCGCTACCTGGGCGACGAGACCTTCACCTGGCTCCCCTCGGCCCCGGGCGAACTGGCCTTCCGCAAGGCAGGAGCCGGGCCCAGCGGCGGGGCCGCCGGCCTGGAGTGCCGAATCAACCTCTCCGCCGAGCCGATCCCACTCCCGGAGGGCGCCGAACTCCTGCTATCGAGTGACGACCTGACGTCAAGTCACACGAACACCCGCCTCCTCCCCCCGGACACAGCGGCCTGGCTGAACACCACCCCCCACCCCTGACACCTAGCCCCACCCGGGCCGCCCGCACTCGACGCGGGCGGCCCGTTTCTGTGCGTCGTGTGATGTTCATGGCACTGGCATATGAGCTTGATTTATTCCTGTGTGATCGTCACCGAATGTGTGTACGTTGTGACGGCTCGCGTGATGAAGGTGGGCTGCTTGCGCCACCTGTGGCTGTCTGGTGTTGCTCTGGGGAGGGCATGTGCGTACGCACAGAGAGCGGTTCGGACCGGGTCTGTTCACACGATGGCGATCGCTGACGGTCGGTGCGCTGGTACTGGCGCTGTCGGCGGGCCTGGTCTCGGCGGAGGCGGCGCCGCCCGCCGATCCGGCGCCGACACGGTCGAGTGCTTCCGTAACCCCGAAGGCTCCGGCTCCGCGGGCTGCTGACAGCCCGTCTGCCGCCGATGTGACGGCCGTCGGCCCGACGACTGACAACGCTGTCTACGCGTACGACGCGGCTGGCCGTCTGGTCGGCCTGACCGACCCGGACGGCGAGACGGCCCGCTATCGCTACGACGCGGCGGGCAACCGCCTGGGCGTCGACCGTTTCGCCTCCACCACGCTGTCGGTGCTGTCCCTGGTGCCGATCAGGGCCGCGGCCGGCGCGACCGTCACCCTCTCCGGCACCGGCTTCTCCACCACACCGACTGCCAACTCGGTCTCCTTCGGCGGCAAAGCGGCCGAGGTCGTATCGGCCTCCCGGACCCGCCTGAAGGTCAAGGTGCCCGCAGCGGCCGCGACCGCCAAGGTGTCCGTCACCGTCGCAGGCACCACGGCCCAGTCCCCGGAAACCTTCACCCTGGCGGCCCCGGCGCCCTCGGTGACGACGGTGGCCCCGGCCTCCGGTGCGGTCGGTGCGGTCGTGGTCCTCACGGGCTCGGGGTTCGCGCCGACCGTGACCGACAATGTGGTGCGGTTCGGCGGCGGGATCGTGGCCGAGATCAATCCGGCCGCCTCCACCTCCACGTCTCTGACCGTCAAGGTCCCGGTCGGCGCGGCCACCGGCCCGGTGGAGGTCGCGACGCCGGACGGCCGCGCGGTCACGGCGACCACATTCCGAGTCACCACCGCCGGTGGGAACGGGGACATCGAGTCGTCGGAGACGACTTCGGTGACGGACGAGACCCCACCGACCATCTCGGTCACCACCCCCGGCAACAGGGCACAGATCCTTTTCGACGTCGACCCGGGTGACGACATCGGCTTCGGGTTCACCAACTCCACCTTCAACTCCTCGCTCACCCTTGAGCTGTACGACCCGCAGGGCGGCAAGGTCGGCGGCAACGGCACGGTGAACGGGGTGGCCGACGACTGGGAGGTCACTGATCTGCCGCTGGCCGGCCAGTACTCGCTGATCGTCAGGCCCGGCACAGGGAACATCGGTTCGGCCACGGTCACCGTGTCGAAGCGGGTGGAGGGACTGCTCGATCTGGCGGGCCCGACATCCGTCACACCGCTTGCCCGGGCCGGGCAGGACGGGATACTGACCTTCTCCGCGCTGCTCGGGGATTCCCTCAGCCTGGGAATCGACACGGCTACCGTGAACAAGAGCATGTACGCGCGGCTGTACGGGCCGGACGGCGACCAGGTCTTCAGCCGGTACGTCGGCGCGAACGGCGCGGGTGCCATTGACCTCGACGCGCTGACGCAGTCGGGCCCGTACACACTGACCCTCGACCCGGACGGGGCGGCCACGGGCACGGTGAAGGTGACCGGTTCGCACTACGCGGATGCCGGGATCCTCGATCCGGCCGCCCCCGCCGTGGAGCTGCCGATCGACCGGATCGGCCAGGACGGCCGCGCCACCTTCACCGCCACCGCCGGGCAGCGCATCTCCCTGGGAACGGCGGCGTCGGGACTCGGCAGTTACACGCGGATGGAAATCCGGCGGCCCAACGGTTCCCAGCTCGACTTCTACACGGTTCCCGACAACTCCAGTGCCGAGTGGGACAGTTCCGTACTGCCGGACTCCGGTACGTACACGATCGCCGCACTGCCCAACAACGCCCTCGCGACCGGCCGGCTGACCATGACGCTGTCCCGTCCGGTGCAGCTCGCCGCGCTCTCCACCACGGGCGGTCCGGTCGCGATGAACATCGCCCGCTTCGGGCAGAACGCGCAAGGGGCCTTCACGGCCAACGCCGGCGCCCAGCTCACCCTGGGTGTTACAGGCAATACCTTCACCGAGGTAGTCGACGTGAGCGTACTGGCGCCGTCCGGCACGGCAGTCGTCAACGGCGAGAATGTGTCCGCTGGCAAACCGGCGACGATCGATCTGTCCGGGCTGCCGGAGACCGGTTCGTACACCGTGCTCCTGGAACCGAACAGGGGCGCCACCGGCAGCCTCACCCTGACACTCAACGAGGACCGCGCCGTACCGCTCACCTCGGACGGTGCGTCGGCGACGGCGGATCTGTCGCGCGCCGGACAGCGCGCGCGGATCGACTTCACCGCGCCGGACACCACATCGCTCGGCTTCGCCGCCACGGGCAACAGCGTTCCGCAGTCGACCGACATCCGGCTGATCCCGGAGGGGGGTACGGCGCAGAGCGTCGGTTCGTTCGCCAAGAACGCGGACGGGGTCTACTACCTCACCGGCCTGACAGCGGGGAAGAAGTACACCCTGCTGCTGACCCCCGCTTCCGCGGCGACCGGTTCCGTCACGCTGTGGCTGTCGAAGCCCGTGGCTGCCGGCGCGCTGACAACGGCTTCTCCTTCCGCCACAGGGGAAGTCACCCGGCCCGGCCAGCAACTGGAGTACACACTCGGCGCCGCGGCCGGTGACGGCTTCGCCGTGGTCTTCTCCGCCACCACGCTGACCGCCCAGTCATCTATACGGCATCTCCCGCCGGGAGCAACGGCCGATGTGTCGGTGGGCTCGCTGCGCACCACGGACATTGATGTCGCTCTGCGCGCCCCGCTCGCCGCGGGCACACACCGGGTCCTCGTCCAGCCGAACGCCCCGGCCACCGGACGCACTACGGCGACCCTTGTCCGGGACGTCGACGCCGGAGCGGCGACCGTGGGGGGCCCGCAGAAGCCCATCACCGTCTCCACCCCGGGCGGGCACGGCCACCTCACCTTCACGGGGACCAAGGGACAGAAGCTCACACTGGGAATTACCGCTCCGGCATCCGAGTGGGTTCTGTCGATATTCGGTCCCGACGGCAAGTGGCTGGTCAATGAGCGCTCCATGAGCGCCTCCACGCTCTCCTACGCGCTGGCCGCGCTCCCGGCCGACGGCGTCTATACCCTGACTCTCGACCCCGGGGCTCTGAAGACCGGCACGTACACACTGGGTCTGAGCCTCCAGGCATTGAGCGCCTCTGCCACCCCCGGCAGCTCGCAGAACGCGCTACTGGCCGGAGCCGGCGCCGACTCCCACGAGACGGAGATCGCTCAGAAGGAGACCGCTGAGCAGAAGACCGGGCAGAAGTCCACGGCCGGCATTGAGCCGAGCGGCCCGGACGCCTGGCAGCCGGGCAAGAAGAGCCTGGCGGGCCAGGCGGACTGGATCACCGCTCGCGGCGACGCCCCGAAGGCTCCGCCCGCGCTGCGTGCCCCGCCTCGGTCCACCGCACTGACGGGCCATGTGCTGAAGCTCGACGGCAAGCCGCTGGCCGGGGTCACGGTTTCGGTGGGCAGCACGTCGGGGCGTACGGACGGGCGCGGCAGGTTCCTGCTCGCCGGGATCAGTGCCGAGGCGACCACCCTGGTGGTCGACGGTGCGAGCGCCAATACCGAGCAGCGTCAGTACGGCCGGTTCGACATCCGTATCCACCCCGAGGCAGGCCGCGCGGTCGATCTCGGCTTCCCGGTGTGGATGACGCCGCTGGACACAAAACACACGGTACGTTTCGCCGCTCCGGCAAAAACCGATGTCGTACTGAAGACCCCGAAGATCCCGGGCCTTGAGGTACGGATTCCGAAGGGCTCGGTGGTACGGGACGAGAAGGGGAAACCGGTCACGGAGCTGGGGATCACGGCCATCCCCATCGACCGGCCGCCGTTCCCGCTGCCCCAGAACAGTGTGGTGCCGGTGTTCTTCACCGTGCAGCCGGGCGGTACGTATGTGTTCCCCATGGGCGCCCAGATCGTCTACCCGAACTACACCCGCGAAGCCCCGGGCACCGAGGTCGAGTTCATGGACTACGACCCGAAGAAGAAGGGCTGGTACGTCTACGGCCACGGGAAGGTGTCCCAGGACGGGCGCCAGGTCGTTCCCGACGCGAAGACCAGGGTGTGGGCGTTCCACGGCGCCATGTTCAACACCAGCGATCTGCCGCCTTGGCTCACTTCCTGGCTGAAGGACTCCCTGGACTGGCTGTCGGGCGACCCGGTCGAACTGTCCACCGGCATGCTCACCGACTCCCGTACGGACCTCGCGGTCTCGGACCCGCTGGGTTCGGCCGAGGTGACACGTACGTACTGGCAGGGCGACACCTACAAGCGGGCCTTCGGTATCGGCCGTGACCTGATCTACAACTCCTTCCTGCATTCCGAGCGGCCCTGGCAGGAGGTCGACCTCTATCTGCCCGGCGGAGCGAAGGTCCACTACACACGCACCTCGCCGGGCACCGGCTGGAACGACGCCGTCTTCGAACCGCTCGACACACCGGGCGAGTTCCGCGGGACGAAGATCGTCGGCGGGAACGGCCGCTGGGAACTGCGCTTCCGGGACGGGAGCGTATGGACGTATCCGCAGTACGCGGCGCTCCAGCAGATCCGTGACCGGCACGGCAACACGATCAAGATCAGCCGTCTGGACGGCAACAAGGGCGACATCACCCAGGTCACCACGCCCGGCGGCCGCTGGGTGAGCTTCACGTACGACACCCAGCACCGCGTTGTCGGTGCACGTGACAACATCGGTCGTACCACGGGCTACACCTACGACAGCGCGGGCCGTCTGGAGACGGTGACCGATCCCGCGGGGAAGGTCAGCCGCTACACCTACGACGGCACCTCGAACCGCATCAAGACCGCCGTCGACGCCCGCGGCATCACGTACATGAGCAACACCTTCGACGCGGACGGCCGGGTCAGGGAGCAGACGCTCACCGAGGGTGCGAAGTACACCTTCGACTACACCAAGACCGGCAGCGGCGCGGGCCGTGTCACCGCGGCGAGCGTGACGCAACCGGGCGGCGCGGTGCGGCGGGTGGAGTTCGACGCGGACGGTTACGGGACGTCGGACACGCAGGCGTACGGCAGCAGTCTGGCCCGCAGGACCGTGTACCAGCGCGGCTCCTACCACCGTATCGACGCGGTGACCGACCCGTACGGCCGTCGCACCGAGCTGAGTTATGACGGCAACGGCTATGTGACGTCGGCGAAGGAGCTGGCGGGGACGGCGCAGGCACGTTCGTCCGGGACGGCGGTGTACGACGGGCCGTACGACCAGCCGACCTCGGTGACCGATCCGCTGGGGAACACCACCGCCTTCGCATATGACTCTGCCGGAGATCTGACGACCGTCACCGATCCGGAGGACCGGGAGACGGCATTCACCTACACCCCGGACGGGCAGGTGGAGACGGTCACCGACGCCTCGGGTGCGGTGACCGAATACGCCTACGAGCACGGCGAGCTGACGGCCGTCACGGATGCGGAAGGGCGTACGGCGGGTCAGTTCCTGGACGCCGCGGGTCGGCCCGTGGTGATGACGGACCAGGCCGGCGCGCGCACCACGGTCACCTACGACGCGCTCAACCAGGCCCTGAAGACGACCGATCCGCTCGGCCAGTCCACTGTTCTGGCCTACGACGACAACGGCAATCTGACCGGTCTGACGGACGCCCGGAACAACACCACCACCTGGGCCTACGACAACGCGGACCGCCCGAAGTCGGCCACTGATCCGCTGGGTGCGCAGGCGCTGTTCGGGTACGACGCCGCTGGGCGTGTTGCGAAGGTGACGAGCCGGACCGGTGAGGTGGGGACGGCCGAGTACGACCTGCTGGGCCGGGCCACCATCGCCAAGTACGGAGTCAACCTCGCCGGCCAGGCCGAGTCCACGACGACGTACGCCTACGATGCCGTCGACCTGCCCAGGACGGTCACCGACACGGTGGCGGGCACGCAGTCCTTCACCTATGACGCCTACGACCGGACGAAGACGGTCACGGGCCCGACGGGCACGGTCGGTTACGACTACGACGCCGCGGACCGCCGTACGGAGATGACCGCGGTCGGCACGACAACGCGCTACGGGTACGACACCTCCTCCATCCTCACGTCGGTGACGACGGGGAGCCAGGCGGTGACGTTCGGCCTGGACGCGGTGGGCCGGGAGAAGACCGCGTCCCTGCCGGGCGGCTTCACCCGTACAACCGGGTATGACAGGACCGGTGTTACCACCGTGATCGCCTACACCCGTGGCGGGGCCGGTGTCGGCGACCTGACGTACACCCGCGACGAACGCGGCCTGCAGACCGGCCTGTCCGGCAGTCTGGCGAGCGTGGCGCTGCCGGCGGCGGAGAGCGGGGCGGTGTTCGGCAAGGACAACCGGGTCACCACCTTCAACGGCCGCTCCTTCACCTACGACGCCGAGGGGCAGCTCACCTCCGACGGCAAGCGCACCTACGACTGGAACGCGCGCGGGGAACTGACCGGTCTGATCGAGACCGGCGGCCGGGCGAGCGGCTTCGCGTACGACCCGCTGGGCACCCGTACGTCCACCACGCTCGGCGGGACGACGAGGAAGTTCCTCACGGACGGTTCCAACCCGCTGGCGGAACAGTCGGGTACGGGCGCGACGACCGCGACGGTCGCGGCGTCGGGTCTGGACGAGTACCTCACCCGTACCGAGAACGGCCAGACGCAGGTCTACCTCACCGATGCCCTGGGCACGGTGGTCGGCCTGGCCAACCCCGACGGCACGGTCGCCACGCGTTACACCTACGACCCGTACGGCCAGCCCACGGCCTCGGGCGCCGCGTCCAGCAATCCCTACACCTTCACCGGCCGCGAGAACGACGGCACCGGCCTGCTCTACTACCGCAACCGCTACTACGACCCCGAGACCGGCCGCTTCATCTCCCAGGACCCCATCGGCCTCGCCGGCGGCCCGAACCTGTATCAGTACGCACTCAGCTCCCCGACGACCTACACCGACCCCTCGGGCAACAACCCGCTGCTCGCGGCCTGCGCGGGCGGCGCGCTCTCCGAGGCCTTCATGGACTGGGGTCTTCAGCGCCTTTCGGGACGGAAGGTCAACTGGGGTCAGGTCGGCCGAGCCGCGGCGACGGGCTGCGCCTTCGGGCTGGTCGGGTTCGGAATCGGGAAGTTCTTCCGCGGGTGCGGCAACAGCTTCACCCCGGACACCCCGGTTTTGATGGCGGACGGCACCCGCAAGGCCATCAAGGACATCCGGATCGGCGACAAGGTCCTGGCGACGGACCCGGAAACGGGCGAGAGCGGCCCACGCGAGGTGACGGCCCTCATCGAGGGCACGGGCGACAAGACCCTGGTCGACATCACGATCGACGACGGCTCCGGCCCAGCCAAACTCACCGCTACGGACGGCCACCCCTTCTGGGTCCCGGAACTGCGCGAGTGGGTCGAAGCGGCGAAACTCCAGCCGGGCCAGTGGCTCCGGACAAGCAGCGGCACCTGGACCCAAATCACCGCGATCACCTCCCGCACCCAGAAAGCCACAGTCAACAACCTCACGGTCGCCGATCTCCACACGTACTATGCGGTGGCGGGCGAGTCACCGATCCTGGTACACAATGCGAACTGTGGTCCTGGAACCAAATTCGACGTGCCCGACACGCCCGGGATCTACACCATCCACCTCAGCGACGGAAAGAAGTATGTCGGTAGTTCCATCGACAGTATGAGAACGCGCGTAAACAAGTCGATGCGGTCCCGTCATGCGGTCCGTAAGGCGGGATATACGGTCGACGACATTGTGAATGTCACCTACTTTGACCTGCCGAATGGGATTGGTAGCGTTGCTACGCGTCGCGTTGAGCAGACTGTCATGGAAGGGTGGAAAACCAAAGGGGTGACTCTGGTGAATCGTAGAGATCCAGAGATTGAAGTCCCAATCGGCGGGTATCTGCCGTAAGTCCTTACTTGGAGATAGTGATGGGAACCTGGGGATCCGGTCCATTCGACAGCGACACTGCTGAGGACTTCCTCGATGGGCTGGAAGGACGGTCCGCTTCGCAGCGAATGAAAGTCCTGGATCGTACATTTCGGGTAGCCATTGAGGCGGGCGGAAGTTCATCCTCTTCGGTGTTGCCAGAGGAGGTTATCGCGGCTGCTGGTGTGGTCGTCGCGAACACTCCTGCCGGATATTCTCTGGATTGGAATGAGGAATACCCAGGAATCACCGAGTGGCTATCAAAGCCCGTCGCCACTTCGCTGGCCTTGTCTGCTATTCAGGCTCTGGAAGTCACGCTGCCTGCAGACGGATGGTTCTGGCGAAGCTGGGTAGACACTTCAGAGCGGGAAGAAGCCCAAGCTGCGATCGAGACGCTGACGTCTGTGCTGCGTGACTTCCGGTAGTCGTCGGTCGGGAATCCATCGATAGCTACGACAAGTGAGGAGCCCCGCCGAATTCTGATTCGGTAGGGCTCCTCAGCGTTTGACAGCAACATCAGTGGACGTGTGCCTGCGGCGGGTGGGCCGTCGGGACCTTCGTTGGTCGGGGTGAGCACGTTGCTGGTAATTCCGGTGTGGAGTGATAGTTGATGCGACGCAGGGCACTGGTAGCGGGCTCCGCGGTGGTTGGGCTGGGGATTGGGGGTGGGGCGGTTTACGCGTTGGGGGCGCGGCGGGGGCCGGAAGCGGAGAGCGTTGAGAGCGGGCTGCCTGGGCCGCTTCGGGGGGAGACGGCGCCGGGGCGGGTTGCGGTGGTCGCTTTGGACCGGGGAGCGTCGGCGGGGCTTCGGGTGCTTGCTCGTGCGGTGGCCGCGGCGGGGACGGATAGTGTGACCGCCTCGTTGGCGCTGGGGAGTGGGGTGTTCCGGGCGGACAACCAGCGGCCTCGACAGCTCGGCAAGATGCCGTCCTTCCCCGGCGATTTGCTGGATCCGGCGCAGTCTCGTGGTGATGTGCTCGTGCAGATCGCCGGGGAGCGGGCCGGGGATATAGCAGAAGCCGTGGATCGGCTCCTGGCCGGCGCGAGCGGGTGGCGGGTGCGGTGGCGTATCGACGGGTTTCGGGCTGCCAATCGCGTTGAGGGCGGGCGGGGGCTGGCTCGTAATCCGTTTCATTTCACCGAAGGGTTCGGGAATCCGGTCGGGGAGCGGGAGACCGCCGAGCGCGCCCTCGTGCGGGCCGGGCAGGGCGAGCCGGACTGGGCTGTGGGCGGGAGTTATCAGGTCGTACGGATCATCCGGTTCGCGACCGAGCTGTGGGACAAGGACTCCGTGCACGAGCAGGAGCGCATCATCGGGCGGCGGCGCGATGGACGGTGGCTCGACGGGGCGCCCAGTGACGAGGAGCCGAACTTCGCCGCTGATCCCAAGGGCCGGCTGACCCCGCTCGACTCGCATGTACGGCTTGCCGCGCCCGACCGCCGCAATCCGCCTCCCCTCGTGCGCCGCAGCTACAGCTACGACCGGGGCGACGGCGACACCGGGCTTGTCTTCTCCTGCTTCCAGCGGGACTTGGCCCAGGGGTTCGAGGCCGTACAGAAGCGGCTTGAGGGTGAGGCGATGGCCAAGTACCTGCTCACCACCGGCGGCGGCTACTTCTTCGTACCCCCGCCGGGCGATGCCTGGCTCGACGCCGTTGCGCCGGTCTGACGCGTCGGCTCGCACCCCCGTACCCCGGACGCCGAAAACCCTTGGCGCGCGCCGGCGCCGCCGGGCTATGGTGTGCCCGTTCCGTGCGGTGGTCGGTGGCCGGTAGGCCCGCTGCCGCGTTCAGTCGTGTGTGACCAGGGAGGTGTGGACCGATGGCTGTCGTTGTGTTGGGCGCTGCCCGCATCCAGAAGTTCATCAAGAACACTCTCGTGGTCTCCGGCTGACCTTTCTCTCCCTCCGCGCCCAAGTGCGCGTGCCGGGGCCACCCTTGCGACTTGTGAAGGGTTTCCCCTTGTCTTTCGATCTCGCCTCCTTCGAGGCTTCGTCCGCTTCGCACCCGCTCGCCCCGTACGGCTGGGACGACGGTTGGGACGCGGAGTTCGCACCGTACGCGCGGCGCGGGCTGTTGCCCGGGCGGGTGGTACGTGTCGACCGTGGGCAGTGTGATGTCATCACCGCCGACGGTGTGATCCGCGCCGACACCGCCTTTGTCACACCGCACGACCCACTGCGGGTGATCTGCACCGGCGACTGGGCCGTCGTTGATCCGGCGGGTAGCGATCCCCGGTTCGTACGGGAGTATCTGCCACGGCGCACCGCCTTCGTACGATCCACCTCCTCCCAGCGGTCCGAGGGTCAGATTCTGGCCGCGAATGTCGACCACGCGATCATCGCCGTATCACTCGCGGTCGAACTCGATCTCGGCCGCATCGAACGCTTTCTGGCACTCGGCTGGGAGAGCGGTGCCCTCCCGCTCATCGTGCTGACCAAGGCCGATCTCGTGAGCGATGCCGCCGTGCTCGGCCATCTCATCGACGACGTCATGACCACCGCGCCCGGTGTGCAGGTGCTCGCGGTCAGCGCGGCGACGGGGGAGGGGGTCGATGTGCTCTCCGCCGTACTGTCGGGCGGTACGAGTGTGCTGCTCGGGGTCTCCGGTGCGGGAAAGTCGACCCTCGCCAACGCGTTGCTCGGGGACGAGGTGATGGAAGTGCAGGCCACCCGTGACGTCGACGGGAAGGGTCGGCACACCACCACGACCCGCAACCTCCTCGCCATGCCCGGTGGCGGGGTGCTGATCGACACCCCCGGGCTGCGGGGCGTGGGGCTGTGGGACGCGGAGACCGGGGTGGGTCAGGTCTTCTCGGAGATCGAGAAACTGGCCGGACAGTGCCGGTTCCACGACTGCGCCCATGTCGCCGAACCGGGATGCGCGGTGCTGGAGGCGGTGGAGGACGGTTCGCTGTCCGTACGCCGGCTGGAGAGCTACCGCAAACTCCTGCGCGAGAACCAGCGCATCGTTGCCAAGACCGACGCCCGGCTACGCGGTGAGATCCGGCGCGAGTGGAAGCGCAAGGGCGCGGAGGGGCGCGCGGCCATGGAGGCCAAGCGCGGGCGGATCCGGTAAGCGCCGGCGCGGGCCTGCGTGCCTCTTTCGGTGTACGGGTCAGGCTGGCGTACGGGTCAGGTCGGCGCTCCCCGTAAGCCCGGCCTGGCACGGCCCAGCCCGGCCCGGGGCCGCGGTTGAAGGCCAAGAGTGTGCTGTCCGAAAACCGCGAGTGACCGGGGCGGTATCGGCGCACACTGGATCCTGTGATGGACGAGGAGACCAGATACGAGGCGGTCAGCAGCCGTGACGCGCGGTTCGACGGCGCGTTCTTCTTCGCCGTCGAGACCACCGGCATCTACTGCCGGCCGAGCTGTCCCGCGGTGACCCCGAAGCGGGAGAACGTACGGTTCTTCCCGACCGCTGCCGCCGCCCAGGGCAACGGCTTCCGCGCCTGCCGCCGGTGCAGGCCGGACGCCGTTCCCGGGTCGGCGGAGTGGAACGTACGCGCCGATGTCGTCGGCCGCGCGATGCGGATGATCGGCGACGGGATCGTGGACCGGGAAGGCGTCCCGGGGCTGGCCGGGCGCCTCGGCTACAGCGCCCGGCAGGTCCAGCGCCAGCTCAACGCCGAACTGGGCGCGGGCCCCGTCGCCCTCGCCCGTGCCCAGCGGGCGCACACGGCGCGGGTGCTGCTCCAGACGACCGGGCTTCCGGTCACGGAGATCGCGTTCGCGGCGGGGTTCGCGAGCGTGAGGCAGTTCAACGAGACGATCCGGCAGATCTACGCCCGCACCCCGAGCGAACTACGACGCGAGTCCGGGACGGGCGTCAAAAGAACGACAGAGGTGGCACGGGGGGCGGCACGTGCCGCGGGGTTGGTACGGGGCGCCGGGCCGGCCGGGGCATGCGGTACGGGCGGGGGATCCGGCGCCGATGACCGATCCGCAGGCGGTCGATCCGGCGACGGTGGATCCGGCGATGGCCGATCCGGCGACGGCCGGTTCCCCGGCGTCCCAACTGTCGACGGGCGCCCGGCTGTTGGGCACCCCGACCATGAACCGTCCCCGGACATGCCCGCCCTCACCAGGATTCCGCTGCGGCTCGCCTACCGGGGGCCGTACGCCGCGCGCGAGGTCTTCGACCTGCTCGCCCGGGAGGCCGTCCCGTACGTCGAGGAGATGACCGGCGAGTCCGGGAACCGTACGTACCGCCGCACGCTACGGCTGCCCCACGGGCCCGGCATCGTCGCCGTCGACGAGGTGCTTCCGGCGGGCGCGGCGCAGGCCCGGGCCCGCAGCGGCTGGCTGGAGGCGCGGATCCATCTCACGGATCTGCGCGATCTCACCACGGCGGTACAGCGGTTGCGCCGCCTCTTCGACCTGGACGCCGACCCGTACGCCGTCGACGAACGCCTCGGCGCCGACCCACGGCTCGCGCCCCTCGTCGCGGCCCGGCCCGGGCTGCGTTCGCCGGGGGCGGCGGAACCGGAGGAGTACGCGCTGCGTGCACTCGTCGGGTACGCGGCGGCCGGACGGCTCGTCGAACTGTACGGGGAGGACGTGCCGCAGCCGTGCCGCGGGCTCACCCGGCTCTTCCCGGAACCGGCGGCGCTGACCGGCGATCCGGTGGCGGGCCCGCTCGCGACCGCGCTCGCCGAGGGCACCGTACGGCTCGATCCCGGCGCCGACCGCGACGAGGCCGAGCGGTTGCTCCTCGCCGTGCCCGGAGTCACCCCGCGGACGGCCGCGCTGATCCGGATGCGGGCGCTCGGCGACCCCGATGTGGCACCGGAGGGGGAGCAGGACGAGGAGGCGTGGCGGCCCTGGCGGTCGTACGCGATGCGGCATCTGCGGGTGGGATAACCCCGTGGGTGCTGACCACATGGGTGCTGGGCACACGGGGGTTGACCACATGGGTGCTGACCACATGGAGGCTGTGCCTATGTGGTCCGTGCCCATGTGCGGTGAGCACACCTCAGATCCCCGCCCCCGCTCCGGAAACCGGCGCCCGGCCCCCCGGCGCCCCGCCCCTCCCGCTCCCCTCAGTCCAGGCCCCAGCTATGGATCTTCCGCGGGTGGATACGGATCAGCTCCTCGCTGAAGCGGGAACCGAGGTCGTGCGGGCCGGTGAGCAGTTCCGCCTCACCCCGGATCTCCACGCCGCGCACCATCCACGGATTCGTACTGACGATGTCGTCGACGACCAGGGCCACCCGCGGATTCGACTGGAGGTTCCGCCACTTCTTGGTGGTGGCGAGGGCCAGACCACCGATCAGGATCGTTCCGTCCTCCTGCGGGAAGAAGCCGACCGGGTTGGCCTGCGGCTGGCCCCTGGGGTCGACGGTGGCCATCCGCCCCAGCCGCTGGGTCCTCAGGTACGCGCGCTCGGAGTCGCTGAATTCGGGCATGGCCCCAGCCTCACACGACCACACACCCCCACGCATCCGCCGCCTGGCCTCGCCTCGGTCCGAGGTCCCGGGCCCCGCCTCACCCCCGTACCCCCGTACCCCCTGCCCCTCACCCCCGTACCCCCCGCGCCACCCACCCCCTCTCGTACGCGTGCCAGCCCAACTGCAGCCGGGTCGTCACCCCGCTCAGTTCCATCAGGCCCTTCACCCGGCGCTGTACGGTCCGAAGGCCCAGGTCGAGTTGTTTGGCCACGCTCGCGTCGGTCATCCCGGCCAGCAGCAGGGACAGGATCTCCAGATCGGTGGCGTCCGGGCCGGGAGAACCGCCCTCCGTCACCGCGCCGTCCGCGCCGAGCCGTAGTGGCAGCGCATCGCGCCACACCGCCTCGAACAGCCCCATCAGCGACTCCAGCAGCCCGCTCGCGTGCACCACCAGGACCGCGGGATCCGTCTCACGTGCACCACGGCCGGTCAGTGGCACCATCGCCAGGTTGCGGTCCGCGACCACCAGCTTCGTCGGCACCCGCTCGGTGACCCGTACCTGCTCGTCGCGCCCGAGAGCCGCGGAGAGTTCGGTGATACCGGCGGGGAGCGAGAGCACCTCGCGCTCGATCACCACCCGGTACGCGACCCCGCGCGCCGCCGCACGCTCTTCTGCCTCATTGTCGACGCCCGTCACGGCAACGGGCTTTCCCGTCACCAGTGCGCAGACCTCCTCGGTCGCGCCGAGCTGGAGTTGCAGGAACCGATGGGCCACCGCGCTCGCTCCCGTCACCACCTCGACCAGATCGTGCACGGCGGGCTCCGTGGCCTCGGCGCGGTACTCCTCGGCGAGCAGTACGGCGGCCAGTTCGGCCTGTTCCAGCTCATGGCGGTGCTGGGTGAGCAGCGCGCCGAGCGCGACGGCGGGCGGCGCCGCGACCCACCGGCCGGTACGGGACGAGGACTGCGCGGCCAGGCCCTGCCGCTCCAGCCGGCGCAGGGCCTGTTCGGTGTCCCGCTCGGGGAGCGCGAGCCGGTGCGCCAGATCGGCGACCTCCGCCGCGCCGATCGCCACCAACGCGCGATACGCGGATTCCTGCCTCTCGTCGAGACCTATCGCTCCCAGCACCCCTGCTCCCCTCCCCGGACACAACCCCGACCCGGACACAACCCTGCCCGGAAACAACCTCGCCCCGGACACAACCCCTGGTCCGCCGCACGCCATGGCCGCCGTGGCGGATACCGGCCACGGCGTAAACCCGCCGTGCCACATCATCGCTGTTCGGTACGGCACTCTGCCAAGGTGGCGCCATCACAGCAGCAACAGACCCCGGTCATATGCCCTTTGGGTGCGGTTGGCCCGGATTTGCTCGGGACAGTGATGTGCGCGGGCCTCGCGTCCGCGCACCGGCCCGCGCTGGACCTGTGATGTCCGCCGGACGTCCTTCCCGTGGGGGGTGGGGCCGTCCGGCGGACTTGAATATTTCTGGATGCCCCGTTTTCGCACCCCCGGCGCGGTCGAAAATAGGGGCATGAGTCAGCAGGGGCAGACGCCGGCAGGCGACGACTGGTGGAACCGGTTGTACGACGATTCCGCACCCGACACCGGTCCCGGCGCCGCTTCGGGGGACACGCTCGACGACCGCTTCGACTCGGCGGCGGGCACGGTGGGGACGGCAGGGAGGGACGCGCGGGGTACGGCCGGTACGCCGGCGGAGTCGCCGGGGGCGCCGGATCCGTACGGTACGTCGAGCGCGCCGGATCGGTACGGTCCCGGCCGCGAGGGGCGCGACGGCGGGATCGGGCGCGACGGGGTCGAGGCGCAGCGGCCCCTGGCCTGGTGGGAGCAGGTGCCGGACGAGCCGGCGGGACCGCCGTACACCCCCAGCGACGCCCGACCGCTTCCGGGCAGTACGGATGCCCGCCGCGCGGACAGTCCGGAGCGACCGGGACCATCCGAGCGGCCGGAACGATCCGAGCCGCCGGAGCGGCCCGAACGCCGTGACCCGCGCATGCCGGAGACCGGTGCGAGTCCTGCCTCCGGCCCTGCTGCCGGACCCGCCGCCTCCCGGCCCGCCGCCCCCGGACCCGCCTCCTCCGGACGCGACACCTCCTCCGGACCCGCCGCCCCCGGATCCGGCGCCACGGGCGACACCGTATGGCTGCCTCGGCAGTCGGGCCCATCCCAGTCGAGTCCATTCCCGTCGAGCCCTTCCCAGTCGGGCCCGTCCGCGAGCCCCTCAGCCGGAGCCGCCTGGGGTACGAGTCAGCCGCGCCCCGAGCCCGACCCGGCCCCGGCCGCACCCCCGCCGACCCCGCCCCCACCAGCCCCGCAAGCACCCCTCGTACCACCGACACCACCGGAACCACCGGCACCGTCGACGCCTCCCGTACCCCCGCGCTCCGCCCGGTCCGCCGTCACCCATCTCGGCGACCGGCCCCCGAAGTACCACCCCGAGCCCGCCACTCTGCCCGCCGCGGACGCCGAGCAACTGCACGCACTGGTCCCCGACACGGTGCTCGACGGCGCGTCCTACGGTTCGTACACCCTGCGGGCCGTGTCCGTACGAGGCGACTCCGCCCGCCACTGGGGCGAGCCCCGCGGGGACGCCCTGCTCACCGCCCGTTTCGGCACCGGTATCGGCGCGCTCGTCCTTGTCGCCGTCGCCAGTGGCGCCCGCGGCTCCGAACACGCGCACCTGGCCGCGGCGGAGGTGTGCCACTGGATCGGCGGCGCGGTCGGGCGCAGCCACAGCCGGCTCTCCGAGGACATAAGGGCAGGCCGCAGAGGCGATCTCAAATCCGGACTGCACCGGCTCACGGACCGCGGTTTCGGCAGGCTCCGCGCCCGCGCCGCCGAACTGGCCCTGGAGCCCGAGGAGTACTCCGCGAGCCTGCGCTGCCTGCTGCTCTCCGCCGATCCGGAGTGCCGGACCCGGGTGTTCTTCGGGGTCGGCGACGGTGGCCTCTTCCGTCTGCGGGACGGGGTCTGGCACGACCTGGAGCCGCTGATCCCCGAGCCCGACGCCATCACCGGCGACGCGGTCGTCGGCTTCGGCTCCCCGTCCGCGGAGACCCCGGGGCACGACCAGCTCACCATGGACCTGGCGATCACGAAGCCTCCGTCCCCCTATATAGAGGGGCCGTTGCCGCCGCCGTCCGAGCCGTTCCGGTTCCGGGCCTCGGTCGCCCGGCCGGGCGACACGCTCCTGCTGTGCAGCGGCGGTCTCGCGGAACCGCTGCGCGGAGAGCCCGCCCTCGCCGAGGAACTGGCCGCGCGCTGGGCCCGTACCGGCCCGCCGGGACTGACCGAGTACCTCGCGGACGTACAGCTCAGGGTCAAGGGGTACGCCGACGACCGCACCGCGGCGGCGGTCTGGGAGCGGTAGCCGCCGCCCACCCCCCCCGGTGTGGCGAGTAGGTGACGAACGCCATGGACGCCGTCATGAGTGCTGTGATCGGCGAGGGGGAAAGCTCAAGGGGAGCCGTTCGGGAACAGCAGGCATTCGGCAACACCATGCGTTCGGGAACAGCAGCCGTCACCGGTACCAGCGGGGGGACAGGACCATGACAGGGCTACTGCGCAGAGTGGGCGGCGCCGATCTCGCAGCCGTGCCTGAGGTGCGGCACGCCTTGCGGCAGATGCTGCGGCACTGGCGGGAGCGGGACTCCGCGGAGGTGGCGGAACTGCTGGTGAGCGAGCTGGTCACCAACGCGCTGGTGCATACGGAACAGGGTGCCGTGGTCACGGCGACCGTCGCGGACTCCCGGCTGCGGGTCGAGGTACGGGACTTCGTCGCCTCGCTCCCCGCGCCGCAGGCCAGGCCCGGGACACCGCCTCCAGTGGCCGACGACGCGACGAACGGCAGGGGACTGGCGCTGGTCCGGAGCCTGGCGGACGACTGGGGGGTACGGGCCAGACCGCTGGGCAAGGTGGTCTGGTTCGAGCTGCACGGCGAGGCGGCGTAGCCGCAGAACACACCGGCCCGGGCCACACACCGTCCGCGACCACACGCCGCCCCGGATCCACACCGTCCCCGACTCCACACCGTCCCGGACCACACACAACAGCGGACCGGGGGGGGGGGTGTTCGTTGCACCGGTCCGGGTGCTGTGTCCGCCTTAGGGGAGCAACCGAACCGTCACTCCCAGTTCGTGAGACTGCGTCCCCGGAAG
>NZ_JBHVGV010000007.1:0-260964 GCF_042800555.1 Streptomyces sp. NPDC057617 | reverse complement strand
ACCACACACTCTCCCAAACCCCATTCCACCCCGGCCCCACCCTCCCCCAACCCCCCCCCCTCCCAGACCAACACACAACAGCGACTTGTTCTCCTTTTTCCCCCCCCCCCCGGTCCGGGTGCTGTGCCTGCTCGGGCGGCTCAGCCGAACTGCCGCTCCAGGTCCGTGAGCTTGCGCTCCAGGGAGTCGAGCCGTGGCAGGGCCTGGGTGTCGTCCTCGGCGGTCAGATCCACCGTACGGGTCTCACCGCCCTTGGAACCGACGGCCTGAAGGGAGAGCCGCGATCGCTGTGGCAACTGCGCCTGCTCTGCTATGGCAGGCTCCGCGGCGGCTTCGACGGCTGCCGGGGAACCCGACCCGCCGCTCCCCACCGCAAGCGGCACCTGGCGGCCGCCGCGGCGCCCCCAGGCCCGGTGCTGCCGGTTCAGCGCCTTGATCTGCGCGCGGTCCAGCTTCTGCTGCTCGCGCCTGCGGTGCCGGTTCTGCTCCTTCTGACGGCGGTCCTCGCGTACCTCGTCGACGGCCTCGTCCAGCGTCCGTACGCCTTCGAGCAGCATCAACGACCAGGCCGCGAAGGTCTCGCGGGGCGCGCGGAGCCACCGTACGATCCGGATCTGCGGCAGCGGGCGGGGGACCAGCCCCTGCTCGCGCAGCGCCGCCCTGCGGGTCTGCTTCAGCGCGCGGTCGAAGAGGACAGCGGCCGAGAGAGACATGCCGGCGAAGAAGTGCGGGGCGCCGTCGTGGCCGAGGCCCCTGGGCGCGTGCACCCAGTTGAACCAGGCGGCGGCACCGGCGAACGTCCACACCAGCAGACGCGAACCGAGGGCCGCGTCACCGTGGCTGGCCTCGCGCACGGCGAGGACCGAGCAGAACATCGCCGCACCGTCGAGACCGAACGGGACGAGATACTCCCAGCCGCCGCTGAGGCTGAGGTTTTCCTGGCCGAAGCCGACCAGGCCTTTGAACGAGAGGGCGGCGGCAACGGCCGCACAGCAGAAGAGAAGTGCGTACGAGGCGGCGCCGTAGATCGTCTCCTTCCTTCTGCGGCGTTCTTCACTGCGTTCCCATGAATCCTCGGCCGCGGCCTTGTCACCGGCGCGCTTACCGCGCGCGAGCACTGCCACCGCCACCAGGACTCCGACGATCAGCACGCCGACGGGAAGCAGCCAGTTCAGCGATATGTCGGTCAGTTGCATGCGGTGTTCCTTGCATCGCAGTAGGGCGTTTTCGGGCGCCATATTGGCGGAAGAGCGGTGCCGCTCTGGGGGTTTTGGAGCAAGAAGACGCCAACGAGGTGGTGGGGCACACAGTTGGGCGTGATCAATCAGAACTGCCGCACGCTGGGCGGCGGTTACGTTCGATTAATATCACCCTAGCGGGTGGCGTGGCTCCTCGGGTGACGCGGGGTCAGACCCCGGCGCTCAACTTCCGGACGCGGTCGGCATCACACGTACGCGGACACGTCACACAGGTGTCCTCGGGGCGCAGTGTGTAGAACAGGCAGCAGCTCGCGCGATCGCGGGTCGGCAGCAACTCGCCCTGAGGGCCCGTCAGTTCACGGAAGGCGGCGGAACCGACGTACGGCCCGGCCGTGCCCGGCAGCAGCAGTTCCAGCTCGGCCATGGCGCGCCGCTCCTCGCCCAGCAGATGCGCGACGTACCAGAGGCCCTCGACGATCTCGTCGGTCGCCATGCCCCACAGCGCCCTGTTGCCACGCCGCATCCGGGGGGCGAAGCCGTCGAGGACCGGTCCGAGGTGTTCGGCGGCGGCCGCACGCACCTCGGCGCGCAGGGCCTCCTCGTCCGGTACGACCCGGGCGCCGGGCAGCGCCGCGGCGGGGTCGTCGGGCAGGCACGCGAAGTCGTCGATCTGGACGCTCATCCGGCCGAGGGCGCGCTGGAAGAAGACGTTCCCGACGGGGACCCGGGGCACTCGGCGGTGCAGGAACCAGGGCACGGTGATCAGCAGACAGGCCGGCCAGGCATAGCGGTGCAGGGCGAAGCCCGCGATGACGTCGGGGCGCGCGGGCTTGCCGTAGTCGCGCAGGACCTGCGCGTCGTCCCAGGCCAGGAAGGTGTCGAGGGCCGCACCGCCTGCGGCGAGATCGGCCGCGCCCACCCAGCCGCCGCCGAGCGGGGGCTGGGCGCCTTCGCCGAGCACGTCGATGCTCAGCGAGGGAAACACCTCGGTCATGCGGGCGTACGCGTCCGCCACGGGGCAGGCGAGAAGGCCAGGCAGCAGAGTGGGCACGGTCATGCAGGGGACCACCGAATCGGGATCGTTTGCAGGTAAGCCTTACCTTACCCGATGTGATCGGGTTTGAACTGCGCCGGGGGCGGCCTATCGTGCACACATAGCTCCGGCACCAGACCGGATGAATGGTGCCGGAACGGGCGGAGGCAGGACGAGTGGACGGGCGCAGCGGTACGGGCGAAACGGCGACGCCGCGCCTGTACGGTCCCGGGGTCGAGGGGGCCGCGGGGCCTGCGGACGCCGAAGCGGCGCCGGGCCCGGGCGCCGACTCCGACTCCGCGTCCGGCCCGGACACCGGCCGAGGCTCTGCCGTCGGCCCGGCCGTCGGCCCGGCCGTCGGCCCGGCCGCCGGTCCGGCTTCCGCGGTGGGTCCGGACGCCGCCCCGGACTCGCTGCCCGATTCCGCGCGCGGCGCCAGGCCCGTACCGGAGCCCCGTACTGAGCCGGACACCGGTCCCGAAGCCGGCTCGGCGCCCGGACCCGAGGGCTCGGCCGGATCCGGGGGCTCCGAGCGTGTGCCCGGGCAGGGCGGCCCGCCGGCGGGTGAAGCAGCCCAGGCTCAGACCCCGGTACCGGCCCGAGGTGTGCGGCGGCATTCCGTACGGGGGCAGGTCCTCGCGGCCCTGCGGTCCGCGCTGGTCAGGGGCGAGCTGGTGCCCGGCGAGGTCTACTCCGCCCCCGCCCTCGGCGACCGCTTCGGCGTGTCCGCCACCCCCGTACGCGAAGCCATGCAGCAGCTCGCGCTCGAAGGCGCGGTCGAGGTCGTCCCCAACCGCGGCTTCCGGGTCACCGAGCGCAGCGTCCAGGAGCTGGTGGAGCTGACCGAGGTGCGTGCGCTCATCGAGGTACCCGTGATGCTGCGGCTGGCCCGTACCGTACCGGCCGAACGCTGGACGGAGCTACGTCCGTTGGCGGAGGCGACCAGGGCGGCCGCCGCGGCCGGGGACCGTGCCGCGTACGCGGAGTGCGACCGCGCATTCCACCGAGCGTTGCTCTCGCCGTGCGGCAATGAGCAACTGGTCATGTTCGCGGACGATTTGCTCCGCCGTTCCCAATGGCCTCTGGTTACCGCACCGGCCGTGCGCCGCGCCGATCTGATGGCCGACGCGGCGGAACACTCGGCACTTCTGGACGCCCTGGAGGCAAGGGATCTGACGGTGATTCAGTCACTCCTGCGAGGGCATTTCGAGACCACTCCGGACTGAAAAGTCCCCCTGAATATTCCGGCCGCAAATGCCAATTGCCGCAGAGGGTCCCCTCTCAGTTCCGTCTGCCCCCGTTCTGCTACCGCTGCCGCGCGGCCTCCGCGGCCGCCACAGCCGACGTTAGCAGTTCCGCGTCGAAGAAGGTGGCGCCGGCGATGCGGTTGGCCCCCGCGTACGCGTTCAGCATCGCCTTCGTCGTCCGCAGCGCCGCGGGGGATCTGCGGAGCAGCGGCTTGGTCCACCGCTCGACGGTGCTGTCCAGCTCGTCCTGCGGGACGACCTTGTGCAGGATGGACAGCTCGGCGGCCCTGGCGGCGTCGAAGTTCTCGGCCGTCAGCATCAGTTCACGTATCCTCGCGGCCCCCGCCTCGTTCAGCAGCCGAGGGAGCACACCTCCCCAGGCGGGGGGCACCCCGAGACCCAGCTCGGGCGGGCCTTGTTGCCGAGGGAGTGCAGGCCGGCGCCGCCGGGGTGCGCGCCGAGCAGGGACGGGAACTCGCCGCGGTCACCGCCCAGACAGAAGTCGTCCCCGGCACCCGAGAGGATCAGTAACCGGATGCCGGGGTCGTCGTGAACACTGTCGAGTACGGCGAGGAGTTCGTCCAGAAGCGGTCCGGAGACGGCGTTCCCGTCTCCGGACTGTCCAGCAGACGGGCGATGAGGACGGGCCTGTTTCCCGCTCCGGTGCCTGGGGCCCTGCTCCTCGACCGAGCCGCATGCACTTGGTGCCGCTCGTACCGCAACGGGCCGCTCTCAGCGATGAGTTCCGTTACGGCGGCGTCAGCCCTGCAATCCGGCCACTACGGTGATCACTGCACGCGCACGGTTTGCCATCCCATAGACTCGTGATCAACGATCACGGTCTTGGCGCACCACCGCCAACCGTGCACGAGTTCGCTAACCGGCGTACAGGACGACGAAGTGGCGTCTTGTCGGAAACGGTCCTCGTGGTACGCGGGGCTGGCCCTCCTTGCGTGCAAGGATCAGAGATTCCCGCATTATCCCCGGCCGCTTCCCTGAAACATGTTCCGCTCGCCCGCATTAATCCCCTGGTGAAGATATTTCGGAATACCAGGAACGAACTACTCGACTTTCCCCCGCGAAGACAGCGGGTTCATTTCGAGAATTAAAATGCGCATGCAACACCAGCCCTCGCGTAAGGAGCACAGATCAAGCACTGTCCGCTCCCCGCCCGGCCCGAACCGACCGCCCGTCCCACTTCCTGGCAGCTCACCGGGCTGGAGGAGGCGCTACCCGGCGCCCCGGGGGCTGTGGCGGAGCGTCGGCAGCGCCTCGGCTACGGCTACCTCACAGGAAGGCTTCCCCGGCACTTTCCAGCCAAAATTTTCATACCTTCCCCGCGCCAGGGCCATTTAATCTCCGATGTGCGACCGGTATACTGGTCCCGTGTCATGCACCCGCGGAGCGCAGAGGATAGTGCAGATCAATTAATTCCTCAAGCGTCTTTCATTGTGATCTTCCGCTCAGAAAAAATCCTTGCGAATGCTGGAGATAATGCGATGTCCGGTATTCAATTACTCCGGTTCCCGATCGCTGACGCAAGGCACTCACGCGGAGTCATCAATGACCATTCCGACATTTCTTGGCACCGAACTGCCCAGTGGAGCCTCTCCTGTTTGGTACAACCACACGCCGAACCAGGCCGTAGTCCGCACCGCCCTCACTCATGCCCTCTTCGACGGCGAGGACCGGGAGCAGGTTCACGGGACCTGGCGGGGACTCCTGTCTACGGAGGAGTTCTGGTACCGTCCGGATTTGTCCGTTGCGGAACGGGTCGAACTCTCGTACTCCCGCCTGCGGTTAGTCAATGACGCGGCTGGCTCCCCTGCGGATCTGGTGCTCGACACGAGGCGGCTTGCCGCCCTGCACGAGTGGCTCGGAGTCGCAGACTGTGGCCTGATAACTTTCGCGAGCATCCACTACAACCTGTTCCTGGGCAGTCTGCTCGAGCAAGACGCCGGCGTCGGCGGTGAGCGTGACATCTCCGAGTTCACTGAGCTGCGGCGCATAGGAACGTTCCTCTGCACCGAGCTGGGCCACGGCAACGACGCCCCCGCTCTTGAGACAACTGCGACATTCGACCGGAAGACTGGGGGGTTCATCCTCCATACGCCGAACGAGGACGCGCAGAAGTTCATGCCCAACACCAGTACGGCTGGCGGCCCGAAATCGGCTGTCGTTGCGGCGCGGCTCCTGATCGACGGCAAAGACCAGGGGTGTTTTCTCTTCCTGACCCCGTTGAGTGACGCGGCCGGCCATCTGCCCGGGGTTCATGTCGGGCTGCTCCCGGATCGTACCGGTACCCCTGCGGACCACAGTCTCACCCGGTTCGACCAGGTACGGCTGCCACGTGAGGCTCTGCTCGAAGGAGAGCACGGCCGTTTGAACCAGGACGGCACCTTCGACAGCAAGCTGGGAAGCGCGCGTAAGCGGTTCCTGGCCTCCATCGGACGGGTCACCAGTGGGAAACTCTGTATGAGCGGGTCCGCCCTCGGTATGGCGCGGGCGGCTCTGACCATCGCCGTCCGGTATGCCTACACCCGGCATATCGGCGGTGCGCGCCGTGGTGAGCGGGTTCCAGTGGTGACGCACCGCAGCCATCACGACCCCCTGCTGGATGCGCTCGCAACCCTGTACGCCGCAACCTTCCTGCACCGCGAGGTGGTCTCCGAGTGGGTCACACACACAGAGGAGAACCAGGAAACGGCCGAGCGCCTGGTCGCCATCGCCAAGGGCTGGATCACCTGGCAGGCCCGCGCGGTAGCGATCGAATCACGGGAGCGGTGCGGCGCTCAGGGGCTCTTCCCGGTCAACGGCATATCCGAGCTGCCGTCGCGGATAGAAGGCGCCATCACCGCGGAGGGCGACAACCTCGTCATCTGGGTGAAGGCGGCCTCTGAAATGATCTTCCATCATAAGAGGGAACCGCGGCGCGAGTCTGGTGTGCCCCTCGCTGATGAGTCGTTGACCGACCTCGGGTTTCTGCGTGATCTCCTGGTCGAGGTGGAGTCGGACGCTCAGGACAGAGCGAGCAAGGCGTTGCGTGGAGGTCCGTCAGGCGATTTTCAGGCCCGCTGGAACGGTGCATCCACTGATGCGTTGGAGATAGTTTCAGCGCACGCCCCCCGCCGGGCTGCCGACGCCTTCATTGCTGCGGCGGCCCGGACAACCGAGCCAGAGGCACGGGTGGTGCTGGAGAAACTGTGCCTACTGTTCCTGCTCGGTCAGCTCAAACCGCACACCGCGCGGCTCCTCGCCCGGAATCGGCTCACCGCCGACCATGTCCTTGCGTTCCCCGACGTGCGCAGTGAAACCATCGCCAGCCTTGTACCTCATATGCAGACACTGGCGGACGCCTTCGATCTTCCTGACGAGTTCCTCGCCACCATTCCGATCGCCAGTGGCAGCCGGATCGGTGACGAGGGTGACAACTGGTCGATGTGGCCGCCCAGCTCAGGCCCGGGCTCCACAGACCGGTAACGGGCCGGCGCTTTTCACCCCGTCCACCAGGCCAGGAACTTACCCCACGGCCCCTTCTCCTTCTGTACGGGCGCATTGTCGGGCCTGGGGCTCCCGGCAATGCGGGCCGTCGGCACAGGCTCTTCCTTCGGTATCGTCTTGACAGGGGTGAACCGGGCAGGCAGGGAAGAGAGTGCCCGGTGGAACGGGCCCGGCCGCCAGGTCAAGGCGTCTGAAGGCACCGCCAGTTCAATGTCATGTAGCGCCTTGAGCAAATTCTCAATGGCCCGCGTGGAAATCAGCAGGGCGGGATCCTTGGCGGGGCAGGCGTGCGGGCCGGCCCCCCAGGCCAGATGTGCGCGCTTGCTGAGTGTCTGCCGGGCCCCGGACAGGCTCGGATCCGTGTTCGCCGCGGCGAAGCTGATGACCACTGGATCTCCAGCGTTCAGCCTGATCCCCCCCAGGTCGACGCTCTGCACGGGAAAGTGAGTTGCGTAGTTGGCGATGGGGGCGGCGTTCCACAGGACCTCATCGATGGCGTCCTCAACCATCATGCCGCCGGAGTTCATCTCGTCGTCCTTGACCACATCAAGCAGCAGCGCCAGGGAACTCGAAATGAGATTACCCAGAGGCTCCGTACCGCCCGCAACGAGCTGAATGATGAGCGGGTACATTTCCTCGTCAGTGAGCCGGGCCTCATGCTGCATCAGCCAGGAGATGACATCGTCACCAGGCTTGGCGCGCTTCAGCGCGACCAGCTCGACGAGTGCCTCTTGCAGCACCTGGTTGGCTTTCTCCGCGTTGGTGCCGTCGAAGATTCCGGAGATACCGAACACCAAATTGTCGCCCAGTTCCGCGGGGCAGCCAAAGAGATCGTTGTAGACGAGCAGTGGGAGTACCTGCGCGTATTCCTTTACCAGATCGACCTTGCCTTTTCCCTTGACCTGATCGATCAAGTACTCGGAAATACCGTCGACCAGGCGGCTCATCCGGCGGACGTCGACCCGCATAAGACAATCCGTCATGGCCTGACGGAGCCTCAGGTGCTCCTTCCCGTCCGAGTAGATCGGGCCCGGCCGGTACACCATCATAGGCAGTACGGGACTGTCCAGTGGTATCCGGCCCTCGTTGAGGTCTGTCCAACGACGCGAATCGCGGCGGAAGGTGTCCGGGTTCTGCAGCACATGTAGAGCCAAACCGTAGCCCGTGACCAGGTGCGCGTTCACGCGAGGCGCCAGTTCAACGTGCGCTGCGGGCCCGAGCTGCCTCATGTAGTCGTAATAGGCTCCTGGGTTCTGGGCGAATTCCCGGTTGTACAGGGGGATTCCCATGCCACTGCCGTGTGCAGGGCAGCCCGGTGGTGGCGCCTGGTTTTCCGAGTGGGACTGCATGGCGAACTCCTAGCTGAGGCGCGACTGGAGATAACGGATGAGGACCATGAGCGAATTCGCTGACGAACGCTGGTCGCGTGCGTCACAATTGACGAGCGGCGTCTCGGGGAGCAGGTCGAGCGCCTCTCGTATCTCATCGTCCGTATGGCTCGGTGTGCCATCGAAGCGGTTGACGGCGATGGCGTACGGGATTCCGTAGTGCTCGACCAGGTCCATTACGGCGAAGGACTCTTCGAGGCGCTGCGGGTCCACCAATACCAATGCCCCGAGAGCACCCCGGGACATGTCTTCCCACACCTGGACGAAGCGCTGCTGTCCCGGTGTTCCGAAGAGATAGAGGACGAGTCTCTCGCTGAGGGTGAGACGACCGAAGTCCATGGCCACGGTCGTGGTGGTCTTTCCGGGGGTCCCCCGGAGATCGTCCACTCCCTCGCCGGCCTGCGTCATGACCTCTTCGGTGCGCAGCGGCGGAATCTCGGACATCGTCCCGATGAACGTTGTCTTGCCGACGGCGAAGTGCCCTACGACAAGGATCTTCGCCGCTGTCTGCACCGAATTGCGCAGATAGACGTCGTTATCCAAAACGGGCTTGAAGGCCATTCAGCACCTCCTCGAGTATGTGCCGCTCGACAAGCTTCGCGGGAGGTACGGGGGCCCGCGTCATAAGGAACCCCTCCTCCGTGAGATCGGACAGCAGGATTTTGACGACACCCACGGGCAGATTGGTGTGCCCGGCTATCTCGGCCACGGAGAGATAGCCGCCGGCACACAGATCCAGAAGACGGAGCTTCTCAGGATCGAGATGTCCCGTTCTGGGGCCGTCGACGGCCGCCGTGACCAGCGTGATCAGAGAGAACTCGTGGTCATCGACCAGACTGCGGCCGTTGGTGATGACATACGGTCGCACTAAGGGTGCGGCTTCTCGTTCCAGCTCGGGCTCATCCGGAGTTGTCATGCCTTGGTATCAGCAATCTCGCGAGGGGGACTGGTCAGGGATTTACCGAGCTGGCCTACGAGCTGCATCATCCGGAAGGTGATCTCCGCCATGTCCACGTCCGGCGACGCCGAGACGGCGAGATAGGCACCTTCGCCGGCGGAGATGAGAAAGACAAAGCCGTGATCGAACTCCACCAGCGTCTGACGCCACTGGGGCCGGTCGCCCGGCGGCCTGCCGCAGAAGTCGGCGACCGTACGGCTCAGCGACTGCATTCCGCTCATCGCGGCGGCGATGGTGTCGGCGTGGTCCTTGCCGACATCGTTCGAGCGGGCCATGAGCAGGCCGTCCGCGGAGACAAGGATCGCGTGGCGCGCCTCGGGCACTTCCAGGGCACTGTCAAGCATCCATGACAGATCGTAATTCACTGAGTCTCAGGCCCTTCGCTGCTTGCGTTGGTGGAACGGCGGCCCGACTGCGTTCCCCGCTGGAACGCGGCCATGACGGACGCGGCCTGCTCGCTTGAGCGAGCCGGGGCCTCCGCGGTCTCGGCAGCCGGAACGATGGATATCGCGCCGCGGCGACGGCGCTTCGGAAGTCCGCCGAATGTGGTCGCGGGCGCCGCCGGGGTCTCTTCTGGAGGCATCGGGGAGGACGCGGCCATAGCGGGTTTCTCCTCGGTCTCGGGCGCGGGCGCGGGCATGGACGTGAGGAGCTCTTCGGGAAGAAGCACGACCGCGCGCACGCCACCGTACGGAGACGTCGAATCGACCGAGACCGTGAAGCCGTAACGGGCCGCGAGTACGCCGATCACCGTGAATCCGAACTGCGGCGGGTTGCCCAGTCCGGAGACACCGGGAGCGCGTTCGCTCGACAGGAGTTTGGCGGCCCTGGCCTTCTCTTCTTCGTTCATGCCCACGCCGGCGTCGTCGACGATGATGCAGACGCCCTTGGGCACCGGCCGGATATTGATTTCGATCATCGTCTCGGGCGCCGAGTAACTGGTCGCGTTGTCCAGCAGTTCGGCGAGCGTGAGCGCGACCGGTTCGACGGCGCGGCTGACGATGGCGAAATTGCTCTGGGCCCGGATCTCGACACGCGTGAAGTGGCGGATACGGCCCTTCGCGCTGCGGACCACGTCATAGAGCGACGCAGAGGCGCGCTGACGGCCCAGCCATCCGTCGCAGAGCACGGCGATGGACTGCGCACGCCGGGCGAACTGCGAATTCATGTGGTCGATGTCGAGGAGGTCCTGGAGAATCTGGAGTTCTCCGTACTTGTCCTGCAGCTTGGTGATCGCGAGCTGCTGCTCGCTCGCCAGACCCTGGAGCGTACGCATCGCGGACTTCAGGGCGGTCTTGGTCGCCTCTTCCGCGCGGTCCTTGGCCTCTTCGACGGCCTCGGAGTAATGCTCTTCCAGGTTGGCGTAATGTGCCTTGAGTTCCTGTTTTTCCTTCCTCAGTTCCGCGTTGGACTTTCTGCCGCGAATGATCGCGGTAGCTGCGACAGGGGTTCCAGCGGCGATCAGACCCCAAAGCGCTGGATCCTGGAAGTATTGCGTCATAAGGCTCTCTTCGGGCGACTGGGGCACCGGATACTGAATGCCGGGACGGAGTGTTCGAGTGCACTCACGGTCTCGGGCATACGGGATCGGCCGCGCATACTCGCCCGCCGGACTGCCTTGAAAGGCCCGGCTGATGGCATAGTTCTCCCCGGGGTGGCGGATTTCTGGGCCGATGCGCTGACTTTCCCTTTATGCCATAGCGGGTTTACCACCGCTTGGCAAGCTCGTGGATCTTATCATCACACCAAGGCTCGGCGTCCATGCCGATCTGCTCCCTATCTGGCTTCTGACGGAAATTCAGCAAGGCTCCCTCTTTGGGGTTGTTGGTGCCCGGGGGCCCCGGGTCGTTAGGGTGCGGGGAGTGGGTGACTCGTACATGGATCCGGGGGTTCCGGATCGCCGTAGTGCAGGACGGTACCTCTGGTGGCTGGCGACCAGTCAGCGGGGTCGGGTAGCCGCCGGCGCGACGTACGGCAGCGTGTGGATGACCGGGCTGACCCTTCCGCCGTATCTGCTGTCGCGCGCGATCGACGACGGGCTCGTACCGGGCGACAGAGGCGCGCTCGTCGGCTGGACCGGAGCGCTGCTCGGAGCCGGGGTGTTCAACGCCTGGATCGGCGTCATGCGCCATCGCACCATGACCCGCGTCCGGATGGACGCCACCTTCCGTACGGTACGGGTCGTCGTCCGACAGGCCGTCAGGCTCGGCGCCACGCTGCCCCGCCGGGTCACCGCCGGTGAGGTCGTCACGATCGGCATGTCCGACGTCAGCATGATGAGCCGGACGCTGACCATGACCGGCCCCGGGGTCGGCGGGGTGCTGGCCTGTCTCGTCGTCGCCGCGCTGCTGCTGTCCGTCTCACCGGTCCTCGCCGCGGTCGTGCTGCTCGGAGTGCCGCTGCTCGCGCTCCTGGTGGGGCCGCTGCTGGGGCGGTTGCAGCACGCGGAGACCGCGTACCGGGAGCGGCAGGGCGCCCTCGCGGGACGGTTCGTCGACATCGTCGGCGGGCTGCGCGTGCTGAGCGGGCTCGGCGGCAAGGACGTGTACGCCGCCCGCTACCGGCGCGATTCGGCGCGGGTACGGGAGGAGGGCTACCGCGTCGGGGCGGTGACGAGCTGGATCGACGCGCTCGGACTCGGCCTTCCCGCGCTGTTCCTCGCCGCCGTCACCTGGCTGGCGGCCCGGCTCGCCGCCCAGGGGGCCATCAGCGTCGGCGAGTTGGCGGCGGTGTACGGGTACGTCGCCGTGCTCGTCGTGCCCGTGTCGTTCTTCATCGAGGGCGGGTACGACCTGAGCCGCGGGCTGGTGAGCGCGCGGCGGGTCGTACGGTTCCTGGACCTGGAACCCGAAGTCGCGCCCGGGGAAGGGGAGTCGGGGACCGCGGCCCCGTCGGGGGAGGCCCTGCGGGAGGCGCCCGCCTCGCCGGCCCCGCTGCGTGATCCGGCCTCCGGGGTCGAGGTGGCACCCAAGTCGCTGACGGCGCTGGTCGGTTCGCGCCCCTCGGACGCCTCGGACGTGGTCGACCGCCTGGGCCGCTTCACCGCCTCGGAGGCGACCTGGGGCGGGATACGGCTCGACGAGATCCCCCTCTCCCAGGTACGCGAGCGGATCCTCGTCGCGGACAACGAGGCCGACCTGTTCGCCGGAACACTCCGCGACATCGTCGCCGGCTGCCGCGACCCGGACGCGGAATCCATCGAAGCCGCCGTCCACGCGGCCGTCGCGCGGGACATCGTCCTCGGTCTGCCGGACGGCCTCGACTCGGAGATCCACGCGCAGGGCCGCAATCTCTCCGGCGGCCAGCGCCAGCGCGTGCGCTTGATGCGGGTCCTGCTCGCCGACCCCGAGGTGCTCCTCGCCGTCGAACCCACCTCGGCGGTCGACGCCCACACCGAGGCCGCGCTCGCCGCGCGGCTGCGGGCCGCCCGTACCGGCCGTACGACGCTCGTCACCAGCACCTCGCCGCTGCTGCTTGAGCACGCGGACACCGTGCACTACCTGGTCGACGGCCGCGCCGCCGCGACCGGCACCCACCATGAACTGCTCCGCGCACAGCCCGGCTACCGGGCGCTGGTGTCCCGGGGCGCGGAGGACGGACCGTACCCGCACGAGAAGGAGCCGGTCCGTTGACGGCCGTCAAGAAAGCGCACCTTCCCGTCGCCGAGCCGCCCCAGGTGCGCCGTGCGGCAGTCCGTCTCATCCGGCAGGACGGGCGCGCCTTCGCCGCCGCCATCGCACTCAACGCACTCGCCGCGGCGGCCGGACTCGTCGGCCCCTGGCTGCCCGGGAGCGTCATCAACACCGTCCGGGCGGGCGGCCTGGTCGCCACCGTGGACCGGTACGCGCTCGTCATCCTGCTCTGTTCCGCGGCCCAGCTCGTGCTCGCCCGGTACGCCCGTCTCGTCGGCCATCGTTTCGGCGAGCGCACCTCCGCCCGTATCCGCGAACAGCTCGTCGACCGCGCACTCGCGCTGCCCGCCCCGGTCGTCGAACGCGCCGGTACGGGCGACCTCGCCGCACGCGGCACCACCGATGTCTCCGCCGTCAGCACCGCCCTGCGCGACGCCGGGCCCGATGTGTTCATCGCCGCCGTACAGGCGCTGTTCATCCTCGGCGCGGTCTTCGTCCTCGATCCGCTGCTCGGCGGCTGCGGGGTGCTCGGTCTGCTCGGCATCTGGTTCGCCACGCGCTGGTATCTGCGCCGTGCGCCCGCCGCGTATCTGACGGAGGGCGAGGCCAACTCGACGATGGCGGAGGTCCTTTCCGCGACCGCGTCCGGTGCCCGTACGGTCGAGGCGTTCGGCCTCCAGCGGCGGCGGATCGCGGTCTGCCATGAAGCGGTCGAGCGGGCCAGGCGGACCCGTCTGCGGACGCTGTCCCTGCGCAGTGTGCTCTTCCCGTCGGTGGAGGTGTCGTACGAGATCCCGGTCGTCGCGGTACTGCTGGCAGGCGGCCTGCTGCTCGGGGGCGGCGGGGGCGCCGACGGCGCGGGTGTCGTCAGTCTCGGCGCGGTGGTCTCCTGCGCGCTGTATCTGCGGCAGTTGTCGCAACCACTGGACACCATCCTGCTGTGGGTGGAGCAACTACAGAGCAGTGGCGCCTCCTTCGCCCGGGTGGAGGGGCTGGCGCTGGCCCCGAGCACACCGCAGTGTGGCGGGCCCACACCCTCCGACGACCGGATCGCGGTGGAGGGTGTGTGGTACGCCTATGAGAACGGGCGCGCCGAGTCGCGCGATGTGCTGCGCGGGGTCGATCTGACCGTACGGCCCGGCGAACGGCTCGCCGTCGTGGGCCCTTCCGGCGCCGGGAAGTCCACCCTGGGCAGGCTGCTGGCCGGTGCCGACCGGCCGCGCGCGGGCTCGGTGACCGTGGGCGGCGTCCCGATCGCGGACCTCGACCCCGGTCAACTGCGCCGCCAGGTCGTCCTGGTGACCCAGGAGCACCATGTCTTCACCGACACCATCCGCGACAACCTGCTGATCGCCGCGCCCGGCGCCACGGACGAGGAGATACGCGCGGCGCTCGACGCCGTCGGCGCGGACTGGATCGAAGACCTGCCGGACGGCCTCGACACCGTGCCGGGCGCGACGGCGACGGGCGCGGGGGACGTACGTATCGACGGCGCCCGCGCCCAGCAACTCGCCCTGGCACGCGTGGTGCTGGCCGATCCGCACACCCTCATCCTCGACGAGGCGACGGCCCTGCTCGACCCGGCGACCGCGCGCCACGCGGAACGCGCGCTGGCCGCCGTCCTCGAAGGCCGTACGGTCATCGCCATCGCCCACCGGCTGGACACCGCGCGCGACGCGGACCGGGTGGCGGTGATGGACGACGGCAGGCTGACCGAACTCGGCACGCACGACACCCTGGTGGCGGCGGGCGGCCCGTACGCCGAGCTGTGGCACTCCTGGCACGGAGACCCGCACACCTCGCGCTGACGTCCAGGCCCTCGCGCTCAAACGCTCACGTGGTGCATGAAGAGGAGTGCGCGGCAGGCGTCCCGCAGGTCAGACCGCCGGGGCCGGCGGTGGTGCGAGCTGGTCCGCCAGCCAGGTCGGTACGCCGCCCAACAGCCGGAACAGACGGCCCGCCTCCGCGCGCAGCCGGGATGCCTCCGGTTCCGGCTCGGCGTCGGCCAGCGCCGCCAGCGCCGGAGCCGTACCGACCAGATAGCCCAGCTCCTCGCGGATACGGAGCGACTCGCTGAAGCCGTGCCGCGCCTCCGACAGTTCGCCCTCCCGCAGGGCCAGCCCGGCGAGATGGCGCCAGGTGAAGGAGAGCAGCAGCGTCTCGCCGTGCGCGGTGGCGGCGGCGTGGGCGCGGCGGTACGCGGCGCGCGCGGACTGCGGGGAGTCCGAGAGGTGCTCCGCGATCAGCCCGCGCCTGAAGTCGAGCAGGGCACGGGCGGGCGCCGTCGGATGGAGCAGGGCAGCCGCTCTGCCGAGAGCGGCGCGGGCCTCGTCCGCGCGGTCGCGCACACCGAGGACGGTCGACGCGTACGCGAGATGGCCGCGTTCGCAGGCGGCGGCGCCGCGCTCGTCGTCCTCGCGGGCCGTGGCCTCCGCGGAGCGCAGCGCGTCCTCGGCCTCCGGCCAGCCGGTCCCGGTGAACAGACAGCGCTCGACGAGCAGCGAGGCCCGCTGGAGTGCGGGCGCCGGGGCGGCGGCGTGCGGTGCGAGCAGGGCCGCTGCGTCGGTCCAACAGCCGCGCGAGCGCAGCCGCCATACCGCGGTCTGGAGTGGGTTGTCACCAGCGGTGGTTCCGGAACCAGACATGGCGGTATGCGCCACATTGCCCTCCCCGAGCGCGCCATTGTGCTGTTGAGTGTGGACGCATCTCAGCACGGATGGGCATGCCGGGCCAATAGGTCAGGTGAAAAATTTCACAATCACTTGGGTTGCGGCGTCGGTCCTGAAGGGCGGCAGAGGGGGCGCGCGGGGGTGCCGGCGAGCGGGTCCGGGGCCACCGGAGGGGCTGTCACCTGCGGCGATGGCGGTTGTACGGTCAGTGGCGCGGGCGGCCCGGGTGGCGGGACGGCTGTCCGGGGATGTGGCGGATCTTTTCCGTGCCCGTATCGGGTGACCGCGTCAACCGGCCTGGACATGGCACTTGGCGAGGGTCGTTGTGAACGAAGCCTTTCGGCCACCAGGCCACCAGCCCACTACGCCACCACGCCACCAGGCCACGATGCCACCACGCCGACGGCACCCGGACGGACCGCATGCCCCCGGCCGACCGGACAGCGGCTCAGCTCAGCTCATCCTCAGGGCCAGGAAGAAATCCAGCTTGTCTTCCAGGCGTGACAGATCCCGGCCGGTGAGCTGTTCGATCCTGCCCACTCGGTAGCGCAGCGTGTTCACATGCAGATGCAGTCTGGCCGCGCACCGCGTCCAGGAGCCGTCGCAGTCGAGGAATGCCTCCAGGGTGGGGATCAGCTCCGCGCGATGGCGCCGGTCGTAGGCGCGGAGCGGGTCCAGCAGCCGCGCGGTGAACGCCCGGCGCACATCGTCGGGCACGAAGGGCAGCAGCAGGACATGCGACGCCAGCTCGTGGTGGCCCGCCGCGCAGACCCGCCCGGCCCTGGCCGCCGCCACCCGGCGGGCGTGCCGGGCCTCCTCCAGGGCGCCGCGCAGACCCTCCGCCGAGTGGACGACCGCGCTGACCCCCAGGGTGAGCCGTCCGTCGTCGGCGAGCCCCGCCGACAGGGGGTCCCGAACGGCGGCCAGCAGCGTGTCCGCGTGCAGACCGGGTTCGGGAGCGGGGTCGGGATCGGCGTCGGATCCGTCGGGCAGTCCGAGCAGCACCGCGGGCATGGCCGGAAGCGGTACGAGCGCGACCGCCTCGTCACCCGTCCGGGCCACCGCAATTCGATCGGGTGAGTCCGCCACAGCCGCCCCTGCCCAGGCCCCCGCCACTGCCCGCGCCGCCCTGGCCTCCGTCGCCGCTCCCGCCGCCCCGGTCCCCGCCGTCGCCGGGCCGGCCAGGATCTCCTCAAGCACCGCCTGCGCGACCGGGCCGCCCCTCACCTCCGTACCCGCACCCGTACCGCTGTGACCACCCCGACCGCCCTGGTCGGAGCCACCGTCCCCGGCCCACTCCACCGTGGCCACCACGACCTGCCAGTGCGGCGCCGTCGTCAGCCCCGGCAGCAGCACCGGAGCGGCCACCCTCAGCCGCGCCGCGATCTCGGCCGGCGCCGCGGCCGCCTGGACCAGCTCCACCACATCCTGGGCGAGCCGGCGCCGTACCGCGCGGGCCGCGTCCCGCCGGTCCCGCTCCACCGCGATGAGCTGGGTGACACCCCGGAGCAGATCGAGCCGGGCCGCCGGCCAGTCACCCGCGTCCGCCTCGACCGCCAGCAGCCAGTCGGAGAGCACGGTCTCGCGCACATCGGGTGAGGCGAGGGCGGGGGCCCCGCGCCCCGGCTCGCGCACCGGGAAGAGGGAGTACGCCGTGCCGTCGACGCTCGTACGGTACGGGCTCCGGCGCCCCGCGCGGGTCGCGGCGAGATGCTCCCCGGCGAGCGCGGCGGCGCGGGCCGCGGGCAGCGGCTCCCCGGCGCCCGCGATCTGCCGGCCGGTGGGGGAGAGCACCCAGGCACGCAGATCGAGATCGGAGCCGAGCAGATCCAGGACCACGTCCGGGCCGCCGCCCGCCGGTCCCGCCGTCATCAGCCTGCGGTGGCGCTCGACCACCGCCGCCAGATCCCCGGCCCGCTCCCCGGACACCTGGCGGACCACATACTCGGTGATCGTCGCGAACGCCACCGCCTCGCTCACCGCGAACAGCGGAAGTCGATGGCGTGCGCATGCCACGATCAGATCGTCCGGCACCTCGCCCAGCTCGGCCTCACCGGCGGCGAGGGCGGCGACCCCGGCGGCGACGAGAACACGGACGAACGGTTCGGATTCCTCGGCCCGCCGCCGCCAGGCGAGACCGGTGAGGACCAGTTCACCGCCGGAGAGATAACGGCTCGGATCACGTAGATCGGTGGTCATCACCCCGCGCACGGACCGGTCCAGCTCGTCCTCGCCGCCGAGCAGCCGCAGCCCCAGCGCATCGGTGTCCAGCAGTGCGCGCAGCCGCATCTCGTTGTCGCCGATCTCTCTCGTGGTTTCGTTCGAATCTACAAGACCCTGAAGACGGCCAGCCAACTCCTTCATGGTTTCGGTGACTGCACCAGCCGGAGCACTCCTTGTGTACTGGAGCCACAGCGCGTTAACAGCTCATGAAAAGCCCCGATCGTCAACGATCAGATCACGACGAATCGCCATCGCCCAGCGAATCGCCAACGATCAGAAGAGAGCACTCATGGACTTCCTTCGCCCAGCGAGCTGGGAGGAGGCGCTCGCCGCCAAGGCCGCGCACCCCACGGCCGTCCCCATCGCGGGCGGTACGGACATCATGGTCGAGATCAACTTCGATCACCGGCGCCCGGAGTATCTGCTCGACCTGAACCGGATCGGCGAGCTGAGCGAGTGGGCGGTCGGCGCGGAGACCGTCGAACTGGGCGCCTCCGTCCCGTACACCCGCATCATGGAGGACCTCAGGGCCGCGCTGCCGGGGCTGGCGCTCGCCTCGCACACCGTCGCCTCGCCGCAGATCCGCAACCGCGGCGGCGTCGGCGGCAACCTGGGCACGGCCTCTCCGGCCGGCGACGCGCATCCGGCGCTGCTGGCCGCGGGCGCCGAGGTCGAGGTCGAGTCGGTACGCGGCAGCCGCCGTATCCCGATCGACGACTTCTACACCGGGGTGAAGCGCAATGCCCTCGCCGCCGACGAACTGATCAGATCCGTTCACATCAGGAAAGCGGACGGTCCGCAGCAGTTCTCCAAGGTCGGTACGCGTAACGCGATGGTCATCGCCGTCTGTGCCTTCGGGCTCGCCCTGCACCCCGCGACCCGTACCGTACGGACCGGTATCGGCTCCGCCGCCCCCACCCCCGTACGGGCCAGTGCGGCGGAAGACTTTCTGAACGCGGCGCTCGACGAGGGCGGCTTCTGGGAGAGCGGCAAGGTCATCACGCCGTCCGTCGCCCGGCAGTTCGCCACGCTCGTCTCGGCCGCCTGCAACCCCATCGACGATGTGCGCGGCACCGCCGCGTACCGCCGCCACGCGGTCGGCATCATGGCCCGCCGCCAGCTCAACTGGACCTGGGAGCAGTACCGCCGGGGCGGCCGCACCCTGGAAGGAGCCGCGTAGCCATGCGGGTGACATTCACGGTCAACGGGCGTGAGCAGGTGGCCGACGATGTGTGGGAGGGCGAGAGCCTGCTGTACGTCCTGCGCGAGCGGCTGGGCCTGCCGGGCTCCAAGAACGCCTGTGAGCAGGGCGAATGCGGTTCTTGTACGGTACGGCTCGATGGCGTCCCGGTCTGTGCCTGTCTGGTGGCGGCCGGGCAGGCCGAGGGCCGTGAGGTCATCACGGTCGAGGGCCTCGCCGACTACGCCCGGCAGCGCGACTCCGGTGCTTCCGGAGACGCCCGGCCCGGCGACGGCGGGGCACCGTCCGGCGACGGCGGCGGCCTGTCCGTGATCCAGCAGGCGTTCATCGACGCGGGCGCCGTCCAGTGCGGTTTCTGCACCCCCGGGCTGCTGGTCGCCGCCGACGAGATGCTGGAGCGCAACCCCTCCCCGAGCGACGCCGACATCCGCGAGGCGCTCTCCGGCAACCTCTGCCGCTGCACCGGTTACGAGAAGATCCTCGACGCGGTGCGCCTCGCGGCCGCCCGGCAGGAAGAGGCGGTCTGAAGCGATGCCTACCACCGGCACCCCCACCAGCCTCAGCCAGGGCTCCCGCACCAGCGGCGGCATCGGCGAATCGACCCTCCGGCCCGATGGCACCCTCAAGGTCACCGGCGAGTTCGCGTACGCCTCGGACATGTGGCACGACGACATGTTGTGGGGCCACACATTGCGCTCCACCACGGCGCACGCAGCCATAAGATCCATTGACATCGCGGAGGCACTCGCCACCCCGGGCGTCTACGCCGTCCTCACCTATGACGACCTCCCCACCCCGGTGAAGAACTACGGTCTGGAGATCCAGGACACCCCCGTCCTCGCCCATGGCAAGGTCCGGCACCACGGCGAACCGGTCGCGGTCATCGCCGCCGACCACCCCGAGACCGCCCGCCGCGCCGCCGCCAAGATCCGGGTCGACTACGCCGAACTGCCCGTCGTCACCGACGAGGCCTCAGCCACCGCGCCCGGCGCGCCCCTCATCCATGAGAACCGCGCCGACCACCACAGCGGCCATGTCCCGCACCCCAACATCGTGCACCGCCAGCCCATCGTCCGCGGCGACGCCGCCGCGGCCGCCGCCCGCGCCGATGTGATCGTCACCGGCGAGTATGTTTTCGGCATGCAGGACCAGGCCTTCCTCGGTCCCGAGTCCGGACTCGCGGTGCCCGCCGAGGACGGCGGCGTCGACCTCTATGTCGCCACCCAGTGGCTGCACTCCGACCTCCGCCAGATCGCGCCCGTCCTCGGCCTGCCCGGGGAGAAGGTCCGCATGACCCTCTCCGGGGTCGGCGGGGCCTTCGGCGGCCGCGAGGACCTGTCGATGCAGATCCACGGCTGTCTGCTGGCGCTGCGTACCGGCAAGCCGGTCAAAATGGTCTACAACCGGTTCGAGTCGTTCTTCGGCCATGTCCACCGCCACCCCGCGAAGCTCCGCTACGAACACGGCGCCACCCGCGACGGCAGGATCACGCACATGAAGTGCCGGATCGTGCTGGACGGCGGCGCGTACGCCTCCTCGTCCCCGGCCGTCGTCGGCAACGCCGCCTCCCTCTCCGCCGGCCCGTACGCCATCGAGAATGTCGACATCGAGGCGCTCGCGCTCTACACCAACAACCCGCCCTGCGGCGCGATGCGCGGCTTCGGCGCCGTCCAGGCGTGCTTCGCGTACGAGGCGCAGATGGACAGGCTCGCGGCGGCGCTGGGGATGGACCCGGTGGAGTTCCGGCAGCTCAACGCCATGGAGCAGGGCACTCTGATGCCGACCGGACAGCGTGTCGACTCCCCGGCGCCCGTCGCCGAACTGCTGCGCCGCGTCAAGGCCCGCCCCCTCCCGCCCGAGCAGCAGTGGCTCGTGGCCGGAGAGGAAGCGGATGTACGGGCCCTGCCCGGCGGGCTCTCCAACACCACCCACGGCGAAGGGGTCGTACGGGGCGTCGGCTACGCGGTCGGCATCAAGAACGTCGGCTTCTCCGAAGGCTTCGACGACTACTCCACCGCGCGCGTACGGCTCGAAGTGATCGCCGGGGAGCCGGTCGCGGTCGTCCACACCGCGATGGCCGAGGTCGGCCAGGGCGGCGTCACCGTCCACGCGCAGATCGCCCGTACCGAACTCGGCGTCGCCCAGGTCACCATCCACCCCGCCGACACCCGGGTCGGCTCCGCCGGTTCCACCTCCGCCTCCCGCCAGACCTATGTGACCGGCGGCGCGATCAAGCACACCTGCGAGGCGGTACGGGAGAAGGTGCTGGAGCTGGGCCGGCGCAAGTTCGGTACGTACCACCCGGCCTGGGCCACTGCCGAGCTGCTCCTCGAAGACGGCAAGGTCGTCACCGACGGCGGGGAGGTCCTCGCCGGGCTGGCGGACGTCCTGGAGGACGAGGCGGTGGACCTGGAGCTGGAGTGGCGCCACCGCCCGACCCAGCCCTTCGATCTCCGTACCGGACAGGGCAACGGGCATGTCCAGTACTCGTTCGCCGCGCACCGCGCGGTGGTCGAGGTGGACACGGAACTGGGCCTGGTCAAGGTCGTCGAACTGGCCGTCGCCCAGGATGTCGGCAAGGCGCTCAACCCGCTGTCCGTCATCGGCCAGATCCAGGGCGGCACCACGCAGGGCCTGGGCGTGGCGGTCATGGAGGAGATCATCGTTGACCCGGTGACCGCGAAGGTACGCAACCCGTCCTTCACGGACTATCTGATCCCCACGATCCTCGACACCCCGACCATCCCCGTCGACCTCCTCGAACTCGCCGACGAGCACGCGCCGTACGGTCTGCGCGGCGCCGGAGAGGCGCCGACCCTCTCCTCGACTCCCGCGATTCTCGCGGCGATCAGGAACGCGACGGGCCTGGAGCTGAACAGGACACCGGTACGGCCGGAGCATCTCACCGGTACAGGCGCGGACACCGGATCCGTGACCGGCGTCTGAGAGCACAGCGAAGCCGTACTCAGCGCGGCGGATCCCCGAGGAGACCGAGATGCTGGACATCGCCGAGGAACTGCACCGGTGGGCCGGGCAGGGGCGGGACTTCGCCGTCGCCACGGTCGTCGCGGTCTCCGGCAGCGCGCCGCGCGGTCCTGGCGCCGCGCTCGCCGTCGACAGCGGGGGCGCGGTGATCGGCTCGGTCTCCGGCGGCTGCGTGGAGGGCGCGGTGTACGAGCTGTGCCGGCAGGCGCTGGAGGACGGCGCCACCGTCGTCGAGCGCTTCGGCTACAGCGACGACGACGCCTTCGCGGTGGGGCTGACCTGCGGCGGAGTCATCGACATCCTGGTGACTCCGGTACGAGCGGTGCGAGCCGTACGAGAGGTGCGAGCCGTGCGAACGGACCGAGCGGTACGGGCGGACGGAGCGGTACGGACGGACGGAGCGGTACGAGCGGCGGTACGGGCGGACGTCACCCGGCCGGTGTTCGCCGCCGCGCTGGCCGCCGCCTCCCGCGGGGAGGCCGCCGCACTCGCCCGGATCACCGAAGGCCCCGCCGAACTGCTGGGCCGCGCCCTGCTCGTGCGCCCCGGCGGATCGTACGAGGGGAGCCTCGGCGGACACCCTGAGCTGGACCGTACCGCCGCCGCCGAAGCCCTCGCCCTGCTGGACTCCGGCCGTACGGACACCGTCGTCATCGGCGAGCACGGATCGCGCTGCGGCCGGCCGCTGACCCTGCTCGTCGAGTCGAGCGTGCCGCCCCCGCGCATGATCGTCTTCGGTGCCGTCGACTTCGCCTCGGCGCTCGTCCGTACCGGCAAGTTCCTCGGCTACCACGTCACGGTCTGCGACGCGCGGCCCGTCTTCGCCACACGCGCCCGCTTCCCCGACGCCGACGAGATCGTCGTGGACTGGCCGCACCGCTATCTGGAGTCGGCCGCGACCGACGCCCGTACGGTCCTGTGTGTGCTCACCCACGACGCCAAGTTCGATGTACCGCTGCTGGAACTGGCGCTGCGGCTGCCGGTCGCGTACGTCGGCGCGATGGGCTCCCGGCGTACCCATGAGGACCGCGCCCGGCGGCTGCGCGAGCACGGGGTCACCGAGCGGGAGCTGGCCCGGCTGCGCTCGCCGATCGGGCTCGACCTCGGCGCCCGTACCCCCGAGGAGACCGCGCTCTCGATCGCCGCGGAGATCGTGGCGGTACGGCGGGGCGGCAGCGGGGTCCCGCTGACGGGCGCGCACACCCCGATCCACCACGACGAGCCGCGCCCATGGGCTCACGAGCGGCGCAGGATCGATTCAGCGGTCTGAGCACCAGCCGGTCCGGCCTGCGAAGATCACCCACGGCCCGCGCGGATCACCCCGACGCCCTGCGCACCAGCTCCGTCCGCAGCACCACATGCTGCCAGGCCGACGCCCCGTCACTGATCGACGCCAGCAGCACCCGGGCCATCGTCCGCCCCATCTCCTCCACCGGCTGGCGCACCGAGGTGAGCTGCGGGTCCGTGTGGCGCGCGATGGGCGAGTCGTCGAACCCCACCACCGCCACCTCCTCCGGGATCCTGCGGCCCGCCGCCCGCAATGTGTGCAGCGCGCCCACCGCCATCACATCCGAGGCGGCGAACACCGCGTCCAGGTCCGGGTGCCGTTCGAGCAGTTCGGCCATCGCCCGCCGGCCGCTCTCCTCCGTGAAGTCGCCATGCGCGATCCAGGCGGGGCGCGGACCGCCGGGGCTGGCCCGTACCGCCTCCTCGTATCCGCGCAGCCGGCACTGCGCCACATACATGTCGAGCGGTCCTGTGATGGTGGCGATACGGCGCCGCCCCGATGCCGACAGATGGTGTACGGCGGCACGCGCGCCGCCGACATTGTCGGAGTCCACATAGGACACGGACTCGTCGCCGGACCTGCGGCCGCTGAGGACCGTGGGCATCTCCATCCCGGCGAGCAGATCGGGCAGCGGGTCGTTGTCATGGAGGGAGACGAGGAGCACCCCGTCGATCCGGCGGGCGCGCGCGTACTGGAGGAAGCGCTGCCGTTCCTTCTCCGTACGGACGAGGGTGAGCAGTAGCTGAAGATCGGTGTCGGCGAGACCGTCGCCCACGCCGTGGACGATGTCGGAGAAGTAGGGCTCGGCGAAGAACCGCTTCTCGGTCTCCGGTATCACCAGCGCCACGGCATCGCTGCGGCTTCCCGCCAGGGCGCGGGCGGCGCGGTTGGGTATGTAGCCGAGCTGGGCGATCGCCTGCTCGACGAGATGGCGGGTGGTGTCCTTGACCCGCGGCGAATTGTTGATGACGCGGGACACCGTGCCCCGGCCGACGCCCGCGAGCGCGGCGACTTCTTCCAGGGTGGGCTGGCCCGTACGTCCCTTCGTCACCATCGGGGGCGACCTCCCGTCGCGAGTGTGCCTGAGCCTGATCCAGGAGCGGGGAACGGGCTGGCGCCATCCAACCACTGGGAGCGCTCCCATGCACGCGAACAGTACATAGGACCGTATCCGGACCACATACCGCCCTGCGTGGAAATACCGCCCGGCCCGGAGATCCCGCCCTGTCTTGAGCGGCAAGCACGCCTGCCTACAGCGACCTACAGCGGCAGCGCGCCTGCCCGGAGCGCGCGCGGCCTACAGCGGCAGCGCGCAGACGGCCACCGGGGAACGGAACGGCTCGCCCGCGGAGCGCAGGCCGCCGCTCTCCTGGTCGACGTGGAAGACCGTCACCGAGTTCGACCGCTGGTTCGCGGCGAACAGCAGATTCCCGGCGGGCGAGAGCGCGAGCTGCCGGGGGAAGTCGCCGCCCACCGGGACGGTGTCGAGGAGTCGGAGCGTCGCGCCCGACGACTCGACCGCGTAGCGGGTCAGGCTGTTGCGGCCGCGGTTGGCGAGATACGCGAAGGCGCCGTTGGCGGTGACCACGAGCTGGGACGGGAAGCTGTCGCCCGCGCCGCCCGCCCCGGTGGGCTGCGGTTCGCCGGGGGTCAGCAGCCCGGTCCCGGGCTCGTACGCGCAGACCACGGCGGTGTTGTCCAGCTCATTGGCGAGATAGGCGTACGCGCCGGACGGATGGAAGGTGAGATGGCGCGGGCCCGCGCCGGGGCGCAGCCGCGCGTACGAGACCTGGGCGAGCGTGCCCGCCGTCGTGTCCAGCCGGTAGGTGTAGACCGTGTCGTTGCCCAGGTCGACCGCCAGGACATGGCCGCCGTCCGGCGAGGTGACGATCTGGTGCGCGTGCGGGCTGCTCTGGCCGGGGCCCGGCGGCGGCGCGGAGTGCGGCACCAGGTCCGTACGCTCACCCAGCGCGCCCGCCGCGGCAGCGTCGATGGGATGCACGGCCACACTGCCGGAGGTGTAGTTGGCACTCAGCAGCCAGCGCCCGCCGGGGTGCACCGAGAGATGCGTGGGCCCCGCACCGCCCGTGCTCCGCGTCCCCAGGACCCGGTGCTTTCCGTCCTCGGCCAGGGCGATCGCGGTGACACCGCCGTTCTGCTGCTCATTGACGGTGTAGAGGGTGCGGCCGTCGGGATGGACGGCGAGGTACGACGGATTCTCGACGCCCGCGATCGTTCCCGTACCGGACACCGCGCCGGTCGTCGGGTCGTACGAGGCGAGTCCGACGCCGGTACCGCCGCCCGCGGCCGAGGTGTACGTACCGAGGAACAGCGGCCTGGTGGCGGCGCGTGACCGGGCGGGCACGGACGGTCTGTCCGTCGGCTGCGGGCGGGGCGGTGACGTGGGTACGACGGGCCCTGGCGCGGCCGCGACGGCCGACGCGGCGGCGAGCGCTCCCATACCGATGAACCGGCGCCTGTTCATTCCGCTCATGCCCCAACTTCCCTTGTACGCAATCGACTTGACAGACCGTCAGCCTTCGTTTGGTTCCCCGGTGCCATTCTCGTATCATCCGGCGATGATCATAAGTAGCCGGTCGGCAGCCGCCTTGTGCGGTCTGGTGGCCACTCTGGCCGTAGGGCTCTTCCCTCCCGCTGCCGCCGCTGACGAACCTACCGGGAAACCGGCACCGAAGGTCGATCTCGTCCTCGATGTGAGCGGCTCCATGCGGGCCCGCGACATCGACGGCCAGTCCCGGATGGCCGCGGCGAAACAGGCGTTCAACGAGGTGCTGGACGCGGTGCCGCAGGAGGTGGAGCTGGGCATCCGCACCCTCGGGGCCAACTATCCGGGCAAGGACACCAAGGTCGGCTGCAAGGACACCCGGCAGCTCTACCCGGTGGGGCCGCTGGACCGTACGGAGGCGAAGACCGCGGTCGCCACCCTCGTTCCGACCGGCTGGACCCCCATCGGACCCGCGCTCCTGGGCGCGGCCGAGGACCTCGAAGGCGGGGACGCGACCCGCCGTATCGTCCTCATCACCGACGGCGAGGACACCTGCGCGCCGCTCGACCCCTGTGAGGTCGCGCGGGAGATCGCGGCCCGGGGCATCCATCTCACCATCGACACCCTCGGCCTCGTGCCCGACGCCAAGACCCGGCGGCAGCTCACCTGTATCGCCGAGGCGACCGGCGGCACCTACACCTCCGTACGGCACACCGACGAACTCTCCGGCCGTGTCAAACAGCTCGTGGACCGCGCCGCCGACCCCGTTGTCACGCCGGTGGCGACCGAGGGCGCCGCGCGCTGCGCCGACGCGCCGCAGATCAAGCCGGGCCTCTACAGCGACCGCGAGAAGTTCTCCGAGCACCGCTGGTACCGCGTGGACGTCCTGCCCGGCCAGGAGCTGCGCGCCTCGGTGAGCGTCGCCGCCGACCGCGCCGTCGACCGGGACTACGGGGTGCTGCTGCGCGCCGTGACCGTACACGGCAGGGAGATCGTCCGCGGCTCCGAGGCGGGCGACGGACGCACCGATGTGATCTCGGCGGGGCTGCGCTACCCGAAACCGCCGGCCGATGACGACGCCGACGGGCTGAAGCCGGCCGCGGAGACGGTCTGCCTTCAGGTCAGCAATGCCTTCTCCGCCCCCGACTCCGTACAGACCACCCCGGGTCTGCCGGTCGAGCTGACCGTCGATCTGGTGGACGCGCCCGACGCGGCCTCCGACATCGCCGCGTTCGGCCTCGGCCGCGGCTGGTGGCTGCTCGGCACCCTGGTCCTCACCGGCCTGGCCGCCGGACTGCTGTGGGGCTGGATCTCCCGCCTGCGTGTCGTCTGGAGGACCAACTGATGCGTATCACCGGTCTGTTCACACGTCCCCTCACAAGGGCGCTGTTCACAAGAGTGCTGCTCGCCGGGGTGCTGCTGTCCGGTACGGCGCTGTTCGGTACGGCGGGCACCGCCCTGGCCGACGAGACCCCCGTACCCGCCACCGAGGAGTCCGCGAACGGCGACGGGCCCGAGGCGGTGGGGCCGACCGAGGCGGGCACGTCCTTCCGTACGGCCGCCGCCTTCAAGCCGGGGCAGACGGCGTCGGCGGAGGCCTCCACGGGTGACTATCTCTACTGGGTCTTCCCGGCCGACGCCGGGCAGCGCCCCACCGTGCGGGCCACGGTCACCCTGCCCGAGTCCGCCGCCGCGAGGAAGGGCGCGCTGACCTGGCAGGTCGATGTCTACGACGGGCTGCGCCGCCGCCAGCCCTGTGTGAGCGGCGCCCAGACGAAGGCGGTCGCCGCGGACGCGGACACGGTCTCGCTGCGCTGCACGCTTCGTACGGTACGGGCCTGGGCCGAGCCCTGGTCCGACGATCCGCTGCCGGGCAGCTACTACGTACGCCTCACCGTCGTGAACGCGCAGGAGGAGGATCTCGGCCTGCCGGTACGGACGGAGGTCGAGGCGGCCACGCCGGGCGCGGGCGGCGCGTACGCGGTCGGCGGAAAGCTGTCCGCTCCGCTCACCCCGGGAATCACCGCGGCCTCGTCGGAGACGGCCGTGACCGCGTCGGAACCGGAGGACGGCTGGTCCTCGGGCTGGTGGACGGACCGCTGGATCTGGACGGTGGCGGGGGGCGTGCTGGGCGCGCTCGCGGGCATCGCCGGGTACACACTGGCGCGGCCGTCGCGCAGGGCCTGATGCGAGCGATGGGCCCGACGGCTCTGCTGGGCCTGGCGCGGGCGTCGCGCCGGGCCTGACGGGCCGGATGGGCGTGACGGGCGTACGGGCGTGATGGGCGTACGACAGTGAGGAGGCGGCGGGCCGGGGGCATCCCGGCCCGCCGTTTTCGTCGGGGTTTCTGAGACTGTGGTCGCGGACCGGAGCTGTCCGCGAGTGCCGCTGGTGCCGTGACCGGAAACGATCACCGGGGTGTGGGCAGGGCGTCCACAGCGGTGGACGTCGCGCAGGTCGACTCAAGGTGGGGCCTCGGCCTGTCAGTTCCCTGCTCTAGGGTCGCCGGCATGGCTGAGCTCTCCTTTCTGACCGCCGTCCGCGAGTCGTACGACACGGTCGCCGCCGATTACCTCGAACGCGTCCCGTCTCCAGCCGAGATGGACCCGCTGTCACGCGCGATGCTGGCGGGGTTCGCCGAACTCGTGCGGACCGCCGCTCTGGGGCCGGTCGCGGACCTGGGGTGCGGTCCCGGCCGCGTGACGGCGCACCTGGCCGGGCTGGGGGTGTCCGCCTTCGGTGTCGATCTGTCACCGAAGATGATCGGGCTGGCCCGGCAGGCCTATCCGAACCTGCGGTTCACCGAGGGCTCGATGACCGCGCTGGCGATGAGGGACGACGAACTCGGCGGCATTCTGGCCTGGTACTCCACCCACCACACGCCCCCGCAGTGGCTGCCGGCGGTGTTCGCCGAGTTCCACCGGACGCTCGCGCCCGGCGGCTACCTGCTCTGGGGAGACTATGTCGGCGATGAGCGACTCCAGCCGACCCACGGCTATGGCCGTCCGGTGTCCTACGAGTCGTACCTTCTGCCCCTGGACCGCATGGTCGACCTGCTGGAGCAGGCCGGACTCGTCGTCACCGCGAGACTGGAACAGGAGCCCGGCGGGCGCGTGAACAGACCGCACGCCTGCCTGCTGGCCCGCAAGCCCGAAAAGCCCTGACGGGGCTCGTTCCCGGGGTGAGGCCGCTTGTGCTGGACCGCCGACGATCACAGGACGGGCGGTCGGACCGCTGGGCTGAGAGGACGCCCGCCCCAGCGGATGCCTTGCCGCCCTTGTGGGCGGAGAGGTCGTCGAGGACGACGTGGACGGGGGCGCCGTCCGGGCGGGCCGCCCGGATGCCGAGCGGGCCGAACTCGTCGAAGGCGAAGGCGCGGTCCAACCGGCGCGAGGACGATCAACACCACCCCCGTGATCGTTTCCGGTCACGACGCTAGCGTGGTCGCCATGGCCTCCGCGAGGACGATCAGCTCCGCCAGTCACCCCGTGCTCTCCACCCGCGCGCTCAGCCGGGCCACTCTGGAGCGCCAGCTCCTGCTCCGTCGCAGCGGGCTGTCCGCCGAGGCCGCCGTCACGCATCTGCTCGGACTCCAGGCGCAGAACGTCAAGCCGCCGTACTTCCAGCTCGCGGCCCGCCTGGAGGGCTTCGTACCCGACGACCTGTCCGGGCTGATGGCCGCGCGCCGGGTCGCCCGGCTGGTCACGCTCCGCTCGACCATCCATACGCACACCGCCGACGACTGCCTGACCCTCCGTCCGCTCGTCCAGGCCGCGCGGGACCGGGAGTTGAGGTCCTTCCGCGACCGGCTGACCGGGGTGGATCCCGACCGGCTCGCCGCTCTTGTCCGCGAGCTGGTCGAGGAGCGGCCCCGGCCGCTGAAGGAACTGCGCGAGGCGCTGGCCAAGGAGTGGCCCGAGGCCGAGCCGTTCGCGCTGGGGGTCGCCGGCCGCTGTCTCGTACCGCTCGTACAGACCACCCCGCGCGGGCTGTGGGGCCGAGCCGGACAGGTCACGCTCACCACCGCCGAGCACTGGTTCGGGCGTCCCGCCGAGCCCGTGCCCGCGCCGGACGGGACCGTACTGCGCTATCTCGCCGCCTTCGGCCCGGCCTCCGTCAAGGACATGCAGGTCTGGTCCGGGCTCACCCGGCTGCGGGAGGCATTCGAACGGCTGCGGCCCCGGCTGCTCACCTTCCAGGACGAGAGCGGGACCGAGCTGTTCGATCTGCCGGAGGCGCCACGGCCCGCCGAGGACACCCCCGCGCCGCCTCGCTTCCTGCCCGAGTACGACAACCTCCTGCTCTCGCACGCCGACCGGAGCCGGGTGGTCCCGCCCGCGTACCGGGGCCGCACGGTCCGCGGCAATCAGCCCTTTCGTACGTTCCTCGTGGACGGCTTCCTGGCCGGGATCTGGCAGCTCACCGAGGCCGGCGGGCGTGGTGAGCGCGGCGGGCGGGTGACCTTGACCGTCGAGGCCTTCGGTGCGCTGACGCCCGGGCAACGTGCGGAGGTGGCCGAGGAGGGGGAGCGGGTGCTTGCGGTCATGGGCATGGGCGGGCCGTACGACATCCGGTTCGGGAGTTTCAGCGGGCCGCAAGGCTGAAACGGTCTCAACGGGCCGCGGGGCTGAGCGTCCCAGGCCGGCGGTGACTGCCGGAGGCCGGCGAGGCAGGGTCCGGCATGCGGTCCATGCGGTCAGAGTCCGACGTCGCGTGCGCGCAGGTCGTCGAAGGTCTCCCGGCGTACCAGAAGCCGCGACCTCCCTCCTGAGACCGCCACCACCGGTGGGCGGCCGGTCATGTTGTAACCGGAGGCCATCGACACCTGGTAGGCGCCCGCGGCCGGGACCGCCAGTACGTCGCCGGGTCTGATGTCCGCGGGCAGCTCCACCGGGCCGGCGAGCACATCGCCCGCCTCGCAGTGCCGGCCGACGACCGTCGCCGTGCGCATCGGGGCCGTGGAGGCATGGCCGACCCGGCGGACCGTGTAGCGCGCCCCGTACAGCGCGGGCCGCGGGTTGTCGCTCATCCCGCCGTCGACCGCGACAAAGACACCGCCGGCGCCCCGCTTCACCGACAGCACCCGGTAGAGCGCGACCCCGGCGGGTGCGACGACCGAACGGCCCGGCTCCACGGTCAGTTTCGGTACGGGCAGGCCGTGGGCGGCACAGGCGTCCGCGAGGGTGGTGGTGATCAGGCGCCCGTACTCGGCCGGGGCAGGCGCCGGATCGCCCGGTACGTACGCCACCGCGAAGCCGCCGCCCAGATCCAGTTCGGGCAGGGTCACGCCGTACCGCTCCCTGATCCACGCCAGAAACGCGACCAGGCGGCGGACCTCCTCGGCGTACGGTTCCGGCCCGGCGATCTGGGAGCCGAGATGGCAGTGCAGGCCGGTGAGTTCGAGGCGGGGCTGGCCGAGGATCCGGCCGACCGTCTCCTCGGCGGAGCCGTCCGCGATCGAGAGCCCGAACTTCTGGCCCTCCGCCCCCGTACGGATCTTGGGGTGCGCGCCCGCCTCGATCCCGGGCAGAACGCGGACCAACACCCGCTGCGGACCTGGCCCGGGCGCCTGCGCGGCGATCCTCGCCGTCTCGCAGGCCGAGTCGATGACGATCCGGCCGACGCCCAGGCGCAGCGCCGCCGACAGGTCCCGGGGGGACTTGGCGTTGCCGTGCAGCACGATCCGCTCGGGCGGGAAGCCGCGGGTGGCGGCCAGCTCCAGTTCGCCGGCGGAGCAGACATCGAGGCCGAGGCCTTCCTGCTCCATCCAGTCGACGACCGCCCGGCAGAGGAACGCCTTGGCGGCGTACACGATCTCGGCGTCGGGCAGCGCCCGCCGCCACGCCCGGGCGCGGGCCCGCACCTCGTCCTCGTCGAGGATGTACACCGGGGTGCCGTAGCGGTCGGCCAGCTCCGCGAGCCCGACCCCGGCCACCGCGATGTCCCCGCCGGGCGCGACGACGGCGGACGCGGGCCAGACCGGCGGGGCGTTCAACTCGTTGATGAGCGCGCGGACATGCCTCAGCGGTTCGGTGGTCATACGGGCATCGCCTCCGGCCGCACGAGCTTCGGCTGTACGGGCGCGTCGGCCGGTTCCGAAACCGGCGGGGCATGGCGGGAACAGGCCCTGACCGGCGCGGCCTGCCGGCCGACGGCGGGGGCGGCGGGGGCCGGGGCGGTGAGCTGGGGGTCCACCGTGACGATCGTCGTGCCGAGCGGTGCGGCGAGCGCACGCAGCGCGGGCTCCGCCAGCCTGATCCACGTCTGCCGCTCGCCGAGAACGGCTGTCAGCCGACGGTCGCTGGTGAAGCCGATCGCGGTCCGCGCGCCGAGCGGGGTGCGCGCGAAGCGGAGCTGGTACCCGCCGCACGAGCCGAGCCGTACGGGCACATACAGCGGCCGTACCGCGCGCCAGTCGTCGGGGCGGGAATCAACGGGGTCCGGATCGGAGGGGTCCGAATCGTCCGCGGCCGAATCGTCCGCGGCCGAATCGTCCGCGGCCGAGCCGTCCGTGGTCGAGCCGTCCGGGGTCGAATCGGCGGGCTCCGAGTCCGCGTCCTCGGGTATGAGGCGCTCCATGGTGTCCTCCCAGGGGAGTCGTTCACTGCCTGACTCCAGGAAGCTATGCCCGGCGGAAGGCGGTTTGCCGGACTCATGACGGAGCGTTGACCGCGCAGCCCCGCTTTTTGACGCGCCCCTGGCACCCGCCGTTTTCCAAGCTCCGGCCCCCGTCCCGTACGGCTCCTCAGTCCGCCCGGCCCGTCGCCGCGACCGTCACCCCCAGCCCGATCATGGCGAACCCGCCCGCGCCGCCGACCATTGACAGCCGCCGGTCCGACCGCGCGAACCAGTTGCGGGCAGCGGAGGCACCCAGACCCCACAGGGTGTCAGTGACCAGCCCGATCCCGATCGGCACCAGCCCCAGCAGCAGCATCTGTGCCGGCACCTGGCCCGCCGAGTGGTCCACGAACTGGGGGAGCACGGCCGCGAAGAACACCACGCCCTTGGGATTGGTCATCCCCACGACAAAGCCGTCCCCGACCGTACGGAGATCTCCGCGCGCCGGGCCCGCGGGCGCCGACATGGCCGAGGCCCGCATCTCCTTGCGGTGCCGGAAGGCCTGCACCCCCAGGAAGACCAGATAGGCCGCGCCCGCCAGCTTCACCGTGAGGAAGACCGTCACCGACTCCTCGACCAGCGCGCCTATCCCCAGCGCGACCGCCACCACCAGGGCATACGACCCGGCCACATTGCCGAGCACCGTGGCGAGCGCGGTCCGCCGTCCGTGCGCCAGCGCCCGCCCGATCACGAACAGCACGCTCGGCCCCGGGATCACGATCACGAGCAGGGACATCGCGGCGAAGGCCAGGAACCGGTCTGTCGACACCATGTGCATACCTCCAATCCGTACCTATGAACGACCGGCCACAGAGGCCGGGCTTTTCCACTGCGGCCGCTGCGGCCGCGGGTCTCCCGAAGCGGCCGCGAAAGGCTCGCGCAAGCTCGAAAGGCTCGCGCAAGCTACGGCAGCAGGCCGGCGCGCCTGGCTGCCACCACCGCCTCCAGCCGGCTGTGCGTGCCGAGCTTGCGCATCGCCGAGCGCAGATAGCCCTTCACCGTCTCCGGGCGGAGCCCCAGCAGCCTCGCCGTCGTCGCGTTGGTCGAGCCCGCCGCGACACAGCCCAGGACATCCACCTCGCGCGGTGCCAGCGTGACCGGCAGCGGCGGCGCCGGGGCGTCCACCGGCAGCGCGGCACCCGCGTGCCGCCCGCAGACGGTGAGCAGCTCTTCCCGCAGCTCCGCGTCGACGATCCGGGGCGCCAGCGCGCGCAGTTCGCTGTGGGCCGCGCGTATCTCCTCCCGGGCACCCGCACCGCCCGCCGCCTCGCGGGCCACCGCGAGCAGCCGCCGCACCTCGTCCCGTACAACTAGGGCCTGCTCCACATCCCGCGCGGCGGCCACCGCCGCGTCGAAGGCCCGCTCCCCGATCGGCAGGGCGCTGCGCAGCGCTCCGTACAGCACCCCGCGCACCCTGCGCCGTACGACCACGGGTACCGCGAGCACCGAGCGCAGCCCCTCCGCCGCCACCGCCGCGTCGTACTCATGGCTGATGTGCCGCGCCTCGCGGTAGTCGGTCACCGCGCAGGGTCTGGCCATGGCGATCGACTTGCCGCCCAGACCGTTCCCCGACGAGATCCGCAGCCCGCGCAGGGCGCTCGTCGAAGTCCCGTGCAGCTCGGCGATCCTCAACTGCCCCATCTCATACGTCAGTCCGCCGAACGTCACGGTCAGCCCGGTCGACCTGCGCAGCCGCGCCAACGCCGCCCGCATCTCCACCGCCTCGCCCATGCCCCCGCCCTCCCGCCGGCACCGCGGCCCCTCCGCCGCCACCCCTGTCCCTGGGTGGTGAGACCCGTATCACTGACAACTCGATGCTAGGGCCTGCCCGCGACACGGCATCAGTTGTCCACAGGCCGGGCCACGACCGTTGTCCACAGGCCGCGTCGGCGCAGGGCGCGGCTAGCCTCATCAGGTGATTCATATCCGGCCATGGAGAGTTTCAACGGCGGTACGGGTATTTGTTCGATGGTGTCTCGGGGCATCTCCTGGCCGTGTGAGTCGGTTCTGACCGTGCGCGGGAGGGCCAATGATCAGTAGGCGTCGGGTCGTGCGGGCCGGTGTTGCGGGCGGGGTCTGTCTGTTTCTGCCCGGCGGGACGGCGTTCGCGGCCCCGGTCACCGCGGACGGGATACTCGATCCGGAGACGGTGGAGAAGTACGTCACCGAACTCGCGATACCTCCGGTGATGCCCCGGGATTCGTGGGACGGCGGGACCGGCCCCGGCACCGACGGCTATACGATCGGCGTCCGGCAGTTCCGGCAGCAGGTACTCCCTCCCGGCAGTCCGGCCACGGCTGTCTGGGGATACGGTTCCTGTCGGCACCCCGGCACATTCAGCTACCCCGCCCGCACGGTGGAGGCCGAGGCGGGCAGGGCGGTCCGGGTGACCTGGGTCAATCGTCTGCTGGACGCGCGGGAGAACTATCTGCCGCACCTGCTGCCGGTGGATCCCACGCTGCACTGGGCGAACCCCCCTGGCGGAGTTCCCGGGCGGGACTCGTCCCCCGTGTTCACCTCGACCCCCGGCCCGTACACGGGTCCCGTACCGATCGTGACGCATCTGCACGGAGGGCGGAACACCGAGGAGAGCGACGGCTACGCCGAGGCGTGGTATCTGCCCGACGCACGTGACATTCCGGCGGGCTACGCGCGAACCGGGTCCTTCTACGCCGAGTTCCGCAGGAAGTCCGAGGAACTGTTCGGCGCGAAGTGGGGCCCGGGGAACGCCGTGTTCCACTACGCCAACCAGGGCCGCGCCGCCACTCTCTGGTTCCACGATCACGCCCTGGGACTCACCAGACTGAATGTGTACGCCGGTCTGACGGGCTTCTACCTTCTGCGCGGCGGGTCGGCAGACCTGGGCGAGGGGGTACTGCCGGGCCCCGCGCCCAGGCTCGGCGACCGGCCGGGGACGAGGTACTACGAGATTCCGGTCGTCATCCAGGACCGGTCGTTCCACACCGACGGAAGCCTGTTCTATCCGGCGAGCCGGGCGTTCTTCGACGGATTCGGGGGACCGTATGTGCCGGAGAGCGACATGGCGCCGATCTGGAATCCGGAGTTCTTCGCCAACGCGATGGTCACCAACGGCCGGACCTGGCCGGTGCTGTCCGTGGAGCCGCGCCGCTACCGGTTCCGGTTTCTCAACGGCTGCAACGCGCGCTTCCTGATCCTCAAGATCGTCACCGACCCGTTGGCACCCAGGCCCGCCGCGCCGGTGCTTCCCTTCTGGCAGATCGGCAGTGAGGGAGGATTCCTGCCGACGCCTGTCCAGCGCGGGGAACTGCTGACCGCGCCGGCCGAACGCGCCGACGTCATAGTCGACTTCACCTCCGTCCCGGTGGGGACCGAGCTGTACCTCATCAACGAGGGACCCGACACGGTGTTCGGGGGCGGAGCGGCGGTTACGGACTTTCCGCCGGCGAATCCGAAGACCACCGGTCAGGTCATGAAGTTCGAGGTGGGACCGCTCACCGCGCCGGACGGGTCGGCGCCGGTCTCTCAGCTCGTACTGCCCCCGTGCGAGCCCCTGGGCGCGGCGAGCCGTACGCGGCGGCTCAGCCTGAACGAGGCGGGCTCGGCCCGGCTGCCGGGCGTGGGTCCGCGCGCCGTGCTTCTCGGCATCCTGGACCCGGCGGGGCAACCGGTGCCTCTGGGGTGGGGCGATCCGGTCACGGAGAATCCCGCCCTGGGCGCGACCGAGGTCTGGGAGATCCACAACCTGACGATGGACGGACACCCGATCCACATCCACGAGGTTCAGTTCCAGGTGGTGGACCGGCAGCGGGACGGTGAGGCGGCGCAGCCCCCGGAGCCGTGGGAACTCGGTTTCAAGGACACGGTGATCGCGTATCCGGGCGCCGTCACCCGGGTCAAGGTCCGGTTCGACCAGGCGGGCCGGTACATGTGGCACTGCCACATGCTGGAGCACGAGGACAACGAGATGATGCGGCCGTTTCGCGTCGGCCCGTCCTGACGGATGCCGGAGAGGGCCGTGCGGTCGTGCGACGGCGACGTTTGGGCCCACAGCCCCGGGACCCGCCCACGGCACACGACGGTCACGGCGCCGAACGCACGGCCGGACGACCGCGCGGCCCGTGTGGGTCGTCCGGCCGGCGCCCTTCCTCCCGCCCGGTCAGCGGCCGGGAGCCGGCGCCGGGCCTATGCGGCGGCCCGTCATCCGGGCCGGGAAGATCGCGAGCCACAGCCGGCGGTCGTCCCCCGCCCAGGGGGCGGTGTACGCCTGCTGGTCCAGTCCGCGTGCGGCGGCGTCTCCCGTGACGGCATGCGCGGTGCCGACGACATTGACGCTCCAGCCCTGGCGCACCGCTTCATCGACATGGTCGACCTCGAAGACGACCTCCTGGTCGGCTGCCGCCGCCGCGGCGGTGCCCGGGGCCGTTCTGTACGCCAGCGAACCGTCGCCCGACACGACGTAGTTGACGGGAACGACAGCGGGGCCGTTGCGCGTGTTCACGGCCACACGGCCGACACCGTGCGTGGAGATCAGGGCACGGCACTCCTCCTCGCTCAGCGTTCCGAACTCGGTCTCGCGCGAATCCCTCCGGGCCCGGTTCGTCATGGTCGACCACCTCCCATCCCTCGGTCTTCTCCTGGCCGGTCAGTCGCCGATCGTCAGTACGTCCCGTACGGGACGACGGGGTGTCCGGGGGCCACGCGGCCCGTACCCCAGGCGCAGGACCATCTGGACATGGCCCGTGCCGGACACCGGGTCACGCAGCAGCCACCGCAGCTCGGGATGTTCGAGTGCCTGAGTGGCGGGTGCGCCGGACACTCCGTGACGTGTGGCGAGGAGCAGGACGCGCTCCATGGCCTGTCCCGCGCGCAGCCAGTCGGCCGGTCCGTCCTCCGGGGTGCTCAGCAGGGCCAGGTGAGGCCGGTCCTCGAAGTCCGCCACCGGCCTGCCTGACACCGCGCCCGCGCCGGCGAAGTCGCGCGCCGGAGCCCTGCCGGCCCGCTTGCGCGGTCCGAACGCGTAGTCGGGGACTCCGTCCGCGGGTGAGTCGGACCTGGCGTTCCAGGTCCACTGCCGCAGCTCGGCTTCCCTTCCGGGGGCCATCCGGCTGTATCCCTCGGCGTCCTGGATCAGATCCAGGACGAACTGGAGGTGCGGTCCGATGAGGAAGGCGAGTTCGGCGCCCTCCCGCCGGGCGGCTCCGGCGAGCGCGCACCGTACCTCCTCCGGCAGCTCCTGGTCCGTGAAGGGCTCGCGGCTGGTGTGCCGGTCATGGATCGCGGGGTGGAGCGAGCCGAGTCCGTCGACCTGTGCCTCGTCCCGTGCCTCTGCCTCTGCCTGTGCCTCTGCCGCGGTCGTCGCGGATTCGAGTCGTACGGTCGCCAGGAGCGAGGGATCGCGGGGGTCGGGGAGCAGCGTCGTCACCGGGAGGAGCCCCTGGTGGACGGCCGCGACCCGGAGATTCAGCAGCGCGGCGCCGCAGCCCAGGTGCAGGCCGGTCAGGGTGGGATCGGAGTACGGCAAGGCGCGGTCGAGATCCGCGGACAGCGCGAGGGTGCGGCTGTCCGGGTTGTAGTGGAAGCGCCAGGGCTGGGCGTTGTGCATCGAAGGCGCGGCCGTGGCGTCGGCGACCAGGCCGCTCACCGTCGTTTCGTCGAGCGCGGGTGACAACACGGCTGCTCCCGGATGAGTCGGTGCTCCCGGACGGGCGATCCCCGTTCCTCTCCAGCGTGCTTCCGAGGCCAGGCCGGTGGCAGGGGCCGTAAGGCCCTGTCCCGGGACCCGTCGGCCTGGAAGCGCGGGCCGGGCGTTCCCCTTCTTCCCGTGATGAGGGGCCGGTTCTTCCCGTGATGAGGGACCGAGTGGCTCATGGTGCCGGGTGGCGCGGCCGGGGACCGTGGAGAGGTGGCCGCGCCGGGCGGTCGGGATCCGAGGCCCATGGCCATGAAGCCTGAGGCCCTTGGCCATGAGAGGCCCTTGGTCATGCGAGGCCCTTGGCCATGAAGGGAGCAGTGAGGACATGGATCACCGCAGGATCAGTGAGCTGATGACCCGCGATGTGGTGAGCGTGCGGCCCGAGACGCCCTTCAAGGAGATCGCCAGAATGCTGGCGGACCACGACATCAGCGCCGTACCCGTGGTCGACACCGCGGGCCGTCCGGTCGGCCTGGTGTCGGAAGCGGATCTGCTGCGCAAGGCGGCGGGCGGGTCCGATCTGTCGGGCCGGACGCCGCTGCCGGACCTGGAGGCGTGGGAGCGCGCCCGTGCCGAGGGCAGCACCGCCGGGGAGGTCATGTCCGCCCCGGTGGTCTGCGCGCACCCCGACTGGACCGTTGTGGAGGCCGCCCGTCTTATGGCGGTGCAGAACGTCAAGCGTCTGCCCGTGGTGGACGAGACCGAGACACTGCGCGGCATCGTCAGCCGCGCCGACCTGCTCCGGGTCTTCCTGCGCCAGGACCACGCCATCCGGGACGAGATCACACACGATGTCCTGGCCGGAACCCTCGGCCTCGCCCCCATGGCGGTCACAGCCGATGTCAAGGAGGGCGAGGTCACCCTGCACGGTGCGGTGGAGGACAGCCGCCTGGTCCCGGTGGTGGTACGGCTGTGCCGCAGCGTGGACGGCGTCGTCACGGTCTCCGAGGATCTGAGGCACCCGACGCGCGACTGAGGCACCAGGTGCTGGACGTCGCCGCCGCCTCCGGCCCGCGAGGAGCTGACTCAACGAGCTGAACCAACGAGCTGAACCAACGAGGAGATGCGCGTCATGAAGGCATTCGTCTTTCACGGACCCGAACAGTCCTCCTGGGACGAGGTCCCCGAACCTTCCGTCAAGGACGGGGCGGATGTGATCGTCCGCGTCGACTCCGTCACCATCTGCGGCACCGATCTGCACATCCTCAAGGGCGATGTCCCGGAGGTCGTCCCCGGGACCGTCCTCGGCCATGAGGCCGTCGGCGAGGTCGTGGAGGCAGGCGGTGACGTGCACACCGTACGGCCCGGGGACCGGGTCCTGGTGTCCTGCGTCTCGGCGTGCGGGCGCTGCCGCTTCTGCCGGGAGGCGCGGTACGGCCAGTGCCTCGGCGGCGGGGGCTGGGTGCTGGGACATCTCATCGACGGGACCCAGGCCGAGTATGTGCGCGTTCCCTTCGCCGATCTCTCCGTCCACCGGCTGCCCGGCTCCCTGGACAGCCAGGACGCGGTCCTGCTCGCCGACATCTTCCCCACCGCCTACGAGGTGGGTGTGCTCAACGGCCGTGTCCGGCCCGGTGACACGGTGGTCGTGGTCGGGGCGGGGCCCATCGGCCTGGCGGCCGTCGCCGCGGCGCGGCTGTTCTCACCGAGGCGTGTGGTCTCCGTCGATCTGTCGCGGCCGAGGCTGGAGGCGGCACGCAGGTTCGGCGCCGACGCGGTGGTGGACGCGGCGGAGGACCCCGCGCGTCTGGTCAAGGATCTGACCGAGGGGCTCGGCGCCGATGCGGCGATCGAGGCGGTGGGGCTGCCCGAGACCTTCGAGCTGTGCACCCGCCTGGTCCGCCCGGGCGGACGCGTCGCCAATGTCGGGGTCCACGGCAAGCCCGCCGTACTGCACCTCGAAGACCTGTGGATCAAGGACGTGACCATCACGACCGGGCTTGTGGACACCTACTCCACCCCGATGCTGATGGACATGACCGCCGCCCGGCGGCTGCCCACCTCGGCACTGGTCACCCACAGCTTCGAACTCGACCGGATGGAGGAGGCGTACGAGGTGTTCTCGGCGCCCGACAGCGGAGCGCTCAAGGTCGTCCTGGAACGGCCCGCCGCGTAAGCGCAGGGCCGAGCCCTGCTTCGTAGCCGAGCGCAAGGCTGCGCCGCTTCGTGCGAGTTCGAGTTGCTTCGTACGTGCCCCTTCCGAGCCGCTTCGTAGCGGCAAGGCCGCGGTGCCTCAGAGCCGCTATGCCTCAGAGCTGAGGCCGCGTCATGGGCGGCCCGACCGGTCCGATGCCCGGGCCTACGAGCGCGCACTCGACGTCCACCACCCCTTCGACCGCACGCGTCAGACGGGCCGCCAGCGGGACGAGAGCGGTGTCATGGATCTGCCCGCTCAGCGTGACCACCCCGTTGACCACGGTGACCCGCACGTTCTCACGGGACACCAGGAAGAGGCGGTCGACGACGTCCTCGCGTACCTCCTCCGCGAGATCCTCGTCCGACCGGAGGAACACCTTGAGCAGATCGCAGCGGCTGACGATCCCGTCGAGCCGTCCCGAGGAGTCGACCACGGGCAGCCGCTTCAGGGTTTTCTGAGCCATGGTCCGTGCCGCCTGGGCGAGCGTGGCATCCTCCCGGACCGTGACGGCGGGGGCGGTCATGACCTCCGCGGCGGTCACCGCTCCGGCCTTGCGCAGATCGTCGAGGCGCCGCATCTGTTCCGCGCGGCCGGGATCCGCGTCCCGGAACTCCTCCTTGGGGAGCAGATCCGCTTCGGACACCACGCCGATCACCCGGCCGTCGTTCGCCAGGACCGGCAGGGCGCTGATGTTCCACCTCTCCATGGTGTCCACGATCTCCTTGAACCCGGCCTCCGGGCTGACCGAGACCACGGCATGCGTCATCACATCGCTCACCGTGTGCGGAGTGTGATGCATGATCCCTCCTCCAGCGGATTGAGCGGACGGCCATGTCGGGACCGGTCGCCGCTACAACAAGCCTCGGCCCACCGGACCCTCGGGCCCAGAGGCCGGCCGGCTCTGCCTCCGGTCCGAACGGCCCACACCGCTCACACCCGCTCACACCCGCCCGTACCGCCCATGCCCGCAGTCCGGCCGGCAGACAGACCAACAGGCCCTGCCAAAGGGGCCGTTCAGCCCCATCGTCACGGACCTTCGGCATCCCGCGGAATTCTCCCCGCGGGACAAGAGTGAGCGGTGCCGGGCAGCGACCGGACGGCCCACCGGTGGTCCGCACACCACAACCCCACTCGATACGACGCCGGAATCGCACGCCCCGATTCAGAACACCCCGATACGGAACGCCCTATTCGGAACGCCCCGATTCAGAAGGTGGAAGCCCATGTCCCGTACCGTCATCGCCGGCCTCGACGGCTCGCTCGAAAGCCGGGCCGCCGCCGACTGGGCGGCCCGCGAAGCAGAACTGCGCGGTCTGCCGCTGAAGCTGGTCCACGTCTGGGAGCCGGTACCGGAACCCGTCGCGCAGGCCTCGCTCCTCGGGGCGGAGACCCAGCGGCACTGGAGCGAACGGATTCCCCGGGAGTCCGCCGAGAGCATCCGGCAGCGGCATCCCGGAGTCGAAGTCACCACGGAGCAGCTCTCCGGACGGCCCAGTGACGTCCTGTCGGGTCTGGCGGAGGACGCCGCCCTGCTCGTCCTGGGATCCCGCGGGCTGAGTGGGATCGGCGGCTTCGTGGTGGGCTCCGTCGGCCTCGCCGTGGTGGCGCACTCCGAGCGGCCCGTGGTCCTGGTGCGCGCCGGGGAACGGGCGACGGACGAGCACACGGCGGATCCCGCCGGCATCCCGTCCGCCACGACTCCGTACCGGCCCGTGGTCCTGGGCCTCGATGCCGACAGCCCGGACGCCTCGGTCATCGAGTTCGCCTTCGACGCGGCCGTCCGCCGGTCCACCTCCCTGCGGGTCGTCCATGGCTGGAACCCCCCGGCCTACTACGCGTACGCCCTATCCATCGACTTCGAACTCCACACGGAGCTGTCCCGGCAGCAGGCCGCCACCCTGACCGAGGTCCTGGACCCGTGGCGGAAGAAGTTCCCCGATGTCGAGGTCAGGGCCGAGTCCGGCTCCGGCAGGCCCGCCGACCAACTGGCCGACGCCTCCCGCGAGGCATCCCTGGTCGTGGTCGGCCGCCGGATCCGCCGCTCCCCGATCGGCGCCCACATCGGACCCGTCACCCAATCCGTACTCCACCACGCCGCGGCCCCCGTAGCCGTCGTCCCGCACGACTGACCACTCCAATGATCATTCCAACACGACTGATCACTCCAAGGGGAGACGTCGACCGCTGACCTCCGCTTCGCGTGGCCTTGATGAACCGTTCAGGGCGTCGGGAACGGGGAAGTCCCTTTCCCAATGCGATCGAGCGCCCGACAGGCGCTCGTTCCGGACAGAGGGAGAGAGCAATGCGGGTTCCGATGACCGTGGCGGACTTTCTCGACCGGGCGGAGCGGGGGTTCCGTACCAGCCCCGGTGTGGTCGACGAACCGGATCAACCCGGCCCGCCCGTGCCCGTCTCGACGTACGGGCGGCTCGGCGAGCGGGTACGGGCCTGGCAGGCGGGGCTCGATGCGCTCGGCGTGGGGGAGGGCGAGCGGGTGGCGGTGGTGAGCCACAACTCCGCGCGCCTGCTTGAGCTGCTGTTCGCCGTGCCGATGAGCGGACGGATCTGCGTGCCCGTCAACTTCCGTCTGAAGCCCGAGGAGATCGAGTACGTGGTGCGGCAGAGCGGCGCCTCGGTCCTGTTCGTCGATCCGGAACTGGACGCGGCACTCTCCGGGATCAAGGCGCGCCACCGCTTCGTTCTGGGCGAGCAGACCGAGGCAGGACTCATGCGTTTCGGCGTCGAGCCGCGCCCGTGGTCGAGTCCGGACGAGGACGCCACCGCGACGATCAACTACACGTCAGGGACCACCGCCCGCCCCAAGGGTGTCCAGTTGACCCACCGCAATATCTGGGTCAACGGGCTCACCTTCGGGCTCCACACCCGGGTGTGGGAGCGGGACGTCTATCTGCACACGCTGCCGATGTTCCACTGCAACGGCTGGGGGATGCCGTTCGTGATGGCCGGACTGGGCGTCAAGCAGGTGGTGCTGCGCAAGGTGGACGGTACGGAGATCCTGCGCCGGATCGACGAGCACGGAGTCACGCTGATGTGCGGCGCGCCCGCGGTGTGGAACGCGGTGCTGGACGCGGCGGCTTCCTGGGAAGGAGAGATCCCGGGCCGGGACAGGGTACGGATCGTCTGCGCGGGCGCCCCGCCGCCGAGCAGGATGATCCAGCGGGTGGACGAGGAACTGGGCTGGGAGTTCACCCAGATCTACGGCCTGACCGAGACATCACCCCTGCTCACCTTCAACCGGACCCGGCCCGGCGACGAGGCCCTGCCCGCGGAGGAGCGTGCACGCAAACTCTCCCGCGCGGGACTCCCCGCGCTCGGCGCCAGACTGAAGGTCTCCGACTCCGGAGAGGTCCTGGCCCGGTCCAACGTCGTACTCGACGGGTACTGGGACAAGCCGGAGGAGACCTCAGCCGTTCTTGAGGACGGCTGGTTCCGCACCGGCGACGGCGGCACGTTCGACGACGCCGACGGGCATCTGACCATCTCCGACCGGAAGAAGGACGTGATCATCACAGGCGGCGAGAACGTGTCGTCGATCGAGGTGGAGGACACGATCTTCAGCCATCCGGCGGTCGCCGAGGTAGCCGTCATCGGTGTGCCCCACGAGAAGTGGGGCGAGACGATCAAGGCCCTGGTGGTCCTCGTGGAGGGCGCGACGGCTCAGGAGGCCGACATCATCGCCCATTGCAAGCAGCGGATGGCCGGCTACAAGGCACCGACGACCGTCGAATTCCGCGATGCCATCCCCCGTACGGCCACCGGAAAGATCCAGAAGTACAAACTCCGCGAGCCGTACTGGTCAGGCCTGGACCGAGGGGTCAACTGACCGCCTCTGACCGCCCCGCTCCGACCGCCTCGCTTTTGACAACGGCTCGTGGCGGGCGAGAATTGAAATGGTGTGCGACTACGAGGTCCGAGGCCCGGCCCCATTGAACGGGGCGTACGAACAGGTCACGGAATCGCCGGTGAGTCATGGGCCGGCGGCTCGGTGGAACGGTGCTCGGACCTCGGATGGGACGGTTGAGCAATGGCCAAGGCCAGGACTCCACAGGACCTGAACAGGCCAATCCAACAGGACGCACCTCTGCTCAGGCGCGGCAAGCTGGTGAAGCCGGGTGAGGGCGTCTCGATCTGGTGGATGGGCGACGACCTGATCACTTTTGCCGCTGTCAGCGAGGACACGGGAAGTGAGTACGCGTTCTGGCTCGATTGTCCGCCGGCCGGAACCGGTCCGCCCAGACATGTCCATTCGCGTGAGGAGGAAGGCTTCTTCCTGCTCCACGGGACGCTTGAACTGAAGGCCGGGGGAATCGACACCATCGTGGGCGACGGTACGTTCTTCGCGGCGCCCCGTGGCATCCCTCATGAGTGGCGCAATGTCGGAGAGGACAGCGCGGAACTCATCACCTTCACCACCCCGGGCGGCAACGAGGGCTTCTTCCTTGAGCTGGGCGCACCTGGCGATGAGCCTCCGGGTGAGCGCGGGACGATGCCGGTCCAGGAAATCAACGCCCGGACTCCTCGCTACGGCGTCACCTATCTGGAAAGCGGCCCCAACGGGTCGGCAAGACCCCTTCCGATCGGCGAAGGACGCGGTCCCACGCTGGTCCTCCCGGGCGAGGGCGACCGCCGGTACGCCGCAGGAGCGACGTACAACATCAAAGCGGCGGGTCTTGCGACCGCGGACGCCTATACGGTCACGGAGATCACGCTTGAGCCGGGCGGCGGCCTGCCCGCCCACCGCCATGCCCGTTACGAGGAGGCCTTCTACGTCCTGGAAGGAACCGTCAGCGCGCAGGTCGACGGACAGGAGTACGAAGCCTCCGCCGGTGCGGTTGTGCTTGTGCCCTGGGGGGTTCACCACCAGGTGCGGAACCGTAGCGATCGGAGCGCAAGACTGTTCGACCTGACGGTGCCCGGCGGGATCGAGGAGTACTACCGCGGTGCGTGTCGCCCGTCTCCCGGGCCGGAGAGCGATCCGGACGGGGATCTGAACCGGCTGACGGAGGTCGGGAAGAAGTTCGGTATCGAGGTCGGCAACAGGAGGCTGTAATGACGGACGCCAACTTTTTGACCGGTAGCAATGGTCTCGTGGCAGTCGACAAGGTCGGGAATCATATTCTGTTTCTCGATCCGGCCACGTATGAGGTCGAGTTGACCCTCGAAGGCTTCGCGCCCAGGGTGCACGAGCTTCTCATCTCGTCCGATCGCCGCTTCGCGTATGTCCCCATCTACGGTGCCGGCATTCACGGGGACAACCCTCATCCGGGCCATCTGATCGCCAAGTTCGACCTGCGGGAACGGAGGCATGCTGGTGACCTCAGCACGTATCCGTATCTGGCCCCGCACGGCCTGCGATGGGGCGCGCGCGGCCAGTTGTACTGCGTGTGCGAGAACAGCGGTGTGGTGCTCGAAATGGATCCCAAGAGCGGCGCGATCGCGAACGTGATCGAGGTGGGTTCCAACAAGGCGCACCGCGTCGAGGTGCTGCCGGACAACAGCAAGCTCTACACCGAGAACGAGGAAGACACGTTCGCGTCGGTCGTCGATCTGGCCACGAAGCGTGTGATCAAGAAAATTCCCACGCCGAACGGCTGCGCGGGAATCGGTATGTCCCCCGACGGGGAGACGGTCATTCTGGTCGACGCACTGCAGCCGCAGTTCTATGTGGTCGACACGGTCTCGGACGAGATCCGCGCGACGGTCACTCTCGACGGGCACCGGAAGGCGGCCCAGATCGCGCGCTACAGCCCCGACGGCAGGTATCTCGTGGTCACGAACTTCGAGGAGCCGCTGGCGACGGTCTTCTCCGAGGACCTCAAGTCCCAGACGCTTCTGCACCTCGGCCAGGGCCCCATGAACATGGCCTTCCACGAGGACGGGGAAACGGTGCTCATCGCGAATCACAACGAGGGCTCGCTGGCCGTGTGCAATCTCGAACGCGGTGAGGTGCTGCGTACCGTACAAGCGGGCTTCGGCATCGAGACCCTCTCGTTCTTCTAGAGGCTTCCAGAGGTCGCTCATGACCATGACCACTGACTGGCAATCCGAAGCCGAGTCGGGCTTCCACACCGTCGGCGACTTCCGGTTCGACGACGGACACCGCCTCGATGTGACCTTGGCGTACCACACGCTCGGTTCGCTGGACGCGGACGGCGGGAACGCCGTGATGCTGCTGCACGGCACCACCGGTTCCGGCCGGCAGTTCCTGGAACCGTCCATCGCGGACTTCCTGTTCGGGAGCGGCCAACCTCTCGACGCGAGCAGGTTCTTCGTGATCCTGCCGGATGCCATCGGGCACGGCAGGTCGAGTCGGCCCAGTGACGGGCTGGGACCCGGCTTCCCGCACTACGGCTATGGAGACATGGTCGAGGGGCAGCACCGGTTGCTGGTGGAGGGGCTGGGCGTCGAGCGGTTGCGGCTGCTGCTGGGCACGTCGATGGGCGGGATGCAGACGTGGATGTGGGGTGAGCGCTATCCGGACCAGCGGGCGCTGATGGCGATCGCCAGTCTTCCGGAGCGCATCACCGGGCGGAATCTGCTGTGGCGGAGGATGCTCATCCATCTGATCGAGTCCGATCCCGCATACGGCGACGGGCGCTACGGCAAGCAGCCGGCCGGTGTCGGTCACGCGATGGCGCTGTTCCAGCTCATGGCCGGAAGCGCGCGGCACATGGCGTCCGATCTTCGGTCCATCGACGACACCGACGGGCAGATCGAGAGAATCGCGTCGCAGGCGCTGGACTGTGAGGACGCCAACGACGTCATCTGGGAGTTCGACGCGTCCCGGGACTACGATCCGGCGCCCGGCCTCCAGTCGATACGGGCGCCGCTGCTGGCCGTCAACTTCGAGGACGACGAGCTCAACCCCGTCGAACTCGGAGGTCTTGAGAGAGCCATCGCGAAGGTTCCCCACGGACGGGCTACGACGCTTCCGGCCGGCCCGAAATCGCGGGGGCACCAATCGCTCCATGTGGCGGAGATCTGGTGTGACCACCTCGCCGAGCTGCTTGACCGGACCCGGGACTGACGGCTCCGGTCAGTGGTGCTCACTCGGTCATTCGGTACCTCGGTCATTCGGTGCTGAGCTGCCGCAGGTTGGTCTTGGTGAGTTCGAGGATCTCGTCCCCCCGGCCGGAGAGGATCGTCCGGGTGGCGAACAGGGTGAAGCCCTTGAGCTGCTCAAGGGTGATTTTCGGGGGCAGCGACAGTTCGTACCGTTCGGTCCGGGCGTCGATCAGCGCCGGTCCGTTGTGCGCGAAGGCCGCGCGCAGGGCGTCCTCCAGCTCGTCGGCGCGCGCGACGCGCGCCGCGAACAGGCCGGCGGCGCGGGCCAGGGCGCTGAAGTCGGGGTTGTCGAGCCCTGTGCCGTACGTGACGATGCCCGCGGCCGTCATCTCCAGCTCGACGAAGGACAGCGCCGAGTTGTTGAAGACGACGATCTTCACCGGAAGGTCCAGCTGGCGCAGTGTGATCAGCTCGCCGAGCAGCATGGCCACGCCGCCGTCACCCGACAGCGCGACCACCTGGCGGCCGGGCTGACCGGCCTGGATGCCGATCGCGTGCGGCAGCGCGTTGGCCATCGAGCCATGGTTGAAGGAGCCGATGAGCCGCCGCTCGCCGTTCATCCGCAGATAACGGGCCGCCCACACCGTCGGAGTGCCGACGTCGGCGGTGAAGGCCGCGTCACGCGCCGCCAGCCGGTCGATCGCGGCGGCGACCTGCTGCGGATGCATGGGGGAGCCGTCCCGTCCGGCCTCGGCCAGCCGGTCCAGCCGGGCCCGCACCCGCCGGTAGTGCCCGGTCATCCTCTCCGCGAAGTCGTTGTCCGTCCGGCGCTCCAGCAGGGGAAGCAGCGCCTGCGCGGTGTCCTTGACGGTCCCCACCAAGGGGACCTCCACCTGCGTACGGCGGCCGATCTGCTCGCCGCGCACGTCGACCTGCACGACGGGGACGTTCTCGGGGTAGAACGACCGGTACGGGAAGTCGGTGCCGAGCATCAGCAGCGCGTCGCAGTGCTCCATCGCCCGGTAGCCGGAGCTGTAGCCGATCAGCCCGGTCAGGCCGACGTCGTAGGGGTTGTCGTACTCAAGGAAGTCCTTGCCGCGCAGTGAGTGGACCATCGGCGCCTTCAGCGCCGCGGCCAGCGCGACTGCCTCGTCGTGGGCGCCCGCGCAGCCCGCCCCGGCCAGGATGGTCACCCGTCCGGCGGCGTTGAGCACGCGCGCGGCCCGCGCGAGCGACCGGTCGTCCGGCCGGATGATCGAGGCCGACTTGAACACCGGGCGCGGTGCCGACGAGGAGGCGGCGCGGTCGAGGAAGAGTTCGCCGGGGATGACCACCACCCCGACACCACCGCGCTCCAGGGCCGTGCGCATGGCCATCTCCAGCAGCCTCGGCACCTGCTCGGGCACGCTCGCCATCTCGCAGTACACACTGCACTCGCGGAACAGCTCCTGAGGGTGTGTCTCCTGGAAGTAGCCCCCGCCGATCTCCGCGCGCGGGATGTGCGCGGCGATGACGAGCACCGGCACCCGGCTGCGCTGTGCGTCGAACATGCCGTTGACGAGGTGCAGGTTGCCTGGGCCGCAGCTACCGGCCGCGACGGCGAGTTCGCCGGTGACGCCTGCCTCGGCGGCGGCCGCGAACGCGGCGGCCTCCTCGTGCCTGACATGCTCCCAGACGATGCCGCCGTCGCGGCGCAGGGCGTCGGTGAACCCGTTGAGGGAGTCTCCCGGCAGGCCGTAGATCCGCCGTACGCCGGAGGCTTTGAGCGTGGAGACGATGGCATCCGCGACTGTGACGGCCATCCGTTCCTCCTGACTGTTCAGGGGCTGCGCGTGACTTCTGACATCCCGCCCGGACCGCTCGCTCGCCACAGCACACGCCGCGTGGCCAGGCCCCCCAGCACGCCGGCCGCACAGCCGACGATGCCGGCGGACGCGGGCCAGTCGATGCCGGCCAGCCGGTCGAGTGACCAGGCGCCCGGCCCGGCGAGCCCGGTGACGGCCACGGACAGGATCAGGACCAGCGGGTACTCGTATCCGTCGTCCTGGACCCACAGCCCGTGCGGGAACTTCACCGTGGCCGCGACGGTCATGACGCTGGCGACGGCCGCCACCCCGAGCGGCGTGAGGAGCCCGGCCGCGAGCAGCAGGCCCCCTCCTGTCTGACCGCTCCCGGCCGCCAGCGCGGTGAGCCGGCCGCCACGGAAGCCGTCGGCCCGGAACTCCTCGGCACCGGCGGTCAGTCCGACTCCGCCCAGCAGGTGCGTCATCTTCTGCAGACCGTGGGCGGCGACCAGCCCTCCGACGACAACACGGAGGGCGAGCAGCCCGGCATCGGTGGAGACGGCGTCCGGGCCGGCAGCGCCCCCTGCCGCACGCAGAGAACGCCGTCTGACGGTGAGTCGTGGATACCGCATGGTCACTTCATTTCTCGCGCCGCGGCATGACAATCCGTTTCGAACTGTGCAGATTGACGCCTTCAGTACAACGTCCCCATATCCGGTGCGCAAGCTGTGGATCGTGATCTTGCATACGGGGGCGGCCGTTGCCGTCACCCGGTGTGGTCGATTCAGATGGGCCGGTGTGGTCAATGCAGGTGGAAGGACGAGCTGGAGGCGTCGAGCGAGATCGGGATGCGTCCCTCGCGCAGCTCCCAGGGGAACGGGCCCTCGAAGGTACGCAGCCCTCGTCGGCACAGCGGGTCCTCGGCGAGCAGTTCGCGGGCCTCGTCGGCGGTATCGGTGTTCAGGATGGTGAGTCCGTCGCCGACCTGCACACCTGGCTCGACAAACGGGCCCGACGCCCAGAGCAGCCCACGGCCTTCCAGCTCGATCATGTACCGCAGGTGGTCCCCGACGTACGGCGTGATTTCGGCGTCCTCGGCGACCCTGCGGTTGATCGCCGCGAACAGCCGTTTCCTGGTCATCCGGGCGAGGAGTTGCTCTACGGTCTTGTCGGTCGTGGACACAGTGATACTCCTTCTCGTGGCGGGCGCCGTGCGACGTGTTATCCCACGCCGGGTGGATTGCTAGACACGATGCCGACTGACCTGGATGGACACCTCCGGTAGGCGTGATCGCCACTGCGGTGGAAGGGTTGGGTTCAGTCGCTCACATTCCTGGGTGATTGATTCGGCATGCATACATGCGGCGTTGGGCGGAGTGGACATGTCTGAGCGGTCGACCCGGCAATTGACCAATGGGTTCAATCTGCTTATCGATGCACTCCAGGCCAATGGGGTGCAGACCATGTATGGCGTGGTCGGAATCCCGGTCACGGATGTGGCACGTCTGGCGCAGGCCCGTGGCATGAGGTACATCGGATTCCGGCACGAGGCGTCGGCCGGAAACGCCGCGGCCATCGCGGGATTTCTCACTCGACGTCCGGGTATCTGTCTCACTGTTTCCGCTCCAGGCTTTCTGAACGGCCTGGTCTCTCTCGCGGCGGCCACGGTCAACTGCTTCCCCATGATCCAGATCAGCGGTTCCAGCGAACGGCCCATCGTCGATCTCCAGCGGGGCGACTACGAAGAACTCGACCAGTTCAGCAGCGCGAAGCCGTTCGCGAAGGCGGCGTACCGCGTCGACCGCCCCGAGGACATCGGACTGGCCACCGCACGTGCTGTCAGGGCCGCTGTGTCCGGACGGCCCGGTGGTGTCTATCTGGACATCCCCGCCGCGGTCCTCGGCGCGACTCTCGACGCGTCGACGGCAGCCGAATCGATCTTCAGCCCCGTGGACCCGGCTCCGGCTCAACTACCGGACCCCACCTCCATCAGGCGCGCCCTCGACCTGCTGCAACGTGCGCAGCGGCCTCTCGTCGTGCTGGGCAAGGGTGCGGCGTACGCGCAGGCGGACGAGACCATCCGTACCTTCATCGAGCACACCGGCATCCCGTTCCTTCCCATGTCCATGGCGAAGGGGCTGCTGCCGGACGGCCACCCGCAGTCCGCGGCGGCGGCCCGCTCCTTCACCATCGGCAATGCCGACGTCGTGTTCATGGTCGGCGCACGGCTCAACTGGATGCTGAGACACGGGGAACCGCCCCTGTGGAACCCGGACGCGAAGTTCGTACAGGTCGACGTCGCGGCCACCGAATTCGACAGCAACCGCCCCATCGCGGCCCCCGTTCTCGGGGATATCCGCTCCGTCTTCGACGTGCTGGTGAAGGAACTTGAGAACTGCCCGGTCCAGGCGCCCAAGAAATGGACCGACGAGATCGGGACCCACAAGGCCAAGAACGTCGAGAAGATGGCCGCCCGCCTCGGCGCGCCCCATGTACCGATGGGATTCTACGGCGCGCTCCGGGTGATCCGGGATGTCATCGCGGACCACCCGGGAACTTATCTGGTCAATGAGGGAGCCAACACGCTCGACTTCGGCCGGGACATCATCGACATCCATAAACCGCGTCACCGCCTCGACACCGGCACCTGGGGCGTCATGGGGATCGGAATGGGCTACGCGATCGCGGCAGCCGTGGAGACAGGTGATCCCGTGATCGTCGTCACGGGCGACAGCGCTTTCGGGTTCAGCGGTATGGAGGTCGAGACGGTCTGCCGCTACAAACTCCCCGTGGTGACCCTCGTGTTCAACAACGGTGGCGTCTACAAGGGCGATGCCGTGAACGCCGAGTCCGCCGATCCGGCACCGACCGTACTCATGCACGACGCACGCTACGACAGGATCGCCGAGGCTTTCGGAGCCGCCGGCCACCATGCCACCACACCCGAAGAACTCGACTCCGCGCTGCGCCAGGCCATGGCATCGAAGAAGCCGGCGGTCATCAACTGTGTCATCGATCCCACGCTGGGCACCGAAAGCGGACATCTGCAGAACCTCAACCCACAGAGTTCGGTACCGGAAACGGCATCGACGAAAAAGTAAGGGGACGGCTTCAATGACGGCAACCGCACGCACGGCAAAAGACCGGGCGAAGACCGACGCACGGAGCGCCGGGCATCTCGACCCTGAGAAGCCGTATCCGCTCGCGGGGATCACCGCACTCGACTTCACACATGTGCTGGCGGGGCCGACGTGTTCGCGCATGCTCGCGGACGGCGGGGCCCGGGTCATCAAGGTCGAGCGGCCGGGCGTGGGAGACGACACCCGGAAGATGGGGCCGTTCCTCAAGGACGGGAGCAGCGAGTACTACCGCTTCGCCAACGTCGGTAAGCAGTCGATCGCCATTGATCTCAAGAATCCCGAGGACATGGCGCTCATCAGACGGATGCTCGGCAAGGTCGACGTGGTCGTGGAGAACTTCCGGCCCGGTGTGATGGCCAAACTGGGTATGGACCCGGAAGAACTGGTCAAGGAATTTCCGCGTCTTGTGGTGTGTTCGATCTCCGGCTTCGGCCAGTACGGGCCCATGCACGACCAAGCCGCGTACGACACGATCATCCAGGCCCTGTCCGGGATCATGGACGCGACCGGTTTTCCGGACGGCGGGCCCACTCGTGTCGGTACGTCCCTCTCGGACATCGCCGCGGGAATCTACGGGTATTGCGGCATCGTGACCGCACTGCTCGCCCGGGAAAGCACGGGTATGGGGAGTACGGTCGACATCGCCATGCTCGATTCGACGTTCGCCCTCCTTGAGCACGGTCTCATGGACGCGCTCGGCCCACGAGTGCGGCCCCAGCGGCTCGGGAACCGGCACCCGTTCATGTATCCCTTCGACACCTTCGCGTGCCGGGACCAGCCACTCGCCATCACCGTCGGGAACGACCATCTGTTCGGGATTCTGGTCGATGTACTCGGCAAACGGCAACTGGCGACGGACAACCGCTTTGACACGAATGCGAAGAGGTCCGACAACTGGGCCCCGTTGAAGCAGGAGATGGAGGCCGTACTCACGACCGACACGGCCGCCGCATGGCGCACGAAGCTCGAACAGGCCGGTATCCCGGTGGGCGTGGTCCTCAATGTGGACGACACACGCAGACTTCCCCAGATCAAGGCACGGGCCATGGTGAAAAACGTCGGGGGCTACGACGTGCCCGGCAGCCCCTTGAAGTACGGGCGGTACAACTCCCTCGGGACACTGTCGCCGTCGCCCGAGCTAGACGAACACGGTGCCGCCATCCGTGCCGAGTTCCAAGAGAGCAAGTAGAACAATCGTTGCCGCCCACCGGCCACGGGCGAACGGTCCCTGGCGGCCAGGGACCGTTCGCGGGTACCGCCGGACTGTGGCGCGACCGGGGCCCGGCGTGACGGGAGCCGCTACTGCGCGGCGAGACGCCAAAGACGCGACGGGTCGGTGTCGCAGTTGTAGATGACGGTGAACGCGTTGTTGTCGACGCGGCCGCCGGGGGGCTGAGGCACTTGCCGCTGTCCTCTCAGGGCATCGGGCCCTCGTTCGTGGCGTGCGGTGCGAACAGGTCCAGGATCCGGGTCCTCGCCTCGTGCAGCCGGTAGGCGAGGACCCCGCCTATCCAGAGCGCCACGGCCTGCCCGAAGACCGGATCGGCGCGGCACATCCGCCGTACGTCCTCGGCGTCGAACTCGTAGGTGCGTACGAGCGTCATGGCCTCCGCCCCGAGCTGCCAGGCGAACGGCGGGAAGAGCCAGGACCATCCGACGAGACTGCCGGCGCCGAGCGATCCGACCTCGGCCGGGCGGCGGCCCGGCACCCGTACGTCGAGGATCACGCAGCCGCTGCGCACGATCCAGAAGCGGTCGGCTGGCTGTCCCTCGTCGAAGAGGCGGGTGCCCTCGGCGAAGTTCACCTCGCGCGCACCGCGCATCAGGCGTTCTCTGTGGTGGATGGGGAGTGCGTGCAAGGTGGTGTCTATGGTGGTGGTCATCAGTGCCGCCTCCTGGGAAAATGCCGCGGCGACCGGCCCACGAACCCGCGGCGGCCTGCGGTTCTTCCTCTCCAGACTCCACCAGGACTTCGCCGTGCGCTATGGGGCATCCGCTTCCGTACGGAGAGTCCTTCCGGCCCGATTCCCGGGGGTGGCGGAGAATGGGGCATGCCCATGCGACCGGATGACGACAGCTGGCGGGACGGTCGGCAGGACAGCCATGAGCCGGTTCGCCAGGAGACCCCCGACCAGCGAGCAGACCGGAATCTGGTGGAACTCCTCCAGGAGCTGCGGGTCGTCCAGACCGGGGTGCAGATCGTCTTCGCCTTCCTCCTCGGCGTGGCCTTCACCAACCGGTTTCCCGGCCTCGACGACTTCCAGCGCGACACCTACGTGGTCACCCTGCTGCTCACCGTGGTCTCCTCCGCGCTGCTCGCGACACCGGTCGCGCTGCATCGCGGCCTGTTCCACCGCGGTGTCAAGCGCCGGATCGTGGATCTTTCGGGACGGCTGGCCGAAGCGGGGCTGGTCTTCCTCGCCCTCTCGCTCAACGGCGCCGTCCTGCTGCTGATGGATGTCGTGCTCGGCCGGACGCCGGCGGTCGTGATCACCGCTGTCTCGACCGCGATGTTCGTAGGTCTGTGGTTCGTTCTGCCCCGTGTGCTGCGCCGCCATTGACGGCCGTCATCGGCGCCGACGGCCATCATTGACGCTTCTGCGACGGTCCTGCCGGTTCAGGTGTTTTGGGGTTGGATGGAAAGAGTTCCCGATACGGGCCGCAGAGCCCCGGCAGAGGAGGCGGATCATGCGCTTCGTCGACCGAACGGCCGCCGGGAGACGGCTGGCCGAAGAAGTGGAACGGATGGATCTTGTCGATCCCGTGGTGCTGGGCCTGCCACGCGGCGGGATCCCGGTCGCGTACGAGGTGGCCCGGGCACTGGCCGCGCCGCTCGATGTGATCGCCGTACGCAAGCTGGGCGTGCCGTACCAGCCCGAGCTGGGATTCGGCGCGATCGGCGAGGAGGGGGTGCGGATCATGAATGAGGATGTGGTCCGCGCGGCCCGGGTCGGCGCGCGCGAGCGCGCGGCGGTGGAGGAGGACGCGCGGGCGGCGCTGGAGCTGCGGCTGCGGCGCTACCGGGGCGACCGCCCGCCGGTCCGGCTCAGGGGCCGTACGGCGGTGATCGTCGACGATGGCATCGCCACCGGCTCCACCGCGTCCGCCGCCTGCCGGGTGGCGCGGGCGCGCGGTGCGGCGCGGGTGGTGCTGGCCGTACCGCTGGCACCGGCCGAGGCCCTGGCCTGGCTGCGCCAGGAGGCGGACGAGGTGGTGTGCCTGTCGTCGCCGGAGTACTTCGGCTCGGTCGGCCAGTGGTACGTGGACTTCGCACAGACCGGCGACGACGAGGTCGCCACCCTGCTGGCCCGAGGCGCGATGCCGGAGGACGGCGGGACCGTACGTACGAGTGCCGCTACGGGCACGAGCAGGGGTACGCGTACGGGCCCCGGAACCGGCCCCGGCACCGGAACCGGAACCGGCACTGGAACCGGCCCCGGGCCCGATACCAGCACCGGTACGGGCATGGGTACGGGTACGGGCATGGCGGACCCCGAGGTCGTGGTGAGCGCCGGGCCGGTCCGGCTGCCCGGGGATCTGGTTGTGCCGGACGGAACGCCGGGCATCGTGGTCTTCGCGCACGGCAGCGGAAGCAGTCGGCACAGCCCCCGCAACCAGGCCGTGGCCGCCGTCCTGAACCGGGCCGGCCTCGGCACCCTGCTGTTCGATCTGCTCACGCCCGACGAGGCGATGAACCGTACCAATGTCTTCGACATAGGACTGCTGGCCGAGCGGCTCACCCTGACCACCCAGTGGCTGCTTCGCGAACACCCCCTGCCGGTCTGCTACTTCGGTGCCAGCACCGGCGCTGCCGCGGCCCTGATGTCGGCGGCCGAGCCGCATATGGACATCGCGGCGGTGGTCTCGCGCGGCGGCCGTCCCGATCTCGCGGCGGGCCGGCTCGCCGAGGTACGGGCGCCCACGCTGCTGATCGTCGGCGGTGCGGACACCGAGGTCCTGCGCCTCAACCGGCAGGCGGCCGACCGGCTGCGCTGCGAGCACCGGGTGGCCGTGGTGCCCGGCGCCACGCACCTCTTCGAGGAACCGGGCGCGCTCGAAGCCGTGGCGGATCTGGCCGGGGAGTGGTTCGCCGGGCACCTGTCCCCGCACGGAGCGCCTCTGGGCCCGCGCCCGGGCCGCGAACGCTGAAGGCCGAACGCTGAAGGCCGCCGGCACTGAAGCGGGATCTCACGCGCCGGCCGAGACCAGCTCGTCCGCCGGGCCGTTGACCGGGCGCGGGGTGCCTGTGAGGTCGAGGACGAAGAGAGGCACGCTCAGTTCGTCCGCGCGGGCGCGGGCCTCGTCGGCGTACCCCGCCAGGGAGAAGAAGACGCTCACCACGGAGGCGTTCAGCCCGTTCAGCCAGAGGCACTCGACGGAGCGCGGGGTGGCCGGGCGGGTCGTCGGGTCGACCTGGGCGAGCACACCCGGGCCGCGCAGGTCGATACCGGCGGGCCTGCCCGCCCTGCCCTCGCCGGTCCGGATGACGCCCTTGAACCCCAGCCAGCGCAGATAGAGCGCGGCGGCCGTCACCGCGTCGTCGGCGGTACGGATCGTCAGCGGGCGGAAGGAGGGGCGCGCCGCCGCAGCGGTCCGGGGCAGCGGAATATGCGCGGGCGGCCCGGCGGGAGGCCGTGCGGGGCCCGCCGCAGGATCACCCGCCACAGGGCCACCCGCCACAGCATCCGCCGCAGGGCCCGCCGCCCCCTCGCGCCGTAGCGGAATCCGCAGCATCGCCCCGCATGCGCAGCCCAGTTCCGGCCGTGGCCAGTGGTCCTCCCGCCCGCAGGCCGCACAGCGGACCCGCACCCACTCCTCCGCCCAACTGCGCTGCGTGACCGGCTCGACCGGAGCGCCCTTGGCCAGCGACGGCGCCACCGGAGCCCCGCACGCGCAGGAGTGCACCGAGGCCACAAAGGTGTGCCTGCGGCCGCAGGACGGGCAGCTCACCGGGACGCTCTCACTCACCCGGCACTCCTTCCCGGCTTCCTGGCTTTCCGGCCGCGCCGCGCCCGCCGCGCTCCGTCATTCCATGGTCCACCACCGGCGAGGCCATGACGAGGGCGCATGACGCCAGGGCGCGGGCCATGGGGGAGCGTCTTCGGCCATCCCTTGACGCCGTACCCGGTCCATCCTAAATTGATTCCGTATCTCAGAACTAAACTTCCGCATTACGGAATCGACTCTCAGGTGGCGCGACAGAGCCCGAATCCGCCGGCCGAAGCAGGAGTACTCCATGCCTCGAATGACCGCTGCCCGAGCGGCAGTTGAGATCCTCAAGCGCGAGGGCGTGACAAATGCGTTCGGTGTGCCGGGCGCCGCGATCAACCCCTTCTACGCAGCACTGAAGGCTTCCGGCGGGGTCCATCACACGCTCGCCCGCCATGTCGAGGGCGCCTCGCACATGGCCGAGGGCTACACCCGTACGCACCCGGGCAACATCGGTGTCTGCATCGGTACGTCCGGGCCCGCCGGCACCGACATGATCACCGGCCTCTATTCCGCGACCGGTGACTCGATCCCGATCCTCTGCATCACCGGCCAGGCACCGACCGCGGTGATCCACAAGGAGGACTTCCAGGCCGTCGACATCGCCTCCATCGCCCGGCCCGTCACCAAGTCGGCGACGACCGTCCTGGAGGCCGCGCAGGTGCCCGGCGTCTTCCAGCAGGCCTTCCATCTGATGCGCTCGGGCCGCCCGGGTCCTGTCCTCGTCGACCTGCCGCTCGATGTCCAGCTCACCGAGATCGAGTTCGACCCCGAGACGTACCAGCCGCTGCCGGTCTACAAGCCGGCCGCGAGCCGCGCGCAGATCGAGAAGGCCCTCGCGATGCTCAACGCGTCCGAGCGCCCGCTGATCGTCGCGGGCGGCGGTGTCATCAACGCCGACGCCTCCGAACTGCTCGTCGAGTTCGCAGAGTTGACCGGGACCCCGGTCATCCCGACCCTGATGGGCTGGGGCGCCATCGCGGACGACCACGAGCTGAACGCCGGCATGGTGGGCCTCCAGACCTCGCACCGCTACGGCAACGCGACCTTCCTGGAGTCGGACTTCGTCCTCGGCATCGGCAACCGCTGGGCCAACCGGCACACCGGAAAGCTCGATGTCTACACCCAGGGCAGGAAGTTCGTCCATGTCGACATCGAACCCACCCAGATCGGCAAGATCTTCGCACCCGACTACGGCATCGCCTCGGACGCGGCGGCCGCGCTGGAACTCTTCGTCGAGGTCGCGAAGGAACTGAAGGCCGCGGGCGAGCTGCCCGACCGCGCCGCGTGGGCCGCGTCCGCGCAGGAGCGCAAGGCCACGCTGCACCGCCGTACGCACTTCGACAATGTGCCGCTCAAGCCGCAGCGGGTGTACGAGGAGATGAACCGGGCGTTCGGTCCCGAGACCCGGTACGTCACCACCATCGGCCTCTCGCAGATCGCCGGCGCGCAGATGCTGCATGTCTACCGGCCGCGCCACTGGATCAACTGCGGTCAGGCGGGACCGCTCGGCTGGACCGTCCCCGCCGCGCTCGGTGTCGCCGTCGCCGACCCCGACGCCACGGTCGTCGCCCTCTCCGGGGACTACGACTTCCAGTTCATGCTGGAGGAACTGGCGGTCGGCGCGCAGCACCGCATCCCGTATGTGCATGTGCTGGTGAACAACTCGTACCTGGGGCTGATCCGCCAGGCGCAGCGCAACTTCAACATCGACTTCCAGGTCAATCTGGAGTTCGAGAACCTCAACTCGCCCGAGCTGGGCGTCTACGGCGTCGACCATGTCAAGGTCACCGAGGGCCTGGGATGCAAGGCGATCCGGGTCACCGAGCCGGACGGGCTGCTGCCGGCCTTCGAGGAGGCGAAGAAGCTCGCCGCCGAGTTCCGGGTGCCGGTTGTGGTCGAGGCGATCCTGGAGCGGATCACGAATATCTCGATGAGCGGTACCGACATCGCGAGCGTGAACGAGTTCGAGGATCTCGCCACCGAGCCGTGGCACGCGCCCACGGAGATCCTGCCGTTGACCTGACCCCCGACCGGTCAGTGGCGGAGGGACACGGCCCCCGCACCGGGCAGGTTCCGGTGCGGGGGCCGTCGTCTGCGTACGTACCGCCGTCCTCGTGCAGCCGTACGACCGTCCCAGTACAGCCGTACGGTCCCGTGCCCGGCCCGCGCCGGGCACGCAGAAGAGCGCGGGGTACGGGAGGGTCCCGTACTCCGCGCTCTTCCGTACGCCGTACGCGCGTGGCCTCACGTACGGCCGGGTGGGTCCGGGCGGCGGCAGCGCCTGGGCGCGACAGGACAGGTGTCAGCGCTGGCGCCGCCCGGGTTCAGGGGGCCGGTGCCCGGTCGGGACGGCCGGAGTGTCCGGCTCGGTCGGATCTGCTCACCGACGGTCAGACCTGGTCACCGGAGAGGCGCTCGACGGAGCGCAGCAGCGCGGAGTGGTCCAGGCCGCCGTCGCCCTGCGCGCGCAGGGAGGCCACCAACTGGGCGACCACGGCGCCGACGGGAAGCGCGGCCCCGACATTGCGCGCGGCGTCCGTGACGATGCCCATGTCCTTGTGGTGCAGATCGATCCGGAAGCCGGGCTTGAAGTCCCGGTTCAGGAAGTTGTCCTTCTTGCGGGTCAGTACGGTCGAGCCGGCCAGCCCGCCGTTGAGGACGTCGAGGGCAGCCGTGAGGTCCACCCCGGACTTCTCCAGGAAGACCACGGCCTCGGCGCACGCCTGGATGTTCACCGCGACGATGAGCTGGTTGGCGGCCTTCACCGTCTGGCCCGCGCCGTGCGGCCCGCACAGCACGATGGTCTTGCCGAGCGCCTCGAACAGCGGCTTGGCCGCGTCGAAGTCGGCCCGCTCACCGCCGACCATGATGGAGAGCACCGCCTCGATGGCCCCGGCCTCGCCGCCGGAGACCGGGGCGTCCAGCACCCTGATGCCCTTCCCGGCCGCGTTCTTCGCCAGATCCACCGAGGTCTGCGGGGTGATGGACGACATGTCGATCAGCAGCGCGCCGCTCCTGGCGTTCTCCAGGATGCCGTCCTCGCCGTACGCGATGGCCTCGACCTGCGGGGAGGCGGGCACCATCGTGACGATGACATCGGCGTCCCCGACCGCCTCGGCGACCGAGCCCGCGACCGAGCCGCCGGCCGCGGCCAGCCGGTCGAGCTTGGGCTGCTCCAGGGTGTAACCGGTCACCGAGTAACCGGCCTTGATCAGGTTCTCGGACATGGGCGAGCCCATGATGCCGAGGCCGATCCACGCGATCTTGGGAAGATTACTCATGAGGTGGCCTCTTTCAGCACACGCGCGCGCGTCTCGACACGCCCGTGAAGGTGGTCAGTTGGCGAGCCAGCCGAAGGCGTCGGCGCTCGGGCGGTCGCCCGGCTTGTACTCCAGGCCGATCCAGCCGGCGTAACCGGCCTTCCGCAGCCGCCCGATGAGATCGTCCAGCGGCAGCGCCCCGGTGCCCGGCGCGCCACGGCCCGGGTTGTCCGCGATCTGTACGTGGCCGGTCTTGTCGGCGTACCGGTCGATGACCCCGGGCAGGTCCTCCCCGTTCATCGACAGGTGGTAGAGGTCGAGCAGGAACGCGGCGTTGCCGAGCCCCGTGGCCTCGTTGACCCGGTCGACGACCTCGATCGCGGCCTCGGCGCTCACCAGCGGATAGCGCGGGGACTCCGGTTTGTTGAGCGTCTCGACCAGCAGGGTCGCCCCGGTCTCGTGGGCCGCGCGGGCGGCCAGCACGAGATTGTCCAGGGCGAGGGCGTCCTGGACGTCCGGGGCGACACCCTCGACGCGGTTGCCGTACAGCGCGTTGAGCGCGCGGCAGCCCACGGAGTCGGCGAAGCCGGCCGCGACCTCGATATTGGCGCGGAAGCGCTCGGATTCCTCACCGGGCACGGAGAGCGCGCCGCGGTCGGGTCCCGGAAGCTGTCCGGCGTAGAAGTTCAGCCCCACGAGCTGGGTGCCCGCGTCGTCGAGCGCCTTCTTCAGCGCAGTCAGCTCGGCCTCCGGCGGGGTGGGGGTGTCGATCCAGGGCCACCACAGCTCCACCGCGCCGAAGCCCGCCGCCGCGGCGGCCGCGGGGCGCTCCAGCAGGGGAAGCTCGGTGAAGAGGATGGACAGGTTCACATCGAAGCGCTGCTCTGTGCCGCGCCCGTTCGTGGAGAGAGGGGCCATGAGGAGTCAGGCGCTCCTTCCGTATTGCGGAAGTCATCTTCTGCTTGATGGAAAGCCTGCCTGTGGGGCTCCTGGGCTGTCAAGAGGTGACGGGGGAAGACGGCGGAAATCCGGGGCTTCGCGGTGCCCCCTCCGTGCGGTGGACGGCCGGACGCAACGAACCGCCGCCGAACGGCCCCGCCACGTCGCATTCTTGCGTCAGCACGCAACATCCGCGGCTTGAGGGCCGTCTCGTCCGGTTCTTATCGTTGAGGCATCCCGTTTTTTCCTTCAGGCGCTCCGCCGCAGCTCCGTCGTGTTCCCCCGTCGCATCCCCCTCGCGTTCGCCCCATCGCGTTGCCCTGTCGCATTCCCGTCGCGTTCCCGTCGGCGAGAGGAAACCCCGTGCCGCCTGTCCGCGTGCCCCGGCCCCGGCGCTATCTCACCTGCGAACCCCGCCACTTCGCCGTCAGTTACGCCATCAACCCCTGGATGCGTCTGGACGAGCCCGTCGACACCGCCCTCGCGCGCGCCCAGTGGGAGTCGCTCGTACGCGCCTACCGTGGCCTCGGCCATACGGTCGAGACCGTCCAGCCCGTCGCGGGACTGCCCGACATGGTGTTCGCCGCCAATTCCGCGCTCGTTCTGGAGGGGAAGGTCTTCGGCTCCCGCTTCCACGCGGCGCAGCGGCAGCCCGAAGCGGGCGTGTACGCGGCGTGGTTCAAGGAGGCGGGGTACGAGACGCACACCCCGGACGCGGTGTGCGAGGGCGAGGGGGACTTCGTACCGGTCGGCGGGCTGATCCTGGCCGGCACCGGCTTCCGCACGACCGTCGCGGCGCACCAGGAGGCCCAGGAGTTCTTCGGGGTGCCGACGGTCGCCCTGCGGCTCGTGGACCCGTACTTCTACCACCTGGACACCGCCCTGTTCGCCCTGGACGACGAGAACATCGCGTACTACCCGGGGGCGTTCTCGCCCGGGAGCCGCGGTGTCCTGGAGCGGCTCTTCCCGCAGGCGCTGATCGCGAGCCGCGAGGACGCGATGGCCTTCGGGCTGAACTCCGTCTCCGACGGGCGCCATGTGATCGTCGCGCCCGAGGCGGTGGGGCTCATCGGGCAGCTCGCCCGGGACGGGTACGTACCCGTGCCCGTCGATCTGTCGGAGTTCCACAAGGCGGGCGGCGGCGCGAAATGCTGCACCCAGGAGATCCGCGGCTTGTGACGGGGAGGCCGGCCGCGGTAGGTCGTGGCCGGTCGAAGCGCGTTTCCCTTCGGTTAGGGTCGTCTCGACCCGGGGCGCGGCGCGATGGAGGCACAGTGCGACTGAGAGTCGAGTTCACGACCGAACCGTTCGACCTCGACGAGGCGCCCGCGCACGCGGTGGTGGCCCGTGAGGTGGTCATGGGCGCCGCGCTGGACGCCGTCGACGTGGGACCCTTCGGCAATACGGCGGAGGGCGGCGCCGAGGCCGTACTGAGCACGGTGGACACCGTGCTGCGGCGGTCGCTGGCGGCCGGGGCGACGCGGGTGTCGCTCCAGATCAATGTGATCGGGACCGACGGGACGGAAGGGGCCGGGAGCGGCGATCACGGGGCGGACGGCGCGCGTGCGGAGGCCGGGCGGTGAGCGGGCCGCCGGACGATCCCTTTGTGACGGCCGTCAAGCCGCTGGTCGACGCCATCGGCGGTGAACTCCTCGCACCGCACGAGGCCCGCCCCGACGATGTCGTACTCGCCTGGGAGGGCGAGAACGTCCTCGCCGTACGGCTGCCCCAGCTCTCGGAGTCCCTGGACCACATCCTGGCCGGACTTGAGCGCCGGCACGGCATGCCCCTCGCGGACCTGGACCGCAAGACCAAGCAGTCGGTCGTACGGACACTGGAGGCACGCGGCGCCTTTTCTGTACGGCACGGTGTGGAGACGGTGGCGAGCGCCCTCGGGGTCAGCCGCTTCACCGTCTACAACTACCTCAACCGCGAGAACGCGGCGAAGGGCGATCAGTCGCCGGCCTGAGGCGCGAGGCTTGAGGCACGAGGCTTGAGGCACGAGGCTTGAGGCGCTTCAGAGGGAGGGGGCGTCGCCGTATCGCCGTACGGTCGTATACAGGGCTTCAACAAAGTGTTGACGATGGAGTGCCGAGGGCGTTAGCTATGCGCAGCCCCCCCAGCACAGCCACGGAGGCTCCCGTGACGTCGACACCGGCTCCGACACCGGGCCTGGTCCGGTTCAACACCCTGTCCGACAGTGCGTTTCTGGCCCTGCTGCACGAGGTGTGCGCCAGTGAGGCATGGGGGAGGAAGCTGCTCGCCCGCCGTCCGTACGCCACCGAAGAAGGCCTTTTCGCCGCCGCCGACACCGTGATGGGTGAACTGGCCGACACGGATCTGGCCGAGGCGATGGCCGGGCACCCGCCGATCGGCCGGCCGAAGCCCGGAGACCCGGTCTCGTCCCGCGAGCAGCGGGGGATGGCCGGTGCGTCCGGGGCGCTCAGGGCCGAGATGCTCGAACTGAATCTGGCGTACCAGGAGCGGTTCGGACATGTCTTCCTGATCTGCGCGACCGGCGCGACCGGCGAGGAGATGCGCGACGCCCTCAGGGAACGGCTTGCGCACACGCCCGAGCGGGAGCGCGCCATCGCGCGTGCCGAGCTGGGCAAGATCAACCGCATCCGGCTGGCCGGTCTCGTAGCGGAAGACAACCACTCATGAGCGCCGGCACCGCGTCCACCGCTTCGGTGTCCACGCACATCCTGGACACCAGCACCGGGCGCCCCGCCGCGGATGTCGCCGTCTCGCTCGCGGCCCGCACCGGTACCGACGAGGCATGGCAGACGCTCGGCGGCTCGCGTACCGACGCCGACGGGCGCTGCAAGGATCTGCCGGCCCTGCCGGAGGGAACGGTTCAGGTACGTCTCGAATTCGCGACCGACGCGTATTTCGACAACGGTGCTTTCTTCCCGGAAGTGACGGTCACCTTCACCGTCGTCGCCGGCGAGCACTATCACGTACCGCTCCTGCTCAACCCGTTCGGCTACTCCGTATACCGAGGGAGCTAGCAGAAATGCCCACGATGCTCGGCCAGAACCAGTACGGCAAAGCGGAAACCCGTGTCGTCAGGATCACCCGGGACGGCCGTACCCACCACATCAAGGACCTGAACGTCTCCGTCGCGCTCCAGGGTGATATGGCGGACGTCCACTATTCCGGCTCCAACGCTCATGTGCTGCCGACCGACACCACCAAGAACACGGTGTACGCGTTCGCCAAGGAGTACGGAATAGAGTCGGCCGAGCAGTTCGGCATCCATCTCGCCCGGCATTTCGTCACCAGCCAGGGACCGATCCATCAGGCGCGCATACGGATCGAGGAGTACGCCTGGGACCGTATCGCCTTCGTGGACGAGCCCTCGCATGAAGCGGGCCCCGACGCGCCGGCGCACTCCTTCGTCCGTACGGGACAGGAGACCCGTGTCACCCAGATCACCTTCGACGGCGAGATCTGGGAGGTCATATCCGGCCTCAAGGACCTGACCGTGATGAATTCGACGGACTCCGAGTTCTGGGGCTTCGTCAAGGACAAATACACCACGCTCCGCGAGGCGTACGACCGTATTCTCGCCACCGAGATCTCCGTGAGATGGCGCCATCACTGGTCGGGCGACGACGAACCGATGCCGGACTGGGACGATTCGTACGCCCGGACGAAGCGGCACATCCTCCGTGCCTTCGCCGAGACCTATTCGCTCTCGCTCCAGCAGACCCTTTACCAGATGGGTTCGCGCGTCATCGAGAACCAGGGCGAGATCGATGAGATCCGTTTCTCCCTGCCGAACAAGCACCACTTCCTGGTCGATCTGGCGCCCTTCGGGCTGAAGAACGAAAATGAGATATATATCGCGGCCGATCGCCCCTACGGTCTGATAGAGGCGACCGTTCTGCGCGACGGAGCCGAGCCCCGCATCCCGCTCGACCTCACCCAACTCTGAACGCAGGGAGCAGAACCGCCATGGCGGCTTCGCGCATCGTCATCGAGAACTGCGCCATCGCGACCGTGGACGCCCTCGACACCGAGTACGCCTCGGGGCATGTGGTTGTCGCGGGCAACCGGATCGAGTCCGTCGGCCCCGGCGCGGCTCCGGCAGGTCTCGACGGAGTGGTCCGCCGCATCGACGGCACCGGCCATCTCGTCACCCCCGGCCTGGTCAACACGCACCACCACTTCTACCAGTGGATCACCCGCGGCCTCGCCACCGACCACAATCTCTTCGACTGGCTGGTCGCGCTCTACCCGGTCTGGGCGCTGATCGACGAGCCGATGGTACGGGCGGCCGCGCGCGGCTCACTCGCGATGATGGCCCGCGGCGGGGTCACCACCGCCATGGACCACCACTACGTCTATCCGCGCGGTACGGGCGATCTGTCCGGCGCGATCATCGGGGCCGCCGCCGAGACGGGCGTACGGTTCACCCTCGCCCGGGGCTCCATGGACCGTGGCCGGTCCGACGGCGGACTGCCCCCGGACTTCGCCGTCGAGACCCTCGACGCCGCGCTCGCCGCCACCGAGGAAACGGTCGACCGCCACCACGACAGCGCCTTCGACGCGATGACCCAGATCGCGGTCGCGCCCTGCTCGCCCTTCTCCGTCTCCACCGATCTGCTGCGGGAAGGGGCGGAGCTGGCACGCCGCAAGGGCGTACGGCTGCATACGCACGGCAGTGAGACCGTGGAGGAGGAGCAGTTCTGCAAGGAGCTGTTCGGGATGGGCCCGACCGACTACTTCGAGTCGGCCGGCTGGCTCGGCTCCGATGTGTGGATGGCCCATTGCGTCCATATGAACGACTCGGACATCGCCGCGTTCGCCCGTACCGGCACGGGAGTCGCGCACTGTCCGTCCTCCAACGCCCGGCTCGCGGCCGGCATCGCCAGGGTCCCGGACATGCTCGCGGCGGGCGTCCCGGTCGGCCTCGGGGTCGACGGCACGGCCTCCAACGAGTCCGGCGAACTCCGCACCGAGCTGCGCAACGCCCTGCTCATCAACCGCCTCGGCGCGCATGGCGAAGCTGCCCTGAACGCCCGTCAGGCGCTGCGCCTCGGTACGTACGGCGGCGCCCAAGTCCTGGGCCGCGCGGGGCAGATCGGCTCGATCGAGGCGGGCAAGCTGGCCGACCTGGTGCTCTGGAAGCTGGACACCCTCGCTCATGCCTCGATCGCGGACCCGGTGGCGGCGCTGGTTCTCGGCGCCGCCGCGCCCGTCACACTGTCCCTGGTCAATGGGCGGCCGGTGGTCGAGGACGGGCGTCTGACCAGGGTGGACGAGGACGCCATCGCCCGCTCCACCCGTGCCGAGGCGCGGCGGCTCGCACGGATCGCCGCGGAGTCCTGAACCTGTCTTCAACCACCTGGGCCGGCGCGGGAAGGATCCCGCGCCGGCCTGTTGGCTCAGTGGCCGGTCGGCTCGCGGGCCGGTCGGCTCAGCCGATACGCAACGGCTCGCTCAGCCGATGTGGAAGCTGTCGCCGTAGACCTTCCAGTCCAGCGGCGGATCCAGGTTCAGATTGCCCTTGTTGAGGAACACCCGCTGCGCGGTGTCCACCCGGCTGGTGTCCTCGTGCGCCTCCTCCTGCTTCATCGCCCAGACCCGGGCGTCGAGGAAGGCGTGCAGATACTGCCTCTCGTCGCCGCCCTGGGCCGGGGTCTTCGCCTTGGCCAGGGCGCGCTTGCGGATATTGCCGAAGCTGGTGCTGTCGCCGCCGTCGCCGTGCATCACGATGGCGTCGTAGTACGCGAACTGCCCGAGCGTGCCGAGCCCGTCCTGCTTGCCGCGGCTGACGGCCGGGTTGAAGTAGACCCGGTCGCGTTCGTCGTTCTGAGCGGTCTTGAACGCGGAGTCCTTGGCGGCCTGCTTCCAGGCCGAGGTGAAGCCCGGGTCCAGGCCCTGGTGCGAGTCCGTGCCGTCGACCTTGCGCAGGGCGGGCAGATACGAGGCGAGCGGGTTGCCCGGCTTGCGGCTGGTGTACAGCTCGACGAGGTCGAGCATGTCGCCCGTACCGGAACAGAATCCGATGATGCCGGCGGTGTAGCCGCGGCCGTCGCCGATGTCCTCGATGTAGCCGTACTGGGCCTTCCAGTCCAGCGAGGAGTTCTCGGCGCTGGAGACGAGCTGCATGGCGATCTCCTTCTTCGCCGGGTCGTCGAGTCCCGCCGCCGCGGCGGGGGCGGCAGGGGCGAGGGCGGTGGCGGCGGCACCGGTGGGGTTCGGTGCCGCGTTCGCCAGGGTGGTGGCGGTGACGGGAAGAGCGATCAGCGTCAGTGCGAGCAGGACAGTGCGTACGTGGGGGGTGGGCACCCTGACCTCCGTGGGGGAGAGTTCCTGGTTGCGCTATCTGTTAGGAAGCTTTCCTACCAAAGGCGAGAGGTGTCGTATACCCGTTCGGGTGTGAAGAGGGCGTGAGGGCTGGACAGTTGACTACAAGTCGACCGCTCCGGTGGGTGCTACTTGCCGGCGATGTGGTAACGGTCGCCGTACACCGACCAGTCGAGCGGGGGATCGAGGTCCAGATTGCCCCGATTGAGAAAGACCCGCTGGGCCGTGTCGATCCGGCTGGTGTCGGAATGGGACGGCTCGTCGCGCATCGCTGCGGCCCGCGCGTCCAGGAACGCGCCGAGATACGCGGTCTCGTCGCCTCCGCGAGCGGGCGGCTCGGCCCGGCGCAGGGCGCGTTCGCGGATCGTACGGAAGCCTGCCGAGCCCTTGGCGTCGGCGTAGCCGTGCATCACATAGGCGTCGTAGTAGATGAACTGCCCCAGCGCGCCCAGACCGTCGGCCTTCGCCCGTGCGACGGCCGGACCGAAATAGATCCGGTCGCGCTCCGCGTCCTGGGCCTGCCGCATGGCCGGGTCCTCGGCCGCCTTCTTCCAGGCGTCGGTGAAGGCACGGCCGAGCCCTTCGTGGGACGCGCTGCCCTCGACCGCGCGCAGCGCGGGGAGGAAACGCTCAAGCGCGTTGCCGGGGCGGGCCTTCGTGTACCGCTGGACGACCAGTCGGAGATCGCCGCAGCCGGTGCAGAATCCGACGATGCCCGCGGTGTAGCCGCGGCCGTCGCCGATGTCCTCGATGTAGCCGTACTGCGCCTTCCAGTCCAGCGAGGAGTTCTCGGCGCTGGAGACGAGCCGCATTGCGATCTCCTTCTTCGCCGGATCGTCCAGCGCGGCCGGCGCCTGCGGGGCGCCGATGCCGATGCCGGTGCTGGTACCGCTGCTGGTGCACGCGGTGCCGATGACGCACATCGCCAGCACCGCCGGGACCCGCAGCAGTCTGCGGAGCGCGTGGATCACGTACCGGCCCTTTCCCCCCGTGGTGCGCACCGGTTTCCGCGGTGCGCACCGGCCGGATCACGAGATTACGGGAGTAGTCCGGGATCAACCCGTATGAGTGGTAGGGGTTCCCGGCTTGTTCGTACGTGGCTCACCTGTACGAGGCTTTTCCGTACCGGACTTGACCGTACGGGCCTTCTTCTTGCGGGGCTTTTCCTTACGCGGCCCTTCTGTACGGAGGAGAACGGCTGCGGCCAGCAGCGCCACCGCGGCCACGCCCGCCGCCGTACGGAACGCGAGCTGGTAGCCGCCGCTCAGGGCCGGGACCGGGTCTTCCCCCGCCCCGAGCAGCTCGCGGGTCCGGCCGGACGCGAGGGCCGCGGTGACGGCCAGACCGAGCGCACCGCCCACCACTTGGCCGGTGTTGAACAGGCCGGACGCCAGACCGCCGTCCTCCGGCCGCGCGTCCGCCATCGCCAGGCCCGTGAGCGCCGGCATGGCCAGCCCGAAACCGGTCCCGAGCAGCAGCATCACGGGCAGTACGTCCATCGCGTACGTACCGTCCGCGGGCGCCCGTCCGAGCAGCGCCAGCCCGGCGACGATCAGCGTGAGCCCGGCCAGCAGCACCCGCCGGGGCCCGAACCGTACGGTCAGCCGTGCCGAGAAACCCAGCATCAGCACCCCGATGACCACTGGCGCGGGCAGGAACGCGAGGCCCGTCAGCAACTCGTCGAAACCCAGCACCCGCTGGATGTAGAGCGCGCCCAGATACTGGAAGGTGAACATGCCGGCGACCATCAGAAGCTGGACGAGATTCGCGCCCGCCAGGGTCCGGGAGCGCAGCAGCCGTGGCCGCAGCAGCGGATCGGCCGCGTACACCTGCCGTACTGCGAAGGCCGCGAGCAGCAGCACGGACAGCGCCCCGAAACCGAGCGTCGGGGTGGACGCCCAGCCGCGGTCCGCGGCCCTGACGATGGTGTGGACCCCGAGCATCAGCGCCGCGGTGACCAGCACCGCGCCCGCGTAGTCGGCCCCCTTGCCGAGGCCCTGGCCGCGGTCGTTCTCCAGGACGCGCAGGGCGGCGATCAGCGCGGCCACCCCGATCGGGAGATTGATCAGGAAGATCGAGTGCCAGCCGAGAGCCGAGGTGAGGGCGCCGCCGAGAAAGGTGCCGAGCGCCCCGCCCGCGGCCCCGACCGCGCTGAACACGGCGATCGCCCTGGCCCGGTCACGGCCCTCGGGGAACAGCGCCACCAGCATGCCCAGGACGACCGCCGAGGTCATCGCCCCGCCGATGCCCTGCGCGAAGCGTGCGGCGATCAGGGCACCGGAGCTGGTCGAGACCCCGCAGAGCAGTGAGGCCACGGTGAAGACGGCGAGCCCCGAGACGAACATCCGCCGCCGCCCGATGAGATCGCCGAGCCGGCCCGCCAGCAGCAGAAGCCCGGCGAAGGCGATGAGATAGGCGTTGACGACCCAGGCGAGACCGGCCGGGGAGAAGCCGAGACCGGACTGGATGGCGGGCATCGCCACGGTCACGATACTGCCGTCGAGGACGGTCATCAGGGTCCCTGCGCACAGCACAACCAGCGCTGTCCAGCGGGAGTGACGGGAGGGCACTACGACCCCGTCCATGGCTTGGACCATGGCTTGGACCTCCAAAGGTGCACGATATGTAACGGGGGTTATCGTGGGTGACCGTGGAGTCCGTCGTAAGGAGGCACTTCGATGTCCCAGGGGAACACGCGGGTAACGGCACAGGTCGTGCACGCGCAGGCGTGCCCGGTGCGGGAAGTTCTTGACAGGGTCGCCGGGAAATGGAGCGTCCTGATCCTGATCGCGGCCGCCCACGGGCCGATCCGGTTCACCGAGCTGGAGCGCTCCATCGAGGGCATCAGCCGGCGGATGCTCACGCTGACCCTGCGGAATCTGGAGCGCGACGGGCTGCTGATCCGTACGGCGCATCCCACCGTCCCGCCCAAGGTCGAGTACGAACTGACGCCCGTCGCCCGCGAGTTGCACGCCTCACTGCTGGGGCTGACGGACTGGGCGGAGCGCCACCGCGTGACGATCGCGCAGTCGCGGGCGGCGTACGACGAGGCGCACGGGCGGGGGCTGAACGCGGACTGAGGGCCTGCCCTGTGGACAAGGCCGGGGCGTTGTCGGACCCCCGTGGCACGATGCCGGTCATGGATCTCGTACAGGTATTCGCCGATCTGGACGCCCAGCCCTGGGCGGACCTTCAGCACGCCTATGGCAGCGCGGCCGATGTGCCCGGGCTGCTCCGAGGGCTGGCGAGTGAGGACGAGGAAGAGGGGTCGGAGGCTCTGGACGAGCTGTACGGCAGCATCTTCCACCAGGGCTCGGTGTACGACGCCACCGCGCGGGCCGTGCCGTATCTGGCGCGGCTGGCCGCGGCCGGGGTCCAGAGCATGGACCTGCTGGTCCTGCTCGGCGGAATAGCGGAGGGCGAGCACGAGCGCGGCCCGAGCGAGTCCGAGCCCGGTGCCTGCCGGGCGGCCGTCATCGCCCAACTGCCCCTGATCCTGCCCTTCGTGGAGGACGGCGAGGCGCGGCTGCGGCAGGCGGCGGTCTGGACGGCGGCCGGTACGGGGGCGGCGGAGGCGGTGCTTCCGGTGCTGCTGCGGCGGCGTGAGCGGGAGAAGGACGCTCTCGTACGGGCCGAACTGCTCTCCGGGATCGTGCTGCTCGACCCGGCGGGATCGGTGTCCGAGGCGATCGCGGCGCTCGACCCCGGGGAGCCGCCGGAGCTGAGGATCGCCGGGGTCCTCGCCTCGCTGGACGCCGGGCTGCCCTGGACGCCCGCGCACCACGAGGCGGTGCTTTCGCTGCTTCCGCTGGACGATCTGGCCGCCGACCGTTTCGACCACGACCGGTCGGAGCCCCTCCAGTTCATCGTCGAAGCGTTGTTGGAGCGTGACACCCTCGCCGACCGTGAGGCGGCGCTCTCCCTGCTCGACGCGGTGCTCCGCGCGCCGGACGCGGAGAGCAGGGCGGAGGGGCTGTGGGCCGCTGAGCAGGCCTGCGACTTCTCGCGCAGTGCCCCGGCGCGGCTCGCGCCTGCGGTGATCGGCCTGCTGGACGACCCGACGCCGGCGCGTGCGGCGCTCCTCGTACTGGACAAGCTGGGCCCGCACGCGGCTCCCGCCGCCCCGGCGCTGGCCGCTCTGGCCTCGGGCGGCGGCGATCTCGCGGACCGCGCGCTCAGCTCCCTCGTCCTGGTGGACCCGGAGCGGGCGGCCCCGCTGCTCGCGCGGGATCTGCCCGAGCGCCCCGGCGCCCTCGGCGCGGCCGTCGGTTTCCCGGACGGGCGGGACGCCGTGCCGTTCCCGTACCACCCGGAGCTGCTGGCGGCCGTCCGCGCGCGGCTGGCCGACCCGGATCTCCAGGGGAACGAGCCGATCCATCTGGCCCGGCTGCTCACGCACTGGGGCGAGCGTGCCGCGCCCGCCTTTCCCGAACTCGTCGCGGCACTGGGCCGGTTCCCCCTCGTCGTACCGCGCGCGCTGGCGGCGGCCGCCCCTGCGCGGGCCGTCGGACCACTGCGTGCAGCGGCCGAATCGGGGCCGGAGGAGGGCCGGTTCGCGGCGGCGCGGGCACTGCACGGGCTGACCGGCGAGAGCGGGCCGCTGCTGACGGCGATCACCGCGGAACTGGCCTGCGGCGATCCCTACCGGATTCGGGAGGCCGCCGGCGCCGCCGACGGGCTGGGCCAGGACGCGACCGTACTGCTTCCGGCGCTCCGGGCCGCCCTCGGCGGGGAGGACGAGCGCCGGACGACCCCGCGCATGGACGCCGATCTGGAGATATCCCTCGCGCTGTGGCGGGGGACCGGTGACCCGGGCGATGCCGTGCCGGTGATCGCGGGCGTACTGGCGGACGCGGACCACGACTGGTCGACGTGGACGGCGATACGGGCGGCACGGGCGGCCGCCCGGCTCGGCCCGGCGGCCGCCACGCTGCGCCCGGCCCTGGAGCACCAGCTGACCGATCTCCGCCGCGCACCGTCAGCGGTCCTGGCCCTGCTCGCCGTGGTCCCCTCCACCCAGGACCTTGGCGATCTGGCCGCCACACTCCTCACCGCGGCCGAACAGAACGCCGACCCCCGAGGAGCCCTGGACGCGCTCACGGCCCTGGGCCCGGCGACCCTGACCCCGGACCACCGCGCCCGCCTGACGGACCTGGCGGAACGAGACCGCAGAGTCTGGGCCACGGGCGATACGAGAACCCTCGTCGCGGCGGACGCCCACTTCCAGCAGCAGGCCCGCGCTTTGCTCCGGAGGGGCAAACCAAGCCCGTCCGGCGCCTGAGGACACAACACAGCAGCCCGTCCGGCGATTGAGGACACAGATTGAGGACACAGCGCGGCAGCCCGTCCGGCGCCTGAGGACGAACCGCGGGGGGGAGCAGGTCCGGGCGCCGTCGACCGTGAGGCCCCCCGGCCCCCGGGCGGGCGCGCCCGGACCTGCCCCGGTTCGCGCGGTCCGGTGTCAGGCCGGGCGCCAGCCCGGATCGCGGCCGCTCAGGCCGATGACGCGGTCCAGCAGCGGCGCGCCGGCCGGCAGCACGATCGGCGGCCCGAACAGACCCTCCGGAGCCGGATCCGTGTCGGCCGGCTCCGCCGCAGGCGCCAGCATCCCGTAGGACACCTGGAGGCTCGCCTCGTCCGGGTCGTACTCCTGGCCCGTACTGCGCGCCAGGTCCCAGCCATGGATCAGGACCTCGTTCAGCGCCACCGTCGCCGCGACCGCCCCCGGCAGTTCGACCCCGCCGACCCGGGTCGCGCCCTCCCATGCCTCAGGCGCCCGCCAGGCCTCGGCCAGTTCGTCGAGCTGCCCCGGCAGCAGCTCACGCCAGTTGTCGACGAGTACGGGCAGCGCGGAGTTCGGCGACGTATCCGTCGTCGGGCCCAGCTCCTTCCGTGCCGCGTCCCGGAACGCCACCGTCAGCCCGACGAGATGTCCGAGCACCTCCCGCACCGTGTACGCGGGACACGGCGTCGGCCCGGCGAGGTGCTCATCGCGAATACCGCCCACCACCCCGGCCACCCGCCGGCACACGGGTCCGAAATCGAAAAGATCAACCTTCATGTCCATGTTCGTATTCGTGTTCATGAAAGGGCAGACCGGCCCCGCCACCGGAACTCATCGGTCCAAGCGCACCCGGAGCCCAGCCATGAGACGGCTGTCTCGAAGAGTGGGCGTTTATGGCTGGAAATGATCCCTCGCATGTACGATCCACTCGTTCCAGACCCGACAGCGACAACGCGCGCCGGATCGAACCTTTGACGCAGACCGGAGCGAGTCACGCATGTCCGTACAAACCCGTGCTTCCTCGTCGGCCATAGCCGTCGCACAGGCCGGCTTCGACGCCTGGCGGGCCTCCCGGCAGACGGCCGTCACCGGGCCGCTCGGGAATCTGGCGCTGGTCGAGACCCGTTGGCTGCCGCAGGGGACCGACGCCGAGGAGGCCAAGGCGGCGGAAGAGGAACAGCTCGGCGGGGACGGCCGTGTGACCGTCACCACGGTGCGGCGGACCGATCTCCACACCGGCGAGCCCGAGCACGGCCTGCGCCTGTGGGACGCCGACGCCCCGGCGATCCAGCACTTCTTGTCCATCGACACCTACCCTTTTCGGCCGGACTGGGTCGTCGAGGCCGCGTTCGCCCCCGTCGCCGCCGACCGCCGCGTTCCGTTCGAGCACATCAGAGACAGCGGAGGCAGCCGGGAACTGGTCGTTCCCGGTGATATCCACGTCACACTGGACGGTGTGGACTACACGCTGTCGGCCTTCGACGACGACGGAACGCTTCTCCTGGTCTTCGGCGATCCGACCAATGGCGCCGACACATACGGCGCGGGCCGGTTCCTGTTCGTCCCGCGCGAGGGGGAGAGCGAAACGGTGATACTCGACTTCAACCGCGCCTTCGTGCCGCCGTGCGGATTCTCCGCTCAGTACAACTGTCCATTGCCGCCCCGGCAGAACCGGTTGCACCTGCCCGTCCACGCGGGCGAGAAGGTCCCGGTTTTCCGCGGCGGCTACTCGCTGAGCTGAGCAGAGCAGATCCCACCACGGCACCACAGCCGGACCGGCCCTCCGCGGGCATCCGCCCCCGGGCCCCGTCCGGCCGTTGATCAGGAGTAGAAGAGATGAGAAAGTCCGTACCGCTGCCCGTACCGCGGCCCGTAGCATCGTCCTCGCCGCTGCCCGGTCCGCTGTCCCGGCCGCTGCTCGGCGGCGCCCTCGCGGTCGCCCTGGCCCTGGCCCTCACCGCCTGCGGCTCCGGGAACGACAACAAGAGCAGCACGCCCTCCGGTTCGTACGACAAGAACGCGACCATCGGCATCGGCTCGCTCTACGAACCGCAGAATCTGGACAACACCGGAGGCGGCGGCCAGGGCGTCACCGAAGCGCTCAACGGCAATGTCTACGAAGGCCTGTTCAGGCTGACCGACAGCGGCAAGGTCGAGAAGCAGCTCGCCAAGGACTACACCGTCAGCCCGGACGGCCTGACGTACACCTTCAAGCTCCGTGACGGTGTGACGTTCCACTCGGGCAAGAAGCTCACCTCCGCGGATGTGAAGTACAGCATCGAGAAGGTGACCGCCGAGAACTCCCAGTCGGCGCGCAAGAGCAGCTTCGACATGATCAAGTCGATCGCCACCCCGGACCCGGCGACCGTCGCGGTGACCCTTTCGTCCAAGTCGATCTCGTTCGTCTACAACCTCAGCTATGTGTGGGTCGTCAACTCCGAGGCCAAGGACCTCAAGACGTCGGAGGACGGCACGGGACCGTACAAGCTGGACAAGTGGACCCGCGGCTCCGCGCTCAGCCTCGACCGCTTCACCGGCTACTGGGGAACGCCCGCGACCAACGCCAAGGTCGTCTTCCACTACTACAAGGACGCGACCGCCCTCAACAACGCGCTCCTCACCAACGCCGTGGACGTGGTGACCAGCGAGCAGAGCCCGGACGCCCTCGACCAGTTCGCCAGCAACCCGGCGTACAAGGTCAACGACGGGAACTCGACCACCAAGCTGCTGCTGGCCTTCAACGACAAGGTCAAGCCCTTCGACAATGTGAAGGTGCGCAAGGCCGTCAGCTCGGCGATCGACAACAAGAAGCTGCTCCAGTCGGTCTGGGGCGACCACGGCACGCTGATCGGCTCCATGGTCCCGCCGACCGACCCGTGGTACGAGGACCTCACCAAGGTCAATCCGTACGATGTGGCGCTCGCCAAGAAGCAGCTCGCGGAGGCCGGTTACGCCAAGGGCTTCGACTTCACCCTCGACACCCCGAACTACGACCCGCACCCGACCGCGGCCACCTTCATCAAGTCGGAACTGGCCAAGGTCGGCATCAACGTCAAGATCAACATCATCACGCCGGACGAGTGGTACACGAAGGTCTACAAGAACCACGACTTCAGCGCGACGCTCCAGGAGCATGTCAACGACCGGGACGTCGTCTGGTACGGGGACCCGGACTTCTACTGGGGCTACGACAACAAGCAGGTCGGCGCGTGGGTGAAGCAGGCCGAGCAGTCGGACACCACCGATGAGCAGACGGCGCTGCTGAAGAAGGTCAACAACCAGATCGCGGAGGACGCGGCCAGCGACTGGCTGTATCTGTACCCGCAGATCGTGGTGGCGTCGACCAAGCTGTCGGGCTACCCGCTCAACGGGCTCAACTCGCAGTTCTACGCTTACGCCATCAAGAAGAGCTAATGTCCTCCACCGCCGTACGGGCGCGCCGTCCCAGTGATCTCCGGATTCCTGGCCGTCGGGCCCGTACGGCGGGAAGCCCCGCTCCCGTGCTTCCGTCGATCGGTCCCCTCCCCTGATGATCTCCTATCTGCTGCGGCGGCTGGCCTTCCTGGCCGGCTCACTCTTCCTGGCCAGCGTGGTGATCTTCCTGCTGCTGCGGGCGCTGCCCGGCGATCCGGCGAACTCCCTGCTCGCGGTCGGCGCGAGCCCCGAGCAGATCGCCGCGGCCCGCCACGAGATCGGCTCGGACCGGCCGCTGCCCGAGCAGTTCGTCACCTGGCTCCATCAACTGGCCACCTTCGACCTGGGGAACTCGTTCATCAGCACGCTCCCGGTCGGGCCGGAGATCACCTCGCGGCTCGATGTGACCGTCCCGCTGACGCTGTTCTCCTTCGTGCTGGCGATACTGATCGCGGTCCCGGTCGGTTTTGTCGCCGCGCACCGCTCGGCCACCTGGTACGGCACGCTCATCAGCGGAATCTCCCAACTGGGCATCGCCGTACCGGTCTTCTGGATCGGGATGATCCTGATCACGGTCTTCGCGCTGCAACTCGGGGTCCTGCCCGCCGGGGGCTTCCCGCAGGACGGTTGGGCCGAGCCGGGGGAGGCGCTCACCTCGCTGGTCCTGCCGGTGATCACCGTCGCACTGGTGATGTCCGCCTCGCTGATCCGGTACGTACGGTCGGCGGCCCTGGACGTCCTCGGCAGCGACTATCTGCGTACCGCCAGGGCCCTGGGCTCGTCCTTCAGCCACGCGATGTGGCGCCACGGCATGCGCAACGGCGCCGTACCGGTCGTCTCCGTCCTCGGTATCGAACTCGCCACGACACTGCTCGGCGCGGTGGTGGTCGAGACGGTGTTCGCGCTGCCAGGACTGGGCAGCATGCTCGCCCAGGCGGTCGCCCAGCACGACTACCCGACGGTCCAAGGGGTGCTGTTCGTGAGTACGTTCGCGGTCCTGGTCATCGGCTTCCTCGGCGATATCGCACAGCGGCTGATCGATCCCCGGCTGCGCGGCCGGCTGTCGGGGGGTGCCCGATGAGCGAGCCGACCGCCGTGGAGCTGACGAAGACGACGCGGGATACGGGTACGGATAGGGGTACGGGCAAGGAACCCGGCACGGCTTCGGGAGCCTCGCGCGGGCGCCGTTCGCCCGCCCTGGTGGCCGGCTGTGTGCTCGTCGGGCTGATCGTCGCCGTCGCGCTGGTCTCGCTGTTCTGGGTTCCGTACGCTCCCGACGACACCTCGGGCGGCAGGCTCACGCCACCCGGTCTGCCGCATCTGCTCGGTACGGACAAGCTCGGCCGCGACCTGCTCACCCAGCTCATGATCGGCGCGCGGATCGCCCTGGAGGCCGGGCTCGGCGCGATCGCGATCGGGGCGGTCCTCGGTGTCTGCGCAGGACTGGCCGCGGGCTTCGCCACCCGCTGGCTCGACGACACCCTGTCCACCCTGCTCGACGTACTGATCGCCTTCCCGACCCTGCTGCTGGCCATGCTGATGGTGGCGGCCCGGTCGGCCTCGCTCGGTACGGCGGTCCTCGCCATCGGGTTCGCGATGACGGCGGTGGTCGCGCGGCTGACCCGGATCCTGGTCAAACGGGTGCTGGCCCTGGACTACATCACGGCGGCCCGCACCTCGGGGACCTCATGGCCGCGTGTGATCACCGGGCATGTGCTGCCCAATATCTGGCCCACCCTGGTGGTGAATCTCGCCCAGCAGTTCGGCCTCGCGGTCATGGCCGAGGCGAGCCTGTCGTTCCTGGGCCTCGGCGCGCCGCCGCCGAACGCCTCGTGGGGACGGATGCTGCATGAGGCACAGGCGACCGTGTTCACCGCGCCCACGGGGGTCATCGCCCCCGGGGTACTGCTCGTCATGCTCGTGGTGGGGGTCAATCTGATCGCGGACGGACTGCGCGACACGCTGGATCCCACGCGGCGGAGGACGCGATGAACGAGTTCGAGAAGTCCGGCCCCGCCGTTCCCGGCGCAGAGGCGGCCGGCGCGGAGACTCCCAGCGGGAAGGCGCCAGGCCCGGCGGCTCCCGGCCCGGCGGCTCCCGGCCCGGCCGCCCCCGGCCCGACCGGCCCCGCCGCCACGGTTCTCGATGTCCGCGGACTGACGATCCGTACCGACCAGGGCCGGGCCCTCGTCTCCGACCTGTCGTTCTCGATCGGCGCGGGCTCCCGGCTCGGCCTGGTCGGCGAGTCCGGTTCCGGCAAATCCCTCACCGCGCTCGCCGTCCTGGGTCTGCTGCCGCCCGGGATGGCCGCCTCCGGCAGCATCGTCCTCAGAACGGATACGGACGGACCCGGCGCCGAGGTCGTCGGCGCGACCGAGCAGCGGCTGACCGGTATGCGCGGCAGGGCCGCCACGATCGTCTTCCAGGAGCCCCTCACCGCGCTCGACCCGCTGATGCGGATCGGCGGCCAGATCGCAGGACCGCTGCGCCGGTGGCGCGGGCTGCGCGGAGCCGCGCTGCGCCGAGCGGTGGGGGAGGCGCTCGAACAGGTACGGCTTCCCGACCCGGACCGGATCATCCGCGCCTACCCGCACGAGATCTCCGGCGGCCAGCGCCAGCGGGTCGCGCTCGCCATGGCCCTGGCCTGCGAACCGGCCCTGCTGATCGCGGACGAGCCCACCACAGCTCTCGATGTGACCGTCCAGTCGGAGGTGCTCGCGCTGCTGGACGGGCTGGTCGCGGAGCGGGACATGGCGCTGCTGTTCGTCAGCCACGACCTGGCGGTCGTCTCGGCGGTGACCGACCATGTCGTGGTGCTCAAGGACGGGTCCGCGGTCGAGTCGGGGACCGTGGACGAGATCGTACGGCGGCCCCGCCACCCGTACACCCGGGATCTGGTGGACAGCGCCCGCCACCTGGAAAGCGCACTGGAACGGATCGTCCGATGACCAACCCGATCCAGCCCGACTCGGCGGCAGCCCCGGGGGCCCCGAATTCCCTGGCCAAAGACGCGCCGATCCTGTCCGCGCGGGACGCGGGCTTCGCGTACCGCGGCTCGCCGCCCGTCCTGCACGGCATCTCGCTCGACATCACCGCCGGCCACAGTATCGGCCTGGTCGGTGAGTCGGGGGCCGGCAAGACCACCGTGCTCAGGCTGCTGCTCGGCCTCACCCGGCCCACGACCGGACGGATCCTGTTCGACGGGGCCGACCTCCGGCTTCGCGACCGGGAACAGATGCGCCGCTTCCGGCGCGCCGTACAGAGCGTCTTCCAGGACCCGTACTCGTCCCTCGACCCCCGCCAGCGGGTCGGCGGCATCGTCTCGGAGCCCCTGCGCTCCCTCGGCCTGACCCGCTCCCGCCAGGACGACCCCCGGGTCGCCGCGGCGCTGGAGGCCGTCGGCCTGCCGGCGGACGCGGCGGCCCGCTACCCGCACGAGTTCTCCGGCGGCCAGCGCCAGCGCATCGCCATCGCCCGCGCCACGGTCTGCGAGCCCCGGATCCTGCTCGCCGACGAACCGGTCAGCGCCCTCGATGTCACGACCCGGGTCAGGATCGTGGACCTGCTGATCGAACTGAAGGAGACCAGAGGCCTCACCATCGCGATGGTCTCCCACGACCTCTCGGTGGTGGCGGCCCTGTGCGAACGTACGGCGGTGCTGGAACGCGGCCGCATCGTCGAACAGGGCGACACCCCCGCGGTCCTCGGCACCCCCACCCACCCCTACACCCGCCACCTCATCACCAGCGTCCCCAGGCTCCCGTCACCGAAGGAAGCCTGAGGAAGAAGCCGGGGGACGAAGCCGGGGGACGAAGCCCGAGGAAGAAGCCCGAGGAAGAAGCCCGAGGAAGAAGCCCGAGGAAGAAGCCCGAGGAAGAAGCCCGAGGAAGAAGCCTGAGGCGACGCCCCCTGACCCTTGCTGACGCCTCGTCAGCCGTGCAGTCGCTCGTAGGCGGGGAGGGTGAGGAAGTCGGTGTAGTGGGGGTCCAGGGCCACCGTCAGCAGCAGGTCGTGGGCTTCCTGCCACTTACCGGACGCGAAGGCTTCCTCGCCGATCTCGGCGCGGATCGCGGTGAGTTCGTCGGCGGCGATGCCCCGGGCGAGTTCCGGGGTGGCGCGCAGGGTGCGGCCGTCGTGGTCGAATTCGACGCCCGCGTTGATCCACTGCCAGATCTGGGAGCGGGAGATCTCCGCCGTGGCGGCGTCCTCCATCAGGTTGAAGATCGCGACCGCGCCCATGCCGCGCAGCCAGGCCTCGATGTAGCGGATGCCGACCTGGACGGCGTTGCGGAGGCCTTCGTATGTGGGCCTGGCGTTCAGGGAGTCGATGGCGATCAGATCGCCGGCGGCGACGGAGACGTCCTCGCGCAGGCGGTCCTTCTGGTTCGGGCGGTCGCCGAGGACCGCGTCGAAGGAGGCCATCGCGATCGGCACCAGGTCCGGGTGGGCGACCCAGGAGCCGTCGAAGCCGTCGGCGGCCTCGCGGTCCTTGTCGGCCTTGACCTTCTCGAAGGCGACCTTGTTGACCTCGGCGTCGTGGCGGGACGGGATGAAGGCCGCCATACCGCCGATGGCGTGCGCGCCGCGCTTGTGGCAGGTGCGGACGAGCAGTTCGGTGTACGCGCGCATGAACGGGGCTGTCATCGTCACGGCGTTGCGGTCGGGCAGTACGAACTTGGCGCCGCCGTCACGGAAGTTCTTCACGATCGAGAACAGATAGTCCCAGCGGCCCGCGTTGAGCCCGGAGGCGTGGTCGCGCAGCTCGTACAGGATCTCTTCCATCTCGTACGCCGCGGTGATGGTCTCGATCAGGACGGTCGCGCGCACGGTGGACTGCGGAATCCCGGTGTAGTCCTGCGCGAAGACGAAGATGTCGTTCCAGAGGCGGGCCTCCAGATGCGACTCGGTCTTCGGGAGATAGAAGTACGGGCCCTTGCCCAGCTCGATCAGGGTCTTCGCGTTGTGGAAGAAGTACAGGCCGAAGTCGACGAGCGCGCCGGGCACCGGCTCGCCGTCCACCCGGAGATGACGCTCCGTCAGGTGCCAGCCGCGCGGGCGCATCACCACGGTCGCGAGCCGGTCCGCGTCCTTGAGGGCGTACGACTTGCCGGAGCGCGGGTCGGTGAAGTCGATACGGCGGGCGTACGCGTCCTTCAGATTGAGCTGGCCCTGGACGACGTTCTCCCAGGTGGGGGCGAGGGCGTCCTCGAAGTCCGCGAGCCAGATCCGCGCCCCCGAGTTGAGCGCGTTGATGGTCATCTTGCGGTCGGTCGGTCCGGTGATCTCGACCCGCCGGTCGTCGAGCGCCTTAGGCGAGGGGGCCACGCGCCAGCTCTCGTCCTCGCGGATCGCCACGGTCTCCGGCAGGAAGTCCAGGCTGGAGGTACGGGCGATCTCCGCGCGGCGCTCCGCGCGGCGGGCGAGCAGCTCGTCACGGCGAGGGGTGAACCGCCGGTGCAGCTCCGCCACAAAGGTGAGGGCGGCGTCGGTGAGTACCTCGTCCTGCCGGGGCAGGGGCTCGGCGTCGACGATGGCCGGTGACGGCGCGGGTGCGGACGACATGAACGGTCACTCCTTCACGGGCGGTGCCCGGCGGCCGCCGGGTCACCTCGGACGGCACGCGGTGCCGTGGCACCGGGATACGGTCGTGGGCGCCGGGTGGGGGGAATGGGCGCTTCTGACCTGTGGATACTAGTTTTCTCATGGTGGAAGTTCAATGGTCTGTTGATATCGAGATTCTCAGGGTCGACAGATCACGACGCCGGGTGCCACGGAAATTCGGGCTGCCGGGCTCTCACTGCTCAAGGTGGGACAGATCTTCCTCCGTGTCGATGTCGTACGCCTGCGCGACATCCCCGCACTCGATCAGAACGATCTCGCTCTCATGCGCCCGCAGATAGCCGCGCGCCCCGCGGTCGCCCCGCGCGTCCGCCGCGATCTCCGCCCACCGGCGGGCGCCGAAGAGTACGGGGTGGCCGCGCCGCCCGTCGTACGAAGCGGACACGAGCGCATCGGGACCGCTTCGTACGACGGCCGGCGCCGACACCAGCCGGGCCACCGCCGCCGCGCCGATCCCCGGCTGGTCCACCAGCAGAACGAGGGCCGCGCCCGCGTCCGTATCGGTCAGTGAGGCGAGGCCCGCGCGCAGGGACGACCCCATGCCGTCGGCCCAGTCCGGGTTGTCGACCAGGACGCATCCGGGCAGGTCCGCCCGGTGCCGTACCTCGTCCGCCGCCGCCCCCAGCACCACATGCACCGGGCCGCAGCCTCCCTCGCGCAGGGCCCGCGCCGCATGTTCGACCAGCGGGCGGCCCCGGTGGGGCAGCAGCGCTTTCGGCCGGCCGCCCAGTCTGCGGCCACCGCCCGCGGCGAGCAGCAGCCCGGCGACACCGCCGTGCCGGGTGGCCTCGCGCGGGTCCGTCGTGTCGTTGTCTCTGCCTGGCATGTGCCCTGCATACAGCAGATATCGCGTCCGTGCGCAGTGCGCCGGCCGGCCCGGCCGGAGTGATCACCGGGTGTTCTGTCCGCATTCGGTTCGCATTCCCGCCGTTTTCCGTCCGCGGAGTGGCGCGTACCGCGCGGGATGGCGTTAACTTGCCCGCGAACCTTGGCGCCTGACCACCGTCCTGGGACCGGAATATCAGCGTGAAGATGTGCCCTACACAAAAATGTGCGGGCACAAGGGGATTGAGGGGGAAGCTTTGTTGCGGAGCGTGGGGCAGACGCCGGTGGCTGAGAAGGGTGAGGACCCGAGGCTGGCGGGGCTGAACGGAGCCGTTTCCCGGCTCCGGCGCGAGCTGGCCGGCTACCCGGTCGAGTTCAGGGACCGGGCCATCGCCGAGGACGAACTGGCGGCGCTGGCCGCGATGGTGGCGGGCGGCGCTCCCGAGGTCGCCCGTATGCGCCGCTCACTGCTGCTGATCGTTGGGTCGATAGGTTCGGTCAGCGCGCTCGGTCCCGCGCTGATGAGCGTACGGAACGCGGTGGACCTGTTCGGGGACGTCCCCGGGTCGCGCTAGGGCGTGTCCGCGGCCCTGTCCGGCGGGTCGGCCGACCGGCTCACCGCGCCCGCCCGCCGCTCACGCCCGCCTCGCCGCTCGCACCCGCCGTTCACGATCCCGTACCGCTCCCGCTGTTCACCATCCCGTACCGCCCGTACCGCTCCCGATCCCCGTACCGCTCACGACTGCGTCGCCGTGTTCGCCAGTGCCTCCGCCAGGTCCCGAGCCACCTCCTGGAGCACCGGGACGATCTTCTCCGTGGCCTCCTCCGTCACCCGGCCCGCCGGGCCCGAGATCGAAATGGCCGCGGCCGTCGGGGAGTTGGGAACCGGCACCGCCAGACAGCGGACCCCGATCTCCTGCTCGTTGTCATCGACCGCGTACCCCGAGCTGCGCACCACCTCCAGGGCCGCCAGAAAGCCCTCGGGGGTGGTGATCGTCTTCTCGGTGGCGGCGGGCATCCCCGTACGGGCGAGCAGGGCGCGGACCTCCTCCGCCGGGGCGTGCGCGAGCAGCGCCTTGCCCACGCCCGTGGAGTGCGGCAGCACCCGGCGGCCCACCTCGGTGAACATCCGCATCGAGTGCTTGGACGGCACCTGCGCGACGTACACGATCTCGTCGCCGTCCAGCAGCGCCATGTTCGCGGTCTCGCCGGTCTCCTCGACCAGCCGGGCCAGATACGGCCGGGCCCAGGTGCCGAGCAGCCGCGACGCCGACTCGCCGAGCCGGATCAGCCGGGGGCCCAGCGCGTACCGCCGGTTGGACTGCTGGCGCACATAGCCGCAGGCGACCAGGGTGCGCATCAGCCGGTGGATCGTGGGCAGGGGCAATCCGCTGCTGGCGGAGAGTTCGCTCAGCCCGACCTCGCCGCCCGCGTCCGCCATCCGTTCGAGCAGGTCGAAAGCGCGCTCAAGAGACTGGACGCCGCCGCTGGCGGGGGCTGATTTGGCGGCGTCGGTGGTGCTGGCGCTGGACGACGGCACGTCAACGGTCCTTTCGGGGCGGGCGGGGCCAAGCAAGCAGCCTACCGGGGCGATTCTTCTCGGGGTCCTGCCTGGAACCCTCCTTGATCCTTTCGCGGCCCTCCTTGAGTGAGCCGCGTTCTGCTTGATGGAATACGGATTCCACCTTACGGAAGTCCATAAGTCTAGCGCGGCAGCGTACCCGATGGGCGGGTCCCCTGGGAATGTGGTCTTGACGGGCCGGGGTCCGGAGTGAAGACTCCTTCAACAGTTCGTTGAATTCTTGTTCGAGAGGCCGACAGGTCGAGAGGCTGAGAGGCCGAGGGGCAGATTCGAGGGGCAGAGATGGCAGAGGTGCCCACAGAGGCGTCCGCGGAAATGTCCGGGGTGAGCCTGGTCCTGCGTTCGACGCGCGTCATCACGCCCGAGGGGACCCGCGCCGCCTCGATCGCGGTCGCCGGCGGACGGATCGCGGCCGTGCTGCCGTACGGTGCCGACGTCCCGGCGGGCGCGCGGCTGGTGGACGCCGAGGACGATGCCGTGCTTCCCGGGCTGGTCGACACCCATGTCCATGTGAACGATCCGGGCCGCACCGAGTGGGAGGGCTTCCGGACCGCCACCCGCGCCGCGGCGGCCGGCGGGATCACGACCCTGCTCGACATGCCGCTCAACTCCCTGCCGCCCACCACGACCGTCGCCCACCTGCGGACCAAGCAGGCGGTGGCCCGTACGCGGGCCCATGTCGATGTGGGCTTCTGGGGCGGCGCGATCCCCGGCAACACCGAGGATCTGCGGCCGCTGTACGACGCCGGGGTCTTCGGCTTCAAATGCTTTCTGTCGCCCTCGGGCGTGGAGGAGTTCCCCGAGCTGGACCGGGAACAGCTCGGGCGCTCGCTGGCGGAGATCGCGGGCTTCGGCGGACTGCTGATCGTCCACGCCGAGGATCCGGGCGAACTGGCCGCGGCACCCCAGCGCGGCGGTCCCGCGTACGCCGACTTCCTGGCGTCCCGGCCGCGCGCCGCCGAGAACGCGGCGGTCGAGGGGCTGGTCGCACAGGCGAAACGGCTCGGCGCCCGGGTACACGTACTGCATCTCTCGTCCTCGGACGCGCTGCCGCTGATCGCCGCGGCCAAGCGCGAAGGGGTACGGATCACCGTCGAGTCCTGCCCGCACTTCCTGACCCTCACGGCCGAGGAAGTCCCGGACGGGGCAACGGAGTTCAAGTGCTGCCCGCCGATCCGTGAGGCCGCCAACCGGGACGCGCTCTGGCAGGGGCTCGCCGACGGCACGATCGACTGTGTCGTCTCCGACCACTCGCCCTGCACACCCGATCTCAAGTCCCCCGATTTCGCCGCCGCTTGGGGCGGAATCTCCTCGCTCCAGCTCGGCCTTCCGGCGATCTGGACCGAGGCGCGCGACCGGGGCCACTCGCTGGAGGACGTCGCGCGCTGGATGTCGTCGGGTCCTGCCGCGCTCGCGGGACTGAGCCGTAAGGGCGCCATCGAGGCGGGCAGGGATGCCGACTTCGCGGTGCTCGCGCCCGACGAGACCTTCACCGTGGACCCGGCCGCGCTGCACCACCGCAACCAGGTGACGGCGTACGCGGGGAAGCGGCTGTACGGGGTTGTCAGGTCGACATGGCTGCGCGGCGACCGGATCGTCCATGACGGCGTCCTCGCCGAACCCTCCGGCCGACTGCTCGAAAGGAACGACCGAACGTGAAAGGAACGGACTGACCGTGTCCGAAGCCCCGTCGGCTCCGTCACCCGAGCCCGACTCGCCCCAGCCCGGCTCGCACCCGCCCGACTCACCTGCGCCCGGCTCAGACGCGCCAGACTCACCCCAGCCCGGCTCACCTGCGCCCGAATCGCCGCCGCGCCTTCCCTCCTTCACCGGTGACGCCCTGCCGTACGCGGGCGGCGATCCGTACGCCGACTACCGCACCGCCGACTTCCCCTTCGCCCGCCTCCCCGATCTCGCCGACCGTCGGCTCGGGGCCGCAGTCATCGCCGCCAACGACGAGTTCTTCGCCGAGCGCGAGAATCTGCTGAAGCCGGAACGCGCCGAGTTCGACCCCGGGCGCTTCGGGCACAAGGGCAAGATCATGGACGGCTGGGAGACCCGGCGCAGACGCGGCACCGGCGCGGACCGCCCGTACCCCGCCGCCGAGGACCACGACTGGGCGCTGGTCAGGCTCGGCGCCCCCGGGATCATCCGCGGGATCGTCGTCGACACCGCGCATTTCAGGGGCAATTACCCGCGGGCGGTCTCGGTCGAGGGCACCTCGCTGCCCGGCTCCCCGTCGCCCGAGGACCTGCTCGCCGACGAGGTGATGTGGACGGTCCTGGTGCCCCGTACGGTCATCGGCGGCCACGCGGCCAACGGCTTCGCGGTCGGAGCCGAGGGGCGCTTCACCCACCTCCGCGTCAACCAGCACCCGGACGGCGGAATCGCCCGGCTGCGGGTGTACGGCGAGGTCGCGCCCGATCCGGGGTGGCTAGGCGTCCTCGGTACGTTCGACCTCGTCGCGCTGGAGAACGGCGGCCGGGTCGAGGACGCCTCCGACCGTTTCTACTCGCCCCCCGTCCACACCATCCTGCCCGGCCGCTCGCGTTCGATGGACGAGGGCTGGGAGACCCGGCGCCGCCGGGACCGGGGCAACGACTGGATCCACTACCGGCTGGTGGAGCGCGCCGAGATCCGCGCGGCCGAGATCGACACGGCGTATCTGAAGGGCAACGCGGCAGGCTGGGCGGCGCTGTCCGTACGCGACGGCGCGGCCGGCGACTGGCGGCAGATCCTGCCCAGGACCCGCCTCCAGCCCGACACCAACCACCGCTTCGCCCTGCCGGCCCCCGCGATCGCGACGGAGGTGCGCATCGACATCTACCCCGACGGCGGCATCTCCCGGCTCCGCCTCTTCGGCTCCCTGACGGACGACGGCATGCGGCGGCTCCGGGCCAAAAGCACCTAGAGCCAGCAGGGCGGGCCTCAACTCCCTGTCCGGTTCGCCCGGTTGGCGCAGGGTGCGGATCCGGCCACCGAGGATGGTGGCCCGGGTGCGGGCCGCGTACGCTGGCCGGATGGCGGTTATCGAACTGGCTGATTACGGCCCGGACTTCAACGTCAATCCCTATCCGTACTACGCGAAGCTGCGGGAGGCGGGGCCCGTTCACGAAGTGCGGGCGCCGGACGGCAACCAGTTCTGGCTGGTCGTCGGATACGAGGAGGGCCGCGCGGCCCTCGCCGACCCCCGGATGTCCAAGGCGCTCGCCACCATGGGGTACGAGTCGGCCGACGAGGCGATCATGGGCCCGCATGTGCTGACCCTCGACCCGCCCGACCACACCAGGCTGCGGAAACTGGTCGCCCCCGAGTTCACCCCGCGCCGGGTCGAGGCGATGCGCCCCCGTATCCAGCGGATCACCGACGACCTGCTCGACGCGATGGTCCCCAAGGGGCGGGCCGACCTCGTCGACGCGCTGGCCTTCCCGCTGCCGATCGTGGTCATCTGCGAGCTGCTCGGCGTGCCGTACGCGGACCGGGACACCTTCCGCGCCTGGACCAATGAGATCGTCGCGCCCACCACCCCCACCGGCCAGCGCGACAACACCATCGAACTCTGCGCGTATCTCGACGAACTCATCGAGGACAAGCGGTCGTCCGGGCCCGCCGACGACCTGCTCTCCACGCTGCTGCGCACCCGGGACGAGGACGGCGACCGGCTCTCCGCGGCCGAACTGCGCGCCTGGGCCTATGTGCTGCTGATCGCCGGGCACGAGACGACCGTCAACCTGATCTCCAACGCGGTCCGCTCCCTGCTCGACCACCCCGCCCAACTGGCCGCGCTGCGCGCCGACTTCAGCCTGCTCGACGGGGCGATCGAGGAGACGCTGCGGTACGAGGGGCCGGTGGAGACCAGCACCGTACGGTTCACCACGGAGCCGATCTCGTACGGCGACACGGAGATCCCGGCCCTCAGGACGGTTCTGGTCGCGCTCGCCTCGGCGGACCGCGATCCGGCCCGTTTCCCCGACCCGGACACCTTCGACATACGCCGTTCCAGTACGCCCGGCCGGGGCCCGGGACATCTCGCCTTCGGGCACGGCATCCACTTCTGCATCGGCGCGCCGCTGGCCCGGCTGGAGGGCCGGATCGCGCTGCGGGCGCTGCTGGAGCGCTGCCCCGGGCTGGAGTTCGACCCGGCGGCGGGAGCGTACGACTGGCTGCCGGGGATGCTGATCCGCGGTGTGCGCGAGCTGCCGGTGCGCTGGTAGGAGCGCTGTCCGTACGGGAGCACCGGCAGCTCGCAGCAAGGGAACCGGTGGCGGGGATCAGCTCGCGGGGATCTCCGCCACCGCGACCGGCCGGTGCTCCCGCCGCGACAGCTCGCACGCCTCCGCGATCCGCAGCGCGTGCAGCGCCTCCCCGCCGTCGCACGGATTCTCCAGCTCGCCGGCGACCACCTTCAGGAAGGCGTCCAGCTCCGCCTCGTACGCCGGGGCGAACCGCTCCAGGAAGCCCGGCCACGGGTTGTCGCAGGGCGGCGGGCCCTTCGGCTCGGTCGAGGTGATCGGCGTACGGTCGTCGAGCCCGACCGCGAACTGGTCGTGCTCGCCGGCCAGTTCCATTCGTACGTCATAGCCCGCGCCGTTGCGGCGGGTGGCCGTCGCCGTCGCGAGCGTCCCGTCGTCCAGGGTGAGTACCGCCGCCGCGGTGTCGATGTCGCCCGCGTCCCGGAACATCCCGGGCCCGCCGTCCGACCCCGTCGCATACACCTCCGCCACCTCGCGGCCGGTGACCCAGCGCAGGATGTCGAAGTCGTGCACCAGGCAGTCGCGGTACAGCCCGCCGGAGAGCGGCAGATACGCGGCGGGCGGCGGAGCCGGGTCCGAGGTGATCGCCCGTACGGTGTGCAGCCGGCCGAGCCGGCCCGACCGTACGAGCTCGCGGGCCGCTCCGTACCCCGCGTCGAAGCGGCGCATGAAGCCGAGCTGGAGCACCGTGCCCGCCGCCTCGACCTCCCGCAGCGCGCCGAGCGTTCCGGCCAGATCGAGGGCGATGGGCTTCTCGCAGAAGGCGGGCAGTCCCGCGCGGGCGGCGCGGCTGATCAGGTCGGCGTGCGAGGAGGTGGCCGAGGCGATCACCACGGCGTCCACGCCCCAGGTGAAGATCTCGTCCACGGAGGGGGCGGCGGTCGATCCCGTACGGTCGGCGACCTCCGCCACCCGTGCCGAGTCGATGTCCGCGACGACCAGGGAGCCGACCTCGCGATGGCGGCTGAGCACGTCCGCGTGAAAGGTGCCGATACGGCCCGTGCCGATGAGTCCGATGCGCATGGCCCCCAAGGTGGCCGTATGCCGCTCACCATGTCAAGCATTTGTCCTGACAATCGAACTTCACGCCTTCCCGTCAAGAAACAGTGCGACTACGCTCGGTCCGTGCCCCATCAGCCGAGACCAGCCCAAGCAGGACAGGAGACGCCCAGCCAGGAGAGGCCCGGGCAGGTGACGCCCGAACCGGATGCGCGTGATCTGCCCCTCCAGCTCAGCGTCGACCGCACCAGCCCCGTCCCGCTGTACTTCCAGCTCTCGCAGCAGTTGGAGGCGGCGATCGAGCGGGGCAGGCTGGCCCCCGGCAGTCTGCTCGGCAACGAGATCGAACTGGCCGGGCGGCTCGGGCTGTCCCGCCCCACCGTCCGCCAGGCCATCCAGTCCCTGGTCGACAAGGGGCTGCTGGTGCGGCGCAGGGGCGTGGGCACCCAGGTCGTGCACAGCCAGGTCAAGCGCCCGCTGGAGCTGAGCAGCCTGTACGACGACCTGGAGGCGGCGGGCCAGCGCCCGGCCACCCGGGTCCTGCGCAATATCCTCGAACCGGCCGCCGCCGAGGTCGCCGCCGCGCTGGGGGTCGCCGAGGGCACGGACGTACAGCTCATCGAGCGGCTCCGGTACGCGCACGACGAGCCGATGGCGTATCTGCGCAATCACCTTCCGGCCGGTCTCATCGAGTGCGACACCGAGCGCCTGGAGGCCACGGGTCTGTACCGGATGATGCGCTCCGCCGGGATCACCCTGCACAGCGCACGGCAGTCGATCGGGGCGCGGGCCGCGACCGCCGAGGAGGGCGGGCTGCTGGCGGAGGCGGGCGGCGCCCCGCTGCTCACCATGGAACGGATCACCTTCGACGACACCGGGCGGGCCGTGGAGTTCGGCTCGCACATCTACCGGGCGTCGCGGTACGCCTTCGAGTTCCAGCTCCTCGTACGTCCGTAGCACTTCCGTGTTACGTCCGCGGGGCTTGACACATGTCTTCTTCGTAAGAATGTACGGACAAACTATTGACGCCTGTACACGAGCGCGGCTAGAACTCGGGAACATCCGGTGGGCCACCCGGTGACCACCCGGCGAACACGCATGGCCGATACTTGGGCGGCCGGGCCGGATCCGCAGGGGCCCCGGCCGTACCGACGAGTTCAGCAAGAAGGGCGCGGCGTCGTGGCAACGGTTCGGACAGGGGTACGGGTACGCGCGCTGAGCGCGGCACTGGCGGCGGTGCTCGGGGTCTCGGCCCTCGCCGGATGCAGCAGCACGGGCGGCAAGCGCGCCGAGGAGGAGCGGGCCCGGCAGGCGGCGACCGCCCAGGGGCGGGCCGCGGTGAACACACCGAAGTGGACGGTGGCCATGGTCACCCACTCCGGTGACGGGGACACCTTCTGGGACATCGTCCAGAACGGCGCCAAGCAGGCCGCCGTCAAGGACAACATCGACTTCCTCTACGCGCACAGCGACGAGGGCCAGCAGCAGGCCCAGCTCGTCCAGTCGTACATCGACAAGAAGGTCGACGGGCTGATCGTCTCGCTCGCCAAGCCCGACGCGATGAAGGATGTCGTCACCAAGGCCGTCAAGGCCGGTATCCCGGTGATCACCGTGAACTCCGGGGCCGATCAGTCGAAGGCGTTCGGCGCGCTGACCCATATCGGCCAGGACGAGTCGATAGCCGGCGAGGCCGTCGGCGACGAACTCGGCGCACGCGGCAGGAAGAAGGCGCTCTGCGTCATCCACGAACAGGGCAACGTCGGCCTTGAACAGCGGTGCGCGGGAGCCAAGAAGAACTTCGGCGGACAGCTTGAGAACCTGTACGTCGACGGTACGAACATGCCGGACGTGCAGGCGTCCATCGAGGCCAAGCTGCAGAGCGACAAGAGCATCGACGCCGTCGTCACCCTCGGCGCGCCCTTCGCGGACGCCGCCGTCAAGGCCAAGCAGGGCGCGGGCAGCGACGCGGAGATCGACACCTTCGACCTGAACGCCAAGGTCGCCGCCGGACTCACGGCCGGGACGCTGGGCTTCGCCGTCGACCAGCAGCCGTACCTCCAGGGGTACGAGGCCGTGGACCTGCTCTGGCTCTACCGCTACAACGCCGATGTGCTCGGCGGCGGGCGCCCGGTCCTCACCGGACCGCAGATCATCACCAAGAAGGACGCCGGGGCACTGGCCGCGTACACCGAGCGGGGGACCCGATGACGGCGACCGCGCCCCCGGTGCCTCCGCTGAACGACAAGTCCCATGGGCAGGGCGGGGACGAGCGGCTGCTCCGTGTCTCGCCGCTGCGCGCGCTCCTCGGCCGCCCCGAACTCGGCGCGGTCGTCGGCGCCCTCGCCGTCTTCCTCTTCTTCTCGGTCGTCGCCGACTCCTTCCTCCGGGCCTCCAGCTTCGGCACCGTCCTGTACGCGGCCTCCACGATCGGGATCATGGCGGTCCCGGTGGCGCTGCTGATGATCGGCGGCGAGTTCGACCTCTCCGCCGGTGTGATGGTGACCAGCTCCGCGCTGATCTCCTCGATGTTCAGCTACCAGATGACCGCGAACGTCTGGGTGGGCGTCGGGGTGTCCCTGCTGGTCACGCTGGCCCTCGGCGCCTTCAACGGCGTGATGCTGACCCGTACGAAACTGCCCAGCTTCATCATCACGCTGGGCACCTTCCTGATGCTCACCGGCCTCAATCTCGGCCTGACGAAACTGATCAGCGGCACGGTCTCCACCAAGACCATCGCCGACATGGAGGGCTTCCCCTCCGCCAGGAAGCTCTTCGCCTCGCAGCTCACCCTCGGCGATGTCGAGCTGAAGGTCACCATCCTGTGGTGGGCCGCGCTGGTGGCGCTCGCCACCTGGATCCTGCTGCGGACCCGCTTCGGCAACTGGATCTTCGCGGTGGGCGGTAACGCGGAGGCCGCCCGCGCGGTCGGCGTACCGGTCACCAGGACCAAGATCGGGCTGTACATGGGCGTGGCCTTCTGCGCCTGGGTGGCCGGACAGCATCTGCTGTTCTCGTTCGATGTCGTCCAGTCCGGCGAGGGCGTCGGCAACGAGCTGATCTACATCATCGCGGCGGTCATCGGCGGCTGTCTGATCACCGGCGGATACGGTTCGGCGATCGGCTCCGCGGTCGGCGCGTTCATCTTCGGCATGACCAGCAAGGGCATCGTCTACGCGGAGTGGAACCCGGACTGGTTCAAGTTCTTCCTCGGAGCGATGCTCCTACTGGCCACGCTGCTCAACGCGTGGGTGCGCAAGCGTGCGGAGGCGACACGATGACGGCGGACGGCACGGCGGCGGAGGACAGGGCGGCCCACGGCGGGGCGGCCGGCGGCGGCGGGGCGGTGGACGGCGCGCTGGTCGAGCTGGACAGGGTCAGCAAGTACTACGGCAATGTCCGCGCCCTGGAAGGCGTCTCGCTGGAGGTGCGCGCGGGCGGGATCAGTTGCGTACTGGGCGACAACGGCGCGGGCAAGTCCACCCTGATCAAGATCATCGCCGGGCTGCACCAGCATGACGCGGGCGACTTCCTGATCGAGGGCGAGAAGACCGTACTGACCTCGCCGCGCGAAGCCCTGGACCGGGGCATCGCCACGGTCTACCAGGACCTCGCCGTGGTGCCGCTGATGCCGGTCTGGCGGAACTTCTTCCTGGGCTCGGAGCCGACCAGGGGGCGCGGGCCCCTCAAGCGGCTCGATGTCGGGCTCATGCGGGAGACGACCCGTACCGCGCTACTGCGGATGGGCATCGACCTGCGCGATGTCGACCAGCCGATCGGCACCCTGTCCGGCGGCGAGCGCCAGTGTGTGGCCATCGCCCGCGCCGTCCACTTCGGCGCGAAGGTCCTGGTCCTGGACGAGCCGACCGCGGCGCTCGGGGTGAAGCAGTCGGGTGTGGTGCTCAAATATGTGGCCGCCGCACGAGACGCGGGACTCGGGGTCGTGCTCATCACACACAACCCGCACCACGCCTTTCTGGTCGGGGACCGGTTCGTGCTGCTCAAGCGCGGCACCATGTCGGGCAGCCACACCAGGGACTCGATCACTCTGGACGAGCTGACCCGCCAGATGGCGGGCGGCTCCGAGCTGGAGGAGCTGAGCCATGAACTGGAGCGCGCCTCCGCCGACACCGCTTGAGCCCGCCCGGGACGCGTCAGCGTCCACGTCCGTAGGTCCGTAAGCCCGTAGGTCCGTAACTCCGTAAAAGTCCCGCCCGGCCCGCGACGCCCGTCACACGACCACAGGACACCCGCGACGCCCCGGACCGGCCCGCAGGGACCTTGACCCGGCCCCGACCGCCCCGGATGGCACAATCTGCCAGGGCGGACACCGTTCGCCGCCGCTGCCCACCCGGGCCGGCCGGCCCCTCATCCCAGGGACGACACGACCCGTGCGAGCACCCCAACCGCGGCCCCCACAGGCCGTGCCGCCTGAGCCGACCCGCACGAGGGAGTCCGGCCGATGAGCACCTACCGCGACCTCACGTCCCACCGCGGCACCGCCCGCGCCACCGTCCTGCGGACCGCCGGCACCCGCGAGCGCCGCTCCCTGCTCACCGCGCCCCGGGTCCCGACCGTCGGCATCGACATCGGCGGTACGAAGGTGATGGCCGGGGTCGTCGACCCCGACGGCAACATCCTGGAGAAGCTCCGCACCGAGACCCCGGACAAGTCCAAGAGCCCCCGGGTCGTCGAGGACACCATCGTCGAGCTGGTCCTCGATCTTTCCGACCGCCACGATGTGCACGCCGTCGGCATCGGCGCGGCCGGCTGGGTCGACGCCGACCGCTCCAAGGTGCTGTTCGCACCGCATCTCGCCTGGCGCGACGAACCCCTCAGGGACGCGCTCTCCGCCCGGCTCGCCGTCCCCGTTATGGTCGACAACGACGCCAACACCGCCGCCTGGGCGGAGTGGCGCTTCGGCGCCGGACGCGGCGAGGACCATCTCGTCATGATCACGCTCGGCACCGGGATCGGCGGCGCCATCCTGGAGGACGGCCGGGTCAAGCGCGGCAAGTACGGGGTCGCCGGCGAGTTCGGCCATATGCAGGTCGTGCCGGGCGGGCACCGCTGCCCCTGCGGCAACCGCGGCTGCTGGGAGCAGTACAGCTCGGGCAACGCGCTCGTACGGGAGGCCAGGGAGCTGGCCGCCGCCGACTCGCCGGTCGCGTACAACATCATCGACCGCGTCAAGGGCAGCGTCCATGACATCACAGGACCGCTGATCACCGAACTCGCCCGCGAGGGCGACGCCATGTGCGTCGAACTGTTCCAGGACATCGGCCAGTGGCTCGGCGTCGGCATCGCCAATCTGGCCGCCGCCCTCGACCCGTCCTGCTTCGTCATCGGCGGCGGGGTCAGCGCCGCCGACGATCTGCTGATCGGCCCCGCCCGCGACGCCTTCCGCCGCCATCTCACCGGCCGCGGCTACCGGCCCGAGGCCAGGATCACCAAGGCGCAGCTCGGCCCCGAGGCCGGCATGGTCGGCGCCGCCGACCTCTCCCGGCTGGTCGCCAGACGCTTCCGCCGCGCCAAGCGCCGCCGTGTCGAACGCCATGAGCGGTACGAGCGCTACGCCCAGGCCATCCGCACTTCCCGTACGAGCCAGGAACCGCCGTCATGACGCTGTCCCGACCGCTGCCGGCCACGGACGAGGCCGGAAAACCGCCGGAGGACCGGCGCCACCGCAACCGCCGCCGCTGGCTGACCGCCATCGTGATCGTGCTGCTCATCGGCATCCCGGCCGGCTATCTGGTGATCTCCGCCGGACAGAGCCGGGAGAGCGGCCGGGACAAGGAGGCCGAGTCCTCCGCCACCGGACTCCAGCACGTCCGGCCCTCCAGGATGAAGCGCCGGATCTTCGAGGTGCCGATCCCCAGCAGCGCCACCCGGGTGCGCTACTACGAGACGAGCAACTGGAAGACCAGCAGGCTGTACGTACAGTTCGACGTCACCTCCACCCAGCTCGACACCTTCCTCACCGGCATGGGCACCGACCGGTCCGCGCTCAAGGACGGCGACATCACCATCGGTCCGCGCGATCTGCGTACCGTCGGCTGGAACTTCGACCTGCCGGGCCACGACTGGGCAGGCACCAGCCACCGCCAGAAGGCACCGCGCCCCAGCCAGGACGTGGTCGTCGACCTCACGGAACCGGGCTTCCCCCGGGTATTCGTCGTCTCCACCACGACCCCCTGACCGCAGCCGCGCCTGACGGGCCCCCTTTCCTTCAGGGTTTGCGATCATCCGGCAGATACCAGCGGTAGGGGGCGATCAGTTCGGTGATGGCCGGTTCCGGGCCCCAGGAGCCGGGTGCGTACGGCTGCGGTGGCGGAGGAGACTCCAGAAGAGGGGCGGAAACCTCCCAGATGCGCTCGATGCCGTCGGACCCGGTGAACAGCGACTGGTCTCCCAGCATGGCGTCCAGGATCAGTCGTTCGTAGCCCTCCAGCCCGTGTGCCTGGCAGAAGGCGTGCTCGTAGTGGAACGCCATACTTGCCGGCCCGAGGAGCATGTCGGGGCCGGGCTCCTTCGCGAGGAAGTCGGCCGCGATCCATCCGGGGTCCCCGAAGTCGATCACGATCTTGTTCCCCTGATCCCTTACCTGCCTGGGAAGTTCGGTCCGGAACATCCTCAAGGGCGGCTCACGGAGGCCCAGGGTGATGACCTCCCGGCGCTGTGCGAGGTTCTTGCCGGAACGGAGATGGAAGGGCACTCCGGCCCACCGCCAGTTGTCCACCTCCAGGCGCAGTGCCGCGAACGTCTCGTTCTGCGAATCCGGGGCGACACCGGGCTCGTCGCGGTAGCCCTCGTACTGGCCGCGTACGACATGAGTGGGTTCGATGGGGCGCAGTGCCTCGAAGACCTTGGTCTTCTCATCCCGCAGCGGTTCGGCGTCGAGTGTGACGGGTGGTTCCATGGCCACGATCCCGAGCACCTGGATCAGGTGTGTCACGATCATGTCCCGGAAAGCGCCGGTGCCTTCGTAGAAGCCGGCGCGGCCCTCGATTCCGATCGATTCCGGCACGTCGATCTGAACATGGCTGATGTGGTTGCGGTTCCAGATCGGCTCGAACAGGCCGTTGGCAAAGCGGAGGGCGAGGATGTTCTCCACCGACTCCTTGCCGAGGAAGTGGTCGATGCGGAACACCTGGGACTCGTCGAAGACCGCGTGGATGGTTTCGTTGAGTGCTCGCGCCGACGCGAGATCAGTGCCGAAGGGCTTCTCGACGATCACTTTGGAGTTCGGGGCGAGGCCGGTTCCGCCGAGCATTTCGATGACGGACCTGAACGCCGGGGGCGGAATGGCCAGGTGGAACAGCCTGCGTGGCTGTCCGCCGAGGGAGTCCTCGGCTGCCCGCACCGCCGCGAGTAGCGGCTCGGCGTTGTCCGGATCCGCGGCGCCGAAGGACAGCGAGGCCTCGAAGGACTCCCATGCCGGGCCGGACGGATCGGACAGCCCGAAGGCAGCGACCGCGTCGTGCGTGTGCTTACGGAACGCGTCGTCGCTGAGCGCGGACCGGGACGTCGACGAGCCCACGATGCGGTAGCCGTTCGGAAGGAGCCCTGCCTGGGCGAGGTGGAACAGTCCGGGCAGCAGTTTGCGCTTGGCGAGGTCGCCGGTGGCGCCGAAGAGTACGATCACGTGGTCGTCCGGGCGTTTCATGACCGGCTCCTCTTCTCGGCGTGGCCGCCGAACTCGCTGCGCATGGCGGACAGGGCCCTGTCGGCGAACTCGCCGAGGCCCCGGGACTCGAATCGCTCGGTGAGTGCGGTGGTGATCACGGCGGCCGGTACGCCTTCGTCGACGGCCGCGAGTACCGTCCACCTGCCCTCGCCGGAGTCGGACACGTGTCCGGTGAACTCCTCCAGGTGCGGTGACCGGGCGAAGGCGTCCGCGGTCAGATCGACAAGCCAGGACCCCACGACCGAGCCGCGGCGCCATACCTCGGCGACTTCGCCGACATCGATCTCGTACTGGTAGGCCTCAGGCTCGCGCAGCGGGGTGGTCTCGGCGTCGGTGCTGAGCTTGCGGCGCCCCGCGTCGGCGTTCTTGATGATGCTGAGTCCTTCGGCGATCGAGGCCATCATCCCGTACTCGATCCCGTTGTGGACCATCTTCACGAAGTGTCCGGCGCCGCTCGGGCCGCAGTGCAGATAGCCGTCGGGTGCGGTTCCGTTGGTCCGTGTCCGGCTCGGTGTGGGGGCCGCGGAGCCGGTACCGGGGGCGATGGTCCGGAAAATCGGGTCGAGCCGGGCGACGGGCTCCGGCTCGCCGCCGATCATGAGGCAGTAGCCACGTTCCAGCCCCCAGATACCGCCTGAGGTTCCACAGTCGAGGTAGTGGATCCGGCGCGGAGCGAGCTGCTTGGCCCGGGTCATGTCGTCCCGGTAGTACGAGTTGCCGCCGTCGATGACCGTGTCGTCCGGATCGAGGAGTTCGACGAGCTGGTCGAGGACCGGCTGCACAACGGCGGCGGGCAGCATGAGCCAGGCGGCTCGGGGCCGCTCCAGTTTCGCCACGAAGTCCTTGAGCGAGCCGGCGCCGACAGCGCCCTCGCCTTCCAGTTCCTTCACTGCGCCCTCGCTGCGGTCGTAGACCACACAGTGATGGCCGTCGCGCATGAGCCTGCGGACGAGGTTGGATCCCATCCGGCCGAGCCCGATCATGCCGAGCTGCATGGGCGTATCGGTTGCCATGGCTGTTCTCCTGTCGGGACGGGCCCTGGCGTTTCAGGGCGCGGTGACTGGCGGCCCCCGCTTCCGCCGGGGGTGGTCAGACAAGGGCCTCCCGTTGCGCGGAGATACGCGCGAGGAGGTCGTTCCAGGAGGTCACGAAGGATGCCGCGCCATCGCTTTGAAGTTTCGCGGCGAGAGCCTTGACGTCCACGCCCGCGTCGGCGAACCGTGCCAGTACCGCGTCGCAGCCGTCGCCGTCGGCCGGCATGGGCTCGCCCACTTCGCCGTGATCGTAAAAGGCCTTGAGCGTCTCGTCGGGCATCGTGTTGACCGTGAACGGTGCGGCGAGTCCGTGGATGTAGAGCGTGTCCGACGCGGCGGGGTCCTTGGTGCGGGTGCTGGCCCACAGCAACCGTTGCATACGAGCGCCCGCGTTCCCCAGGCGTTGCGCACGGTCCGAGTCCAGCAATGTACGGTAGGCCCGGTAGATGTCCTGGCCGACGGCGAGACCGAGCCGGTCACGCAACTCGTCCGGTGCCTTTCCGCTGACAGCCGCGTCCCAGCGGGACATGAACACCGACGCCACCGACCCCACATCAGGATCGAGTCCTTGCTCCACCCTCCGTTCGACCCCCGTCAGATACGCGTCGGCGGCGGCCCGGTAGTGGTCGGCCGAGAACAGCAAGGTGATGTTCACCGGAACGCCCGAGGCAATGCTGTCGCTGATCGCCGGGAGACCTTCGGCGGTGCCGGGGATCTTGATGAACAGGTTGCTCCTGCCCGCTCGTGCGTGAAGTTCCCTCGCCGCTTCGATGGTCCGCGCCGTGTCGTACGCCAGAAGAGGTGACACCTCCAGGGAGACCCAGCCGTCCACGCCGTCCGTTCTCTCGTGGACGGGCAGAAACTGATCCGCGGCACGCTGGAGGTCCTCGATGGCCAGCTCGAAGAAGAGCTCCTCATCCGGCCGTCCCGCCGCGGACTTGGCGCGGATGGCGTCGTCGTACGAGCCGGAGGAAATGGCCTTGTCGAAGATCGAGGGGTTCGATGTCAGGCCGGTCACCGCGTAGTTGTCGATGTAGTGCTGGAGCTGACCGGAGTCGAGCATGTCGCGGGTGATGTTGTCCAGCCACAGACTCTGCCCGAGCTCGTGCAGCATCTGAGTCGCCTTCACGATGTTGTCTCCTTACCGTGTGCCACCAATTCGCGTGCCACCTGCGAGACCCGTTCAGGGGTGAAGCCGAACCTGTTGAGGAGCTGTTTGAGGGGCGCGGAGGCGCCGAAGGTGTGCATGCCGACGACGGCTCCGCGGTCGCCGACGTAGCGGTCCCAGCCGAGTGTGGAGGCCTCTTCGACCGCGACCCTGGCCGTCACCGCGGGTGGCAGCACCTCGTCCCGGTAGTCCCGCGGTTGCCGGTCGAACAGTTCCCAGCACGGCATGCTCACCACCCGGCACGCGATGCCGTCGGCGGTGAGTTCTTCGTACGCGGCCATGGCGAGTGACACCTCGGAGCCGGTGGCGAGCAGAATCACCTCCGGCTCGCCCGAGGGTGCTTCCGCCAGCACATAGGCTCCCCGCGCGACGCCGCCCGCCCCGCCGAGGCGGCTGCGGTCGAAGGTGGGAAGGGCCTGGCGGGAGAGGACCAGCGCCGCGGGCTCGTGGCGGAGGCTGGCGACCACCCGCCACATCTCCACCACCTCGTTGGCGTCGGCAGGGCGGAAGACGAGCAGCCCGGGCGTCGAGCGGAGCCCGGCAAGCTGCTCGACAGGCTGGTGGGTGGGTCCGTCCTCGCCGACCCCGATGGAGTCGTGGGTGAAGATGTGTACGGTCGGGATCTCCATCAGCGCGGAGAGGCGAATGGCCCCCTTGGCGTAGTCGGAGAAGATCAGGAAGCCCGACCAGTACGGCCGTAGTTTCGTCAGTGCCATACCGTTCGCGACGGCTGCCGACGCGTGCTCCCGGACGCCGAGGTGAAGGTTGCGCCCGGACCGGTCGCCGGGCTGGAAGTCGCCGGCGCCGTCGAAGGCGAGTCGGGTCCTGGTCGACGGTGTCAGATCGGCGGATCCGCCGAGGACCCATGGCACCGCCTGGGCGATGGCGTCCAGCACCTGGCCCGATGAGTCGCGGCTCGCCATCCCCTTCGGGTCGGCGGGGAAGGCGGGAAGTACGTTCTCCCAGCCCTCCGGCAGCTCCCGGCGATGGATTCGCTCCAGTTCGTCAGCGAGACCGGGGTAGGAGCCGCGATACGCCTCGAACGTCTTCTCCCAGTCGGTGCGCAACCCGTCGCCACGTGCCCCGATTCCCCGGGCGAACCAGTCGGGCAGGCCGTCGGGGATGTGGAAATCGGCGTCCGGCGGTATGCCGAGGAAGCGCTTGGCCGCTTTGACCCCTTCGGGCCCGAGCGGCGTCCCGTGCGCTTTCGGTGAATCCTCGACCGGCGAGCCATAGCCGATGTGGCTGTGGACCAGGACCAGAGTGGGACGCGCGGTCTCGGCTCGGAAGGTGTGGAAGGCGCGGCCGACCTGGTCGAGGTCGTTGGCGTCGGCGACGGTGGTCACGTTCCAGCCGTAAGCGAGGAAGCGGGCGGCGACGTCCTCGGTGAAGGTGATGTCGGTGTGGCCCTCGATGGTGACCCGGTTGGAGTCGTAGATCCAGCACAGGTTGGACAGCTTCAGATGCCCGGCCAGTGAGGCGGCCTCGGAGGAGATGCCCTCCATCATGCAGCCGTCCCCGGCGAGGGCGTACACGTCGAAGTCGAAGAGTGTGAAGTCCTCACGGTTGAACCGCGCCGCCAGCCACTGGCCGGCGATGGCCATGCCGACGGAGGTGGCGACACCCTGCCCGAGCGGGCCGGTGGTTGCCTCGACGCCGCTCGTCCACCGGTACTCGGGGTGGCCGGGGCAGTGCGAGTCGAGTTGCCGGAACGACTTCAGGTCATCGAGTGTGACCGCCGGGCGGCCCAGCACCTCGTAGTCGGGATCGACCGCGCGGACGCCGGTCAGGTGCAGCAGCGACCAGAGCAGGGCGGAGGCGTGGCCTTCGGAGAGCACGAAGCGGTCGCGGTTCGGCCAGATCGGGTCGGCCGGGTCGAAGCGCAGAAACTTCTGCCACAGTGTGTAGGCGACCGGTGCCATGCCCATGGGCGTTCCGGGGTGCCCGGAACCGGCCTTTTGGATCGCGTCCATGCACAATCCACGAATCGTGTTCACTGACAGTGTGTCGAGGTCGACCATCGCTTCGCCACATCCGTGCTCTCGGTGGATGTCTCCGTGAGTGCACTACGTCGGCGGGCCCGGCCGAAGAGGCCGGAGCGGAGCCCGGTCGCGCGATGAGGCAGGTCACCGGTTCGGGAGGACCGCCATTGCAGGCACTCTCTGCCTGGCCACGTACGGGCCGTTCAACGTACCCACTGTTGTCAGCCTAGGCTCGCCGGGACCTGCCCTCAACTTCTCAGTTGGGGCGCTCGGGGCGGCGTCCTGACGGTTGGGAGGGTTCCGGCAGGACGGTCGGCGGCTTGGTGGGCCGGGTCTGCGGGATGCCGCGGGAAACGGTCACGTGCTCCCCGAAGTGCCTGATCTCGATCGGTTCCCCGGCCACCAGGGTGTAGCAGGCATGGGAGTTGGTGATCTCGACGCGCAGACACCGCTGCCGTGCGTGCATCGAGAAGGCGAGCCGGCTGAGCTTCTCGGGCAGCCTGGGGGCGAAGTGCAGAGTTTCCCCGTGGCAGCGCATGCCCCCGAATCCCGCTACCAGCGCGATCCAGGTGCCGGCCAGGGAGGCGGTGTGCAGTCCGTCGCGGGTGTTCTTCTCCAGATCGTCCAGGTCCATCAGCGCGGCTTCGCCCAGGTAGTCGTAGGCCAGGCGCAAGTGGCCGACCTCGGCGGCCATGACGGCCTGGGTACACGCCGACAGGGAGGAGTCGCGGACGGTGAGCGGCTCGTAGTAGGCGAAATTCCGAGCCTTCTGGCCCTCTTCGAAGGCGTCACCGCGCAGATACATCGCCAGCACGACGTCCGCTTGTTTGATCACTTGCTTCCGGTACAGCTCGAGGTAGTGGAAGTGCAGCATCAGCGGGTACTGGTCGGGCCGGGTGCCGGCGAAATCCCAGACCTGGTGGCCGGTGAAGCCGGCTGACTGCTCGTGGATGCCCAGCGCGCTGTTGCAGGGCACGGCCATCGCCTTGGCGGCATCCCGCCAGGCGGCGATCTCCTTCTCGTCGACGCCGAGCGCCGTGGCCTGCTCCGGATGGCGCTCGGACGCGTCCGCGGCGCCCCGCAGATTCGTCTGGGCCATGAGATTGGTGTAGACGTTGTCGTCCGCGAGCGCACTGTATTCGTCCGGTCCGGTGACGCCGTCGATGTGGAAGCTGCCGTGGGTGTCGTGGTAGCCCAGCGAGTGCCACAACCGGGCCGACTCCACCAGCAGTTCCACGCCGGTCTCGCGCTCGAAGTCCACATCGCCGGTGGCTGAGACATAGCGCACGACGGCATTGGCGATGTCGGCGTTGATGTGGAAGGCCGCGGCGCCGGCCGGCCAGTAGCCGGAGCATTCCGCCCCGTCGATGGTGCGCCACGGGAAGGCCGCGCCCTCCAGGTCCAGTTGGCGGGCGCGGGTGCGGGCCGCGGGCAGGGTGTCCTGGCGCCAGCGCAGCGCCTCGGCGACGCAGCGCGGATAGGTGAAGGTGAGCAGGGGCAGGACGAAGGCCTCCGTGTCCCAGAAGGAGTGCCCGTCGTATCCGGAGCCGGTCAGGCCCTTGGCCGGGATCGCCCGCTGCTCTGCCCGGGCAGCGGCCTGCAGTACGTGGAAGAGCGCGAAGCGGATGGCCTGCTGGATCTCCGCGTCGCCGTCGACCTCGACATCCGCGTGTCCCCAGAAGTCGTCCAGGAACGCTCGCTGCTGGTCGGCCAGGCCCTGCCAGCCGGTGCTCCGCGCGCCGCTGAGCGCGGCCTCCACTTGATCCCGGAGGGCCGGCAGCGAACGCAGCCCGGACCAGCCGTAGGAGACCAGCTTCTCCAGACGGAGCGTCTCGCCGGGCTTGAGTTCGGTGACGACGGTGACCCGGGCGACATCGTCCGCGCTCTCGCTGGAGGCCCGGGTGGACGCCGGGCCCCGCACGATGTGGTCGGCGGCGGCCGCGATCCGCAGGTTGCTCTCGGCAGTGCGGTGCACCAGGCGCAGCCGCATGCCCGCGGCCACGTGTTCCTCGGGCCGTAGCGGTGACTCCAGGGCGGTGGCGACCCGCGGATCGGCGCTGGGCTGGGCCATCGGCTCATTGGCGACGAGTTCGGACTGGATGACGAGTCGCACCTCGTCGTCCACCGGTTCCACCTCGTAGGCGATCGCGGCGATGGCCCGCTGGGCGAAGGAGACCAGGCGGGTGGAGCGCACGCGGACGGTCCTGCCGGCCGGCGAGGTCCACTCGCACACGCGGTGCAACAGTCCGCTGCGCAGATCGAGCACCCGTTCGTGGGAACGAAGGTGCCCGTAACGCAGGTCGAACTGCTCGTCGTCGACCAGGAGGCGGATGAGCTTGCCGTCGGTGACGTTGATGACCGTCTGGCCGGACTCCGGATCGCCGTATCCGGCTTCCGCGTGGGGGCTCGGATGCTTCTCGTGCACGCCGTTGAGGTAGCTGCCCAGCAGTCCGTGCGGCTCGCCCTCATCGAGGTTGCCCCGCCAGCCGACGTGTCCGTTGGACAGGGCGAAGACCGATTCGCTCTGCGCCAGGACGTCCCAGTACAGCCCGCTCTCGCGCACCCGCCAGGGCTCGGCCACAAAGGCGGAATGGGTGATCACGTCACGTCCTCCAGCAACTGCGCGAGATCCTTCACGACAATGTCCGCACCGTGCTCACGCAGGGCGTCCGCCTGACCGACCCGGTCGACGCCGACAACGCATCCGAAGTGGCCGGACCGGCCGGCGTCCATACCTGCCAGGGCGTCCTCGAAAACGGCCGCCGCCCCGGGCTCGACGCCGAGGTCGTGCGCGGCTTCGAGGAAGGTGTCGGGGTGCGGCTTGCCGGGCAGCTTGCGCTCAGCCGCGACCACGCCGTCGATCCGCACGTCGAACTGCTTGTCCATGCCGACCGAGACGAGGATGTCGCGGCAGTTGGCGCTGGAGGAGACAACAGCGGTGCTGAGCCCGGCCGCGCGTACCGCCTCGACATAACGGACGGATCCCGCGTATGCCTGGGCACCCTGTGTATGGATCTTCTCCAGCAGCAGGGCGTTCTTGCGGTTGCCGAGGCCGTGCACGGTGTCCAGTCCGGGTGGGTCGTCGTCGGCTCCCTCGGGAAGCCTGATGCCGCGCGAGGCCAAGAAGGTGCGTACTCCGTCGGCGCGCGGGCGCCCGTCGACGTACGCGTCGTAGTCGGCCACCGAGTCGAAGGGCCGGAAGCCGGGGCCCTCCCGGTGCCGCAGGAAGTCGTCGAAGGCTTCCTTCCAAGCGGCGGCGTGCACCACCGCGGTCTTGGTCAGCACTCCGTCCAGATCGAACAGACAGGCTCGCGTCACGTCTGGAATGCCCAACTTTGTCATGACTTGGGCGTGCCCGTTCTGTCACCCCCTATCCGCGAAATCCATGAAAAAGCGAGACGGACGGGGCGGCAGGCCTTCCGGGCAGCCGCGCGTCGGCCTCGGATCATGGCCGAGAACGTGCTTCGGCGGGGCCGCTTGTACGATGCACGCGCGAGTTGCTTCAGGTACCTCGCGAACAGCGGGGTGCCGGATCATCTCCTTGCCCGGTGGGCGGGGCACCCCGATGTCAAGCGCGCGTGGCGTTGCCGGCCGGTGTCCCGACCCTCTCCCGTGGGAAATCGCGGGATATGGGAGCGTGAGCGGGTGAGTGAGACGATGACTAAGACCCTGCAATACCGCATGGACGGCCCGGAGGACGCCCCCGTCCTGGTCCTCGGGCCCTCCCTCGGCACCACCTGGCACATGTGGGACCGGCAGGTGCCCGAGCTGGCCCGCCAGTGGCGGGTGATCCGTTACGACCTGCCGGGCCATGGCGGCGCGCCCGCGCACCCCGCCACCAGCATTCCCGAGCTGGCGGAACGGCTGCTGGCCACGCTCGACGGGCTCGGGGTGCAGCGCTTCGGGTACGTCGGCTGCTCCATCGGCGGCGCCGTCGGGGCCGAGCTGGCGCTGCGCAGGCCCGACCGGATCGCCTCGCTCGCGGTGGTGGCCGCCTCGCCCCGGTTCGGCACGGCCGACGAGTTCCGCCAGCGCGGGGTGATCGTACGGGCCAACGGTCTCGACCCGATGGCCCGTACCGCGCCCGAGCGCTGGTTCACCGGGCACTTCGCCGCCGCCCAGCCGGCCATCGTCGAATGGGCCGTCCAGATGGTCCGCACCACCGACCCCGGCTGCTACATAGCCGCCTGCGAGGCGCTCGCCGCCTTCGACATCCGCGCCGAGCTGGGCCGTATCGCCGTACCGACGCTGGTCCTGGTCGGTGCCGAGGACAAGGTCACAGGACCGGCCGAGGCGCGCACCCTGGTCGCGGGGATACCGGACGCCCGGCTCGCACTGGTGCCCGGCGCCTCCCATCTCGCGCCGGTCGAGCAGCCCGCCGCCGTCACCGATCTGCTCGTCCACCACTTCTCCACGGCCTGGTACAACCCGTCCGACACCTCCACCGGTCTGACCGTGCTGCCCGACCGGATGATCCAGCCCGCGGTCTCCGCGCCGGCCGGGCCGGTCGCCGAGATCGCCCCCGCCGAGCAGCCCCGGGCCGTATCAGCCGCGCGGCCCGACCCGTACGAGGCGGGTATGCGGGTACGCCGCCAGGTCCTCGGGGACGCCCATGTGGACCGGGCCATGGCCGACGAGGACGACTTCGCCGGCGACTTCCAGGAGCTGATCACCCGCTACGCCTGGGGCGAGGTATGGACCAGGGAGGGCCTGGACCGCCGCACCCGCAGCGCGATCACCCTGACCGCGCTGATCGCCGGCGGACACGTGGAGGAGCTGGCCTTCCACACCCGGGCCGCGCTGCGCAACGGCCTCACCCCGGCCGAGATCAAGGAAGTGCTGCTCCAGTCGGCCGTCTACTGCGGGGTTCCGGCCGCGAACACGGCGTTCCGGGTGGCGCGGACCGTGATCCAGGAGGAGACGAGACCCGAGGCGTAGGACGATGGCGTAAGGGGCCGAGCGAAACGGGCTCAGCGAAACGGGCCCGGCAAAGGGGGCTCAGCAAGCCCGGCAATAGGGGCCGCTAAACCCCAGAGGCATCCACCAGAGGCTCCAGAGACCAGAGAAGAGGCGGTCACCGGTGAAGCTCACCAAGAAGAAGCACTCCTGCGTCCGGCTGGAGAAGGACGGGCGCGCCCTGGTCATCGACCCCGGCGTCTTCACCGAGGAGGACGCCGCCGTCGGCGCGGACGCCGTCCTCATCACCCATGAGCACCCCGACCACTTCGACGAGGGCCGGCTGCGCGCGGCCCTGGAGGGCAACCCGGCGGCCGAGCTGTGGACGCTGCGCAGCGTCGCCGAACAGGTGTCCGCCGCCTTCCCCGGCCGGGTGCACACCGTCGGCCACGGCGACCACTTCACCGCGGCCGGATTCGAGGTACGGGTGCACGGCGAGCTGCACGCCGTGATCCATCCGGAGATCCCGCGGATCACCAATGTCGGCTTCGTCGTGGACGGCTCGGTCTTCCACCCCGGCGACGCGCTCACCGTCCCCGACGAGCCGGTCGAGACGCTGATGCTCCCCGTGATGGCGCCCTGGAACAAGATCGCCGAGGTGATCGAGTACGTACGGGAGGTCAAGCCGCTCCGTACGTACGACATCCATGACGCGCTGCTGACCGAGCTGGCCCGGCCCGTCTACGACACCCATCTCACCAATCTGAGCGGCGCCGACCACTTCAGGCTGGCACCGGGCGGTTCCGCCGAGCTCTGACGGAATCCGAGGGGATCTGGGGGATCTGAGGGGATCCGTCGAGACCCGACGGGACCGGGCGGGACCGGACGGGATCCGACCCGCGAGCGGGCGGGCCGCGGGCGCCGCCGATCCGGCCGGACGCCCACTGTCCGACCCCGCCGATAGGCTGTCCGCATGCGCATCGCGACCTGGAATGTCAATTCGATCACCGCTCGGCTGCCCCGGCTGCTGGCCTGGCTGGAGAGCAGCGGCACGGATGTGCTGTGCGTCCAGGAGACCAAGTGCACCGAGGAGCAGTTCCCCGCCGGCCCGCTCCGTGAGCTGGGATACGAGTCCGCGGTCCACGCGACCGGGCGGTGGAACGGAGTGGCGCTGATCTCCCGGGCCGGTCTGACGGATGTCGTCAGGGGCCTGCCCGACGGGCCTCAGTACGAGGGCGTGGCGGAGCCGCGCGCCATCTCCGCGACCTGCGGCCCGGTCCGCCTGTGGTCGGTCTATGTGCCGAACGGCCGCGAGGTCGGCCATGACCACTACGCGTACAAGCTGCGCTGGTTCGAGGCGCTGCGGAAGGCGGTCGCGGACGGTACGGCGGGCGCGCGCCCGTTCGCGGTCCTCGGCGACTTCAATGTCGCGCCGACCGACGAAGACGTCTGGGACATCTCGCTCTTCGAGGGCGCCACCCATGTCACCCCGGCGGAGCGCGCCGCGCTGGCGGCCCTGCGCGAGGAGGGCCTCTCCGATGTGGTGCCCCGCCCGCTGAAGTACGCCCACCCGTACACCTACTGGGACTACCGCGAGCTGGGCTTCCCCAAGAACAGGGGCATGCGCATCGACCTGGTCTACGGCAACGCGCCGTTCGCGGCGGCCGTCAAGGACAGCTATGTCGACCGGGAGGAGCGCAAGGGCAAGGGCGCCTCCGACCACGCCCCGGTGGTGGTCGATCTCGACGTCCAGGGGCTGTGAAAGACAGGCCCCACAGCCTTCTGCAACACCCTTTGGCGGCTGTCCAGGCGTTGCCGCCCCGCGTGCCCCATGGTGGACCGGCGGGGGGAATGGCACTCTGAGCGGTATGAACATTCCTTTTCTGGACAACTGGCGCAAGCGGCACGGCGGTGATCGCGGCACCTCGCTCGCCGCCGCCGTCCGCGGTGAGCCGGAGGGGGTGGCCGAGCTGCTCTCCGAGTGCGAGCTGCTCCGTGTCCGGGCGGGGCGGGAGGGTCTCCAACTGGACGACTCCCCGGCCTCGTTGGAGGCGCTCGACCAGTTGCCGCCGCGCTGGCGCGACGATCCCGAGGAGCTGCCCTGGCTGGGCAATGACGCGGGGCTCTATCTCGGCACGGTGATCGTCCGTACCGTCCCCGGCGCGGTCTGGCACATCTGGCCGGGCGGGCACCCGGTGGTGCGACTGGCGTCGGGGCGCGAGCTCCAGGTGGTCGAGGCCGGACTCGACTGGGCGGTCAACGGCGCGCCCGAGCTGTCCCAGGTGTACGCGGAGGCGGCGGAGGCCTGACCCCGCAGATGGCCGCCGTCACATGTACGACGCGTACGCATACGAAACAAACCCTGACGGCGCTGGCGCTCGCCCCGCTCGTGCTCCTGGCCGCCGCTTCCGGCGCCGGCTGCGGCAAGGCCGGCAGCCCGCCCGTCAAGGGCCCCAGCCCCGGCTCCCTGCCCCGCTACCGGGTCGACCCCGGCTTCCGGCTCCCCGCCTCGCCCACCTGGTCCGCCGCGAAGAGGCGCGGGCATCTGGTCGTCGGCGCCAAGGAGGACCAGCCGTACATGGGCGAGAAGGACCCCGCCACCGGTGTCTACTCCGGCTTCGACATCGAGATCGCGAAAATGACCGCGGCCTCCCTCGGCTTCGCCCCGGACGGGATCCGCTTCCGTACGATCGCCTCGGCGAACCGCGAAACCGCCCTGCAGAACGGGCAGATCGACTACTACGTCGGCACCTACACCATCAACGCCAAGCGCAAGAAGCTCGTCGGCTTCGCGGGCCCCTACTATCTGGCCGGCCAGTCCCTCCTCGTACGGACCGGTGAGCACGGCATCGAAGGCCCGCGCGACCTCGACGGCAAACGTGTCTGCTCGGCCGCGGGCTCCACCCCGTACCAGCGCATCAAGGACGACTACCCGCGCGCCGAACTCGTCTCGTACGACACCTACTCGGTCTGCGTGGACAATCTGCTGACCTTCCAGGTCGACGCCGTCACCACCGACGACACCATTCTGATGGGCTACGCCGCCAAGGTGCCCGACGTGCTGAAAGTGGTCGGCAGACCCTTCTCGAAGGAGCCGTACGGCATCGGCGTCCCGCGCGGCGACTCCGCCCTGCGGTTCGCGCTCGACGACGCCATCGCGGCGCGTGAGAAGAACGGCGACTGGCGCAGGGCGTACGACGCGACCCTCGGCCTGTCCGGCCGCGCGCCGGCGCCGCCCCCGCCCATCGACCGCTACCCGGCGAAGTGAGGCAGCCGCCATGGACGTACTCACCGAGAACTTCTCCCTCTACGGCGAGGGCTTCCTCGGCACGGTCGAGCTGACGGTCTACGCCTCGCTGCTCGCGCTGGCCCTCGGATTCCTGATGGCCTCCTGCCGGGTGGCGCCCGTACGGTCGCTGCGGGCGGTCGGCACCGTATGGGTGACCGTGCTCCGCAACACCCCGCTGACCCTGCTCTTCTTCGCGGTCCTGCTGGGCCTGCCGCGCTTCGGACTTGTGCTGCCCTTCCAGCTCTTCGCGGTCCTCGCGCTCGGCTGCTACACCTCGGCGTTCATCTGCGAGGTGCTGCGCTCGGGCATCAGCACCGTACCCAAGGGGCAGGGCGAGGCGGCCCGCGGTCTCGGGATGACCTTCGGCCAGACCCTGGGCGCGGTGATCCTGCCGCAGGCGTTCCGTACCGTCATCCCGCCCATCGGCTCGACGCTGATCGCCCTCGCCAAGAACTCGGCGATCGCGGGGGCGTTCAGTGTCACGGAGCTGCTCGGCACCTACAGAACCCTCAATGAGAGGGGTTTCAGCATCATCTGGACCTTCGTGTGGATCGCGGCCGGCTATCTGGTCATCACGCTGGCCATCAGCGCGCTGTTCAACGTGCTGGAGAAGCGCTGGGGACTGGTCCGGTGAGCCCGGTGAGCCCGGTGAGCCCGGTGGGTACGGTGCGGCCGGTGGCGGCCGAGTCGACGGCCCTCTACGACGTCCCGGGCCCCAAGGCGCGCCGACGCCACCGCCTGTACGGTTTCGCGGCGACGGCCGCGATCACCGCGCTGCTCGCCTGGGTGGTCCAACTCCTCTTCGCCACCGGCCAGTTCACCGCCGCCAAGTGGCGGCCCTTCGAATACCGCGGCATCCAGGAGCTGTTGCTGCGCGGACTCGCCAACACCCTGCTGGCCTTCGTCTGCGCCGCGGTGCTCTCGCTCGTCCTCGGCGGTGTCCTCGCCTGCGGCCGGCTCTCCGAGCACCGGCCCGTACGGTGGCTCGCCACCGCCGTGGTCGAGTTCTTCCGCGCCATGCCCGTCCTGGTGATGATCTTTTTCATCTTCGTGGCGCTCCAGGTACGCGCCCTGCCCGCGCTGGTGGCGGGTCTGACGCTGTACAACGGCTCGGTGCTCGCCGAGGTGTTCCGTACCGGAGTCAACTCGGTGGAGCGCGGGCAGCGGGAGGCCGCGTACGCCCTCGGCATGCGCAAGACGCAGGTCATGACGTACGTCCTGGTGCCGCAGGCGGTCCGCGCGATGCTGCCCGCGATCATCAGCCAGCTCGTGGTCGCCCTCAAGGACACCTCGCTCGGCTATCTGATCACCTACGAGGAGTTCCTCCACGCGGGAAAGCTCATCGCCTCGAACCTCGACTACGACGTGCCGTTCATCCCGGTGGTGATGGTGATCTCGCCGGTCTACATCGGGATGTGCATGCTGCTCTCGTGGTGCGCCCACCGGCTCAGACGGCGGGCTCCCGGGCCGCGCGGGTCACGTCGGCGACCAGTTCCACCACATCAGGGCCGTACGCCTGCGAGTTGACCACCTTCAGCAGCAGACAGAACGAGGAGTCGCCGTACTTGCGGGCGAGCCGCTCGTGGTGGCGGGCCAGATAGCGCGAGGCGGCCTGGTTGGTGATGGCGCGCTGCCCGCAGAAGAGGAAGACGGGCCGCGCCCCCTCCCCGGCGGTCAGCCGCGCAAGCAGCACATGTTCCGCGACTCCCGGCTCGGCGAGATAGCGCTCGGTGCCGATCTGGAAGGCGCCCCGGTCGGTCTTGGGCTCGGGGTCGGTGGTCACCTTGACGCCGGGCAGCAGCGAGCTGAGATGAGCCGCCATACGCCGGTTGGAGGCGGGGCCGCCCAGGCAGAATTCCGTACGCTCGCCGAACCCCTGGCGGGCGGTGTCGTGCTGGATGATCTCGGCGTGCGCCCCGCAGTCCTTGATCAGGGCGGCCAGTTCCAGCAGCGCGAAGACGTCGTGGCGGTGCACCGCACCGTCACCGCCCGCCTCGCGATTGACGACCAGCAGACACTCGGAGTTCTTCGGCAGCCCGAAGAACGCCTGCTTGCGGCGGAGCCTGCGGCGCCACAGAGAAGTACGGACGATCCAGCCCAGAGCGGCGCTGACGCCCGCGGCGACCACGCCCAGCACGATGTTGCGTATGTCGTCAGTCATGGGCGCGCATCGTATAGGCATGACGCGAACATCGTTCGAGACGGTCCTGACGGCGCGGGGGTGCTGAAGTTACGCTGCCCCGACAGTTCTTGACTGGAGGTACGGATGCGTCGCTCCGCCGCGTGGAATGTCTCGGTTCTGGCCGTCACCACCGCTGCCCTGCTCTCGGCCTGTGCGCCCGCGCCGCCTTCCTCGGTCTCGGCGGCGCCGGGGCCAAGGACGGCGGGGCCGGCGGGGACGCCCGTGAAGACGCCGGTGGCGGCGGGGTACGGGGGAGCGGTCGCCAGCGTGGACGCGGACGCCTCGGCCGCCGGGATCGAGGTGCTCAGGCAGGGCGGCAACGCGGTGGACGCAGCCGTGGCCACCGCGGCCGCCCTCGGAGTCACCGAGCCGTACTCCGCGGGCATCGGCGGGGGCGGCTACTTCGTCTACTACGACGCCAAGTCCCGTACGGTACGGACCATCGACGGCCGTGAGACCGCGCCGAAGTCCGCCGACAGCTCGCTCTTCCTGGAGGGCGGCAAGCCGATCCCGTTCGCCGACGCGGTCACCAGCGGCCGGAGCGTCGGCACGCCCGGCACCCCCGCCACCTGGGACACCGCCCTCGACGCGTGGGGGAGCAGGCCGCTCGGGCAACTCCTCAAGCCCGCCGAGCGGCTGGCGAAGAACGGCTTCACCGTCGACGAGACCTTCCGCTCGCAGACCCAGGCCAACCAGGCGCGGTTCGCGGACTTCCCGGCCTCGGCCGAACTCTTCCTGCCCGGCGGCCAGTTGCCCGTCGTCGGCTCGGTCTTCAAGAACCCCGATCTGGCCCGTACATACGAGGAACTGGGCCGCAAGGGCGCCGACGCGCTCTACCGCGGCAAGCTGGCCGACGACATCGTCCGTACGGTGCGCAAGCCGCCCGTCGACCCCGCCTCGACCCGGGTCGTACGCTCCGGCGACCTCACCGCCCGGGATCTGGCCGCGTACCGTACGAAGCGGCAGGCGCCGACGAAGGTCTCGTACCGCGGTCTCGACGTGTACGGCATCGCGCCGTCGTCCTCGGGCGGTACGAGCGTCGGCGAGGCCCTCAACATCCTTGAGGGCACCAAGCTTTCGCGGGCGAGCGAGGCGGGCTATCTGCACCGGTTCATCGAGGCGAGCAGGATCGCGTTCGCCGACCGGGGCCGCTGGCTCGGCGACCCGGCCTTCGAGGACGTACCGGTCAAGGAGCTGCTGTCGCAGCGGTTCGCGGACTCGCGCGCGTGCCTGATCAAGGACGACGCGGTCCTCAAGAGCCCGCTCGCGCCCGCCGATCCGCGGCATCCCACGCCGTGCACGGCCCGCGGGACCGCAGCGCCGACGACATACGAGGGCGAGAACACCACGCATCTCACGGCGGCGGACAAGTGGGGCAATGTCGTCGCGTACACGCTGACCATCGAGTCGACGGGCGGCAGCGCGATCACCGTGCCGGGGCGCGGCTTCCTGCTCAACAACGAGCTGACGGACTTCTCCTTCGCCCCGGCGAACCCGGCGGTCCACGACCCGAATCTGCCGGGGCCCGGGAAGCGGCCGCGCTCGTCCATCTCCCCGACGATCGTGCTCGACGCGCACGACCGGCCGGTGCTGGCGCTCGGTTCGCCGGGCGGCGCGACCATCATCACCACCGTGCTCCAGACCCTGACCGGCCATCTGGACCGGGGGCTGCCGCTGGTCGACGCGATCGCGGCGCCGCGCGCCAGCCAGCGGAACGGGGCGGCGACGGAGCTGGAGCCGGGGCTGTGGAACAGCCCGGTGCGCGCGCAACTGGAGGCGCTGGGGCACGTGTTCACGCAGAACCCGGAGATCGGCGCGGCGACCGGGGTGCAGCGGCTGCCGGACGGCCGCTGGCTGGCGGCGGCGGAGAAGGTCCGCAGGGGCGGGGGCTCGGCGATGGTGGTACAGCCGTCGGGCGGCAAGCGCTGACTGTGTAACCTCGTGCGCCGGACGGGACCGGGCAGTCCGGCCCGCGGCCCGTCCGGCGCGCGGGGCCTCGCCCGCCCGCAGCCGGTTGGTGCCTGGGCCCTGTCCGGCCCGTATGGCGCTCGATGGCAAACCGGCGGCCGGACGATCCCGATCAGAGCGCCGTCAGGATCCTCGGGCCGTCGTCCGTGATCGCGACCGTGTGCTCCGCGTGGGACGCCCGGCTTGAGTCCAGGGTGCGGACCGTCCAGCCGTCCTGTGCCGTGAAGTGCCGGTCCGTGCCGCTGCCGATCAGCATCGGCTCGATCGCCAGCACCATCCCGTGGCGCAGCGGCAGGCCGCGCCCGGCCCGCCCCTCGTTCGGCACCCCCGGGTCCTCGTGCATCGAGCGGCCCACCCCGTGGCCGCCGAAGCCGTCCGGGATGCCGTAGCCCGCCGAGCGGCAGACCCGCCCGATCGCATGGGCGATGTCCCCGATGCGGTTGCCGACGACGGCCGCCGCGATCCCCGCCTCCAGCGCCGCCTCGGCCGTGTCGATCAGCCGGAGGTCGTCGGGGCGGGCGCGGCCCACCGTGAAGCTGACCGCCGCGTCGCCCACCCAGCCGTCGAGCACCGCACCGCAGTCGATGCTCACCAGATCGCCGTCGTGCAGCCGGGACGAGTCCGGGATGCCGTGCACGATCGCGTCGTTCACGGACGCGCAGATGACGGCGGGGAAGGGCGTGGGCGCCCAGGCGGGGTGATAGTCGAGGAAGGGCGAGCCGGCCCCGGCCTCGCGCAGCACGGTGCGCGCGGTCTCGTCGAGGGAGCGCAGGGTGACTCCCACGGCCGCGGCCTCGCGTACCGCGGTCAGCGCCTGGGCCACGACCCGGCCCGCGGCACGCATGGAATCGAGGGACGCATCGGTTTTGATCTCCACCATTCCAATAACTATACCGGTCGCCTTGGGGTGGGGCACGCTTGCGCAACGGTATTAGAATGACGGAATGGTACGGACTCCCCTCACCCCCCAGGAGCGCGAGCGCGGCGAGCGGCTCGGCCGTCTGCTCCGCGAGGCGCGCGGCGCGCGCAGCATGGTGGAGGTCGCGGCGGTCGCCGGACTCTCCGCCGAGACCCTGCGCAAGATCGAGACGGGCCGCGCCCCGACCCCGGCGTTCTTCACCGTGGCCGCGCTGGCGGGCGCGCTCGGACTGTCGATGGACGAGATCGCCGTGAACTGCGCTCCGGTCCCGGTCTGACCGCGCGCCGGCCACCCCCGCCGGCGGCGCCTGAGAGCTGGTGGAGGAGTGACGGAGGGGGCTACCGGGGCGATCCCGCCACGGCGTAGGCTCCGGCCCGTGACGACTCTGGACGACATAGCCCCCAGCCGCTACATCAGCCTCACCACCTACCGCAAGGACGGAACGGCTGTCGCCACCCCCGTCTGGCACGCGGTGGAGGGCGGCGAACTGTTCATCTGGACCAGGACGAACACCGGGAAGGTCAAGCGGATCCGCAACAACGGCCGGGTCGTTGTGGCCGTGTGCGACGTACGCGGGCGGATCGCCGAGGGCGCGCCGACCGCCCAGGGCACGGCGCGGCTGCTCGACGAGTCCGCCACCGAACGGATCCGGGGGATGCTCTCCCGCAAATACACCTGGCGGTTCTGGACGATCGACTGGCCCGCGAGGCTGGTGCGGGGCAGCAATCGTCCCCAGATCGGTATCGCTGTCACGTTCTGACCCGTCGGGCACCGTCGCAGCGAGTGGTCCGCACCGTCCCGGAAAACAGTCTGTAGCCGTCCTGTAACACGACTGAGGTCGAATGCAGCGGACCGAAAGGTTCCCTTCGGCAAAGGCAGGGACGGGGCAGCGATGGCGGTGCATCAACTCCCGGCGGAGATCGGGGCGTTCGCGAGGTACTTACGGGATCTCACGGCGCTCCTGGATCCGGGCGACGGCTGGTACGGAGTCTTCCGCGAGCGTGATCCCGAAGGCCTGCGCGCCTGCTTCGAGGGTACGGAGATCCCGCCCTGGGACGTCGTGGACTCACTGCTCCAGGACTACGCGGCGGGGCGCGACCCTCAGGACGCGGCACGCGAGAGCGCGCGGGCGCGACGGCTGCACGCGGCCTCGGCGGCGGCGTACGACCGGCGGTCCGGCGGCGCCGAAGCGCTCTCCGAACGGCTTCAGTTGATGCTGCGCGAGCAGGCGTACCTGGCGGGCCGGGCCGAGGAGCTGGGGCGGCTGCTCCGTACAGCTCCCCAGGACACCCCGCAGGCCCGGCAGCTCAGCCATGAACTGGCCTGGATACGTGACGACCACGCCCGCGCGACGGCCCGCGTCGCCGAACTCCGTGCCAGGCTCACATCGTTGACCACGCCGGGCCGCGCCACTCCGACTCCGCGCCCGCTGGCGCCGGAGGGGTGGTTCCGCGCGGAGGAGCCCTCGGTCTTTGACCGCGAAGCTGGTCCTGACGCACCATCAGGAGCGGTCCGTACGAAGGACGTTCCCCAGTGGGTCGAGGAGGGGCGGCGCGCCGGAGCCCCGGCCGAGACCCCCGCCCCTGCCCCCGCCGCCGCTGCGAAAGGTGCGAAGGAGGCAAAGGACCCCAAGGACGCCAAGGAGAAGAAGCGCGCGTCCGCGCCCAAGCGCAAGCCGCGCGGCGCCCGGTTCGCCGGACTCGAAGTCGAGGAGGAGGCCGAGGAGGCCGCGCCCGCGCCCGCGCTGCCCGTGCCGCCGCCCGCCGCCGCCCCCGCCACCCCGCGCGGCGCCCGCTTCGGCGGCGCACCCGTCGCCGCGGCCCTGCCCGAGGCCCCGCCCGAGCCCTCCGTCGAGGACCTGCGGGCCGCCGCCGAACTCGTCAGGACCCTGGCCGCGCTGCGCGCCGGCGGCCGCAGCGGAGAGGCGCATGTCGTGCTCTGCGAGGCCGCGGGCCGCCCGCCCGGACAGCTCCCGCTGCTCGCCGACGAACTGCACCGCGCCGGACTCGGCGCCGACTGGGCCGAGCTGCTCTGGGAGGCCGCGTTCCTGCCGCCCACCCAGCTCGCCGCCGCCGCGGGCGCGCTCTCCGCGGCCGGCCGCGACGAGGACTGCCGCCAGCTTCTGCGCCAGGGTGTCTCCCGCCCGGCCGAGGAGATCACCGACGCCGTGCTCGCGCTGGGCGGCGCGGGCCGCGCGCACGAGGCGAGAGCACTGCTCTGCGCGTTTGTGCAGGCCCGCGCGCCGGAGGACGCCGTCCTGGTCGCCGCGCCCGACCCGCACCGGCTGGTCCCGCAGCTCATCGAAGCCGCCCGCGAGGTCTCCGTGGCCCGCGAACGCGATGTCGTCCACGCCCTGCGGGTGGCGGGGATCGCGGACGCCTGAGACGCTCGCCGTACCCCCCTCCGTACCGCTCGCCGTACCCTTGCCGTAAAGCCTCGCCCGCTCCTGTGGCACCCCCCGCCGCACCCCCGCCGTACCCCTCGTTCGGACCACAATCGCGCGGTGTCGACCGCTCGGGTGTGAAACTTGATCGACTCTGCGGGTTAACGACGATGGTCTTGCCCCTGTGTGGGACGGGGCTTAGGTTCTCCTCCTACGCATCGTGTCTACGGGCGTAGAGCTATCGCCGCCCCGCCGAAGGAGCAGCTCGTGGCCAGAGTCGTACGCGCCGCACTTGTCCAGGCGACCTGGACCGGCGACACCGAGTCAATGATCGCCAAACATGAGGAGCACGCCCGCGAGGCGGCCCGGCAGGGCGCGCAGATCATCGGGTTCCAGGAAGTGTTCAACGCGCCCTACTTCTGCCAGGTGCAGGAGCCGGAACACTACCGCTGGGCCGAGCCCGTCCCCGACGGCCCGACCGTCAGCAGGATGCGGGAGCTGGCCCGGGAGACCGGAATGGTCATCGTGGTCCCGGTCTTCGAGATCGAGGGAGCCGGCTTCTACTACAACACCGCGGCGGTGATCGACGCCGACGGCTCGTACCTCGGCAAGTACCGCAAGCACCACATCCCGCAGGTCAAGGGCTTCTGGGAGAAGTACTACTTCAAGCCGGGCAACGTCGGCTGGCCGGTCTTCGACACCGCGGTCGGCCGCGTCGGTGTCTATATCTGCTACGACCGCCACTTCCCCGAGGGCTGGCGCCAGCTCGGGCTGAACGGCGCGCAGCTCGTCTACAACCCCTCCGCCACCTCCCGCGGTCTCTCCGCCTACCTCTGGCAGCTCGAACAGCCCGCCGCGGCCGTCGCCAACGAGTACTTCATCGCGGCGATCAACCGGGTCGGCCAGGAGGAGTACGGCGACAACGACTTCTACGGGACGAGCTACTTCGTCGACCCGCGCGGCCAGTTCGTCGGTGACACCGCCGACGACAAGACCGAGGAACTCCTCGTCAGGGACCTGGACTTCGGGCTGATCGACGAGGTGCGCCAGCAGTGGGCGTTCTACCGGGACCGCCGCCCCGACGCGTACGAAGGACTGGTGAAGCCGTGACGCAGCCGCCCGCCGACGAACTGTACGGCCGCCACCGCGCGGTGCTCCCCGACTGGCTGGCGCTCTACTACGACCGCCCCGTCGAGATCACCCACGGCGAGGGCCGCCATGTCTGGGACTCCGAGGGCAACCGCTATCTGGACTTCTTCGGCGGCATCCTCACCACCATGACCGCCCACGCGCTCCCCGAGGTCACCAAGGCGGTGAGCGAGCAGGCCGGGCGGATCATCCACTCCTCCACGCTCTACCTCAACCGTCCGATGGTCGAACTCGCAGAGCGGATCGCCGCCCTCTCCGGCATCCCGGACGCCCGGGTCTTCTTCACCACCTCGGGCACCGAGGCCAATGACACCGCGCTGCTGCTGGCGACCGCGTACCGCGCCTCGAACCAGATCCTGGCGATGCGCAACAGCTACCACGGCCGGTCCTTCTCCACGGTCTCCGTCACCGGCAACCGCGGCTGGTCGCCCACGAGCCTCTCCCCGCTCCAGACGCTGTACGTGCACGGCGGCGTCCGCAGCCGCGGTCCGTACGCGGGCCTCACCGACGAGCGGTTCATCGAGGCCTGTGTCGCCGATCTGGAGGACCTGCTCGGGCACACCCGCGCGCCCGCCGCGCTGATCGCCGAACCGATCCAGGGCGTCGGCGGCTTCACCGCCCCTCCGGACGGGCTGTACGCGGCGTTCCGCCGGGTCCTCGACCGGCACGGCATCCTGTGGATCAGTGACGAGGTGCAGACCGGCTGGGGCAGGACCGGCGAGCACTTCTGGGGCTGGCAGGCGCACGCCGAGAACGGCCCGCCGGACATGTTCACCTTCGCCAAGGGCATCGGCAACGGCATGTCCATCGGCGGGGTCGTCGCCCGCGCCGAGATCATGAACTGCCTGGACGCCAACTCGATTTCGACCTTCGGCGGCAGCCCGGTCACCATGGCGGCCGGCCTCGCGAACCTCTCGTACGTACTGGAGCACGACCTCCAGGGCAATGCCCGCCGGGTCGGCGGACTGCTGATCGAGCGGCTGCGCGCGATCGGCGCCTGCGTCGACTCGGTACGCGAGGTGCGCGGCCGGGGGCTGATGATCGGTGTCGAACTGGTCAGGCCCAGCACCGGGGAAGCGGCCCCGGAGACCGCCACGGCCGTCCTTGAGGCGGCGCGTGAGGGCGGGCTGCTGCTCGGCAAGGGCGGCGGCCACAACACCAGCGTGCTGCGGATCGCGCCCCCGCTCACCCTGACCGTGGCGGAGGCGGAAGAGGGCGCAGCGATTCTCGAACAGGCCCTGCGCGGCGCGTAGTACGGCCCCGGGCCGGGCCGGCCGCACCCCGGCCCGCTGATCGTCCCGTAACGGCCCGATCGTTCCGGGCCCGATCGTTCAAAAAGGGAGGGCGCCACCACCATGAGCAGTACCCGCACCCTGATCCGCGGCGGGCTCGTCATCACCGCCGCCGACGAGACCCGTGCCGATGTCCTGATCGAGGACGGCCGGATCGCCGCACTCGCCGCGCACGGCTCGGGCGTGGCGGAGGGCTGGAGCACCGGCCGTACGATCGACGCCACCGGCAAATACGTCATCCCGGGCGGGGTCGACGCGCACACCCATATGGAGCTGCCGTTCGGCGGCACCTTCGCCTCCGACACCTTCGAGACCGGCACCCGGGCCGCCGCCTGGGGAGGCACCACCACCATCGTCGACTTCGCCGTCCAGTCCCCGGGCCGGGCGCTGCGCGAAGGTCTCGACGCCTGGTTCGCCAAGGCCGACGGGCAGTGCGCGATCGACTACGCCTTCCACATGATCATGTCCGATGTGAACGAGAGCTCCCTGAAGGAGATGGACCTCCTGGTCCAGGAGGGCGTCACCTCGTTCAAGCTCTTCATGGCCTATCCCGGTGTCTTCTACAGCGACGACGGGCGCATCCTGCGCGCCATGCAGCGCGGTGCGCAGAACGGCGGGCTGATCATGATGCACGCCGAGAACGGCATCGCCATCGATGTCCTGGTCGAACAGGCCCTGGCCGCAGGCCGCACCGACCCCCGCTACCACGGGGAGGTACGGAAAGCCCTGCTGGAGGCCGAGGCCACCCACCGGGCGATCAAGCTGGCGCAGGTCGCGGACGCCCCGCTCTATGTCGTCCATGTCTCGGCGGAGGAAGCCGTCGCCGAACTGGCCGCCGCCCGCGACCAAGGGCTCCCGGTCTTCGGCGAGACCTGCCCGCAGTACCTGTTCCTCTCCACCGACAATCTCGCCGAACCGGACTTCGAAGGCGCCAAATACGTCTGCTCCACCCCGCTGCGGCCCAAGGAGCACCAAGCCGCGCTCTGGCGGGGGCTGCGCACCAACGATCTCCAGGTGGTGTCCACGGACCACTGCCCGTTCTGCTTCGTCGGGCAGAAGGAGCTGGGGCGCGGCGACTTCTCGAAGATCCCCAACGGCCTTCCCGGTGTGGAGAACCGGATGGATCTGCTCCATCAGGCCGTGGTCGAGGGCAAGTTGAGCCGCCGCCGGTGGATCGAGATCGCCTGCGCCACCCCGGCCAGGATGTTCGGTCTCTACCCCCGCAAGGGCACCATCGCGCCCGGCGCCGACGCCGACATCGTCATATACGACCCGAGCGCCGAGCAGACCGTCTCGGCCGAGACGCACCACATGAACGTCGACTACTCCGCGTACGAGGGCAAGCGGCTCACCGGACAGGTGGAGACGGTCCTCTCGCGCGGTGAACTCGTCATCGAACGGCGGGAGTTCACCGGCCGGGCGGGACACGGGCAGTACACCCCACGCGCCACGTGCCAGTACCTCACCTGACAACCCCAGTACCGCACCTGAGCATCCCGATACCTCATCACCTCATTCGACATATCTCACCCGACAACCGAGGAGTGACCAGGCCATGGACTTCGGACTCGTCCTCCAGACCGACCCGCCGGCCTCGGCGGTCGTCGGCCTCATGCGGCGCGCCGAGCGCAACGGCTTCCGGTACGGCTGGACCTTCGACTCCGCCGTGCTCTGGCAGGAGCCGTTCGTCATCTACAGCCGCATTCTGGAGCACACCACGACCCTGACCGTGGGCCCCATGGTCACCAACCCGGGCACCAGGACCTGGGAGGTGACCGCCTCCACCTTCGCCACGCTCAACGAGATGTACGGCAACCGCACCGTGTGCGGGATCGGGCGCGGCGACTCGGCGATGCGGGTGGCGGGCCGCAGACCCACCACCCTGGCCAGGCTGGGCGACGCGATCGGGGCCATCCGCGATCTGGCGGAGGGCCGCGAGGCCACCGTCGACGGGCAGGAGCTGCGGCTGCCCTGGGTACGGGACGGAAAGCTGCCGGTGTGGATGGCGGCGTACGGGCCGAAGGCGCTGGCGCTGGCGGGGCAGAAGGCCGACGGATTCATCCTCCAGCTCGCGGACCCGTTCCTGACCGAGTGGATGGTCAGGGCGGTCCGTACGGCCGCCTCGGACGCCGGGCGCGACCCGGACTCCGTGACGATCTGTGTCGCGGCGCCCGCCTATGTGGGCGACGACCGCGCGCACGCGCGCGAGCAGTGCCGCTGGTTCGGCGGGATGGTCGGCAATCATGTCGCCGATCTGGTGGCGCGGTACGGAGAGGGCTCGGGCCTGGTGCCGGAGGCGCTGACCGCGTACATCAAGCAGCGCGAGGGGTACGACTACAGCCACCACGGCCGGGCCGGGAATCCGTCCACGGACTTCGTGCCCGACGAGATCGTGGACCGGTTCTGTCTGCTGGGTCCCGTCGAGGCGCATATCGAGAAGCTGAGGGCGCTGCGCGAGCTGGGCGTCGACCAGTTCGCCGTCTACAACATGCATGACGCGAAGGAAGCGACGATCGACGCGTACGGCGCGGAGATCATCCCCGCGCTGACGGACTGACCGGGCCCTTCCCGCGACGCCCGCCGGGCCCGAACCCGAACCGCCTCCCGCACGGCCTCGTTCGACGTTCCCGATGTTCGACGTCCCCGATCACCGCTTTGGAACGAAGGGTCCCGCCGCCATGACCGCGACCGTACCTCCCCCGTCCCCAGGAGAACCGATAGCCGATCCCCAGGGCCGCGTCGAGCTGCCGCCCGGCGCGCTCCCAAGCGACAGCCGTTTCGTCAACGACGATCTGCTGCCCGTCCCGGTCGCCCGCCGCCGCTGGACGACGTACAACTTCGCCGCGCTCTGGGTCGGCATGGCGCACAACATCCCCTCGTGGCTGCTGGCCTCCGGCCTGGTCACCCTGGGGATGGACTGGAAGCAGGCGGTCTTCACGATCGCGCTGGCCAATCTGATCGTCCTGTTCCCGATGCTGCTCACCGGGCATGCCGGACCCAAGTACGGCATCCCGTTCCCGGTGCTGGCCCGCGCCTCGTTCGGGCTGCGCGGCGCCAATCTGCCCGCGCTGATCAGGGCGGCCGTGGCCTGCGCCTGGTTCGGGATCCAGACCTGGATCGGCGGCCAGGGCATCTTCGTACTGCTCGGCAAGATCTTCGGCGGCTGGGCGGAGGCGTCGGAGATCGGCGGTCAGCCCTGGACGCTCTGGCTCTGCTTCGTTCTCTTCTGGGCGCTCGAACTCGCCATCATCTACCGGGGGATGGACACCCTGCGCCGCTTCGAGAACTGGGCGGCGCCGTTTGTGATCGTCGGCGCGCTGGTGCTGCTCGTCTGGATCGGTGTCAAGGCGGGCGGTCTCGGCCCGCTGCTCGACCAGCCCTCGAAGCTGGGCTGGGGCGCCGACTTCTGGCCGGTCTTCTTCCCGTCCCTCATGGGAATGATCGCCTTCTGGTCCACGCTCTCCCTGAACATCCCCGACTTCACCCGCTTCGGCGCGGGCCAACGCGCCCAGATCTGGGGCCAGTCGCTCGGCCTGCCGACCACCATGACCCTCTTCGCGCTGCTGTCCGTGTTCGTGACCTCGGGCTCGCAGGCGGTGTACGGGGCGGCCGTCTGGGATCCGGTCGAGCTGGCCGCCAAGACCGACAATGTCTTCGGGCTGCTCTTCGCGCTGGTGACCGTACTGGTCGCGACGATTTCGGTGAATATAGCAGCCAATGTGGTCTCGCCCGCCTATGACCTCGCCAATCTCGTACCGAAGCTGATCAACTTCCGTACGGGCGCGCTCATCACCGGTGTGGTCGGGGTCCTGTGCATGCCCTGGAAGCTGACCTCCACCCCCGAGCTGTACATCTTCACCTGGCTGGGGCTGGTGGGCGGTCTGCTCGGTACGGTCGCGGGCATCCTGATCGCCGACTACTGGATCGTCCGGCGCACGGTCCTCGACCTCGGCGATCTCTACCGCCCCGGCGGCCGCTACTGGTACGCGAACGGCTGGAACCCCCGGGCGGTGCTGGCCTTCGCCGTCGGCGGTGTGCTGGCCGTGGGCGGCTCGCACTCGGCGCCGGGGAAGGGGCCGTTCCCCGAGGACGGACTGATCCCCTTCCTGAAGCCGCTCGCCGACTACGGCTGGGCGGTGGGCCTCGCGGCCTCGCTGGTGCTGTACGTGGCGCTGACCCTGCCGGGCCGCCGGAGCGTGGCGGCCTGAGGGCCCTACAGGCCGGGTGCACGACCGTAACAAGGCCCGCTGACAGCGGGACCCGGGACGGCCGGCGGCGACCCGTCGGCTGTTCCGGCCGTCCTGGCCGGACAGGGCCTACGGCACCCGGGCCGTCCACTCCGGGGTGCTGAACTTCGTCTCCGCCAGCTCCCGTGCCCGTGCCATCTCGTGGTCCGTGACCTTGCCTTCGGTGAGCCCGTAACGGTTCCGGAAGGAGGCGATCATCCGCTCGATGACCGCCTCGCGCGGCAGTCCCGTCTGGCGCCGCAGGGGGTCGACCCGCTTGGCCGCGCTGCGGGTCCCCTTGTCCGAGAGCTTCTCGCGACCGATACGGAGCACGTCGAGCATCTTGGCGGCGTCGATGTCGTACGCCATGGTCACATGGTGCAGTACGGCGCCCGTCCCGCTCACGATGCGCTTCTGGGCGGCCCCCGCGACCTTGCCACTGTCCGTGGCGATGTCGTTGAGCGGCTGGTACCAGGCCTTGACGCCCATGTCGCCGAGCGCGCCCAGCACCCAGTCGTCCAGATACGCGTAACTGTCGGCGAAGGTGAGCCCCTTGACGAGCGAGTCCGGCACCGAGAGGGAGTACGTGATGGTGTTGCCGGGCTCGATGAACATGGCGCCGCCTCCCGAGATACGGCGGACCACCGTGATGCCGTGGCGCTCGGCGCCCTCGGGGTCGACCTCGTTCCTCAGGGACTGGAAGCTGCCGATCACCACCGCGGGCGCCGCCCACTCCCAGACCCGCAGCGTCGGCGGACGCAGCCCGGCCGCGACCTCGGTGGTGAGGACCTCGTCGAGCGCCATGTGGAGGGCGGGGGACTGGGGCGGCTCGTGGACGAGCTGCCAGTCGTAGTCCGTCCAGTCGGTGGCGTGCGCCAGCGCGCGGCGGACCGCGACGGCGATGCCCTCGGCGGTCAGCCCGTACATCACCGTGCCCTCGGGAAGCGCCGCTTCGACACGGCCGGCGAGACCGGCGGCGTCGGTGTCGGCGGGCGCGCCCTCCAGGGCCCGGTCGATGGCCTCGATCGCCTCGTCGGGCTCCAGGAAGAAGTCCCCGGCGACCCGCACCCGGCGCAGCAGCCCGTCCTCCGTGTCGAGATCGACGACGACGAGCTTGCCGCCGGGGACCTTGTACTCACCGTGCACGGGAAACCTCCGCCTTTGGGGCATGACCTGTGCAAATCGTACTGCTGTCCGGTGTCAAGGCGTGACGAGACGATAGTGGGAATTTCACGAATGCGCCGCTAATGCGCCCCAGTTCAGGCCACAGCGCTCGGCTGAACGGGTGACTCCCTGTCGGAAGCCTTGTGGCGAAATCACCCGGATGGGTTACTTCAGCTATGCGCATCGGCGGGCCTGAGAATCCGCGAAGACGCGAGCGAGCCCCTGATCAGGCGGTGCATTTTCGAGCCTGACAGGCTGTGTACGTCAATGACCTTCGGTGTGACACGGGTGGCGCGGGACCGGCGACCGGGCACCGGACAAGGCCGTTGATATCTCACCTGGCCAGTGGACACAAGAGCTGACTCGTGACCTGCCGCGGTGACAAGGGCCCGAACGCTCCCATCAGCGCTCGGCGATGCACCACATCCCGGGCGAGGAAGAAGCACTCATGCCCATCACTCCGAACCAAGGATCCAGCGGTGGCGGCACGCCCGTCACCATTACCGGCACCAATCTCTCCGGCACCACCGCGGTGCGCTTCGGCACCCGGCTCGCCACCAACCTCACCAACGTCTCACCCACGCAGGTCACCGCCGTCTCTCCGTCCGGCAGCGGGGCGGTGGGCGTCACGGTGACCACGCCGGGAGGGACGAGCAACCCCATCCCCTTCTACTACGTCGGCGCGCCGTTCAAGCAGTCCCTGAGTCCGACCTCCGGGTCGACGGCGGGCGGCCAGACCGTCACCATCAACGGCACCGGTCTCTCCAGCGCCACCAGTGTCGCCTTCGGCGCCAACACCGCGGTGCCCACCGTGGTGTCCGACAGCCAGATCACCGTGGTCGTCCCGGCCGGCGCGGCCGGCGCCGTGAGCGTCAGCGTCACCACGGCGGGCGGCACCAACAACGGCCTCTCGTACACCTATGTCGCCGCCCCGACGGTGACGGCGGTCGCCCCCGACGAGGGGCCGACGGCGGGCGGTACGGCCGTGACCATCACCGGTACGAACCTCACCAGCACCACACAGGTGACGTTCGACGGCAACCCGGCGCCGTTCACGGTGATCTCCGACACCTCGGTGTCGGCCGTCACCCCGCCCGGCGCGGCCGGCGCGGTGGATGTCGTCGTGACCAATGACGCGGGCAGCGTGACCTCCACGGACGCGTTCACCTACGTCGCCGGGCCCGGTATCTGACCGAGCCATCGAGGGCGGCCACTCTCGGGGTCCGCCCCCCTGCCGAGGCGGACACGGCGTTCCGCGAGGCGGCACCTTCCCGCGGGACGCCCTGTCCCCTCCCGAGTCCCCGGCCCGGTCTCCCTTCCGGGCCGGGGGCCACGGCCCGCCCGTCCAGCGGCGGGCGATCGGCCGTTTCCGGCCCCTTCACGGCTTTGCAAGCCCACTCACACCTACGGAGACACCGTGGACAACCGCGATCCCGCCGTGGCGGCGGCGCGGCCGACCGCCATCGCCGCCGCGCCCGTGCTCAACTCGGTCGTACCCAATTCGGGTCCTACGGCGGGCAACAACGTCGTGACACTGAACGGCAGCGGTTTCACCGGTGTCACCGCGGTCAGCTTCGGCACCGCCGCCGCTCTCCTCTACACCGTCAACTCGACGACGCAGATCACCGCGACGGTCCCGCCCGGGACGGGCACCGTCGGAGTCACCGTCAGAACGCCCGGCGGGACCAGCGGTTCCGTCCCCTACACGTACGTGGCGCCGCCCACCCTCACCGCCGCATCGCCCACCCAGGGCCCGACATCCGGCGGCACCACCGTCGTCCTCACCGGGACCGCCCTCACCGGCGCCACGGCCGTGACCTTCGGGGGCATCCCCGCCACCAGCTACATCGTCAACTCCGCCACCCAGATCACCGCCGTCTCACCGGCCGGATCGGGCGCGGTGCCCATCACCGTCACCACAGCCGGCGGCACCTCCGGTCCCGTCTACTTCTTCTATGTGAGCGCGCCCTACCTCGTCGACATCTCGCCCGGCCAGGGTCCGGCATCGGGCGGCACCACCGTCGTTCTGACCGGGGCCGGCCTGACCGGCGCCACGGCCGTCGCCTTCGGCGCCACCCCGGCGGCCGGTTTCACGGTCACCTCGTCCGCGCAGATCACCGCCGTCTCACCGGCGGGTACGGGGTCGGTCGCCGTCACCGTCACGGGCCCCGGCGGCGTCAGCAACCCGCTCACCTACACCTATGTGGCGCCCCCGGTCCTCAGCGCGCTCTCCCCGGCGCAGGGGCCGACCAGCGCCGGAGCCGGTGTCACCCTCATCGGCAGCGGTCTGACCACCACGACCGCGGTCCGCTTCGGCACGGCGTCCGCGGCGTTCACCGTACTGTCCGACACCACCATCGCCGCGCTCGCTCCGGCGGGCACCACGGGATCCGTTTCCGTCAATGTCACCTCGGCCGGCGGCACCAGCAACTCCCTGACCTATACGCGAGTGGCGGCGCCCATGATTTAGCGCGTGCGCGGAGTCCGTATGCACAAAGAGTCCTTATGCACAGAGAAAAGAATTCCGCTCCTTCTGCTCACCCATTCGACCGGAGTGGGCCGGCCGAGCCAATGCCTCCCGGGAATGGCGGGACTCCCGGCGTAGGGTGACGCTCTCCGACCCGCTGCCCCCTTGCGGCGGGTCTCTGCCCTTTTGCCGATCAAGGAGTGGAATCAGTGCGACATCGGAAAGAACGGCAAGCCTGGAGAATGGCCACCGTCGCGGCGTTCGCCGCGGTGGTGGCCTTCGCCACGCCGGCGGCGGCGGCCGTACCGTCCATGACCACGGTCCAGGCGACGCCCTCCTCGGCGACCGTCGGGCAGTCGGTGCAGCTCACCGCGACGGTGACCTGCGAGGGCGATCCCAGCGGCGGTCTCGGTATGACGTTCTTCGACGGCGGGGACATCCTGAACACCGTGCCCGTCGGAGCGGACGGGCAGGCGAGTTATACGGCGAGTTTCACCACCACCGGCACTCACACCATTACGGCCGCTTACAACGGCAATGACAATTGCGGCGCTTCGAACGACGAGACGGCCGTTGTGGTGTCGACGACACCGGTGCCGCCCACGCCCCCGAACCGCCCCTGTCTCCTTGTCTGCGGCGGCGCCCTGATCAATTTCAGCACGGGCAACATCCACAACGAGATCAACATCGATTAGCAGGTGGCCCCGCCGGGGCACCGCCACCGAGGGAGGACGCGTTTTTCCGCGTCCTCCCTCCGGTCTTTTCCGGCTCTCCTCGCGGACGTCGCCGCACTCGCGCCCGATATCCTGCTGGGCGCGACCGGTCCGTCCCAACAGTGAGGTGGCATCCGTATGTTCACGACCCGGCCGACCCTTCAGGGCACCATCGGCATGGTCTCCTCCACCCACTGGCTCGCCTCGCAGTCCGCGATGGCCGTCCTGGAGGACGGCGGCAACGCCTTCGACGCCGCCGTCGCCGCGGGCTTCGTCCTCCATGTCGTCGAACCTCACCTCAACGGCCCCGGCGGCGAGGTGCCGATCATCCTGGCGCCCGCGGGCGGCGAGGTCCGGGTGCTCTGCGGCCAGGGCCCCGCGCCCGCCGGCGCGACCATCGCCCACTACCGCTCCCTCGGCCTCGAACTGGTCCCCGGCACCGGCCCGTTGGCCGCGGCCGTGCCCGGCGCCTTCGACGCGTGGATGCTGCTCCTGCGCGACCACGGCACCAAGTCCCTGGCCCAGGTGCTCCGTTACGCCGTCGAGTACGCCGAGGACGGCCACCCGCCCGTCGAACGGGTCGCCGAGACCGTCGAGTCGGTCAGGGAACTCTTCGAGACCGAGTGGACCTCGTCCGCCGATGTCTACCTCCCCAGCGGCAAGGCACCGGCGCCGGGGGAGCTGTTCCGTAACCCCGTCCTCGCCGCGACCTGGCGCCGGCTGATCGCCGAGGCCCAGGCGGTCGGCGGCGGGGACCGGGTGGCCGAGATCGAGGCCGCCCGTACGGTGTGGCGCGAGGGCTTCATCGCGGAGGCGCTGCTCCGGCAGTCCGCCCGCCCCACCATGGACACCAGCGGCTCCCGCCACACCGGCACCCTCACCGCGGCCGATCTCGCGGACTGGTCGGCGGCGTACGAGGCACCCGCCACCTACGAGTGGAACGGCTGGACCCTCTGCAAGGCGGGCGCCTGGAGCCAGGGCCCCGTCTTCCTCCAGCAGCTCGCCCTGCTGCCGTCGCGGGTCGAGGAACTGCCCGCGTACGGCTCGGCGGAGTACGTGCATCAGCTCATCGAGGGCTGCAAGCTGGCGATGGCCGACCGGGAGGCCTGGTACGGCGATGCCGCCGAGGCACCGCTCGCCGCGCTGCTCTCGGAGCCGTACAACACCGCGCGCCGCGCGCTCATCGGTGAGCGCGCCTCGTACGAGCTGCGACCCGGCAGCCCGGACGGGCGCGAGCCGGTCCTCAGCGCCCATGCCACCGCCGTCGCCGCCGGTGAGCCCGGCTTCGACCCGCTGGGCCTGCCGGCCGCGGGCGCCGGCGAGCCGACCGTCGCCAGGGACGGGGCCACCCGGGGTGACACCTGCCATCTCGACATCGTCGACCGCTGGGGCAATATGATCGCCGCCACGCCGAGCGGCGGCTGGCTCCAGTCCAACCCGGTCGTGCCCGAGCTGGGCTTTCCGCTGGGCACCCGGCTCCAGATGGCCTGGCTGGACCCCGGCCTGCCGAACTCGCTGACTCCGGGGCGCCGTCCCCGTACCACCCTTACCCCGTCGCTCGCACTGCGCGAGGGCGTACCGGTTCTGGCGTTCGGCACGCCCGGCGGCGACCAGCAGGACCAGTGGCAGTTCCACTTCTTCCTGGCGCTCGCCCTGCGGGCGCGGGTCCGCGGCGGGCTCGACCTCCAGGGCGCCGTCGACGCGCCGAACTGGCACAACGACAGCTTCCCGGGCTCCTTCTTCCCGCGCGGGATGCGGCCGGGGAGCGTGACCGTCGAGGCGGGCACGGCCCCGGAGGTCGTCGAGGGGCTGCGGCGGCGCGGCCATGAGGTGACCGTCGGCGAGCCCTGGTCGGAGGGGCGGCTGTGCGCGGTCGCCAGGGACCCGGAAACCGGCGTCCTGTCGGCGGCCGCGAACCCGCGTGGCATGCAGGGTTACGCCGTAGGGCGCTGAGAGTCCGCCGAGCCGTCACCCGGCCCGCCCTCCGGATTGTCGGAGGCGCGTGATTGGCTGGGAAGCATGATCGATGACTCTGTGTACGGAACGGTCCCCCTGCGAGGCGCGGCCTCGTCGGGGGACGGGGTGCCCGCCGGGCCCCGGGTGTCGGCCGTCGAGGCGGCGGTGCGCGCGGCGGCCGCCGCCGAGATCATGCCGCGCTTCCGGCAGCTCGCCGCGCACGAGATCAGCGAGAAGAGCGGCCCGCACGACCTGGTGACGACCGCGGACCGGCGCGCGGAGGAACATCTCGCAGCCGCCCTGACCGCGCTGCTGCCCGGCTCGCTGGTGGTCGGCGAGGAGGCGGTCCACGCCGACCCGGCGGTGTACGACGCGCTGCGCGCGGACGCGCCCGTATGGATCGTCGACCCGGTCGACGGCACCCGCCAGTTCGTCCACGGAGAGCCCGGCTTCTGCACGCTCGTGGCGCTGGCGCAGGGCGGCGAGGTGCTGGCGTCCTGGACCTACGCGGCGGCGCTGGACGAGATGGCGATCGCCGTACGCGGCCGGGGCGCCACGCTCAACGGCGTCCCGCTGCGCGCCGGAGCCCCCGCGCCCGGCGCGAGGCTGGAGATCGCCATGTCCCACCCCGACTACACCACCGACGAACAGAAGCGCGCCCTCCTGGGCCTTTACACCGAGGGCATCAGCACCCGCGCGTGCGGCTCGGCGGGGCTGGAATATCTGGCCGTCGCCCGGGGCGCGCTCGACGCTGTGGCCTTCAACTGGGAACTGGCCTGGGACCACGCGGCGGGCCTCCTCCTGGTGACGGAGGCGGGCGGCGCCCAGACGACCCTCACGGGCGAGCCGTTCCGTATCACCGGCGGTAACGCGCTCCCCTTCACAGCGGCCCGCGACACCGCCACGGCCCAGTACATACGGCAGCGGCTCCTGACGGGCGCCTGACAACCCGTCAGGCGCCCAGGACGGCTCGTACCTCCCGCACCAGATCCCCGGCCTCCTCCACCGCGTCCGCGTCCAGCACCTTCAGCACCCGAGCGACCCGACCGGCGAAATCCGGCGGCGTGTCCGGGAGAGCGGACGCCAGGGCGGTCGCGCCCTTCTCGTTGAGGCACCAGACGCGGTGGTGCGCGAGCAGGGCCTGTACGAGCACGCCGAAGGCCCGGGACAGACAGAGCGAGACATGGAGGGCGTCGCCCGCGCCCGCCGACTTACGGGCCGCCGCGACGGAGAAGTCCGCCTCCCAGGCCGCCGCGGCGAGCGCCGTCCGCAGCCGGTCCGGATAGTGCCGGGTCGCGCTCCGCAGCGCCGTCAACTCGCCCGAGGGGTCGGCCAGTACGCGGCACAGGGCGACCTCACCCGCGTACGCGGGCGACCAGAACCCGAGCGGGTGGCCCGGCTGCACACCGATCTCGAACCGACCCTCGCAACACTCCCCCCAGACCCGTTCCACCCGGTCCAGATCCCGCAGGATCCAGTCCACGGCGGCCCCGTCCACCCGCAGCCACGCGCCGCCGTCGACCCAGGGCCCCCACTGCCCGGGGCCCGCCACCTCCACCGGCGAGTCCGCCACCTCCGAGGCCAGCGCGGTCAGTGCCGGTACGTCGATCTCGCCGCGGTAGTAGACGCCCAGGTCCCAGTCGGAGTCCGGGCGGTGGGTACCGCGGGCGCGGCTGCCGCCGAGTGCCACGGCGCGTACGCCCCGTACCTCCGTGAGCCGGGCCGCCATCGTGGCGAGGGCGCGGGGCAAAGGGGTGTCAGGTGTGGGGTTCATCGTCGCGGACAGTACCCGCCCTCGGGCTGTCGGTGGCCGGGAATATCCTGGGACTTCTTGCCATCGGCTACGAAGGAGTCCGAAGGTGACGTCGATGCTCGATGCAGTCGTCGTGGGGGCGGGACCGAACGGGCTGACCGCCGCGGTCGAGCTGGCCAGGCGGGGATTCTCGGTGGCCGTGTTCGAGGCCAGGGACACCGTCGGCGGGGGCGCCAGGACCGAAGAGCTGACGCTGCCCGGATTCCGGCACGACCCCTGCTCCGCCGTGCACCCGCTGGGCATCGGCTCGCCCGTCTTCGCGACGATGCCCCTCGGCCGGTACGGGCTCGACTGGCTCCACCCCGAGCTGCCCATGGCGCACCCCTTCGACGACGGCACGGCCGCCGTGCTGTCCCGCTCGGTCGCCGAGACCGCCGCGTCCTTCGGCCCGCGCGACGCCGGGGCGTACCGCCGTCTGGTCGCCCCCTTCCTCGGCAAGTGGGACACCCTCTCCCGGGACTTCATGTCCCTGCCGCTGACCGCGCTGCCGCGTGACCCGGTCACCCTGGCCCGCTTCGGACTGGCGGGGCTGCCGCCCGCGACCTGGCTGGCGCACCGCTTCCACGACGAGAAGGCGCGGGCTCTGTTCGCCGGTCTTGTCGCCCATGTCATCGCGCCGCTGAGCGGGTTCGCCACCGGCGCCGTCGGCCTGATCTTCGCGCTCGCCGCGCACGCCGGCGGCTGGCCGGCCGCGCGCGGCGGCTCCCAGTCGATCTCCGACGCGCTCGCCGCGTACCTCCGCGACCTGGGCGGCGCGGTCCACACCGGATACGAGGTCAAGCGCCTGGACGACCTGCCGCCCGCCCGCGCCTATGTCTTCGACACCTCGCCGACGGCCCTGGCCCGTATCGCGGGCCTCGGCCGCGCGTACGACGGTTACCGCTACGGAGCGAGCGTCTTCAAGATCGACTACGCGCTGGACGGGCCGGTGCCCTGGACCGCCGAGGAGCCCCGCCGGGCCGGCACCGTCCAGATCGGCCCCACCAGCGGGGACATCGGCACGGCCCTGCGCCAGGCGGCGGGCGGGCAGCCGCCCGCGACCCCGTTCCTGATCGCCGCCCAGCCCAGCCTGGCCGATCCGTCCCGGGCCCCCGAGGGCCGGCAGGTCTTCTGGGTGTACGGTCATGTCCCCAACGGCTGGCAGGGCGACCTCACCGACGCGGTCGAGCGCCAGCTCGAACGCTTCGCCCCCGGCTTCCGCGACCGCGTGCTGGCCCGCGCGACCGCGGGCCCGCCCGAGCTCGCCGCCCGTAACGCCAACTACGTCGGCGGCGACATCGCGTGCGGCGCCGCCTCCGGGCTCCAACTGCTCCTGCGCCCCAAGATCTCCCTCACCCCCTACGCCACCGCGCACCCCGCCGTCTTCATCTGCTCCTCCGCGACCCCGCCCGGCCCCGGAGTCCACGGGATGTCCGGGCACAACGCGGCGAAAGCGGTCTGGCGGCGGCTGCGCGCGACCTGAGGAAGCCACCGATATGGCAACCCTGACCCTTGTCCGCGGAGACATCACCGACCAGCGCGTGGACGCCATCGTCAACGCCGCGAACTCCTCACTGCTCGGCGGAGGCGGTGTCGACGGCGCGATCCACAGCCGGGGCGGCCCCGAGATCCTCGCCGAATGCCGCGCCCTGCGCGCCTCGCACTACGGCCGCGGCCTCCCCACCGGCAAGGCCGTCGCCACCACGGCCGGCCGCCTCGACGCCCAGTGGGTGATCCACACGGTGGGCCCGGTGTGGAGCGCCGCCGAGGACCGCTCCGAGCTGCTGGCGTCCTGCTACCGCGAATCCCTGCGGATCGCGGGCGGTCTCGGCGCGAAATCCGTGGCCTTTCCGGCCATTTCCACCGGGATCTACGGCTGGCCCATGGACGACGGCGCCGGGATCGCCGTCCGTACGGTCAAGGAGTCCGCGACGGCGCCGGTCGAGGACGTACGGTTCGTGCTCTTCGACAAGCGGGCGTACGGGATCTTCGAGGCGGCCCTGACGGCCGAGGGCTGATACCGGAGCGGGGCCGGCCCCCTCCGGCCACGCGGTGATCTTCACTACCCCGGAGCAGTACGCCGGGAGACTTCGCGTGCCCAGGGCGGGGGCCGGGGCCCTCGCGGGCAGGGGCGGGGGAGGGCTCCGCCTGGCCGCGGTGGCGATGGCGGGCGGGCGGGGCGGCCGGTACTTTCGGCGCCAGGGCGTGTTTCGGAAGCAGCGTCGTCCGAAACACGCGCTGGGCGGTCCCGTCCCAGGAGGGAACCGTATGAGCGAGAAGAGACAGCCCCGCCCTGCGCCCCCGCACGATCCCGGGGCGGCGTACCCGGGCGGCGAGTGTCCGGCCGGTTTCTTCGCCCGCCGTTCCTTCCTCCAGGGCACGGTCGCCGCGGGCCTCGCCGGAGCGGCCGGGGCCGGTCTGCTGGACAGCGCCGGCGCCACCGCCCGTACCGCCAGCGCCGCACCGGCCCGCGCGGCCGTCCGGGACAGCAAGCCGATCCCGTTCCACGGCCATCACCAGGCCGGCATCGTGACCCTCCCGCAGCGGGACGTGACCTTCATGGCGTTCGATGTGACCGCCGACGACCGCAAGGCGCTCACCGACCTCTTCCGCACCCTGACCGCGCGGGCCCGCTTCCTCACCGCGGGCGGCACACCGCCCAGGACACCTCCGGACGAGCCCGCCTCCGACAACGGCATCCTCGGCCCCGAGATACCGGTGAGCGATCTGACCGTCACTGTCGCCCTCGGCGCGAGCCTCTTCGACGGCCGGTACGGACTGGCCTCCCGCAAGCCGGTCCAGCTCGTCACCATGAAGGCCTTCGCCCACGACGACCTGGATCCCGCCCTCTCCCAGGGCGACATGCTCGTACAGATCTGTGCCACGAACCGCGACACCACCGTGCACGCGCTGCTCGACATCCTGACCCACACGAGCGGCGGCATGAACGAGCGCTGGCGCATCAACGGCACACGCAACCCGTCACGACCTGTCGGCGTCCCTCGCGACTGGTTCGGCTTCAAGGACGGCATCGCCAACCCCGATCTCAACGACACCGCCCAGCTCAACCAGGAGGTCTGGGTCCAGCCGCGTACCGACGAACCCGACTGGGCGGCCGGCGGTACGTACCAGGTGGTGCGCATCGTCCACTTCAAGCTCGAAGAGTGGCAGAAGCTGACCGTCGCCCAGCAGGAACGGATCTTCGGCCGGCGCAAGGCCAGCGGCGCCCCCATGTACGCCACGGACCCCAACGCCTCGGACCAGCTCGACCCCATCTACACCAACGATCCGCAGGGCCTGATCACCCCGCTCGACTCCCATGTCCGGCTGGCCAATCCGCAGACCCCGGAGACCGCGTCGACCAGCGCCATCCTGCGCCGGAGCTACGACTACGACCGCAGTCCGGACGTACGCGGCGGACTCGACCTGGGCCACGCGTTCTGCTGCTTCCAGCGCGAACTCAACACGTATGTCGCCATGCAGACCCGGCTGGAGGGCGAGGCGCTGGTGCCCTACATCACCCCCCAGGGCGGCGGTTACTTCTTCGCCCTGCCCGGTGTCCGTGACAGCCAGGACTACTACGCCCGCGGCCTCCTCGCCTGACCGCCGCCCACGGACCGGCCCCGGCCACGACCCCGGCCCAGCCCCGCAGGAGGCACCATGCAGCACTCGCACCCGCACCCGCGGCGCACGAAGGCGCTCCGCCCGGTCACAGGGGCTTTTGTCGCCCTCCTGCTCACCTCCTGTTCCGCGGCCGGCCCCGTACGGCAGGACCCGGTCGCGGCGCCCTCCGTCAGCGCGCGGGCGGGAGCCGGGAGCCGGGTCTATGTGACCAATCAGCTCGACAACACAATCTCCGTGATCGACACCGGGACACACAAGGTCACCGCCACCGTCCCGGCGGGCACCGGCCCCGAAGGCATCGCCCTCACCCCGGACGGCAAGCACGCCTATATCGCCAACAGCGCGTCGGCCAAGGTGTCGGTGCTCGACACCCGGACCCACAAGATCGTCGCGACCGTGGCCGTCGGCAAGAGCCCCAGCGGTGTCGCGCTCACCCCCGACGGCCGGACCCTCTATGTCACCAACGGCGGTGCGAACAGTGTCTCCGTGCTCGACACCCGCACCAACCGGGTCACCGCGACCGTCCCGGTCGGTGTCTCCCCGGTGAGCGTGGCCGTGGCCCCCGACGGCGCCACGGCGTATGTCGCCAACTCGGGCTCGGCCGGTGTCTCGGTGATCGACACCCGTACGCGCCGAGTCGTCCGTACCATCCCTGCGGGCAGCTTCCCCGTGGCCGTCGCCGTCAGCGCGGACGGCCGGTCGGTGTATGTCGCCAACGAAGTGGCCGCCCGGGTCTCGGTCCTCTCCACCCGCACCGGCAAGGTCACCGCCACCGTGCCGGTCGGCGAGGGAGTCTTCGACGTGACCCTCTCACCGGACGGAAAGAGGGTGTACGCCGCCGTGCTCGGCCCGGGCGATGTGTCCGTGATCGACACCGGCTCGCACCGGGTCGTCAAGACCGTCCATGTGGGCCCTCCGGGAACCGATCCGTTCAATATCGAGGCCACCTCCGGCGCGGTCTATGTCACCGACCAGGGCGCGGGCACCCTCTCGGTCATCGACCCGGCGACCCTCAAGGTCACCTCGACCATCACCCTCGGCAACAGCCCGTACGGCGTGGCGGCCGCCCCCTGACCAGCGCGCCGCCCCGGGGGCCTCAGGACCGGTTCAGGACCGGATCAGGACCGCGTCTCCAGCCTGCCGCGGTTCTGCAGGACGTAGAGAAGCGCCAGCGAAGGCGCGATCAGCGCACCCGCGGCGACCGCGACCCCCGTGAGCACCCACAGCGTGGGCGTGGGCGCCGCCGCCTCGTCGATACGGAGATGAGTCCCCAGCAGATACGGGTACTGCGCCACGCCCCAGCCGCACACCACCGTCGCCACCGCCAGCGCGGCCAGCGCGCGCAGGGCCACCGGCTTCTCGCTCCTGAGCAGCGCGAGACTCGCCAGCCCGCAGAGCGCAGAAATGATCAGCAGCGCCAGCCCGCGGTGGCTCAAGTCGTGGAACAGGCGCGGGGAGTCGGCCTGGAGGATGAAGATCCCGGCGAGCCCGACCGCGCCGGTCACGACCCCGGCGAGCAGCGCCCGGCGGCGGAAGTACGCTTCGAGTTCCGGGCTGTGGTTCTGCGCCGCCGAGACGGTCAGGAACACCGCGGCGAGATAGGCGCACACCGCCACGGCCAGCACCCCGCCGAGCGCCGATGTCGGATTGTTCCAGCTCGTCAGCGGATCGCCGGCGCCACCGGTGGGCACCCGCCCTGACGCGATGGCACCGGCCACACTGCCGAAGCAGTACGGCGTGAGCACCGAGGACACCGCGAAGGCCACCCCGTAGATACGCTGCTCCGGCGTACGCATCGACGCCTTGCGGAAGGCGAAGCCCGCGCCCCGCAGCACAATGCCCAGGGCGGCGAGGCCCAGCGGGATGTACAGCGTCGTGGTGATGGCCGCGAACGCGCTGGGAAAGGCGCTCCACAGCATGACCAGGCAGTAGATCAGCCACGTGTGATTGGCCTCCCACACCGGACCGATCGACACATCGATCAGCTTGCGGGGCCTGCTGCCGCGCGCCGCCCCGCCGGCGGTCAGATCCCAGAATCCGGCGCCGAAGTCCGCCCCGCCGAACAGCGCGTAGGCGATGACACCGAGGAACAGGAGGACCGAGATGGTGTCGCTCATGGACGCCCGCCCTCTCCCGCGTTCGTGTCGGTCAGCGGCCGGACGGGACCGTACGGTACGTCGAGACCCTCGTCCCGCTCGTCCCCGCCGGCTCTCCACCGCTTGGTCAGGGACCGCAGGATCAGTACGGCGCTGGTGCCCACGGTGAGATAGATGGCCAGTACCGTGGCGAAGAACGGCCAGATATTGCCCTGGGTCGTCACCGCGTCCCTGGTCAGCAGCAGACCCACGACGGTCCAGGGCTGCCGCCCGACCTCGGTGACCACCCAGCCGCTCTCCAGGCACACCACGGCGACGATTCCGCTCACGGCTGCGCATCTCAGGAACCACCGGTTCCCCGGCACCTCCCGCTTGCGCCACCACAGCCACGCGAACCACAACGAGAGGGCCAGCAGCGCGAACGCCGTTCCCACCATCACGTCGAACGCGAGATGCACCACGCTCACCGCCGAGTCGTCGGGGCGTACCGAAGGGGGGATCGCGTCGAGCCCGCGGATCTCCGTCGACGGACTGAACCCGGCGAGCAGCGAGGCCACGTCCGGGATCCTCAGCCCGTACCGCACCTCGCCGTCGATCAGCACCCCGCCGATCGTCTCGGGCACATGGCTCCCGGTGTCGGGAAGCAGTTCGACCGCGGCGAACTTCGCCGGTTCGTCCTGGAAGACCTGACGAGCGACCACATCGCCGACATAGATCTGTACGGGCATGACGACGGCGGCCACGACGAATCCGATGAGGAACCCCTGCCGGTGGTAGTGGTCGCGCCGCCCCCGCAGCATGCCGACCGCGTAGACGCTGGACACGAAGAACCCGGCGACGATGTAGGAGGCGAGCATCATGTGCACCGTCTCGAACCAGAAGGCGCCGTTGAAGAACACCTCGGCCGGCCTGACCTCCACGATCCGGCCGCCCCGCATGGTGATCCCGCCCGGCTGGTTCATCCAGCTGTTGGCGGCGACGACGGCGGCCGTACCGCCCATGCTCGCCAGGACCACGGGAACGCCCGTCCAGAAGTGTGTCCAGGGCGGGAGCCGCTTCCAGCCGTAGATATAGATCGAGACGAAGATGGCTTCCAGGAAGAAGAAGATGCCTTCGATCGCGAACGGGAAACCGAAGGCGGCGCCGTACCGGCCCATCAGCCCCGGCCACAGCAGGCCGAGTTCGAAACTCAGCACCGTACCCGTGATCGCTCCGACGGCGAGCAGTACGGCGGCGACCTTCGACCATCGCTGGGCGAGGAGCAGGGCCGACTCGTCGTTGTGGCGCAGACCGCGGTAGTTGGCGATGAGCATCAGGGCGGTGAGCGCCACCCCGAACGGTACGAGGATGATGTGGAAGCCCAGCGTGAAGGCCATCTGCTCCCGGGCGGGCAGCAGTTGCGGCGGGTCGCCGGCCGAGGCCGCGGCCCGGAACAGAATCCCGGCGGCGTGAGCGGAGGATGGCATTCCTGCATCGTCCACGGGCAGGTCGGCCCGGTACCCCGGCGACACGGACCGGCGGCGAGTGACACCCGTTCAGGTGCCGGGCCCGCGACCAGGGCTGTCGGTCGGCCGGGGAACGCCGGCGCGGCGCGTCAGTCGCGGAGACCGGCCATCTTACGGGGGTCGATCACGCGGTCGTACTCCTCAGCCGTGAGATAGCCGCTGGCCAGGGCGGTCTCGCGCAGGGTGGCGCCCCGGTCGGCGGCCCGGTGGGCGATCTCGCTGGCCCGGTCGTAGCCGATCTCGGGGGAGAGGGCGGTGACGAGCATCAGCGAGCGGGAGACATCCTCCTCGATACGGTCGCGGTGGAGTTCCGCGCCCTCGACGCAGTAGACCCGCAGCTTCTCGCTCGCGTCCCCGAGGATCCGGGCGCTGTGCAGCACATTGCTGATGATGACCGGGCGCATCGCGTTGAGTTCGAAATTGCCCTGGCTGGCGGCGAGGGCGACCGCGCTGTCCTCGCCGAGCACCTGGATACAGACCATGACCATGGCCTCGCACTGCGTCGGGTTGATCTTGCCGGGCATGATCGAGCTGCCCGGTTCGTTGGCGGGCAGGGCCAGTTCGCCAAGACCGCAGCGCGGGCCCGACGCCAGCCAGCGCAGATCATTGGCGATCTTCATCAGCGGTACGGCGACCGCGCGCAGCCCGGCCGAGGCGGCGGCCATCGCGTCGAGCCCGCCCTGGGCGGCGAAGTGGTTGGCGGCGACCGTGAAGGGCCGGCCGGTCAGCTCCGCCAGTTCGGTGGCGACCGCGGAGCCGAAGTTCTCGGGGGCGTTGAGGCCGGTGCCGACCGCGGTCCCGCCGATCGCCAGCTCATGGAGCGCGGGCAGAGTGGCGCGTACCCGCTCATGGGCGTCGGTGAGCTGCGACGCGTAACCGGACCACTCCTGGCCGACGGTGAGCGGGACCGCGTCCTGGAGGTGGGTACGGCCGACCTTGACGACATCCCGCCAGGCGGCGGCCTTGGCCGAGATGGCCTCGGTGAGCGTGGCCAGCGAGGGCAGCAGTTCGTCGTGCAGCGCCCGCACGGTGGCGATATGCATCGCCGTGGGGAAGGTGTCGTTGGAGGACTGCCCCATATTGACGTGGTCGTTGGGGTGGATCGGGGTACGCGAGCCGAGGATGCCGCCGACGAGCTGGATGGCCCGGTTGCTGATGACCTCGTTGACATTCATATTGCTCTGCGTGCCCGAGCCGGTCTGCCAGACATAGAGCGGGAAGTGCGCGTCGAGATCGCCGGCGATCACCTCGTCGGCGACCTTCGCGATCAGATCCCGGCGCCAGCCGGACAGCCGGCCGTCCCGCCCGTTGACCAGGGCGGCGGCCTTCTTGACATAGCCGTAGGCGTGGTAGACGGCCTTGGGCATGCGGTCGTCGCCGATCGAGAAGTGGATGAGGGAGCGCTGGGTCTGCGCGCCCCAGTACCGGTCGGCGGGCACCTCGACCGTACCGAGCGAGTCGCGTTCGACACGGGTGCCCCGGGCGTCGATACCGATGGGCAGATCCCGTGCCACCGGCCCGTCCCCGTCCCAGTTCATCGGGCACCGCCTCCGTCGCGGCTTCGGCCGGGACCGCCGTCCCTTCGGCCGGGACCGCCGTCCGCGAGTCCCGGGAGGGGCCCGTACCGCGGCTGCCACATCGCGTCCTGCACGGCCTGCACCAGGTCATCCGGACGGTTCTCGGCCACCCCCTCGGTGATCGCGGCCCGCGCCACGGCCACGGCCACGGTGGCCGAGGAGGCGCGCAGATCCGCCACCGGCGGCAGCAGCGCCGCGCCCGGCGCCCCCACCCGCGCCTGGCCCGCCACGGCCTCGGCGGCGGCGAGCAGCATGCCCGGAGTCACCCGGCGGGCCCGCGACACAATGGCGCCCAGACCGAGCCCGGGGTAGAGCAGGGCGTTGTTGGCCTGCCCGATCACATGCCGTACGCCCTTCAGGTCGACGGGGGCGACCGGGATGCCCGCCGTGGTCAGCGCCTTGCCGTCGGTCCAGGCGAGGATGTCGGCGGGCATCGCCTCGATCCGCTCGGTGGGGTTGGACAGCGGGAAAATGATCGGCCGCTCGACATGCCGGGCCATCTCCGTCACCACCTCCCGGGTGAAGGCTCCGGGGACGGTGGACGTGCCGATCAGAATGGTGGGCCGTACGTTGCGTACGGTCGCCGCCAGGCCGATCGCGCCCCGGTCGGTCCAGCCCTCCGCCTCCGAGGCCGGCCGGGCATAGCCGCGCTGGTAGTCGCGCAGGTCGTCCATGTCGTCGGTGAGCAGGCCCTGCTTGTCGATCAGCCACACCCGGCGCACCGCGTCGTCCCGGTCCAGACCGTCGCGGACCATCGCCTCCACGAGCTGGTCGGCGATCCCCACCCCGGCGGTGCCCGCCCCGAAGACCACCAGCCGCTGGTCCCTGAACGGTGTCCCGGTGACCTTCAGCGCCGAGACGACGGCCGCGAGCGTGATCGCGCCGGTGCCCTGAAGGTCGTCGTTGAAGATCCGGTAGCGGCCGGCGTTCTGCTCCAGGATCCGGCGGGCGTTGTCCGGGCCGAAGTCCTCGAAGTGCAGCAGGGCGTGCGGGAACAGCTCGGCGGCGGTCTCCAGATAGGCGGCGACGAACTCGTCGTACGGCTTCCCGCGCGTGCGGCTGCGCCGTACCCCGAGGTAGAGCGGGTCGTTGAGCAGCGTCTCGTTGTCGGTGCCCACGTCCAGTACGACCGGGATGCAGCGGTCCGGGTGCAGGCCGGCCGCGGCGGTGTAGACGGCGAGCTTGCCCACCGAGATCTGCACCCCGTTGACGCCCCAGTCGCCGATACCGAGGATCTCCTGCGCGTCGGTGACCACCAGCATGTCCACATCGTCAGGACCGAGTCCCTGGTGTTCGAGGGCCGGCCGGATGTCCTGAGGATGGTCGATGGACAGATAGACCCCGCGCGGACGCCGGAACTCATGGCTGTACCGCTTGATCGCGTCGCCCACCGTGGGGTCGTAGACGATGGGCAGCAGCTCGGCGAGATGGTCGGCGAGGACGCGGTAGTACAGCACCTCGTTACGGTCGTGGAGCTGCTCCAGATACACGTTCTTGGCCAGCGCGTCGGGCTGTCTCCGAAGCTGTTCGTACGCGCGCTGAAGCTGCTCGTCCAGGGACAGCACCGCGTCGGGCAGCCGTCCCACCAGCTCCAGTCTCTCGCGCTCCTCGGCGGTGAACGCCGTGCCGCGGTTGGTGAGGGGATCGGACATGACAGGGGGCAGGGCCTGGGACACGGGAGCACTCCTCGGGGAATATCTAGTCGAAGATCCGTTGTCCCTTCCATCGTCGTCCCCGGCCGCCGGACTCGCGCGGCAGGGGGGCCCGACGTCGATGTCGGATTTCTGCCAGCCCGGCGGGCCCGTGTGGCGGATGCTGGAAGCCATGTACACCGATACCGAGCGCTGCGTACGGGCCGTGCGGTCCAAGGACGCGCGGTTCGACGGCTGGTTCTTCACCGCGGTGCTGACCACCCGGATCTACTGCCGGCCGAGCTGTCCGGTCGTACCGCCCAAGGCCGAGAACATGACGTTCTACCCGAGCGCGGCCGCCTGTCAGCAGGCCGGTTTCCGGGCGTGCAAGCGGTGCAGGCCCGACACCAGCCCCGGCTCCCCGGAGTGGAACGCCCGCGCCGACGCCGTCGCCCGCGCCATGCGGCTCATCCAGGACGGGGTCGTCGACCGCGAGGGCGTCCCCGGTCTTGCCGGGCGGCTCGGGTACTCGGCCCGGCAGATCGAACGGCAGTTGCTGGCCGAGCTGGGCGCAGGGCCGCTCGCGCTGGCGCGCGCCCAGCGGGCGCAGACCGCGCGCGTACTGATCGAGACGACGGCACTGCCGATGGCCGAGGTCGCCTTCGCGGCGGGTTTCGCCTCCATCCGCGCCTTCAACGACACCGTCCGCGAGGTCTTCGCGCTGTCGCCGAGCGAGCTGCGCACGCGCGCGTCCCGTGGCGCGCGAGGCGCCCACGGCGTGCGCGGTACGCGGAGCACAGGCGATCCGGAGCAGGCCGGCACCCGCGGAGTCATTTCGCTCCGCCTGCCCTTCCGCGCGCCCCTCAACCCCGACAACCTCTTCGGCCATCTCGTCGCGACCGCCGTCCCCGGTGTCGAGGAGTGGCGCGACGGCGCGTACCGCCGCACGCTCTCCCTGCCGTACGGGCATGGCATCGTCGCCCTCTCGCCGCGCCCCGACCACATCGCCTGCCGGCTCTCCCTCACCGACCCGCGCGATCTCACCCTCGCGATCAGCACCTGCCGCCGGATGCTCGACCTGGACGCCGATCCGGTCGCAGTCGACGAGCAGCTGCGCGCCGATCCGCAGCTCGCCCCGCTGGTCGACAAGGCGCCGGGGCGGCGGGTGCCCCGTACCGTCGACGCGGCGGAGTTCGCCGTACGGGCCGTCCTCGGCCAGCAGGTCTCCACCGCCGCGGCCCGCACCCACGCGGCCCGGCTGGTAACCGCGCACGGAGTGCCGGTCGACGACCCCGAGGGCGGGCTGACGCATCTCTTCCCGGCCCCCGAGGCGCTGGCCGGGCTCGACCCGGAGGCGCTGGCCCTGCCGCGCACCCGGCGTACCACCCTCACCACCCTGGTCGCCGCCCTCGCCGACGGTTCGCTCCGGCTCGGCACCGACAGCGACTGGGAGCGGGCGCGCGAGCAGCTCACCGCCCTGCCCGGGTTCGGGCCGTGGACGGTCGAGGCGATCGCGATGCGCGCGCTGGGCGACCCGGACGCGTTTCTGCCGACCGATCTCGGCGTACGCCGGGCGGCGGGGCGGCTCGGTCTGCCGTCCACCCCGGCCGCACTCACCAAGCGCGCCGCGGCCTGGCGGCCCTGGCGGGCGTATGCCGTGCAGTATCTCTGGGCGACGCATGACCATGCCATCAACCGCCTTCCCGTATAAGCATGTTCAACCCGCTGAGCGTGTTCGACGCAGCAGGCAAGGATGTTCCCTCATGACCACCACGCACATCACGCACACCGTGATCGACAGTCCGTACGGTCCGCTGACACTCGTCGCGGCCGACGGCGTCCTCAAGGGCCTCTACATGGTCGGGCAGCGCCACCGCCCACCCGAGGAGAACTTCGGCGAGCCCGACCTCAGGCCCTTCACCGAGGCCGTGCGCCAACTCACCGCGTACTTCGACGGAGAGCTGACGGAGTTCGATCTCCCGCTGCGCCTCGACGGCACCCCGTTCCAGCGCAGCGTCTGGGACCAGCTACGGAAGATCCCGTACGGCGAGACGCGCTCGTACGGTGAACTGGCCGAATTCCTGGGCAAGCCGGGCGCCTCGCGCGCGGTGGGGCTGGCCAACGGCAAGAACCCGATCGGCATCATCGTGCCGTGCCACCGGGTGATCGGTTCGACCGGCGGCCTCACGGGCTACGGCGGCGGGCTCGACCGCAAGCAGCGGCTGCTGGTCTTCGAGGGCGCGGCGGCCGGGGCTCCGGCCACCGCCACCCTGTTCTGAAGGCCGGCGAGACGGGGGTCCGCCCCCGTCAGTCGCCGCGGTACCTCGTCAGCAGCGTGGGCAGCGCCGTACCGATCGGCTCGCGGATGATCTCGTGGGCGCGGTCGTCGTACGGCGTCGGCTCGGCGTTCACCACGATCAGCCGGGCCCCGTGATCGGCGGCGATCCCCGCCAGCGAGGCGGCCGGCTGCACCTGCAAGGTCGTACCGACCGCGATGAACACCTCGCACGCCTTGGCGATCGCCACCGACTGCGCCAGCACCTCGGGGTCGAGCCGCTCGCCGAACATCACCGTGGCCGACTTGAGGATCCCGCCGCACGCCAGGCAGCGCGGGTCCTCCTCGCCTGCCGCGACCCGGCCCAGCGCCTCCTTCATCGAGGAGCGCACATGGCATCCGGTGCAGACGATCTCCCGTGCGGTGCCGTGCAGTTCGAGGACCTTGCGGGCCGGCATCCCGCCGAGCTGGTGCAGCCCGTCGACATTCTGGGTGATCACCCGGACCGCCGTCCCCGACCGGCTCAGCTCCGCCACCGCGCGATGCGCCGCGTTGGGCTCGGCACGCAGCGTGGGACTGTCGCTCCGCATCCGCCAGGACCGGCGCCGGATCTCCGGATCGGTCATGTACAGGTCGTACGTGACGAGCTTCTCGGCCCCGGGATCGCGGCGCCACAGCCCGTTCGGCCCGCGGTAGTCGGGGATGCCGGAGTCGGTGGAGATCCCGGCGCCGCTGAGGATCGCGACGAGAGTCATACGGCGAGCGTACGCAGCGGTGCCCGCGCGCGGCGAACGAATTGGCCCGGCGGCAGGGCCTTCGCCGGACCCGGGCGTCAGGGGGCGGCGGGCTTCCGTACGGCGGTGAAGGGCGTCGGCGTACGGCCCGTCCAGCGGTGCAGTACGGCGCGGCCCGTCTGGAGCGTGGCGCCGCCGTCCTGGACCGTACCGATCTCGGCGAGGTAGTAGCGCCCGTCGTCGAGCGAGACCAGCCCGTACTGGCCCGCCGACTCCCAGCCGTACAGCCCGGTCGGCGCGTGATGCAGGCCGCGGGACAGCAGCGACAGCAACTGCCCGCGCTCCGGGCGCTGCTGACCGCGTACGGTGCCGACGGTCGCGCGCTTCGAGCCGTCGACCACGAAGAGGGAGTAGTTGGGGAACCGAGTCTTCGTGCCCTTGTACACGGCCAGCAGCCAGTCGCCGCTGTGCGCGTCGTACTCCAGGTTCTGCACGCCGTAGGTGGTGTTGCCGGTGTACGCGAAGTACTTGCCGTCGGGCGCGGCGGGGCCGCTGGTGTGCGGCGCGGACTCGGTGAGCGGCTTCTCGTACTTCTTCCAGCGCCGGACGTCGTACTGGAGCAGCACCTGGTGATCGTTGTCCAGGCGGTCGGCGTTGGCGTACACCCCGTACGCGACGGTCAGTTGAACACCGCCACCGCCACCGCCACCGCCACCACCGCCGCGCCGGTCGAAGGCGGGGCCGAACGCGACACCGTCGATACCGCTGCATCCGTACCGGTGGTCGGGGGTCTTCGCGATGTCGCCGTCGAAGACGCCGTCGCGGTTCATATCGGCCGTGTAGTCCTTCGTCACCTCTTTCAGGTGCACGGTGGAGACCACGCCGGTCGACTGGGCGTCCATGTTCATCCGGGTGATGCGGTCCCCGTCGAAGATCGCGATGTAGAAGGCCTTCGCGGCCTTGTACTCCAGCGAGCCGTAGATCCGGCCGTCCTGCGCGTTGAGGTCCAGATCCCCGAGATGACCGGTGAAGCCGGTGACCGAACCGAGGGGTTTGCCGCGCAGATCGGTCTTCACCAGGAGGTTGGTGAAGGAGAAGTACATACGGCCCTTGCGGCGGTCGACGGCCATGCCCTGGAGATGACCCGACCGCCAGGCACCGCCGTTGACGGTGGTCGGCAGGGCGGGAGCGCCGTCCGGGCTCCGTTCGGCCGCGCCGGCCACGCCCGCTCCGGCACCCCCGCCGATCACGGCGGCCGACGCGACGACTACAGATGTGACGAGGGCCGCGAGTCGGCCGTGTGTCTGGCTTCGCATGAGTCCTCCGGGATCGTGGGACTCAAGAATGATGCCGGGCACGGGAGTTGGGCGGGACGGCGACGGACGAATGTGGCGCATACGCGCCGTCTACGACGCCCCGCGACAACCGCGCCCGCGCCTCCTGGCCGAAGCTTGCGGTACCGACAGACGATCGCCCCCACGGGCAGGACGGGCGTACGCGTCAGGACGTGCCCGGACGGAGGCCGTTCTCCAGTTCCACCGTGCCCGCGCCCGACTCCACCACGTCGAGCGCCGCCTGTACCCGCAGGCCGAGCGAGCCCAGCAGATACGCCGGGATCTCCTCGCGGTCGAGCAGGCGCCACGACAGCAGCTCCTCCTCCTGGAGCCGGATCGCCGCGAGCTGCCGCTCGTCCAGCACCCCGCCGTCGTACAGATACGCCGCGATCGGCGGCCGGGCCTTGCCCGGCACCCAGTCGACGGCCAGCAGCCGCCCCGGTTCGATGTCCAGGCCGATCTCTTCGAGCGTCTCGCGGCGGGCACCCGAGCGCGGGGTCTCGCCGTCGTCGGACTCGACGGTCCCGCCGGGCAGCGCCCAGCCCTCCCGGTAGTTGGGCTCGACGATCAGTACACGCCCCCCGGCATCCCTGAACAGCATGGCGGCGCCGGCGAGTACTCGGGGAAGACCCGCGATATACGCGGCGTATTCGGTATCGGTATCCGTCACACGGGCAGCCTAGGCCCTGTCTGGGACTTGTTCGGACGGATAGGGTCAGGGGCGGCGCGACTGCCTGTTCGAGAGCAGAGGGAATCACGTGACGGACGGAGCAGTAACCGAGGTCGCACGCGTACTGGTCGCGGCGGACAAGTTCAAGGGGACCCTCACGGCCCTGGAGGTCGCGGAACGGGTGACCGCCGGGCTGCACCGGGTCGCCCCCGATACCGTGGTCGAGACCCTGCCGGTCGCGGACGGCGGCGACGGTACGGTCGCGGCGGCCGTGGCGGCCGGTTTCGAACGGCGTGAGGTACGGGTCACGGGGCCGCTCGGCGACGAGCTGACCGCCGCGTACGCCCTGCGGGACGGTACGGCCGTCATCGAGATGGCCGAGGCGTCCGGCCTCCAGCACCTCCCCAGGGGCGTCTTCGCCCCCCTGACCGCGACGACCCACGGCTCCGGCGAACTGCTGCGCGCCGCGCTCGACGCGGGCGCGCGGACCATCGTCTTCGGCGTCGGCGGCAGCGCCACCACCGACGGCGGCGCGGGCATGCTCGCCGCGCTCGGCGCGCGCTTCCTGGACGCGGACGGACAGCCCGTCGGGCCGGGCGGCGGCGGACTGCGGGACCTCGCCACCGCCGATCTGTCCGGCCTGGACGGGCGGCTCGGTACGACGGACATCGTCCTCGCCAGCGATGTCGACAACCCGCTGACCGGGCCCAAGGGCGCCCCCGCCGTCTACGGCCCGCAGAAGGGCGCGAGCCCCGAGGACGTGGCCGTGCTCGACGCGGCGCTCACCCACTACGCGACGGTGCTGGAGGCGGCCATCGGTCCCCGCGCCGCCACTCTGGCGCTCTCGCCGGGCGCGGGCGCGGCGGGCGGTATCGGGTACGGCGCGCTGGTCGGCCTCGGCGCGAGCTTCCGGCCCGGGATCGAGGTGATGCTCGACGTACTGGGCTTCGCTCCCGCGCTGGCCCGGGCGACCCTCGTGATCACCGGCGAGGGCTCGCTGGACGAACAGACCCTGCACGGCAAGGCCCCCGCGGGGGTCGCGGCGGCGGCCCGGGCACGCGGTATCGAGGTCATCGCGGTCTGCGGGCGGCTGGCCCTGCCCCCGGAGGCCCTGGGCCGCGCTGGTATCCGCCGCGCGTACGCCCTCACCGACCTGGAACCGGACCCGGCGGTCTGCATGGCACAGGCGGGCCCCCTGCTGGAACGCCTGGCAGCACAGATCGCGGCCGACTTCCTGACCTGAGCCGTTCCGCCCAGGGCTCCACCTCCTCCTGCCCGCTGCCGGGTTCGCGCCCGGCAGCGTCCCTATCAAGCCCGTCCGCCGTTTGAGGACGGAACCGTCAGCCCCGACGCCGGGCGCCCGCTCGGGCAGAGGCCGACCCTGCCGGGCTCGGGCCGCAGGCCGACGGTTCGGCCTCTGGGGTGCCGGGCCGGCCCCCTGTCGGGAGGACATCCGGCGCCGGGGTCGGCCGTTCCGTCCCCGGACGCCGGACGGGCTGGTCGCGCGTCACGCCCTGAGGTGTGTCCTCACCGCCCCCGCGCGTGTCCGGCCCGCCCCTGCGTGTGCGGCACGTATGACTTAGAGGTCTGCTGACCACAGGCCCGCGCGCCGAGCGAAGGAGCACTTCCCATGGGCTACCGCCTGAAGACGATCAAACGCGACGAACATCTGGCCTTCGTCCGGGCCAGACCCTCGATCAGCCATATGCAGGTTCCCGCGTGGGGCGACGTCAAGCCGGACTGGCGGGCGGAGAGCCTCGGCTGGTTCGACGAGCGGGCGCGCATCATCGGCGCGGGGCTCGTCCTCTACCGGCCGGTGCCGAAGATCAAGCGGTATCTCGCCTATCTGCCCGAGGGCCCGGCCATCGACTGGTTCGCGCCGGACCTGGCGCGGTGGCTCCACCCCCTGCTCGCCCACCTCAAGTCCCGTGGCGCCTTCTCGGTGAAGATGGGCCCGCCCGTCGTCGCCCGCCGCTGGAAGGCGGACGCGGTCAAGGCGGCCATCGCCGACCCCGAGATCAGCCGGCTGCGCGATGTCACGCCCAGCATGGAGGAACGCCGCGCCTTCGCGATCACGGACCGTCTGCAGCGGATGGGCTGGCGGCAGAGCGACGAAGGACCCGACGACGGCTTCAGCGCCGGCCAGCCGCGCCATGTCTTCCAGGTGCCCCTCGCGGGACGGACCCTGGACGAGATCCAGAGCGGCTTCAACCAGCAGTGGCGCCGCAACATCAAGAAGGCCGAGAAGGCCGGCGTCAAGGTGGAGCGCGGCGGCTACGAGGACCTGCCGGTCTTCTACGAGCTGTACCGCGAGACCGCCGAACGCGATCAGTTCCTGCCCCGCCCGCTGACGTACTTCCAGGGCATGTGGACCGCGCTGATCAAGGAGGACCCCGACCGGATGCGGCTCTATCTCGCCCACCACGACGGCGAGGTCCTGTCCGCGGCCACGATGCTCACCGTCGGCGACCACTCCTGGTACTCGTACGGCGCGTCCACCGGCCGCAGGCGCGAGGTGCAGCCGAACAACGCCATCCAGTGGCGCATGATGTGCGACGCCCATGAGCGGGGGGCGCGCGTGTACGACCTGCGGGGCATCACCGACACGCTCGACGAGAGCAACCATCTCCTCGGTCTGCTCCGCTTCAAGGCGGGCACGGGCGGCGAGGCCGTCGAGTATCTCGGCGAATGGGACTACCCGCTCAACAAACTGCTGCACAAGGCGCTCGACCTCTATATGGCACGGCGCTGAACAGCCACGGCGCCGAGCGGCGCGCTGCCGGCTCCGCAAGCTCCGCCGGCTCTGCCATAGGGACGACGCGGCCCGCCGGAACCCCGCCGGGCCGCGCGGCGTCCCTCCCAGTCGGTGCCCCGCCGGGGTCCCGCCCGGTTCCGCCGACAGGACCTAGGGTTGAGCCGTGCGGACACGGATACGGGACGCTCGCCCCGCCGAGGCGGAGGCGCTGAGCGCGCTCGTGCTGCGCTCCAAGGCCCACTGGGGTTACGACGACGCGTTCCTGGCCGCGTGCCGTGAGGAACTCACCATCCGGGCCGCCGATATGACGGGCCGTCGGATCGTGGTCGCGGAGGACGAGGAGTCCGGAGCGGCCCTCGGCGTCGCCTCACTGGAGGGCGCGGCACCCGAAGGAACCCTCGGCCTGCTCTTCGTCGAACCGCACGCGATCGGCCGGGGCATCGGCAGGATCCTGTACGCCCATGTCCTCGACGCGGCCCGGGAATTGGGTTTCAAGCGGCTGACCGTCGACTCCGACCCGCACGCGGTCGGCTTCTACCGGGCCCTCGGCGCGCGGCCCGCCCCCGGTGGCAGCGGTGAACTGCCCCGGCTCCACGTCGAACTGGCCCCGCGAGCGGGCTGGGTGCGGGCATGGACGGGCGGGCGGCGGACCGTACAGCTCGGCAATGTCGCCGAGTTCCAGGCGCAGTTCGGGGCGGCATCCCCGTCGTCACCGCCCGCGCGTCTGAACGAAGCCGGGCTCCGCGCCAGTACGCACTACTCCTGTCTGGCCGCACTGGGCAGCCCGTACCCCGCCGCGGTGGTACTGCCCGGGACCGTACCCGTCGGCTGGACCGAGCTGCTGTGCCGCCAACTCGCCTGGGAATCGGTTGAGTTGTACGACGGTCTCAACACCGGCGCCGGGGGACTGGCCGCCGAGGTCCTGTCCCGCCCCGCCCTTGCCCGCCAACTCCGCGGCCTCGGGCTCCCCTTCGTACCCTGGGGCCACACCCCCGCGACCGGCGAACTGTCCGGGGTGCCACTGCCGCCCGGGGCGCTGCGGTACGAGTCCAAGCGCGCGGCCAACACCCTCTTCCACCAGCTCGCTCCCGGCCATCCCGGCATCGTCGTACCACGCCAGTGGCCGGTCCCCACGCGCCTCGCGGCGGCCCGGCTGATCGTGGCACGCGCCCGCGTCGGCGCCGGCAGTGTGGTCAAGACCGAGCACGGGGTGGGCGGTTCGGGCACCCATGTGGTCACATCCGTACGCGCCCTGCCGCCGGTGCTCCGCGCGCTGCCCCGGGGCCCACTGCTGGTCGAGGAGTACATCGGCGCCGAGTACGCCGACGCCGCCACCGGCCCGCACCCCACTCCGTACACCCCGCCCCGTGATCTCACCTACGACGGTCTCGTGGACGCGGCGGGCGGCGTCCACGATGTGGGCACCGCCCGGATGGATGTGGCGGGCACGGCCTACCAGGGCGCCACCGTCGGCCCCGGCGCCGTCCCGGACGAGGCGGCCTCGGTCGCCCTGCGCTTCGGGCACGCCGTGGGACTGCGGCTCGCCGCGAGCGGCTACCGCGGCTGGTACGACGTCGATTTCGTCACCGCCCCTGCCGGCCGGCTCGCGCCGACGGAGATCAATCTGCGGCTGACCGGGCCCTCGGTGGCCTTCATGGTGAAGGCCCGCCTCGACGAGACCCGAGGCGGCGCCCATCTCGTACGCACCCTGGACCGTGTCCCGCTCGGCGCCCGGCTTCCCGACGCCGAACTCATGGCGTGGCTCGCCGAGTTGACGGCCCGGTGTGCGAGCACCGGAGCGGTGCTGGTGCCCTCGATCCCCACGGCGGCCTTCGACCCCGCACCGTATGTGGGCGTCCTGCTCGCCGCCCGGGCGCCCGGCCGCCTCGACGCGGCCGAGACACTGGTCCGTACGGCGGCCGAGGACCTCGGCGGCCTATTCGCCCCTGCGCGCTGATGCCTCGTCCCGGCGCGCCGACGGCACGCCGAGGACCGCCCAGGCCACCACGATCCCGGCCGCGATCATCAGCGGCACATTGAACGCGTAGACGAGCGCCGCCTGGCGCGGCCAGTCCTGCTTGGCGGCCAGCCGGTAGAAATTGTCCTGCGGCCACCACGCCACCAGCAGCCAGACGAGCGCGAGATGCGCCGCGGTGGTCAGCCCGCGCGGCCCGCCCCGCCGCAGCATCGGTCCCCGCCCGCTCACCAGGAATCCGGCGCCCGCCGCGAAGGACACGATCTCGAAGACGTAGAGCAGGCCGAACAGCCCGCTCCACGGGCCCGGCACTCCGGTCAGATCGGTCGATCCGGGCCAGAAGGTGTCGGTGAGGACGGCGGCCAGGATGCCCGCGAGCACCGGCACCCCACAGCCCTTGGCCGCCGCCGACATCTCGGCGCCGCTCATCCCGCCCTTGCCCGCGTACTGCTTCGCCCCGGGGACCGGCGGCAACGGCAGTGCTGTGCGGTCGACCTTCCCGGCCGCGTTCCTGGGCAGCGGATCGACCCGTACGACCGTGCCGGGGACATCGGCGGCCGGGACCAGCCCGCTCAGCCGGGCCCGCAGCGACGCCGCGTCCGGCACAGCGCCCGCGCGGCCCGGCGATACATAGGCGATCAGCGTGCCGCCCGTACGCCCACGGTCACCGGTGACGACGACCTCACCTATGTCCGGATGGCCGCCGAGCGCCGACTCCACCCGGTATGTGTCGACCGTCCTGCCGCCTATCGCGACCCGGTCGGCGATCCTGCCGCGGAACTCCAGCGGCCCTTCGCCGTGGTGCCGCCCCGCGTCACCGGTCGGAACCGCGTCGCCGCCCTCCGGCGGAGTGAGCCAGATCAGCCCCTTCCGCAGCTCCGCCGTACAGCCCGGGAACGGCCGGCCGAGATACGCGACCCGCTCCGGATGCTCCACAGGACCCGGCAGATGGCCCGGCTCGAACCACATACCGCACCCGGCGACCTCCGCCGGCCCGTACACACTCAGCACCCGGGCCCCCGGATCGGGCAGCAGCCCCTGGAGCCGTAGCTGCTCATCGAGCCGCAGCGGTTCGCCGCCCACCAACAGCAGCCGCAGGGAGGGGAGTCGGCGCTCCAACAGGAGGGCCGCGGTCGCCGGACCGGTCTCCGCGACGGTGACATTCTCCGACTCGGCCAGCCGCCCGTCGACCGGCTCTCCGTCGACCGGCCGCTCCGGCAGCACCAGTGTCCCGCCCGAGCACAGCGCCCGTATCCAGCCGCCGGTGAACTCGGTGGTCCCGGTCCCCGCGGTCACCAGCAGCCGGTCCTCCGGCACCAGCCCGTACACCTCGGTCCAGGCGGCAAACGCGGCGACCCACCGGTCATGCCCGGAAGTGACCGCCCGCCGCTCGCCCGTCGTACCCGCCGTGAACAGTACGGTCGCCCGTCGGCTCCCCGGCCGCCGCGCGGGCGCCGTGTCCGAATGGGCCGCGATCGCTTCGGCGTCGCGGTCGAGACAGATCTCCGCCCGGCGGCGGCCGTCGTCGATCCGCGCCAGCAGCTTCTGATGAGTGATCACGGCGTCGGCCCCGGCGAGCCCCAGCAGCCGGCGTATCTCCTCGCGCGGCGCCCCTGCCTCCACGACGGTGTACGCGTGACCCGCCTTCAGCACCGCCAGCATCGCTGTCAGGGCATCAGGCACCCGGTCCGTACAGATCGCCACGGTGGCACCGGACTCCGGCAGTCCGCCCTCGGCGGCCAGATACGCCGCCAGCCGATTGGCCGCCGCGTCCAGCTCGCGATAGCTCAGCCGCGCGCTCCCGCTGATCACAGCGGTCCGGTCGGGCGCGCGCCGGACTTGGTCCTCGAACAACTGGTGTATCGATCCCCCGGTCATGACCGGGGATCATCCCACGGGACCACAACGATGCGCGAGGGCCCGGATGCGTTCCGCACCCGGGCCCTCGCGGTCAAGACCTGTTGAACGACGTCCTACGGGAGCTGCGCCGCCCGCGCCTCGCGGCGGTTGTCGCGGAACGTGTTCACCCGCCGTGCCGTGGCGAACAGCGGAATGACCGCGCCCGTCACGACCTGGAGCGCACAGCCCGTCTGGAGCAGCAACTGCCCGCCGGGGGCGTCGAACGCCCAGGCGGCCAGCAGCCCCATCGCTGCCACGATCCAGCTCAGCATCGCCACCGCGAGAATGCCCCGCGGCTTGGGGTACTCCACACGGCTGACCATCAGCCAGGCCACCCCGACGATCGCCAGCAGCGTCGGTACGAACGGCAGTTCCAGCAGCACGATCGAGATGACCGTCAGCGCGCCGAAGGGGCTCGGCATGCCCTGGAACATCCCGTCCTTCAGGGTCACACAGGAGAATCTCGCCAGCCGCAGCACGACGGCCAGCAGCACCACCACCGCCGCCAGCGCCGACACCCGCTGATGGGCGTCGTCGGCGACCATGCCGTACACCAGCACGAAGTACGCCGGGGCGAGCCCGAAACTGATCAGGTCGGACAGGTTGTCCAGCTCGGCGCCCATCGGCGAGCTGCGCAGCTTGCGTGCCACGAGCCCGTCGAACAGGTCGAAGATGGCCGCGCACAGCATCAGGATCACGGCCGTCGCCGCGGAGTGCCGTGCCATACCGCTCTCGTCACTGCCCGTGAGATGGGGGATGAGAATGCCGGTGGTGGTGAAGTAGACGGCCATGAAGCCGCAGGTGGCGTTGCCGAGCGTCAGGGTGTCCGCTATCGACAGCCGCAGTGACAGCGGCATTTCCTCCGCGTCGTCCTCCGCTTCGGCCTCGGCCTCGGTGGCCCAGCCGGCTTGCGTATCAGGATCAATCACGGTCAATTCGAGTCACCCCTGCGGTCGTGGCCTGACCGACCTCGACAGCGACCTCGACACCTTCCGGAAGGTAGATGTCGACGCGCGAGCCGAAACGGATCAGGCCGATGCGCTCGCCCTGTTCCACCTTGGTGCCCTGGGGGATGTACGGGACGATGCGGCGGGCCACGGCGCCCGCGATCTGCACCATCTCGATATCGCCCAGCTCGGTGTCGAAGTGCCAGACAACGCGCTCGTTGTTCTCGCTCTCCTTGTTGAACGCCGGGACGAATCCGCCGGGGATGTGCTCCACCGAGGTCACGGTCCCCGCGAGGGGAGCGCGGTTCACATGGACATTCAGCGGACTCATGAAGATGGCGACCCGGGTGCGCCCGTCCTTCCACGGCATGATGCTCTGCACCACACCGTCGGCCGGGGAGATGACCCGGCCCTGGGTGATCTCACGCTCGGGGTCGCGGAAGAACCACAGCATGCCCGCCGCGAGCGCGGTGGCGGGCACAGCGAGAACAGCGGCACGCCGGGAACGGCGCGCACGGACCAGTCCGATCGCCGCGGTGGCGACGGTGGGCAGGAGCCACGGCGATGCTCCGCGCGCGAGGCGGACCCGGCCGCGTGGTGCAGAGGTTTGGCTGTGGGGCATGGATGACCTTCGTAGCGGATGATGCCGCGCGGGAAACGGGGGACGGCGGCTTTCCAGCGATGGTATCGGTTGCGAGCAGCAACTGAGCAAGCCAGCAGCCGAGTCGAGCGGCCGGAAGACGGTGCCTCCCGGCGACGGAGTGTGATCTGTGCGGCGGCCAAATAAGATCAAACGCGACAATCAGCTCTGGGCACGGTACTCCTCCAGCAGTCGGCGTCCAATGATCATTTTCTGGATCTCGGCGGTACCCTCGCCGATCAGCAGCATCGGTGCCTCCCGGTAGAGGCGCTCGATCTCGTACTCCTTGGAGAAGCCGTAACCGCCGTGGATGCGGAAGGCGTCCTCGACGACTTCCTTGCAGTATTCGGAGGCGAGGTACTTCGCCATCCCTGCCTCCAGGTCGTTTCGTTCGCCCGAGTCCTTTTTGCGTGCGGCGTTCACCGTCATCGCATGGGCCGCTTCGACCTTGGTGGCCATCTCGGCCAGCTTGAACTGGATGGCCTGGTGCTGCGCGATGGGCTTGCCGAAGGTGTGACGTTGCTGGGCATATGCCACACCCAGCTCGAAAGCACGTTGTGCGACCCCGCAGCCACGCGCGGCGACATTGACCCGGCCGACCTCGACCCCGTCCATCATTTGGTAAAACCCTCTGCCGGTGGTCCCGCCGAGTACCCGATTGGCCGGAATGCGCAGTCCGTCCATGATCAGTTCGGTGGTGTCGACCCCCTTGTACCCCATCTTGTCGATCTTCCCGGGGATGGTGAGGCCCGGCCGTACCTCACCGAAGCCGGGCTCCTTCTCGACCAGGAAGGTGCTCATCGACCTGTGCGGTGGTGTCCCCTCCGGATGGCCCTCGTCGGTACGGCACAACACGGCGACCAGCGTGGAGGTACCGCCGTTGGTGAGCCACATCTTCTGGCCGTCCAGTACGAAATCGTCCCCGTCCCGTACGCCCTTGGAGGTGATGGCGGAGACGTCCGAGCCGAGACCGGGCTCCGACATCGAGAACGCGCCCCGTACCTCGCCCGCCGCCATCTTCGGCAGGAACGCGTCCTTCTGCTCCTGGGTGCCGTGCTGCTTGAGCATGTACGCCACGATGAAATGGGTGTTGACGATGCCCGAGACGGACATCCACCCGCGGGCGATCTCCTCCACGCAGAGCGCGTAGGTGAGCAGCGACTCGCCCAGACCGCCGTACTCCTCGGGGATCATCAGCCCGAACAGCCCGAGGTCCTTGAGGCCCTCGACGATCCGGGTCGGATACTCGTCGCGGTGTTCCAGCTCCGTGGCGACCGGCAGGATCTCCTTGTCGACGAAGTCCCTTACGGTAGCCAGGATCTCCCGCTGAATCTCGGTCAGCCCGGCGGTCTGGGCGAGTCGGCTCATGGCTGGGTCACTTCTCCCGCGGCTCTGGGCGGCCGGGCTGCTCGCCGCCGCGCTCCTTGACGTACTTCTCGGTCGGCACCATCACCTTGCGGCGGAACACACAGACGACCGTGGAGTCCTGCTTGTAGCCCTTGGTCTCCACATACACGATTCCGCGGTCGCTCTTGGACTTCGAGGGCGTCTTGTCGAGCACGGTCGTCTCGCCGTAGATCGTGTCGCCGTGAAAGGTCGGCGCGATGTGCCGCAGCGACTCGACCTCCAGATTGGCGATGGCCTTCCCGGAGACGTCCGGCACCGACATGCCCAGCAGCAGCGAGTAGACGTAATTGCCGACGACGACGTTCTTCCCGAAGTCGGTCGTCTTCTCGGCGTAGTTGCTGTCCAGATGGAGCGGATGGTGGTTCATGGTGAGCAGACAGAACAGGTGGTCGTCGTACTCCGTCACCGTCTTGCCGGGCCAGTGCTTGTAGACCGCCCCGATCTCGAACTCCTCAAAAGTCCTGCCGAACCGCATCGTCATGCCTCCGGGGCTTCGAAAGCGGTGGTACGGCGCATGCCCGCGGCCCGGCCCTTGCCCGAGATGACCAGCGCCATCTTGCGGCTGGCCTCGTCGATCATCTCGTCGCCGAGCATCGCCGAGCCCTTCTTGCCGCCTGCCTCCGAGGTGTAGTAGTCGTACGCGTCGAGAATCAGCTCGGCGTGGTCGTAGTCCTCCTGGGAGGGCGAGAAGATCTCGTTCGACGCCTCGATCTGGCCGGGGTGCAGCACCCACTTGCCGTCGTAGCCCAGCGCGGCCGCCCGGCGCGCCACCTCGCGGTAGCCGTCCACATCGCGGATCTGGAGGTACGGGCCGTCGATGGCCTGGAGATCGTGGGTACGGGCCGCCATCAGGATGCGCATCAGAATGTAGTGGTAGGCGTCCGCGCCGTAGCCGGGCGGCTGCTGCCCCACCACCAGCGACTTCATATTGATGGAGGCCATGAAGTCGGCGGGACCGAAGACGATGGTCTCAAGGCGCGGCGAGGCGCCGGCGATCTCGTCGACGTTCACCAGACCCCTGGCGTTCTCGATCTGCGCCTCGATACCGATCCTGCCGACCTCGAAGCCCATCGTCTTCTCGATCTGGGTGAGCAGCAGATCCAGCGCCACGATCTGCTGGGCGTCCTGGACCTTCGGCAGCATGACGCAGTCGAGATTGTGGCCCGCGCCCTCCACGACCGTGATCACATCGCGGTACGTCCAGTGCGTCGTCCAGTCGTTGACGCGCACCACCCGGATCTTGCCGGTCCAGTCGCCCTTGTTCAGCGCGTCGACGATGGTGTGCCGGGCACCCTCCTTGGCGAGCGGCGCGCAGGCGTCCTCCAGATCGAGGAAGACCTGGTCGGCCGGGAGCCCCTGCGCCTTCTCCAGGAAGCGCGGGTTCGAGCCCGGTACGGCGAGACAGGAGCGGCGCGGACGCAGCCGGTCGGCGGGGGCGGCGGCCGGCTCGGCGGCGGCGTGCGTGGCAGGCGCGGTCATGCGGGGACCTCCAAGGGGTCGAGCTTGTTCGCTTTCCTGATCTCATCGACGATACGGCCGATGATCTCGGTGATTCCGAAGTCCTTCGGGGTGAACACGGCGGCCACCCCGGCCGCCCGCAGCTCCTCGGCGTCGGCGTTCGGGATGATCCCGCCGACGATCACCGGGATGTCGCCCGCGCCCGCCTCGCGCAGCCGTACCAGCACCTCCGGCACCAGCGCGCCGTGCGAGCCGGACAGCACCGACAGCCCCACGCAGTGCACGTCCTCGGCGAGCGCGGCACCGACGATCTGCTCCGGTGTCAGCCTGATGCCCTGGTAGACCACCTCGAACCCGGCGTCGCGCGCGCGGACCGCGATCTGCTCGGCGCCATTGGAGTGCCCGTCCAGGCCGGGCTTGCCGACCAGCAGCCGCAGCCGTCCCGAGCCGAGTTCGCCGGCGGTACGGGACACCGCCTCGCGGACCGCCGCGAGCGGGGTGTCCGGCTCCGCGCCCACCGCGACCGGTGCGCCGCCCACCCCGGTCGGCGCGCGGAACTCGCCGAAGACGTCCCGCAGCGCCCAGGCCCACTCGCCGGTGGTCACCCCGGCCCGCGCGCATTCCAGGGTTGCCGGCATCAGATTCGCCGTGCCGGCCGCGGCCTTCTTCAGCGCGGCCAGTGCCGCCGTGGCCCGCGTCTCGTCGCGGTTGTCCCGCCAGGTGTGCAGCGCCGCCACCACCCGGGCCTCGTTCGCCGGGTCGACCGTCATGATCGCGGTGTCCAGATCGGCGGTGAGCGGACTGGGCTCGGTGGACCCGTAGCAGTTGACCCCGACGATCTTCTGCTCGCCCGACTCGATGCGCGCCCGGCGCCCGGCGTGCGAGGCGACCAGCCGCGACTTGAGATACCCGGACTCGACGGCCGCCAGCGCGCCGCCCATCTCCTCGATCCGCCCGATCTCGGCGAGGGACTCCGTGACCAGGTCCGCCACCTTGGCCTCGACGACATGCGATCCCTCGAAGATGTCCTCGTACTCCAGCAGATCGCTCTCGTGCGCGAGCACCTGCTGTATGCGGAGCGACCACTGCTGGTCCCAGGGGCGCGGCAGCCCCAGCGCCTCGTTCCAGGCGGGGAGCTGTACGGCGCGGGCGCGGGCGTCCTTGGAGAGGGTCACGGCCAGCATTTCGAGGACGATCCGCTGGACGTTGTTCTCCGGCTGGGCCTCGGTCAGCCCGAGCGAGTTGACCTGGACGCCGTAGCGGAACCGGCGCTGCGAGGCGTCCTCGATGCCGTACCGCTCCCGGGTGACCGTGTCCCAGATCCGGGCGAACGCCCGCATCTTGCACATCTCCTCGATGAAGCGGACTCCGGCGTTCACGAAGAACGACATCCGGCCGACCACCTCACCCCTGCGCTCCTCCGGGATCCGGCCCGACGCGAACACCGCGTCCAGGACGGCGATCGCGGTGGACATCGCGTACGCGATCTCCTGCACCGGGGTCGCGCCCGCCTCCTGGAGGTGGTAGCTGCAGATGTTGATGGGGTTCCACCGGGGGATGTGGTTCACCGTGTACGTGATCATGTCGGTGGTCAGCCGCAGGCTCGGCCCCGGCGGGAACACATACGTGCCGCGCGAGAGGTACTCCTTGACGATGTCGTTCTGGGTCGTCCCCTGGAGACGGGCGATGTCCGCGCCCTGCTCCTCCGCGACCACCTGGTAGAGCGCCAGCAGCCACATCGCGGTGGCGTTGATGGTCATCGAGGTGTTGGTGCGGTCCAGCGGGATGTCCTGGAACAGCCGCCGCATGTCGCCGAGATGGGAGACCGGCACCCCGACCCGGCCGGCCTCGCCGCGGGCGAGGACATGATCGGGGTCGTAGCCGGTCTGGGTCGGCAGGTCGAAGGCGACGGACAGACCCGTCTGCCCCTTCGCGAGATTGCGCCGGTACAGCTCGTTGGACGCCTCGGCGGTCGAATGGCCCGCGTAGGTCCGCATCAGCCAGGGCCGGTCCCGGTGCCGCTCGCCCATCTCAGGCCCCCCGGACCAGGGTGGTGCGCGAGGCCCCGGCGGGCGCCTCCGCCGCGGTGTCACGGAACAGGTTGATGGCGTCGATGTGCCGCGCGCGCAGCTCCTCGTCCCGTACGCCCAGACCCTCGCGCGGCGCCAGCGCCAGCACGCCGACCTTGCCCTGGTGCCGGTTGGCATGGACGTCGTACGCGGCCTGGCCGGTGTCCTCCAGCGCGTACACCTTCGACAGGGTGGGGTGGATCCTGCCCTTGGCGACCAGCCGGTTGGCCTCCCACGCCTCGCGGTAGTTGGCGAAGTGCGAGCCGATGATCCGCTTCAGGGACATCCACAGATAGCGGTTGTCGTACTCGTGGGTGTAGCCCGAGGTCGAGGCGCAGGTGACGATCGTGCCGCCCTTGCGGGTGACATAGACGGAGGCGCCGAAGGTCTCGCGGCCCGGGTGCTCGAAGACGATGTCCACGTCCTCGCCGCCGGTCAGTTCGCGGATGCGTTTGCCGAAGCGCTTCCACTCGCGCGGGTCCTGGTGGTGCTCGTCCTTCCAGAACCGGTAGTCCTCGGCCGTACGGTCGATGATCGCCTCGGCGCCCATCCGCCGGCAGATCTCCGCCTTCAGCCCGCTGGAGACCACACACACCGGCGTGGCCCCGCCCGCGAGCGCGAACTGTGTGGCATATGAACCGAGTCCGCCGCTCGCACCCCAGATCAGCACATTGTCGCCCTGCTTCATCCCGGCGCCGTTGCGGGAGACGAGCTGGCGGTACGCGGTCGAGTTGACCAGGCCGGGTGCCGCGGCCTCCTCCCAGGTCAGATGCTGGGGCCTGGGCATGAGCTGGTTGGACTTCACAAGTGCCAGCTCAGCCAGGCCGCCGAAGTTGGTCTCGAAGCCCCAGATCCGCTGCTCCGGGTCGAGCATCGTGTCGTTGTGCCCGTCGGACGACTCCAGCTCGACGGAGAGACAGTGCGCCACGACCTCGTCGCCCGGCCGCCACGCGTTGACCCCCGGGCCGGTGTGCAGCACGACACCGGAGAGGTCGGAGCCGATGATGTGGTACGGCAGGTCGTGCCGCCTGGCGAGGTCGCTGAGCTTGCCGTACCGCTCCAGGAACCCGAAGGTCGGCAACGGCTCGAAGACCGACGTCCAGACGGAGTTGTAGTTGACCGAGCTGGCCATGACGGCCACCAGGGCCTCGCCGGGGCCGAGTTCGGGCACCGGCACCTCGTCGAGATGGAGCGACTTGCGGGGGTCCTTCTCGCGGCTGGGGAGACCGGCGAACATCTCCGTCTCGTCCTTGTGCACGGTCACCGCGCGGTACGAACCGGGGACGGGCAGTGCGGCGAAGTCGGCGGACGTGGTGTCCGGCGACTGGATCGCGTCCAGGATTTCCTTCACGGTGGTGCCTCCGGCGAAGCTGGGGGAGCGAGCCGCGGGGGCCGCTCGCTGGTGTGCGGTGGAGGTGTGCCGTCGGTTCGGCGGGGGCGCTGCTGATCAGCCTGTGGGGCTGACCGTGCTGAACGGCGGCGCCGGGTGAGCGCGGGAGGTGCCTGTGACGCAGGCGTCCGGGCGCACAAGCGGGACGGCTTGCGGGAACAGCCGGACACCTTCACGGTATGGCACGCCGTGACACCTGGCAAGGCACTGGGTGCCAGAAATCTCTCTCACTTGTCACCGGTGCGGCACGCATGAGCAATCCCTACCGCTGTATTAACGGAAAATATCACTTCATGTGGGCAAAGGAACGCATGGCGTATCGCGGCCAGGGGGAGTCAGCCAAGGGGGAGTCAAGGGGGGAGCGGGGAGCGAGCGAGGGGCGAGGCTTACGCGTCCCTCAGTGCCTGCTTGATGGTCCGCATGACCTCGTCCAGCGGGGCGTCCGTATGCGCCACCGTCACCAGCACATCGCCGCTGGTACGGGCCGTGGCCGCGGCGTGCTGCGGCTTGCCCCCGATGGTCCGGCCCGCGCCGATGCCGGCGCCGAAGGTCTCCCGGACGATCGCGAAGGCATGGTCGAGCTGCGCCTCCACATCGCCCTGGCCGCCCGCCCGCAGCCAGCGGCGCAGCACATGGTTGTGTGCGGTGACGACGGCCGACGCGGCGACCTCCGCCAGCAGCGGGTCGTCATTGCCGTCGGTGTGGTCGCGCTCGTCGAAATGGCCCAGCAGATAGCGGGTGAACAGCCGCTCGTAGCGGGCCACCGAGGCGATCTCGCGCTCCCGCAGGGTGGGCACCTCGCGGGTGAGCCGGTAGCGCTCCACGGAGACCGCGGGGGAGGCCGCGTACATCCGCATGACTTCCTTGATGCCCCGGCAGACCGTGTCCAGCGGATGTTCATGGGCGGGCGCGGCGTTGAGTACCGCCTCCGCCCGTACGAGCGTGTCGTCGTGGTCCGGGAAGATCGCCTCTTCCTTGGAGCGGAAATGCCGGAAGAACGTCCGGCGGGCGACCCCGGCGGCGGCGGCGATCTCGTCGACGGTGGTCGCCTCGTACCCCTTGGTCGCGAACAGCTCCATCGCCGCGGCCGCCAGCTCCCGGCGCATCTTCAGCCGCTGGGCGGCCGCGCGGGTGCCTGCGGCACTCTCCGGAACGTCGGTCCTGGTGTTCGTACGGGAGGACTTGGCGGGCTGGGACATGAGGTGAACGTACTGCATCGACGCAGGAGATCGCGCCCGCGGGGCCGGGTCCTTGATCACCAATGGAACCGGTACCGGGATCGCCGCTGGGCCGGTACCGGGATCAGCGCCGGGATCAGCGCCGGGCGTATTCGCGGAAGCCGCGGCCGGTCTTGCGGCCGAGACAGCCCGCCGCCACAAGATGTTCGAGCAGCGGCGCCGGAGCCAGGCCAGGATCCCGGAACTCGCGGTGCAGCACCCGCTCGATGGCCAGCGACACATCGAGCCCGACCACATCGAGCAGTTCGAAGGGCCCCATCGGATAACCGCCGCCCAGTTTCATCGCGGCGTCGATGTCGTCGAGGCTCGCGTAGTGCTCCTGAACCATCTTGACCGCGTTGTTCAGATACGGGAACAGCAGCGCGTTGACGATGAAACCCGCCCGGTCCCCGCAGTCGACCGGATGCTTGCGGACGGCCGTGGCCACCGCGCGGGCGGTGGCCCGGACGTCGTCGGCGGTGAGGACCGTACGGACCACCTCGACCAGCTTCATCGCCGGAGCCGGATTGAAGAAGTGCATCCCGACCACGTCCTGCGGGCGCGAGGTCGCGCGGGCACAGGCCACCACCGGCAGCGAGGAGGTCGTCGTGGCCAGCACCGCGCCCGGCTTGCAGACCTTGTCGAGCGCGGCGAAGAGCTGCCGCTTGATCTCCAGGTCCTCGGCCACGGCCTCGACGGCGAGATCCACCTCGGCGAAGGCGTCAAGCGAACCGGCCGGGGTGATCCGCGCCAGGGCCTGGTCACGGGCCTCGGCGGTCAGCCGGCCCTTGTCCACGGAGCGGGCGAGGGACTTCGCGATCCGGGCTGCGGCGGCCTCCGCCTTCTCCGGGGTGCGCGCCGCGAGCACCACATCGAAACCGGCCGTGGCGAAGACCTCGGCGATCCCGCTCGCCATGGTGCCGGAGCCCGCGACACCGACGGAGCGGACGGGGCGGGGAGCGCCTGCGGGGCTCGCGGTGCCGGTGGTGTCCGGCGGGATGAGGGCGTCGTCCGGGGTGAGGGCGTCCGGCACCACCGCGCCGCTGCCCGGGCCCTCGTACGTATAGAAGCCGCGGCCCGACTTGCGGCCGGTCAGCCCCGCCTCGCCGAGCTGCCTGAGCACCGGGGCCGGGGCGTGCAGCCGGTCGCGGGACGCGGCGTACATCGCCTCCAGGACCGTACGGGCCGTGTCGACGCCGATCAGATCGAGCAGCGCGAGCGGTCCCATCGGCAGCCCGCAGCCCAGCCGCATCGCCGCGTCGATGTCCTCGCGGGAGGCGTACCTGGCCTCGTACATCGCGGCGGCCTGGTTCAGATAGCCGAAGAGCAGCCCGTCCGCGACAAAGCCGGGCCGGTCACCCACCGCGACCGGCTCCTTGCCCAGCTCCCGGGCGAGCCCGGTGACGGCCGCCACGGCCCGGGGCGCGGTGAGGACCGAGGACACCACCTCGACCAGCTTCATCGCCGGGGCCGGATTGAAGAAATGCAGGCCGAGCACGCGCTCGGGATGCGCCGAGTCCGCGGCCAGCCGGGTCACGGACAGCGCGTTGGTGCCGGTCGCGAGAATCGTCGACGGGCCGACGATCCCGTCCAGCGCCCGGAAGACCCGCTGCTTGGTCTCGTACGACTCGGGCACCACCTCGATCACCAGATCGGCACCGGCGGCGGCGTGCAGATCGGAGAAGGTGCGGAACCGCGCGAGGACCGTGCGCCGCTCCTCCTCCGTGAGCCGCCCGCGCGCCACGGCCCGCGCGGTGGACGCTTCGAGCGAGGCGACCGCCCGTGCGGCGGCGATGTCACTGATGTCGATACCGACGACCTCACGGCCGGCGCGGGCGAGGACCTCGGCGATACCGGTCCCCATGGTGCCGAGGCCGACGACGGCGATGGTGGAGAGAGGGATGTCCATCACGGGACTCCAGAGGATGAGTGACGACTGAGAAGGGCGGACCCGGAATCGCTGGCAGGGGCCGCGGGGCGCGGCGGGCGCGCGTGGCTGATGCGGTCACGGAGCTGGGCGGCGGACTCTGTCCCGGAGCCGCGCCGTACCGACGGTCCGGACGGGCCGGACCGCAAGGGTGCTGAACCGACAGCGCTCTCGGCGGCTGCGTCACCAGGCCACCGGGAGCCGCGGGGGTTTCCCGCTCATTTGAGATTAACCGACGAGTAACGAGCGCGCCAGAGGGGGGTGGTTGTGCGCTGAATCACTTCGGGGTGGGGTGCCGGGGCATGGCGAGGAGTGGCCGGGAGCGGGCGACAAGTGCTCCCGGAGCCGATGCCGTCGATACGCTGGGCCATATGGATGAGGACGTCCGCTCGCTCATGGACCGGGTGCGGGACGAGTCAGGCGGCTCCGCCTCGTACGTACGGCTCGTCGCGACCGAGGACCTAGACGAACTGGCCGCCGTCCTCACCGAGCGCGGGCGGCCCCTGTGGGCGCGGGAGACCGCCGCGTTCCGGCTCGGCTGCGCCGGCGACCGGCGGGCCTTCGAAACGCTGGTACTGCTCCTCAACCACCGCGACCCGGAACGCTGCGTCTCCGCCGCCTACGCCCTCACTCTCCTTGGCGACCCCCGCACCCCCAGAGCCGCAGCCGCCCTCGCCGCCAACCGACTCCGCACCGCCTACGCCCTCCACCCCGTACGGCTGCTCGCCGCGTTACGCGCCCCAGAGTCCGTACCCGCGCTGATCACCACCCTCGAACGACTGCTGGCACCCGACGAGCCGCACTGGCGGGTGGCGCTGGCCTGCGTCGAAGGCCTCGGCACACTCGGGGACGACCGGGCACGGGCCGTACTGGAAGCAGCCCGCGATCACCCGCGACTGGCGTCCGCAGCAGGCGACGCGCTGAGCCGCCTCGCGTAACGCACCTTGCCCTCGTCGACGTGAGCTGGCCGGCACGTCACGGTTGCGGGGTGACCGCTGATGTCGTGTCCGGTGAATCGAGCAGGGCGGCCAGCAACTGGAGTCGCTCGTCGTCCGGGCTTCCCGCTTCGGCGGTGTAGGTGATGAGCACCGGGCCGGGAGCGCCGGGCACCGGATAGGCGTCCCATTCCAGGTTCAGCTCGCCGACCATCGGGTGATTGACACGCATCCGGCCACGGACGGCCTCTTCGACGTCGTGGCGCGCCCAGAGTGTCGCGAACTCGTCGCTTCGGACGGCGAGTTCGCCGACGAGTTCCACGCCGCGAGGGTGCCCCGGGTCGGCGGCGATCTGGGTCCGCAGCATTCCGGTCAGCTCGGCGACGGTGGCCGCCCGGTCCGGGCATGCCTGGTCGGCTTCGGGGTGCAGCAGCAACATGAGCAGGTTTCGTTCGGCCGGGGGGAGCAGGGTGAACTCGCCGAGCAGAGCACCTGCCAGCGGGTTCCACGCCAGGACGTCCAGGAAGCGGCCGACGACCATCGTGGGCGTGGTCATGGTCCGCAGCAGCCGCAGCGTGGTGGGCGGTACCTTCTCGGGCTCGTGGTGGCGCGGGCCGCGGGCGGGTGTGCGCGCGGCGGCGGCGAGGCTGTGCAGGTACCGGGACTCCTCGGCGGAGAAGTTGAGGGCACGTGCGAGAGCGTCCAGGACCTGTTCGGAAGGCCGGACATCGCGTCCTTGTTCCATGCGCTGGTAGTAATCCGCGCTCACCCCGGCCAGCAGGGCCAGTTCCTCCCGCCGCAGCCCGGCGACGCGCCGCCTCGGGCCGGGTTCCAGGCCGACATCCTGTGGCAGCAGTCGAGTGCGGCGCGTCCGCAGGAACTCGGCGAGTTCACGTCGGGGATCGTCACTCACGGCAAGGGAGTCGTCGGTCACGGCGTCAGTATGCCCCGGGCGCGGCTCGTGAGGGTGGGTCTGCCGGACCCAGGAAAAGCGGAACGACCGTGACTCCGCGCGCAGGGTCCAGCATCGGATCATCCACCCCGCCACGGAAGGACAACGACATGAAGGCCGTTCAGATCACGAGCTACGGTGCGGCGGACGTCCTGCGCATCAACGAGGTCCCGCGTCCCGCTCCCGGCGCCGGCGAGGTACTGGTGTCGGTCGAGGCGTCCAGCGTGAACGGACACGACGTGATCGTCCGCGCGGGAGGGCTGAAGATGGTCTCGGGGCGCCGGTTCCCGATCGGCGTGGGGCTGGACTTCGCGGGCGTCGTCGCCGCGACCGGCGCTGATGTCGAGGATTACCGGGCCGGGGACCGGGTGTGGGGCACGGTGCACCCCCGCGAGCGGCACACAACCGGCGGGACAGCCGAATACGTCGTGGTGCCCGCGGACCGCATCGCGCCCGCACCCGTGGGCATCTCACCGGTCGAAGCGGCCTCCGTGGTCGTCGCGGGCACCACCGCGCTGATCGCGCTGCGCGACAGCGCGCACCTCGCCGCCGGGGAACGGGTTCTGGTCCGGGGCGCGGCCGGCGGTGTCGGCACGGCCGCGGTGCAACTGGCACACGCGATGGGCGCTCATGTCACCGCCCTGGCCCGCGACCGCCACACCCGGCTCCTCACCGGCCTCGGCGCCGACGAGGTCCTCGACTACGGCTCCACCACCTCGGACCGGATCGGCCCCTTCGACGTCATCCTCGACACCGTCGGCACGGAACTGAACTGCTACCGAAGCCGGCTTGCCAAGGGCGGCCGCATGGTCACCGTCGGACTGTCCGCGCCCGCCCTGGCCGCAATCGCCGCCTCCAGCGTGTACGGTCCCCGCCGCATTCGTACCTTCAGCGCCGACCCCGACACCGCCGTCCTCCGCGATCTGGCCGGCAATGTCGCCTCGGGTGCGCTGCGTCCGGTGGTCAACGGCGTGTATCCGCTCTCGGACACGGCCGCGGCGCAACAGGCTTTCGAACGGGGCGGCGCGGCAGGCAAGCAAGTGATCCAGGTGACCGCATAACCCCGCGGCAGCTTCACACAAGAACAGCCGAGGGGGGCCGCTACGAGGACAGCCGAGGGAGGCCGCTACTAGGACAGCCGAGGGGGGCCGCCCGGGGTCATCCGAGGCCGGCCTCCGCCGCCGCGGACGCGCTGAGCCGTCTCGCATAGCGCACCTCGGGCACCGCCACCCCGTTCACGTCGAACTGCTCCTCCCTGCCGTCGGGTGCGAAGCCCGCCCTGGTGTAGAAGCGGCGGGCCCGGTCGTTGGCCGCGAGGACCCAGAGCACTAGTGAAGAGGCACCCGCCGCCTCGGCCCTGGCCGTCAGCGCGTCGATCAGCGCGCTGCCCACGCCGGTGCCGATCCGCTCGGGCAGGACATACAGGGCGTACAGCTCCGCCGTCCTGTCCGGTACGTCCTCGTCGCGGCTCGGGCCGCAGCAGCCCCAGCCGACCACGTGGCCCGCCCGCTCGGCCACCAGATCGACCACCCGGCCGTCGCCATTGGTCAGATACTCCCGGCGGCGGGCCGCGTCCTCCTCGACGCTCATCGCGTCGAGATACGCCTGCGGTATCAGTCCCCGGTACGCGTGCTGCCAGCCGCGCACCCGGACCGTGGCGACGGCCTCGCAGTCGTCGACCGTCATCTCACGGATCCGTACGGGGACCTCGGCCCGGCCGGGAGGGGGCAGGTCGCCCGCCCCGGCGCGGGCTCCGTGGTGGGACACGAGGTCATGGCTCAGTCCGTCCCGCCATCGCTCTCCCCGACGATCGCGAACGCCTCTATCTCCACCAGCAGTTCGGGCCGGAACAGCGCCGCCACCTGGACCGCCGAACTCGCGGGCGGACGCGCCGTGTCTATCACCGCGTCCCTCGCCTCGCGTACCGCGGGCAGATGCGCCACATCGGTGACGAAGTACGTCAGCTTGACGACATCGGTGAAGCCGGCCCCGGCCGCGGCCAGACAGCGGCGCAGATTCTCGAACACCTGGCGCGCCTGGACGGCCGGATCCCCCTCGCCGACCACCTTGCCGTCCGCGTCGAACGCGCACTGGCCGGAGACAGCGACGAACCGGCCCGTGCCCCAGACGACATGGCTGTAGCCGTTGCCCGGAGCGACACCGTCGGGGGCCTGCAGATGCGTGAGTTCAGTCATGTGCCCATCCTTGCCGATGCCACTGACAATCGGCCAAGAGTTTCCGTGATCTCCGTGATCTCCGTGATCTCCGTGGCCGCCGTGACCCCCATGATCTCCGTGGCTGCCGGTCACAGCAGTGTGAGCTGGGTCGCCGCCGAGCGGACCGGCAGATCGGGACGCGCGGGCAGCTCCGGGTCCTGGGGTACGGATATGCGCCGGGCCTCGCCGCGCCCCGCAGGCCCGATCCCGAACTCGTCGGCCAGTTCGTGCACCTGCCGGGTGATCCGCCGCTGGTACCACTTGGGCGCGTACGCGCCCTCCGCGTACAGCCGCTCGTACCGCGCCACCAGATACGGATGGTGCTGCTCCAGCCAGGACATGAACCACTCTCGCGCGCCCGGCCGCAGATGCAGTACGAGCGGGGTGACGGAGGTGGCCCCGGCCGCGGCGATCGACCGTACCGTCGCCCTGAGCTGGTCGGGACGGTCGCTCAGGAACGGAATGACCGGCGCCATCAGCACCCCGCAGCCGATCCCGTTCTCGGCCATCGTGCGCACCACGTCGAGCCGCCGCTCTGGCGAGGGCGTACCCGGTTCGACCGTGCGCCACAGCTCCTGGTCGGTGAAGCCGACCGAGACCGAGATCCCCACCTCGGTGACCGACGCCGCCTCCCGCAACAGCTCCAGATCGCGCAGGATCAGCGTGCCTTTGGTAAGGATGGAGAACGGGTTGGCACGGTCACGCAGGGCCGTGATGATGCCCGGCATCAGCCGGTACCGCCCCTCCGCGCGCTGGTAGCAGTCGACATTCGTGCCCATCGCGATATGCGCCCCCTGCCAGCGGCGGGAGGCGAGCTGGCGGCGGACCAGCTCCGGGGCGTTGATCTTGACCACGATCTGGGAGTCGAAGCCCTGGCCGGTGTCGAGATCGAGATAGCTGTGGGTCTTGCGGGCGAAGCAGTAGACGCAGGCGTGTGTGCAGCCCCGGTACGGATTCACCGTCCATTCGAACGGCATACGGGACGCCCCCGGCACCCGGTTCACAATCGAACGGGCACGGATCTCGTAGAAGGTGACACCACGGAATTCGGGTGTGTCGAAGGTCCTGGTGGTCACCGCGTCCGTACCGAAGAGCGCGATGTCCCCGGTCGCCCCCTGCATTGAGGTGTTCTCGACCAGATTGTCCCAGCGCATGGATACCTCCTCGGTAGCACTCACCTCAGAATAGAACACATGTTCCCTTGATCGCCCGCCGAGCGGATTTGGCGGGCGTACCGGAGGGTGGTTGGCTGGCCGCACCCCACCCGGAACGAGTGCTGGAGGAACAGCCATGGCGCAGGTCGAGGCCACCACGGAGCGGATCATCGCGGCGGACCCGGAGACAGTGTTCGACGCGCTGGCCGATTACGAGAACACCCGGGCGAAGCTGCTGCCCGAGCAGTTCAGCGAGTACGAGGTGCGGGAGGGCGGCGACGGCGAGGGCTCGCTCGTCCACTGGAAGCTCCAGGCGACGAGCAAGCGGGTGCGCGACTGTCTGCTGGAGGTGACCGAGCCGACCGACGGACAGCTCATCGAGAAGGACCGCAACTCCTCGATGGTCACCACCTGGACCGTCACCCCCGCCGGCGAGGGCCGTTCGAAGGCCGTCGTCACGACCGTCTGGGACGGCGCGGGCGGGATCGGCGGGTTCTTCGAGCGGACCTTCGCCCCCAAGGGGCTCGGCCGTATCTACGGCGTGATCCTCGAAAGGCTCGCCGCCGAGACCGAGAAGACGCGCGAGAACGGCTCCAGTAACTAGGCGCTGTCCGATCGACCGGACAGGACCTGGCCGTACCGGCTGAGAGAGCCCCAACCGGCCCCTCCGGCCGGACAGTTCGACTCGTCCCGGCAGGTCTCGGCGTGTCACCGCCGGGGTCACCGATTCGAGTGGTTTTCCCCGCGGCGCCGTTGCGCGCCCCCCGCGCGACACGTCGCGGGAAAGCCCCTGATGAGCGCCCCGGCGCAGGCTTCACCGCTCAACCCGCCCCCGTCACAACCCCGTTCAGCCGGAGAGCCTTCCGCTTGCTCCTGCTTGGCGTGCAATGTGAAGTATGACGCCGCGCAGGTGCGACGAGGGGAGCAGTACGTGGGCGGGACCACTCTGGTCAAGGGCGGCGGGCAGGCCATCGAGTACGAGAACACGAACGAGACCGGTGCCGCGCGGGCCGCGGTGCTGCCCGTACCCGCCACCGCGGACCCTCCGCCGCCACCGCCCACCGCGGGCACGGCCCTCACGGAACCCCTCAGCCCCCGCCGGGTGCGGCTCGTCTTCGTAGGGCTGATGCTCGCCCTGCTGCTGGCCGCCCTGGAACAGATGATCGTGGCCACCGCGCTGCCGAAGATCGTCGGGGAGCTCCAGGGCCTGGACCGGATGTCCTGGGCGATCACCGCGTATCTGCTCACCGCCACCATCGGACTGCCGATCTACGGCAAGCTCGGCGATCTCTTCGGCCGCAAGGGCGTCTTCCAGTTCGCGATCGTCGTCTTCGTCATCGGGTCAGCGCTGGCCGGCTGGTCCCGCACCATGGACCAGCTCATCGCCTTCCGCGCCATCCAGGGCATCGGCGCCGGCGGACTGATGATCGGGGTCCAGGCGATCATCGCGGACATCGTGCCCGCCCGTGAACGCGCCCGCTTCATGGGGCTGATCGGCGCCGCCTTCGGGCTCGCGTCCGTGGCCGGGCCGCTGCTCGGCGGCTTCTTCACCGACCATGTCTCCTGGCGCTGGTGCTTCTACTTCAATGTGCCCTTCGGGCTGATCACCCTCGCCGTCGTCGCCGCCGTCCTCCGGCTGCCCAAACCCACCGCCCCTGCGCGGCTCGACCTCCTGGGCTCCCTGATGCTCGCCGCGGCCTCCACCTGTCTGGTGCTGCTGACCAGTTGGGGCGGGACGGAGTACGACTGGAACTCCCGGGTGATCATCGGTCTGGCCGCGGGCGCCGCCGGAACCACCCTGCTGTTCCTGGTCGTCGAGCACTTCGCGGCCGAACCGCTCATCCCCCTGCGGCTGTTCAGGGACACGGTCTTCAACATCACCAGCCTGGTGGGCGCGATCGTCGGTGTCGCGCTGTTCGGCGCGGCCAGCTATCTGCCGACGTATCTCCAGATGGTCGAGGGGGCCAGCGCCACCGAGTCCGGACTGCTGATGCTGCCCATGATGGGCGGCATCGTCGTCGCCTCCGTCGTCTCGGGCCATCTGATCACCCGTACCGGCCACTACAAGATCTATCCGGTGCTGGGCAGCGCGCTCTCGGTGGCCGGCATGTGGCTGCTGTCCCGGCTGGACACCGGCACCTCGATGACCGAGAACGGTGTCGCGCAGGCGGTGCTCGGACTGGGGATGGGCCTGGTCATGCCGGTGCTCATCCTCGCCGTACAGAACGCCGTACGCCCCGCCGACCTCGGCACCGCCACCAGCGCCAACAACTACTTCCGGCAGATCGGCGGCAGCGTGGGCGCCGCCGTCTTCGGCACCCTCTTCGCCGACCGGCTCGCCGACGCGCTCGCCGACCGTATCCCCGCCGGGGCGGGCCTGCCCGACGCCGAGTCCATCACCCCGCAGGCGGTGCACGCCCTGCCGCCCGCCGTCCGCGACGGCTATGTGCAGGCGTACGCGGACGCCATGCCCCGGATCTTCCTCTACCTCGTGCCGGTGCTTGTCCTCGGCCTGTTGATCGCCTTCTTCCTCAAGGAGAAACCGCTGGTGTCCCAGAACGCCTCAGCCGCCGAGTCCGTCACCGTCCCCGGCGCGCGCACCGCGCCCGCCGGTCCGGCCGCTCCGCCGCCCGCGCCCGCCCCGTACACCTCGGGGGTGGCGGTGTGCGGGACGGTGCAGCACAACGACGGCTCCACCGTGCCCCGGGCCGCACTGACCCTGATCGATGTCCACGGACAGCAGATCGGGCGCGGGGCGAGCGGCGCGGACGGGCGGTACGCGCTGAGTGTGCCGGGCTCCGGCTCGTACGTGATGATCGCGGCCGCCGCCGGACACCAGCCGCAGGCCGTCACGGTGACCGTCGGCGAACGGCCCGTCGAGCTGGATGTGGTCCTCGGCGGGGCGGGACGGCTCGCCGGGGCCGTGCGTACCGCCGACGGCACCCCGGTGCGCGACGCCGCCGTGACCCTCACGGATGTACGGGGAGATGTCGTCGCGTCGACCCGCAGCGGCCGCGAGGGCGCGTATGTGATCTCGGAGCTGGTGGCCGGGGAGTACACCCTCGCCGCGAGCGCGCCCGCCTTCCGGCCCGCGGCGCTGCCGGTCAGTGTGCAGGCCTCGCGCGAGACCCGGCAGGACATCGAGCTGGCGGGCGGCGCGGTGCTGCGCGGTACGGTACGGGCCGGCGGCGGCCGTCCGGTCGAGGACGCCCGGGTCACCCTCCTCGACGCGGCGGGCAATGTGGTGGATACCCTCACCACGGGTACCGACGGCACCTTCCGGTTCGTGGACCTCTCCTCCGGCGAGTACACCGTGATCGCCGCGGGCTATCCGCCGGTCGCCACCGTCCTCCATATGGCGGGCGGCGGACGCACCGAACGCGATCTCCAACTGGGCCACGAAGATTGACTGAATTTCAGTCAATAAGTGGTTGTGCGCGGGCGCACCACCTATTGGTTCATTGACCGGCGCAATGCCCGTGAAGGGCCGTACCGTGGAGGGCGGAGCCGCAGATCCTGGCGGCAGGGAAGGAGCCTCCCACCCATGGACAGTGGTATTCCGCCGGGACTGCCGCGGCAGTCCGCCGCGGCCGGCCGGATTCCGCTCGCCGTGGTCGTCGTGGACGGTGACGGCCTGGTGTCGCACTGGTCTTCGGGTGCACGGCGGCTTTTCGGCCACCCCAAGGACGAGGCGGTCGGCCGGCACGCCGGAGATCTGATGCCGGTCGCCGGGGCCCTCGCGGAGGACGAGCGCGGGGTGGCGCACGGCGGGTACGACGGCTATGACGAGCTGGGACCCGAACTGCACGCCCGGGGCCCCTACCCCACCGCGGGCCGCGCGAAGGTCTCCCATCCGGAGCGCGGCCGGGTCGATGTGCTGTGGTGGGCCTATCCGCTGATCGGCCCGGGGCCGGGGCGCCATCTCGTACTCGCGGCGGACGCGGGGCAGTTGCAACCCGAGAACGGCGTGGGCGGCGCAAGCGCCGCGGACATTCTGCGGATCGCCCCCGGTTTCGCGCATCACACGGAATTCCAGCACGCGGACGCATTGGCCCGGCGGCTGCCCGACATTCTGCCGAACATGGGCCCCGCCGAATCCAGCCGCATTATCGCCCAGGTACTCGAACTGGGATATCCCGTCCTGGAATTCAGCCACCACGACCGGGTGCCGGTCACGCCCGACTGGGGTGTGCCGCGGCGACCTGCCGTACGGTACGAAAGTCCCGCGGGCGAGCCCGTACCGGCGGGGGACGAACTCGTACCGGTGGAGGGCGAACTCGTACCGGCGGAGGCTGAGTCCGTATCGGCGGAGCCCGGTCCCGTACCGGCCGGGGCCGGTCCCGTACCGGCCGGGGCCGGTCCCGTACCGGCGGGAGCGGCGTCCAGACGAAGAGCGGTGCCCCGTCCCGAACTCGACCTCGAATACGCCGCGGTGCGTGAGCGTCTGGAGTTCCTGAACGACGTCAGCGGGCGTATCGGCTCCTCGCTCGATCTGGCCCGTACGATCCGCGAGGTCACCAGCGCCGCCGTCCCCCGCTTCACCGACTTCGCGGGCACGCATCTGCGGGCCGCGGTGCTGGCCGGGGAGGGATTCCCGGACGGACCGCCCGACGCCACCACCGTCTGGCACCGGGTATGGGTCGAGCACAATGACGAGCCGGGCCGCTGGGACGATACGGTGCCGGTCGGCGAGGCCATCGCATTCCCCGAGCACACCCCGTTCTTCCAGTGCATGGTGACCGGAGAGCCCGTACTCATCCCGCGGGTGAGCGAGGAGATGGGGAATCGTATCTCCGCGGAATTCGAGAAACGGGATCTGCGCCCGCTCATCAATCACCGGTCCATGCTGCTCGTACCGCTCAAGGCGCGGGATGTCGTACTGGGATTCATGGTGCTGATGAGGCGGCCCGGCCGTGAGCCGTTCGACGACATGGACCGTACGACCGGCGCCGAACTCGCCGCGCGGGCCGGGCTCGTACTGGACAACGCCCGGATGTACACCTACCAGGAGAATGTCGCCGAGACCCTCCAGGACAGCATGCTGCCGCATGTCGCGCCGCGCATGGCGGGCTGTGACATCGCCACCCGCTATCTGCCCGGCACCCGGCTCGGCAGGATCGGCGGCGACTGGTTCGACGCCGTGAAGCTGCCCGGATCGCGGACCGCGCTGGTCGTCGGCGATGTGATGGGCCACGGTCTCAACTCGGCAGCGATGATGGGCCAGTTGCGCACCGCCGTGCAGACCATGGCGGCCATGGAGCTGCCGCCCGCCCAACTGCTCCGCAATCTGGACGACTTGGCGCAGCGGCTCGGCGAACAGTATCTGGCGACCTGTCTGTACGCGGTGTACGACCCGATCAGATCCGAGGTCCAGATCGCCAACGCCGGTCATATTCCACCGGTTCTGGTCCGCGCGGAGGACGGCAGTGCCGAGGTGCTCGACCTGCCGACCGGAGCGCCCATCGGCGTGGGCGGAGTGGCCTTCGAGACGGTGTCCGTACGGGTCGGGCCGGGCGACCGGCTGGTGCTGTGCACCGACGGGCTGGTCGAGGTGCGCGGCGAGGACATCGGGGAGGGCCTGGCCGCGCTCTGCGCGTCCGCCGCGCATCCCGCCGCCGCCATGGACGCCGCCTGCGACACCATCATCCGCGCGCTCAACACCCGCGAAGGGCGCAAGGACGATGTGGCGCTGCTGATGGCCCGGCTCAACGGCATTCCTGACAGCGATGTCGCGGAATACGAACTCGCCCTGGACCCACGCGAGGTGGGCAGGGCGAGACGGCTGGTGCGCGACCGGCTGCTCGGCTGGTCGCTGCCGGACGCGGTGGAGACGGCCGAGCTGATGGTGAGTGAGCTGGTCACCAACGCCATGAACCACGCGCGGTCGCGGCGGGTCGGGCTGCGTCTGGTCCGTACGGATGCCCTGCTGTGCGAGGTGACCGATGACGCACCGGCCCCCGCGGCCCTGCTGAGCGCGCGGCCCGACGACGAGTCGGGGCGCGGACTGCGGGTGGTGAGCACGCTGGCGCACGAGTGGGGGACGAGCAGTACGGCGTACGGGAAGACCGTCTGGTTCGAACAGTCCCTGACCCGGAAGGTGCCTGCCCGCCACCACGGCCGCTGGATGAACCCTCCCGGACTCTTGCCCCCGCAGCCGAGGGGACGGTAGTCCGGACCCCGCAACTCGCTTTCGGCGGGCCGGATGTGGGAGGGCGCATGGATGTGTCGGAGCGTTACCGCGAGGCGTGGGAAGGGTATTGGCGGGCGACCTCGGACGCACCGGGCGAGGTGATCTGGGACGTCGATCCGTCGCTCTCCGCGGTTCCCCACAGCGAGCTGCTGCTTCCGTACGCCGACGCCTCACTCCCCGTGGTCGACCTGGGCTGCGGCAACGGCACCCAGACCCGCTACCTGGCCACCCGCTTCGCCCGCGCGGTCGGGGTCGACCTGTCGCACGCCGCGATCGAACACGCCCGCCGCGCGGACACGGGCAAGACCGCGGAGTTCGAGCAACTCGATCTGGTCGACGGCGACGCCGTGCGCGCACTGCGGGACCGGATCGGCGACACCAATGTCTATATGCGGGCCGTCATCCATCAGAGTGAACCGCAGGACCGCCCCGCCGTCGCGCGGGCCGTGGCCGAACTGCTCGGCGAGCGCGGCCGGGCCTTTGTCGCGGAGCTGACACCCGCCTCGAAGACGGTGCTCCAGCAGGCCGCCTCGGGCCCCGACGGGCCGCCCCCGAAGCTGCGCCGGGTCTTCGACCACGGCCTGAAGCCGGCCGGCGCGACGGACGAGGAGGTGCCGTCACTGCTGCGGGCGGCGGGTCTGACAATCCTGGCCACCGGCGACACGGCGCTCCCCCAGACGGAGACGATGCCGGACGGGACCCGGATGGACCTGCCGGCGAGGTGGTTCGTACTCGCGAGGATGTGAACGGGGCGGCGGGTGTGGGGCGCGGTCGCGGGCTTGAGGGGGTCTTCCGGCGGGTGAGACTTCCGTCATGACACCTGAAACGATCCTGGTCATCGGCGGCACCGGCAAGACCGGCCGTCGGGTTGTCGCGCGGCTGCGGGAGCAGGGGGTGCCGGTGCGGGCCGTGTCGCGGGCCGGGGACGTCCGCTTTGACTGGGAGGACCGTGCCACCTGGAAGGCCGCGCTCGACGGCGTGTCGGGCGCGTACATCGTTCCGCTGGACACCACGCCGTCCAGGACGCCCGATCTGGTGGCACAGGCCGTGGCGTGCGGGGTTGGGCGGCTGGTGCTGCTCTCGGCGCGTGGGGCTGATATTCCCGGTTATTTCGGACCAACCTTCGATGGTGGTCCGCATATCGAGGGGGAGGAGGCGGTACGGGCCTCGGGGATGCCGTGGACGGTCCTGCGGCCCGGATGGTTCGCGCAGAACTTCAGCGAGGGCGCGTTCCGGGACGAGGTGGCCGCCGGTGAACTCGGGCTGTACGCGGGGGACGGTGCGGCCTCGTTCGTGGACGCCGAGGACGTCGCGGCGGTCGCGGTCGCCGCGCTCACCGGACCGGGGCACGAGGGCCGGGTGTACGAACTGTCCGGGCCCCGCGCGCTGACCGTCGACGAGGCCCTGGCCGAGATCGGGAGGGCCACCGGCCACCGGGCCCGCTACCTTCCGCTGGACGCGGCCGCGTACCGGGCGCGTCTGATCTCGCGCGGGGTGTCCGAGGCCGAGGCCGCGGTCTGGGCGGACGCGCTCAAGCCGATCAGGACGAGCTGGGAGGCCCCCGTTCTCGACGGGGTCGCGCGGGCGCTGGGCCGGCCGCCGCGCGACTTTGCCGAGTTCGCGCGGGCGGAGGCGGCGCGCGGCGCCTGGCGTGCCTGAGGGGCATCCGGGACCCCGCCGGCGTGCTGTGGGCGGTTATCCACAGGGCTGGCAGGGCGCGGCGGGGGCGCGTACGGTTCCAGCCATGAAGATCTTGATCAGCGCCGATATGGAGGGCGCCACCGGGGTGACCTGGCCCGGCGACGTCCTGCCGGGCACACCGCAGTGGGAGCGCTGCCGCTCCCTGTTCACCTCCGATGTCAACGCGGCCGTGCTCGGCTTTCTCGAAGGTGGCGCCGATGAGGTGCTGATCAACGAGGCGCACTGGTCCATGCGCAATCTCCTGCTGGAGCGGCTGGACGAGCGCGCGCAGATGATCACGGGGCGGCACAAGTCGCTGTCCATGGTCGAGGGCGTGCAGCACGGCGATGTCGACGGGATCGCCTTCGTCGGCTATCACACCGGCGCCGGTACGGAGGGCGTGCTCGCGCACACCTACCTGGCCAACTCGCTCACCGGGGTATGGCTGAACGGAGCGCGGGCGAGCGAGGGCCTGCTGAACTCACATGTGGTCGCGGAGTACGGCGTGCCGGTGGTCCTGGTCACGGGGGACGACCTGACCTGCAAGGACGCCGAGGGGTACGCACCGGAGGCCCGCAAGGTCGCCGTCAAGGACCATGTGTCGCGGTACGCCGCGGTGTGCAGGACCCCGGCCCGTACCGCCGGGGACATCCGGGCCGCCGCCAAGGAGGCCACGGCGCTGGCCGGGCGGTACGAACCGGTCGCGGGCGGTCCGTTCACCCTGGAGCTGGAGTTCGACGCCACTCATCTCGCCGAGGTGGCCACGGTGGTGCCGGGGGTGGCGGTGAGCGGTGAGCGGCGTGTGACGTACACCAGCGGGACGATGTATGAGGCCATTCGTACCTTCAAAGCGGTGACGACGATCGTTTCGGCCTCGGTGGAGGAGCAGTATGGCTGACATGACGCCGTTCGACACGAGCGTGGCTCCTGATTCCACAGCGCTCGACGAGGTGGTCACCTTCACCTCGGATCTCATCCGTATCGACACCACCAACAACGGAAGCGGGGACTGCCGGGAGCGGCCCGCGGCCGAATATGTCGCCGGGCGTCTCGCCGACGCCGGCATCGACCCCCTCCTACTGGAGCGGACCCCGGGCCGGACCAATGTGGTGGCCAGGATCGAGGGCACGGACCCGTCCGCCGACGCGCTCCTCGTCCACGGCCATCTCGACGTCGTCCCGGCCGAGCCCGCCGACTGGACCCTGCACCCCTTCTCCGGGGAGGTCAGGGACGGTGTGGTCTGGGGGCGCGGCGCGGTCGACATGAAGAACATGGACGCGATGATCCTGGCGGTCGTCCGCGCCTGGTCCAGGTCCGGGGTCCGGCCGCGCAGGGACATCGTGATCGCCTACACGGCCGACGAGGAGGCCAGCGCCGCCGACGGCTCGGGCTTCCTCGCCGACCAGCACCCCGAGCTGTTCGAGGGGTGTACGGAGGGCATCAGCGAATCCGGGGCCTTCACCTATCACGCGGGCCCCGGAATGGCGCTCTATCCGATCGCCGCGGGGGAGCGGGGCACCGCCTGGCTCAAGCTCACCGCCCATGGCAGGGCCGGCCACGGCTCCAAGGTGAACCGCGCCAACGCGGTCAGCAGGCTCGCCGCGGCCATCGCCAGGATCAGTGACCATCCCTGGCCGGTCCGGCTCACCCCGACGGTCCGGGCCGCCCTCGCCGAACTTTCCGCGCTCTACGGGATACACGCCGATGTCGACGCGGCGGACTTTGACCCGGAAGGGCTGCTGGGCAAGCTCGGCCCGGCCGCGGCGCTGGTCGAGGCGACGATCCGGAACAGCGCCAATCCGACCGTCCTGGAAGCCGGTTACAAGGTCAATGTGATTCCGGGCCGTGCCACCGCCTTTGTCGACGGGCGCACGGTGCCCGGCGGCGAGGACGAGTTCCGCGCCACGCTGGACCAGCTCACCGGGCCGGATGTGGAGTGGGCGTTCCACCACCGGGAGACCGCGCTCCAGGCGCCGGTGGACTCGCCGACCTTCGCCAAACTGCGCGCCGCCGTCGAGCGCTTCGACCCCGACGGGCATGTCGTGCCGTACTGCATGTCGGGCGGTACCGACGCCAAGCAGTTCTCCCGGCTCGGGATCACCGGCTATGGCTTCTCGCCGCTCAAGCTGCCTCGCGGCTTCGACTACCAGGCGCTCTTCCATGGAGTCGACGAGCGGGTGCCCGTCTCGGCGCTGCACTTCGGCGTCCGTGTCCTCGACCACTATCTGAAGACCGCTTAGGAGCGCCGACCATGCAGATGACGCGGTCCGTGGATGCCTACGGGAGCTGGCCGTCCCCCATCGACGCCACCCTCGCCGCCTCGCACGACGGGCGCCCCGAGTATGTCGGGACGGTCGGCGACGAGGTGTGGTGGACGGAGCCGCGTCCGGCGGAGGCCGGGCGGCGCGCGCTGGTCCGGCGGCGGGCGGACGGCCGCGAGGAGTCGGTGCTGCCCGCGCCCTGGAATGTCCGCAGCCGGGTCATCGAGTACGGCGGTCTGCCCTGGGCCGGCGCCACCCGGCCCGCGGGCGGCCCGCTGGTCGTCTTCGTCCACTTCCCCGACCAGCGGCTGTACGCGTACGAGCCGGACGGCACCGCCGCGCCGCGCCCGCTCACCCCGGTGTCGGCGACCGGCGGGGGACTGCGCTGGGCCGATCCCCGGCTGCTGCCCGACCGGGGCGAAGTCTGGTGCGTGCTGGAGGAGTTCACCGGCGAAGGGCCCACCGATGTACGGCGGGTGATCGCGGCCGTACCGCTGGACGGATCGGCCGCCGAGGACCGCTCGGCGGTACGGGAGCTGTCCGACGACCGGCACCGCTTTGTCACCGGACCCCGGCTCTCGCCCGACGGGCGCCATGCCGCCTGGATCGCCTGGGACCATCCCCAAATGCCGTGGGACGGCACGGTCGTGATGCTGGGGGAGGTCACTGAGTCCGGACCGTTCACGGGGGTCAGGAGTGTGGTCGGGGACACGGACGAGTCCGTGGCGCAGGCCGACTGGGCGCCGGACGGCTCGCTGCTCTTCGTCTCCGACGCCAGTGGCTGGTGGGAGCTTCAGCGCATCGATCTCGAAGCCCTCGGCCCGGCCGGAGCACCGGGGGTGATCGCGAGCACCGGGCTCTGCCCCGGCCGGAGGGAGGAGTTCGGCGGGCCGCTCTGGAAGATCGGCCTCCAGTGGTTCCACCCCTTGGAGAACGGGCTGATCGCAGTCATCCACGGCACGGGCACCACCGCGCTGGGCATACTCGACCCGGCGACCGGTGAACTGGCCGACGCCGCCGGGCCCTGGACCGACTGGGCGCCCACCCTCGCTGTGCACGGCGACCGGGTGATCGGGGTCGCGGCCGGACCGCGCGGCGCGTACGAGATCGTGGAGCTGGACTCCGCCACCGGCCACGCCCGGGTGATCGGCGCGGAACACCACGACCCGGTCGATCCCGCCTATTACCCCGAGCCCCGGATATGTACCTTCACCGGGCCCGGCGGCCGGGAGATCCACGCCCAGATCTATCCCCCGCACCACCCCGCCCACCGCGCGCCCGAGGGCGAACTGCCGCCCTATGTGATCTGGGCCCATGGCGGACCCACCGGCCACGCCCCGCTCGTCCTCGATCTGGAGATCGCCTACTTCACCTCGCGGGGCATCGGGGTCGCCGAGGTCAACTACGGCGGGTCCACCGGCTACGGCAGGGCCTACCGCGAGCGGCTGCGCGAGCAGTGGGGCGTCGTCGATGTGGAGGACTGCGCGGCCGTCGCCGAGGCGCTCGCCGCGGAGGGCACCGCCGACCCGGCCAGACTCGCCGTACGGGGCGGCAGCGCGGGCGGCTGGACGGCCGCCGCCTCGCTCACCACCACCGGTGTCTACGCCTGCGGCACCATCATCTATCCGATCCTCGATCTGCTGGGCTGGGCGACCGGCGAGACCCATGACTTCGAGTCGCGGTATCTGGAGTCGCTGATCGGACCGCTCGCCGAGGTCCCCGAGCGCTACAGGGAGCGCTCGCCGCTGCACCAGGTCGACCGCATCACCACACCCTTCCTGCTGCTCCAGGGGCTGGACGATGTGATCTGCCCGCCCGCGCAGTGCGAGCGGTTCCTGGACCGGATCGCGGGCCGCGGCATTCCGCACGCGTATCTCGCCTTCGAGGGGGAGGGGCACGGCTTCCGCAGGGCCGACACCATGATCCGTGCGCTGGAGGCCGAACTGTCCCTGTACGCGCAGACCTTCGGCATCGACCGGACCGATATCCCGAGGCTGGAGCTGAAGAAGTGACCACGACGCCGAACGCCGCACCCGCGCCCGCCACTCCGTCAGCTCATGCGGCGCCGCTGGTCAGGCCCGCGCGGCTGCGGCCAGGGGCGCGGGTGGCCGTGGTGGCGCCCAGCGGACCCGTACCGCGGGACCGGCTCGAAGCGGGACTCGACATCCTGCGCGGCTGGGACCTCGACCCGGTCGTCGCCCCGCATGTCCTGGACACGCACCCCTGGCTGGGCTATCTCGCGGGCACGGACGAGGACCGGGCGCGCGATCTCCAGGAGGCGTGGTGCGATCCGTCCGTCGACGCGGTGATCTGCGCGCGCGGCGGCTACGGTGTCCAGCGCATGGCCGATCTGCTCGACTGGACGGCGATGCGGGCCGCGGGCCCCAAGGTGTTCGTCGGCTACAGCGACATCACCGCGCTGCACGAGGCGTTCGCCCGGCGGATGGGTCTGGCCACCTTGCACGGCCCGATGGTCGCCACCGTGACCTTCCTCAAGGACGCCAGGACCCAGGAGTCGCTGCGCGCCACGCTGTTCGAACCCGAGTCGGTGCGGACGCTCGGGCTGGAGTCGGCCAGGGCGCTCGTTCCCGGCCGGGCCCGGGGTGTCACGCTCGGCGGCTGTGTCAGCCTGCTCGCCGCGGATGTCGGCACTCCGTACGGGCGCCCCTCGGCGGCGGGGGGCCTGCTGCTGATCGAGGACGTGGGCGAGGAGCCGTACCGCCTGGACCGTATCCTCACCCAGTTGACGCGCTCCGGGTGGCTGGACGGGGTCGCGGGGATCGCGCTCGGCTCCTGGTCGGGGTGCGGTCCGTACGACGCCGTACGGTCGCTGTTCCTGGATCGGCTCGGCGGGCTGGGCGTACCGGTCGTGGAGGAGCTGGGCTTCGGGCACGGTGAGCCGGCACTGACCGTGCCGCTGGGCGTGCCGGCGGTCCTGGACGCGGAGAGCGGCACGTTGACCCTGGACGTGCCCGCGCTGAGCTGACCTGACCCGGCGCCGCCCCGGCCCGGGACGCCGTCGGAGCCCGGGACGCCGCAGCGGGACGCGGCCGGGCAGCGCTGAGGGCGAGTACATACGTACTCGCCCTCAGTGAGGCCGCCTCACGTGCCGGAACCGCTTACGAGCCGATCCGCGGCGGCTGCACGCCGGTGTTGATGACTGTCACATTCCGCCGTGTCAGGACGGCACGACCTGGATGGTCTTCGAGGTCGTGATCGGCGCGAGCGAGCTGTCGTCGGTGTACGCGCGCATCGAGTCGTTCGTCACCGTCACGGTCACCGAGCCGGGCCGCAGCGCGGTGAGTATCCGGGTCTGCGGGTCGAGGATCGCGACCTTGCCCTGGCGGCGGGCGTCGTCGACGGCGTTCTTCCCGCTGCCGATCGCCAGGCTGGACGAGCCGCTCCAGTCGACCGACATCGGGTACCGCAGCGGCACCACACGCGAGCCTGTCGACACCCCCTGCGGCTGGACGATGCTGCCCGAGAGCTGCGCCGTCTTGTCGACCTCGACGGTGGCCGGGGTGTTGAGCGTGATCGACTGCGCGAACGCGCGCACGTCGGCCTTGAGCCACTGCTGTGCCGCGTCCCGGCTCGCGTCGACGGACCAGTCGACCCAGCCGGTGAAACCGCCGCGGTCCGGCGTGCCGTACGGGTCCTTGCCGGAGGACGGCAGCACCGTGTAGGGGACCCCCTCAAGGCGGTGGACGTTCGCGATCTGGGCGTGGGAGCCGACCATCGCGGCACCCTTGTGCGAGGAGTCACGGAAGTCCGTGAGCATGTTCTCGATGAGCGCGGCCTCGTCGCGGTCGCCGAGCTGGCTGGACTTGGAGTCGGCGGGGTCGTCCACCGGGTGGTGGGCGAACACCATGACGTTGCGCACCGACTTGTCCTTCTCGGCGTCGGCGAGCGCCTGCTGCACCATCGGGAGCTGGTCCCACGCCGTCCCGCGCAGCGACCCGAGGGAGCTGGCGAGCAGGATGAACCGCGTGCCCTTGTGGTCGAACGTCCGGTACGGCCGGCCGAACTCGGCGGTGAAGTTCGTCAGATCGCTCTGGACGTTGTTGAGGCCGTAGGACTCGTGGTTGCCCGGCACGTAGTAGCACGGGATCGAGCCGGCCTCCGGGGCCGGAGTGCTGTCCGGCGCCGGCTCCTGGCCGACCGGGATGAGGTCGCACCCGGCGTCGGTCAGCACCTGGCGGGCCAGCGCGAGGTCCTGCGGCAGGCCGCGGTCGGTGATGTCACCGTTGAGGACGAGCAGGTCCGGGTCGGTCTTGCGGATCCGCTGGATGGCGGCCGTCGCGACCTGGGTCAGCGCCGGATTGTCGGCCGTGAACTGCACGTCCGACAGGGTGGCGAACTGCCAGGTCTTGCGGCCGGCGAGCAGCGAGCCGTCGTCGGAGACGATCGGGTCGGCCTGAAGGTCGGGCTGGGAGGGCAGGTCGATCGACGTCGGGACGTCGGCCTCGATGCGGTCCAGGACGAACGTGCCCGCCTTCTGCTGGGCGACGTTGGTGTTGATGCCCTGGAAGCTCGAGATCGTGATCGGGAACGCCGCGGTGGCCGGCACCGTGAACGTGGCGTTCTGCCAGTCGCTGCTCGCGGTCAGAGCGGTGCCGTAGACGCCGCCGCTCTTGCCGGCCGCGTCGATGTAGCCGAGGTAGGTCAGACCGCTCGGCACGCTGATGCTCGACTTGATCCGCACCCGTACGCGCAGCGGCTGGCCCGGAACCGGGACGCGCTGGGCCGCCGATGCCGCCGAGATGCCCACGTTGCGCATCGCGTTGAAGTCGATCCGCAGGCCGTCGGGGTCCGCCGAGAACTTCGTGGCCGCGGTGCTGTTGTTGCGCCAGCGGGCGAGCACGTCGTCGTCGAAGTCGTAGACCGTCCTGGTCTGGACGCCGATCGTGATCGGGAGCTGGACCGACTTGCCGGCGACCGAGAGCTTGAGGATCGTGCTCGCGTTGGCGAGCGGGGTGACCTTCAGTCTGCCGTTCGCGGCCCGGACGTCGACGACGCTGTGGTCGTAGTCCAGCGTGAGGTCCCGCGGGTCGATCGGGGTGGTGTAACCCTGGGCGTCGCGGCCGGTCACGGAGACGGTGGCCGCCTGCTCGGGCGTCGCGTCGGCGATCGACAGGAGCTGGGACGACAGCTCCACGCTGTTGAGCGGGCCGAGGACGGTGACCTTCGCGTCCTCGTGCTCGCCGCCCACCCGCGCCTCGACCTTGACCGTGCCCGCCTCGGCCGGGGCCGTGAGCGTGCCGTCCTCGACGGACGCGTCGTCGGAAGACCACTGCACGGACTTCTGGTCGACCGCCACGGGCGTCTCGTGCTTGTCGAGGCCCCGCACGACGAGTGCGCGGCGCAGGCCCGGGAAGACCTTCACGCCGCCGTCGGCCGCCGTGGCACCCGGTGCGGGCTTGACGAGTATCTCGTGCAGCTTGCCGTCGCCCTTCGCGACGAACACCCCGACGCCGTTGGGGTCGTTGCGCTCGTGGCCGTCGGACGGGACGTTGCGTACGGTCGCGTCGTCCTCGCCGAGCGCGCGGGCGACCATCGTGGTCGAGCCGCCGCCGTCGAGGTTGACCGCCGTCTCCACGCCCATCGCGGCGAGGTCACGCGCCTCCTTGTCGATTCCGACGCCGCCCTTGCCGGTGCCGCCCGGGCCGTCCCAGGTGGCGAGCACGAGCGTCCGGCCGCCGTCCTTGAAGCCGAGCGCCGTGCGCGGGGCGACCGAGGTGTCGAGGCCCTTGACGACCTGGCCGCCGGAGACGATGGTGCCGCCGTGGCCGATCGCGAACCGCATCGTCTTGGCAACGTTGTCGGCGAGCGAGTAGCTGAGCGCCGCCGGGGCGCCGGGCCGCAGTGCGCGGATCGCGGTCGCCGCGGCGCCGCGCCCGACAAGCACGAAGGCGCCGTCCGGGATCGTCCCCGAGCCCGCGGGACCGTTGGGTGTGACCGACACGACCGAACCGTCCTTGACCAGGACCTCGGCGATCTGGTCGTTGGCCACGCCGGTCAGGCCCCCGTTGCGGCTGTAGCCGCCCCACGCGGACGTGAAGGCGACCATGCCGTCCGCGGGGATCCCGCCGCCGTTCGCGGCGTTGATCGAGAGGACTTTGTGGCCCGTGCCCGCGAAGTCCGCCGTCGCGTTGACGGAGAGGTCCACGAGCTGGCCGATGCCGTCCTTGCTGACGCCGACGTGCTTGCGGCCGCCGGTGATGTCGGCGGTCTTGAGGAGTTCGCCGTCCTGGATCTCACCACCGAGCGCCGCGTTGGAGTTGCCGATGTCGAAGAAGTCGCCGTTGACGCCCGCGACGGCGCCGGCCTTCTTGGCGGCCTCGCTCAGCGGCCCGCCGGACGCGACCGGTCCGGAGGTGAGCAGGTCCGTGCTGACGTCCTTGTCGGACAGGTTCACGGTCAGGAACTGCGCGTCGTACCAGCCCTTCTGGTCGAGCGCCTTCACGTGCTGCAGGTTGATCCCCGGACCGATCTTCTCGGCCGTGTTGATCAAGGGGATCCCGCCGGTGACCGGCGCGGGCCGGCTGTCGTCCGCGTACGCGACGGCAGGTGCGGCCGCCAGCGCGGTCGCCGTGGCGAGCGCCACCAGCAGTGGCCTCGTACACCGATGGTTCAGGACCATCAATTTCATAGGAACCTCGGGTCAAGAGATGACGCGGAGGCAGAACCACCCCCGCCACGCCCAGTTCGAGGGGCGCTCACCCGATTAGAAAGATCAACCACGAAGCGCCGATGACGCCATCACGAGCGTGCAATGAACCCTGCCTGCGAGTTGCGTCCTCACGGGCCCCATAAGCTGGCACGATGTCCGCCCCCGACCCCCGCTCGCCCGGCCCGCTCGCCGAGGGCGACCGTACGTTCGTACGCGCCTACCGCACCGAGGACGCCGACGAGTTCGTCTCGCTCGTCCGCGCGAGCGAGGATCTGCACCGGCCCTGGCTCTTCCCGCCGCGCACCGCGCGGATGTACGCCGAGTACGCGGGCCGGCTCCTCGGGGACCCCGGCAGGGCGGGGTATCTCGTCTGTGCCCGCGACGACGGCCGGATCGCGGGGTTCGTCAACATCAACAACATCGTGCGGGGCGCGTTCCTGAGCGGGGCGATCGGGTACGGCGCGTTCGCGCACGCCGCCGGGCGCGGGCTGATGAGCGAGGGGCTCGGGCTGGTCATGCGCCACGCCTTCGGCCCGCTCGGGCTGCACCGGCTGGAGGCCAATGTGCAGCCCGCCAACACCGCGTCCATCGCGCTCGTACGGCGTGTGGGTTTCCGGCGGGAGGGGTACTCGCCGGACTTCCTGTTCATCGACGGCGCCTGGCGCGACCACGAACGGTGGGCCGTCACCGCGGAGATGCTCAAGCCCGCGGCCCCTGAACGGGCCCCTGAATCCGGAGGCTGAACCCGGCGGCCGGCCCCGGCCGCGGAGTGGCCGAGCGCGGGCTCAGCGGCCCTTGCGGTTGATCTTCATGGTGTCCATGTCGGTCACCGTGGACCGCAGTTCGCCATGTCCGCAGCCCAGCTCCTTCAGCGCCGACTCGGCGCGGTCCTCGGCGAGCGCGGCCGCCATCTCCTCACCGTCGTCCGCGTCCGAGACGATCACATACCGGTAGCTGAAGTGCTTCAGCACCCGGTCATAGGTGAGCGAGCCCTCCGGGGTGAACCGCATCTGCGTCAGACCGTGTTCGTCGACCTCGGCGAGCAGCCGCGCCCGGGCGTCGTCCGTCAGGCCCTCCCATGTCCCCCGCACGATCACCCGGTACGTGTGCTGCGTCGTCATACCTCTGGCCCGCTTTCCGCTCGTACGGCATCCGTATCGAAGTCCGTATTGAAGAGCGAGGATACGGCGATGAAGATGGCCCGCATGCGGAATTTCGTGGTGATCGACGCCCCCTCCAACCTGGGCCTGCGTCCCCCGGCCCCCGGTACGGTGCCCGGCTGTTACAAGCTCGCAGGCGCCCTGCGCGAGCAGCGGATCGTCCAGAGGCTCGGGGCCTTCGAGGGCGGGGTCGTCGTGCCGCCGCGCTATGACCGCGGGGACTGGAAGGAGGGCGACGGCGTCTTCAACGCGGCGGCCATCGCCCGCTACACGCCCCGGCTCGCCGACCGGATCGAGCACCACATCAGGGCGGGGGACTTTCCGGTGGTGCTGGGCGGCGACTGTTCCATCCAGCTCGGCGCGTCGCTCGCGCTGCGCCGTATCGGACGGTACGGCCTGGCGGCCATCGACGGGTCCGCGGACTTCCGGCACCCCGGCAACTCCGAAAGGGTCGGCGCGGCGGGCGGTGAGGAGCTGGCGCTCAGCACCGGGCGCGGCCAGCGCGACCTCACCGATCTTGAGGGGCTGCGGCCGTATCTGCGTGACGAGGACATACGGCTCTGCGGGATCAGGGACTACGACGGCGACCGCGAGGAGCTGGCCCGGCTGAGGATTCCCACCGTGACCGTCGGCGAGCTGCGCGAACGGGGCGTGGCGGGGCAGGCGGAGGCGATGCTGTTGTCGCTGGAGGCGCCGGTCACCGAGGGATTCTGGGTTCATCTCGACGCGGATGTCCTCGACCCGGAGGTCATGCCGGCCGTCGACAGCCCGGACCCGGGCGGACTGCTGCCCGGTGAACTCGCTGTCCTGCTGCGGGCATTGGTCCGCTCGCAGCGCTGTGTGGGCCTCAATGTGACGATCTACGATCCGGACCTCGACCCGGAGGGGACGGCGGGCGCGCTGCTCACGGATCTGATTGTGGAAGCCCTCACCGGGACCGGCACCGGCACGGAAGCCGGTGGCGACACCCCCTCATAACCGCCCGGACCGGGTCACCCTGGTCAGCGGGGCGTTCAGCGTGTTCCATGGTCATCGGGACGTCGGCCGGAGGAGCCGTCGGCCCGCCCGCGCGAACGAAGCGAGGTTGCCGTGGCCACGACCGTGCGACGTGCCGTACTGACCCTGCCCGCCGCCCCCCTGGGGCCGGAGAACCCCCTGCCGGCCCTGCGGACCCTCGACGAGGCGCACACGGTCGACGAACGCGCCAGACAGGGGCTGCCGTCCGACATGGCACGGCAGATCGGTTACGCGCCCCTGCGCACCCCGCTGCCCGTCCGGATCCTGGACGGTTACGGGAGAGTGCGCCGCGAGACCGATGTCGATGCGATCGTGATCGAGAACGACCGGCTGCGGGCCCTCGTCCTGCCCGGCCTCGGCGGCCGGATCCACTCGCTCCACCACAAGCCGACCGGCCGTGAACTGGTCTACCGGAATCCGGTGTTCCAGCCCGCGAGCTTCGCTCTCAACGGCGCCTGGTTCTCCGGCGGCATCGAATGGAACATCGGCGCCACCGGCCACACCACCCTCTCCTGCGCACCGGTGCACGCCGCCCTCGTACCCGCCCCGGACGGCGGCGAGATGCTCAGGCTCTGGGAGTGGGAGCGGCTGCGCGACCTGCCGTTCCAGGTGGATCTGTGGCTGCCCGACGGTTCCGACTTCCTCTACACCGGGGTACGGATCCGCAACCCCCACGAGCGGACCGCGCCCGTGTACTGGTGGTCCAACATCGCCGTCGAGGAGGGCGAGCGCACCCGCGTACTCGCACCCGCCGAGGCCGCCTGGCACTTCGGGTACGAGCACGAACTGCGCAAAGTGCCGGTGCCGGTGCCCGATCCCGGCGGCGCGGGCGCGGACCACACGTACCCGCTGCGCGCGGAGTTCCCCGCCGACTACTTCTACGAGGTGCCGGAGGAGGACCGGAAGTGGATCGCCTCGCTCGACGAGCGGGGCACCGGGCTCGTGCAGACCTCGACCGACACCCTGCGCGGCCGCAAGCTGTTCCTGTGGGGCGCGGGCCGCGGCGGGCGCAACTGGCAGCGCTGGCTGACCGAGCCGGGCACGCCCGGATACGCGGAGATCCAGGCCGGTCTCGCCCGTACCCAGCTCGAACACATCCCCCTCGAAGCCGGCGGCGAACTGAGCTGGCTGGAGGCGTACGGACCGCTCACCGCCGACGCGGAGGCCGTGCACGCGGCCGACTGGGCCCGGGCCCGCGCCGAGGTCACTGACCGGCTCGAAGAGGCCCTGCCGCGCGCGGAGGTCGACGCCGCCTACGCGGCATGGCTGCCGTACGCCGACACCGAGCCGGCGGAGCGGCTCGCGGCCGGCTCCGGCTGGGGCGCGCTCGAAGTGCTGCGCACCGGATACAAGCTGCCGGGCACGCCGTTCGACGAGTCCACGCTCGGGGAGGAGCAGGCGCCCTGGGTGGAGCTGCTGACCAGCGGCATGCTGCCGGTGCCGGAGACCGCCGTACCACCCGGCCCGACGCTGGTGGCGCCGCACTGGCGGGACATGCTGGAGACCGCGCTGGACGAGCCGCTCACCGAGTACCACCTCGGGGTCGCGCAGTGGCACGCCGGGGATCTGGCCCAGGCGGTACGGAGCTGGGAGCGCGGGCTGCGCAGGGCGACCTCGCGGTGGCCGCTGCTGCGCTGTCTGGCCGTCGCCGACCAGCAGGGCGGACACCCACGCCGTGCCGCCGACCACTACGCGGCGGCCTTTGACTCGCTCTGCCAGGACGTCGCAGGGGACGGCGGCGCTGAGGGGAGCGAAGCCGCATCCACCGACGGCGCATGGACCGCCGTTACGGCCGCGCTCGGCCGCGAGACGCTCGACGCGTTGCTCGCGGTGGACCGTACCGCCGAGGCGCGCGGGGTCTGGGAGCGGCTGCCGTCGGACGTACGGCGGCGCGGCGCGTTCCGGTTCGCCGAGGCCCGGCTGCTGGCCGCCGAGGGCAAGAAGGAGGCGGCTCGCGCCCTCTTCGAGGCCGGTTTCGAGGTACCGGATCTGCGGGAGGGCGCCGAGACGCTGGGCGAGGTGTGGGCGGGGCTCACGGACGAACCGCTGCCGGACGCCTATGAGTTCAGGATGCGGTCGACGGACTGAGCCCTGGTGTCATGAGCCCCGGTGTCATGCGCCCCAGAGGCACGAGCCCCGGTGCCATGAGCCCGGATGTCATGAACCGCGCCGGGCCCGGGCGGTCACGCGCCCTGGGCCGCTCTGCGGTCGACGTACTCGAAGACCGAACCGTCGGGGTGCACGGCGATGAGATTGCGGCCCACCGGGGTCGGCACCGGGCCCGCGAGGACCTGGGCGCCGACCTCGGTGAGGATCGTGAGCGCCTCGTCGACGTCCTTGACGGCGATGGTCGCGGTGACTTTGCGCAGCACCTCGATCTCGGACGCGGGCCCGCTCATCAGCAGGAAGCAGCCGACAGCGGCGACCGAGACACCGCCGCGCTCGAAGCGGAGCGCGGGGCTTCCGGTGAGCCGTTCGTAGAACACCACCGAGCGGTCGAGGTCGTCGACGCAGATGCGCAACGTGGTTCCCAGGATTTCCATACGGATCAGGTTAGTTGGCGAGGCCCGGCCAGGAGATCGATTCAGACGCGGCAGAGGATCTCGCCGTGCGGGACCATGAACCAGCCGTCCCGGGCCCCGCCCCACTCCCGCCAGGCCTCGGCGATCTCCGCCAGCTCCGGGCGTGTCGCGTGCCCGCCGCCGACCGCCCGTCCGGCGTAGTCCGACGCGGTCGTACGGTCCGCCCACAGCCCGCTCCACCAGGCACGCTCGTCGGGCGTGGCGAAGCACCAGGTGGCCGCGGTGGCGGTGATACCGGTGAATCCCGCCTGCCGTGCCCAGGAGAGCAGCCGGCGCCCGGCGTCCGGCTCACCGCCGTTGGCGCGGGCGACCGTACGGTACAGCTCCCGCCAGCCGTCCAGCCCCGGGACGGCGGGGAACCAGGCGAAGGCGCCGTAGTCCGCGTCGCGCGCCGCCACGACTCCGCCCGGCCGGCACACCCGGCGCATCTCGCCCAGCGCCCGCACGGGATCGCCGACATGCTGGAGGACCTGGTGGGCGTGGACGACGTCGAAGGAGTCGTCGGGGAAGTCCAGCGCGTGGACATCGGCGACCGCGAAGCGGACATTGCGCACGCCGGCCGCCTCGGCCGTCTCCTCTGCCTGGCGGAGGACATCCGCTGAGGCGTCGACGGCGGTCACCGTGCCGGGCGCGACGAGCCCGGCCAGATCGGCGGTGATGGTGCCGGGGCCGCAGCCCACATCGAGAACGTCCTGGCCCGGCCGCAGCTCGGGGAGCAGATACGCGGCCGAGTTGGCGGCGGTACGCCAGCGGTGCGAGCGCAGCACGGACTCGTGGTGGCCGTGGGTGTAGACGGCGGTCTCCTTCGGCATGGCCGGTCCCCTCTCACGCGGTGGTCCGGCCACGGTACGCCGCCATGTCGGATGATGAGACCCGTGTCTCGCTATATGGTCTATGCGGTCATGGGCGGCTCCGGCCGGTTCGAGCGCGCCCACTCCTCCCGGGTGAGCGCGTACGCCACATCGCCGTGCTCCGAGCCCTCGATGGTCTCCGGCCACTCCTCGAAGAAAGTACGGACATACCGCAGCCCGGACTTCTCCAGCACCCGGCGCGACGCGGTGTTCACGGTCATGGTCTGCGCGGTCACGCGCTCCGCGCCGAGGTCGGTGAACGCCTTGTGGACGAGCGCCCGCGCACCCTCCGTGGCACAGCCGCGCCCCCATGCCGTCCGGTGCAGCCGGTACCCCAACTCGACCACGGCCCAGCCCGGTTCGCTCTCCGGCTCCAGACAGAACCAGCCCAGCCACTCGCCCGAGGCGCTCTCCTCGGCGGCCCAGAAACCGCGCCCGAGGAGCCGTGGCAGGGTCTCCCGCCGAACGGTGTCCCGGGAGACGGGCCGGCCGGCGTCGATGAACCGCCGTACGCCCGGGTCGTTATCGAGCGAGACCACCCGGTCGAGGTCGTCCTCGGTGAAAGGACGGAGGCGCAGCCGGGGGGTCTCCAGGAAGAATCGCGTGGTCATGGCGCGATCCTGGGCTGGTGACACCGGTCTGTCCACCGTATATCCGGGGGCTTCCACAGGGCTTCCGCAGGCACTCTCGCATGGGCTCTCACCTGGGCTTTCACCTGCTCAGAGCAGTGCCTGCGGGCGGTAGACCGTGAGTGCTTCGGGCGCCTTGTCCAGGATCAACTCCCTTGGTGCTTCGGCCACTTCGCCGTCGAAGGCCAGTGGGGTGCCGGGGGCGATGCCCGTGATCCGCAGCCGGGTTCTGCGTTGTGCGGTGTGTACCGGTGAGCGGCTGAGCGGGCCCGCGAGGGCGGCGGCCAGCAGGCGGGGGCCCGGGGCGCGGCCGCCGTGCACCACTCGTACGTCCAGCAGGCCGTCGGCCAGATCGCGCCGGTGGCCCGGGGTGGGGCCCATCCGGTCGTACAGGGAGTTCCCCGCGAACAGCAGCCACAGCGAGCGCCGGCGGCCCTCGAACTCGGCCTCCAGCGGCCGCCCTTCACGCAGTACGGTCAGCGCCGCGAGGACGCCCGCGGGCCAGCCGCCGATCCTCGGCTCCCAGCGCTCGCGCACCCGTACCAGCTCCGGATAGACGCCCAGGCTGAAGGTGTTGAGGAAGCAGCCCTCCGCCGAACCGTCCGGGCCCGGGGTGAAGCGGCCCAGGTCGACCCGGACGGCGTCGCCCGCCGCCACGGCACGGCAGGTGTCCTGGACGGTCTCCGTCCCCAGGTCGTACGCGAAGTGGTTGAGCGTGCCGCCGGGGAAGACGGCCAGGGGCAGACCGTGCCGGGCGGCGGTACGCGCGGCGCGGTTGACCGTACCGTCGCCGCCGAGCACCCCGAGGGCACGGCAACGGCCCGCAGCCTTCTCCAGTTCCGCGTCCACCTCGTCCGGCGCGCACTCCACGACCTCCGCGAACGGCAGCGCGTCCCGCAGCGGCGCGGTGGTGCCGGAGGATCCCGAGGCCCGGTTGACCACGACGACCAGGCCCCGGCCGCCGGGCAGCGCGGGGGCCTCGGCGTGCGGACGTCCGGGCGGCGGGAGCTGTGCACGGGTCGGTACGATCCCGCGTACGGCGAAGGCCGCGCCCACCCCGAGTGCCGCGCCCGCCAGCACATCGCTCGGATAGTGCACCCCGGCGTAGACCCGGGACAGGGCCACCCCGGCGGCCAGCGGGGCCACGGCCGCGCCCCAGCCCTTCGACTCCAGCGCCACCCCGGTCGCGAAGGCAGCCGCCGAGGCCGCGTGCCCGGAGGGGAAGGATGTGGTGAACGGCTGGCGCTTCAGCCGCCGTATCACCGGTACGGCGTCGAGGAGGGGGCGGGTACGGCGTACCGCCCGCTTGCCCACCGTGTTGACGGCGGCCGAGGCGAGCCCGAGCGACGCCACCCCGCGCAGGGCGGCCCGGCGCGAGCGCGCGCCGCGCCCCAGTGCGGCGATACCGACGGCGGCGCCGAACCAGAGCAGCCCGTGGTCGGCGCCCCGGCTGAGACGGGGCAGTACGGGACCCGCACCCGGCCAGCGGCGGGCGGCGAGCGAGCGGAAGACACGCTCGTCCCAGGAGCGGAGCAGCGCGGCGATCGGCGTGCGGGGTTCGTGGCGTGCGATGGGGTCCAGCGCGTTGATGTCCGGCATGGGACGCGGGTACCCGGCGGACGGGACGGCCAAGCGGACGGACACCGCTTCGGGCGGTTCTGCTCCGGGCGCGGCCCGGGAAGCACGGGGTCGCAAACCTCCGTAACCTCCGTACAAAGGACTCGAATCAAGGGCTCGACTCAAGGGCGCGCCACACAAGGCTCGGGTCCGACGCAGGGCACACAGGGCTCGGGCCCCACATACGGCTCGGATTCAGGACAGGCGGGAGGTGGGCGGTATGCGGAGGACGGCTCCCGAGGGCCGTGGCCCGGTCCGGTTCGGCCCGCCCTTTCCCGAGGCGGGGCTGCCCGCCCTGCCCGGACTGGCCGACGCCTGCGCGGCGGCCACCGTACGCACCGAGCCCGAACCGCCCGGCGGCGGCGCGGCGCTGCGCAAAGCGGCCTGCGGCTACTGGTCGCGGCGCGGGCTCCATGGCGACCCTGACGGCGTGGCCGTCGCGCCTGGCGCGCAGCCGCTGCTGTTCGCGCTGCTCGCAGCGTACGACGGAGAGGTGCTGATGCCGAGGCCCTGCCCGGCCTGGTGGTCTCCGCAGGCGCGGCTGCTGGGCCGGCCCGGCTACCAGGTGCCGGCCCCGGCGGAGGCCGGCGGGGTGCCCGATCCGTACGCCCTGCTGGAGACGGTCCGCAGGGTACGGGCCGAGGGCGGCACCCCGCGGGTGCTGCTGCTCTGCCCCGCGGACGACCCCACCGCGACCGTCGCCCCGCCCGAACTGGTGCGGGAGGCCTGCGAGGCGGCGGTCGGCGAGGGGCTGCACGTCATCAGCGACGAGACCTGGCGCGACACGCTGTTCCGGCCGCACGAGACGGTGCTGCTCAGCCCGGCCGAGATGTGGCCCGACGAGGTCGTCGTCGTCCATGACGCGGTGGGCTCGCTGCTTCCGGCCGCCTGGCCGATGGCCTGCGCCCACTACCCCGCGACCGGGGAGGGAGCCGCCCTGCGGGCCAGAACGCTCGACATCCTCACCGCGCTCGGCGCGCTGGTCGCGGGGCCCGTGGCGGCCGCGGCGGCGCTCGCGCTCGACGAGCCGGACGCGGTCGGTGAGCGGGCACGGGCCGCCGCGGGACTGTACGCGCGCGTGGGCGCCGCCGCCCACCACGCGGTGCTCGTCTCCGGCGCCCTCGCCCGGCCCCCGGAGGCGGGCCGCCATCTCTACGCCGATCTCGGCCCGCTGCGCGCGCGGCTGGCGGAGCGCGGGGTGACCGACTCCATGGAGCTGGAGAACCACCTGAGCGAGCGCCTGGGCACCCCGGCGCCCGGCGGCCACCGCTTCGGCGACGAACTGGGCGCCATGCGCGTACGCCTGTCCACGGCTCCGCTGCTCGGCCCGACCCCCGAACACCGCCTGGAGTCCCTCATGGCGTCGGCGCCTCTGGAACTGCCGCATGTGGAGCGGGCGCTGACCGATTTCGCGGCAGCCTTCGCCGAACTGCGCTGAGCTGTCCCCGGGGCGTGACCGTCACGGAGGCGTGCGCCGCGGCGTACCGCGTGAGTCGCCTCGTACCGCGTGCGCCGTCCCCGTAGCGCGTGCGCGCTCCCGTACCGCTCAAGGCCCCGTACCGCTCAAGGCCCCGCGCCGCTCAGGCTCAGTACCGCTCAGGTCTCCTGGCCCTCCGGGCACTGCGGTCCCTCCGCTTCCGGGCCGTCCGGCCTCGCCGGCCCGCGTACCTTGCGCCAGAGCACCGGGGCTCCGCTCAGTACCACCGTCAGGAGCACCGCCGCGAGCACGCCCTCCCACGGCTTCGCGAAGAGCGAGCCGCCCAGGACCCCGATGAGCTGGTACGTCGCCGTCCAGGCCAGACAGGCCGGGACGTCGCCGCGGGCGAAGCGGCGCAGGGGCCAGTCCGCCAGCAGACACGCCAGCATCACCGGGATGCGGCCCGCGGGGACCAGACGGGACAGGACAAGGACCGTCCCCCCGTGCTCGCGGAGTTTGGCCTGCGCCTGTTCCAGGCGGTCGGACGGGGCGTACCGGCGCAGCGCCTCCAGCCAGCGCGAGCCGTTCTTCGAGCCGACCCCGCGCCGCCCCAGCCAGTAGAGCGCCAGATCGCCGAGGAAGGCCGCGCCGGCCGCCACCAGGAAGACATGGAGCATGGCGAGCGGGCTCGTCTGATGGAACGCCACCACCGCCGCCGAACTCACCACCGCGCCCGTCGGCACCACCGGCACCAGCGAGCCCAGCGCCACCAGCAGGAACACCGACGGATAACCGACGGCCTGCTGGGTCGACTCGGGCGGCAGCTCGGCCAGCCGTGATATGACCCCGTCGATCACAGCACCGCCCCCGGCCGCACACTCTCGCCGTGCCGGAGCAGATGCACGGCCACCTCGGGAGCGAGCGTGGCCGCCTTCCGTACGAACTCGTCGCCCGGCGCGTAGAACTCATGGGGACGCACCCCGTCCAGACCGATCGGCCAGTACGTCCCGAAATGCACCGGTACGGCCGCCCGGGGCGCCAGTTGGGCCAGCGCCTGTGCCGCGCGCCCGGCGTCCAGATGGTGCGGTCCGAGATGCGGACCCCAGCCGCCGACCGGCAGCAGCGCCACATCCACCGGGCCCACCGCGTCCGCCATCGTGTCGAAGAGCCCGGTGTCACCGGCGAAATAGGTCCGTGACTCACCGCTGATCACATAGCCGAGCGCGGGGGAGCGGTGCGGCCCGACCGGCAGCCGCCGTCCGTCGTGGTGCGCGGGCACGGCCCGTACCCGCAGCGCCCCGATCTCCACCTCGTCGCCCGCGTCGACCTCGGTGATCCGCAGCCCGGCCGGATTCCTGCGCGCGTCGAGCCGTCTGAGCGAGGGGACGGAACGGTCGGCGCCGCGCGGCAGGATCAGCCGGGTGCCGGGGGCCAGCCGGGCCAGTGAGCGCGGATGCAGATGGTCGGAGTGGAGGTGCGAGACCAGCACGGCGTCGGCGACGGTCGCCTCCGGCGGCGGAACCGGTCCGAGGCGGCGGCGTAGATGGGCCAGCCTGCGGACGAACACCGGATCCGTCAGCACCCGGACCCCGGAGTCCTCGACAGTGCAGGTGGCATGGCCCCACCAGGTGATGACTGTTCCCAACCCGACCTCAGCTCCGCCCTCCGTACCGCTCCCGCCGCGGGGCACGGTCTCCGTACCCCGCCAGCGTACGGTCATGGCTCGTCCGGCGTACGGTGACTGCTCGTCCGGCGGGCCGGATGCGCCCCGTTCGCGCCCTGCCGCCCGCCGGGTACGCGCCTGCCGCGCGGGGGTGCGCGCGGAGTAGGGTCTGCGCACGAGGCCGGGCGCCGTGAGCGGGCGCGGGAGCGGGGGGACTGCCATGGGTGACATCCGGAACGACGGTGACATCCGGGACGACGTACGGGTCGCCGTGATCGCCAGCCTGACCCCCCTGGAGGAACTCGACAGCGACCCCTTCCTGGTGGACACCCGCGGCCAGCACGCGATGTGCGCGCGCTGGGCCGAGGACAAGGGGTACGTCGTGACGAGGCAGCTCCTGCTCTACGGGCTGCGGCCCGATCACCTCGGGCTGTGGGTGGATGTCGACGACGGGGTGGTCGACCTGTTCGTCGCCGCCAACGACCGGGTGCTCGACCGGGCATTCACCTCGGTGCGGGCCTTCGCCGAGGAGTGCGAGCGCAGGGGTGTACGACTGGAGACCGTCGGGCTGGACGAACCGCCGTACGACGCGGCCATGAAGGCCGGTGTCCACCGCAGGCTGTCGATGCCGACGGCGGGCTACGACGGCTGCTGACGCCCGGCGCTTCTTCCGGAACGCGTGGCGTCTTTCCCGGGGAGCGCTCGCCGCGACTTCCGGAACACGAGGCCCGTTGTGCGAGGCTGGGCCGGAGCCCGTGAGGTGTACGGGCCCGGACGTGAGGTGACAGCGGAGTGCTCAGGGGGCGGTGGCGTTCGACGGGCAGGGCCCTGCTGCGGGTGATCGTGGTGTGGGCGGTGTCCACGGTGACGATGCTGGTGCTCGCCGGGATCCTGCCGCAGTTCCGGCTCCAGTCCGGCGACGGCGAGAGCATCACCAAGCTCGCGCTGACCGCGGCCTGCGGCGCGGGCGCGTTCGGACTGCTCGGCGCGCTGGTCTGGCCGCTGCTCGTACGGGCGTTGCTGCTCGTGCCCGCGCTGGTCCTCGGTCTGCTGGTGTTCTTCCTCAACGGCTCACTGCTGCTGCTCGCGCTCCGGCTGGTCCCGGTCGGCCAGGGCGCGGCCAACGCGGAGACCGCGGTGGTGGTCGCCGCCGTGATGTCCGCCGTCGCCTCGGCGACCTCCACGGCCCTCGCGGTCGGGGACGACGACGCCTACCGGCGCAGACTCTCGCGCCTCGCGGACCGGCGGCGGCGCAGAAGCGGCGAGGACGGCCGGCACACCGGGGAGCCCGGTACGGTCTTCCTCCAGCTCGACGGGGTCGGCCACCGCGTGCTGCTGGACGCGGTCGAGGACGGGGTGATGCCGCATGTCGCCGCGTGGCTGGGGGAGCGGCCCAGCCAGCAGCCCACCCACCGGCTGACCCCGTGGCGCACCGACTGGTCCAGCCAGACCGGCGCCAGCCAGCTCGGCATCCTGCACGGCTCCAACCACGACATCCCCGCCTTCCGCTGGTACGAGAAGGACAGCGGCCGGATCATGGTCAGCAACCGGCCCGCGAGCGCCGCCGTCCTCCAGCGCCGGGCCATCCGCCGCACCGGCGACGGCGGGCTGCTCACCCTCGACGGCGCCAGCCGGGGCAATCTGTTCAGCGGCGGCGCCGACCAGCTCGCCCTGGTGCTCTCCATGGCGGCGCGCCGCGGCCGGGCCAACCGCTCCCGGGCCGGGTACTTCGCCTACTTCTCCGACCCGGCCAACGCCGTACGTACGGTGGTCTCCTTCGTCACCGAGGTCGGCCGCGAGATCGGGCAGTCGACCCGGGCGCGGCTGCGCGGCGACCGCCCGAGGGTCGGCCGGGGCGGGCTCTATCCGTTCATCCGGGCCTTCGCGACCGTCGTCGAGCGGGATGTGGTGGTCGCGGCGGTGCTGGGCGACATGCTGGCCGGCCGCACGGCGGTGTACGCGGACCTCGTCGCGTACGACGAAGTCGCCCACCACTCCGGGCCGCACAGCCGGGACGCCGCCCAGGTCCTGCACCGGCTCGACCGCGCGGTCGGCCTGATCGCCCAAGTCGCCGAGCACGCGCCCCGCGCCTACCGGATCGTGCTGCTCTCCGACCACGGCCAGAGCCCCGGAGCGACCTTCGAGAGCGTCTACGGACTCACCCTCAGGGACCTGGTGCGCGCGGGGTGCGGACTGCCCGTACCGCGCAGGGCCGTACGGACGAAGAGCGGGGCCGAGGCGCGCGACGCCGCGCGGCACGCCGTACGCACCGCGCTGCACCGGCCGGTGCGTGAGGGCGCCGAGGAGAAGCCCGCGCCGGGTTCCGACCCGGTCGTGCTGGCTTCCGGCAATCTCGCGCTGATCTCGTTCCCGGACGTACCGGAGCGGATGAGCCGCGAGCAGATCGACCGGCGCCACCCGGCGCTGCTGCGGACCCTGGCCAGCCATCCGGGGATCGGTTTCCTGCTGGTACGGAGCGAGGAGCACGGCTCGGTGGTGCTCGGGCCCGGCGGGGCGGAGGTGCCGCTAGCGGAGCTGGACGACAGCGGGCCGCTCGCGCACATGGGGCCGGGCGCGGCCGAGGCCGTACGGCGCACCGACGCGTTTCCGCATGTCGCGGACATCATGGTCAACTCGATGTACGACCCGGAGACCGGGCAGGTACACGCCTTCGAGGAGCAGATCGGCTCGCACGGCGGGCTGGGCGGCGAACAGTCGCGGGCCTTCCTGCTGTCACCGCTGACGCTCTCCGCGCCGCTGACGGGACCGCTGCCCGGCGGGGACGGTGGAGTCCGGTACGACGGTCAACTCGACGGCGAACATGGCGGTCAACCCGACGGCGAACTCGTGGGCGCCGAGCAGGTGCACCGGGTGCTGCGGCGGTGGCTGCGCGAGGCGAGCGGGCCTCAGGTGCCGCTCGGAACGGTGCCCGGCGGCACGGCGAACGTACCCGCCGGCGTGGCGAACGTACGGTCCGCCGGAGCACAAACGGCCGAGGGCGAACGGGACCCGGCATAGCGCCCCTCCCCCATGCGAGCGGTTTCCGCCGGTAGCAGGACGCGCCACGACGGTTCCTGGGCAGAGGACGCATGTCCAGGAGGTCGTGCCCATGTACCATGCCGCGCCCGCTGTCACCCGTGCCGCAGACGTCCGTGCTTCAGACGTCCGTGCTTCAGACGTCCGTGCTGCCGCCGCGCGGCGGGCCGTGCTGGTGACGCTGCTGGTACTGATCGCGTTTCTGGGCATGTCGCTCGCCCGGGGCGTCCCGGTGGCGTCCGGTGCCGAGCCGCTGCCCCCGGCCTCCGCCACCCGTGAACCGGCCGGCGAGGGCCAGCAGGACACGGCCGAGACCGAACAGACCGCCCCCGGCAGAACGGAACGGGCCGGCGGGCCCCGCGTCCACCCCCTGACCCGCCCCGGTCCGCACGGACCGGGAGCGACTCCGTACGCACGCCGCTGCGCACCGGCCCTGCCCCCGCGCCAGCCGGCCTTCCCCCGCTGTGTGGTGCTGCGCTGCTGACAGTTCCCGGGCTTGGAATGCGCTCTCGCATAACCCAAGTGCCCCCGGAACACCAGCAGTTGATTCAGCCCGACTCACAGTGAGGACACAGCCATGCCCATTGACCCCTTCGCCGCACTGAACGCCATCCTGCGCGCCGAGGCCGCGCGCGCCGACCTGGCCCGTCGCCGGGCCGCGGGCTCGGGAAGCTCCGCGGGCTCGGGGAGTTCGGGAAGTCCGGCAAGTCCGGGAAGTTCGGCGGGCTCGGGAGGGTCCGGAGGTACGGCACGCTCCGCGCGGCCGGCGGACGCGGAGCGGGACGCCGCATCCGTGGCCGCCGCGGAGCGCGGAGCCACGGCCCGACGCAAGAAGACAGGCACGCGCCAGTAGCCCTGTCCGCCCCTCACCCTCATCGGCCGGCCGTTCCCGCCAGGAGCGGCCGGCCCCCGGGTCGGCCTCCCGGGTCGGCCCCCGGTCAGACGACCGTCACCGAGTGGCGTACGACCGCGTCGAACAGATAGCCCTGCGTGTTCGGGACCGCCACCTCGGGCTGCCGGCGCCCCGAGCTGTCCGTCGCACGGGCCAGCAGAACGGCCGGGCCCGGCTCGCGCGGCACCCATTCGGCGCTCCAGCGGACCCAGTCGCCGCGCCGGGGGGTGTCGCGCAGCCGTGCGTGGTGCCAGTGCGTACCCCCGTCGGTGCTGATCTCGACCGACCGTACCGGCGCCCCGCCCGACCAGGACCGCCCCGTCAGCATCTGCTTCCGCCCGGCGGTGACGGTGGCGCCCTGCGCCAGCTCGAAGGCGCTCTTCAGGGTCTGCCGGGCCAGCGGGGCGCTGCCCTCCGGCGGGTAGTTGTCGCCGAACAGCCGGTAGAGCGTGGTGTTCCAGGGGCTGACGAGCGGCTCGTCGCTGACCTCGATGTCACCCAGCCACTTGATGTTCGAAATGCCCACCCAGGACGGCACGATCAGCCGGACCGGAAAACCGTGGTCGGGCGGCAGGGGCTCGCCGTTCATCTCGTACGCGAGGAGCACGTCGTCCAGCGCCTTCGCCACCGGCAGTGGGCGGCGCACCCGGCCGAGGTTCGTGCCCTCGCTGATGACCTCCGCGTCCAGGCCGCGCGGCAGGATGTCGACCGCGTCGGCGGCCAGGCCCGCGCGGCGCAGGACGTCCGAGAGCCGTGCTCCGCGCCAGCGGCCGACCCCGATGGCGCCGAGGGTCCAGGCCGTACCGCTCACCTGCTGGTTCTGCTGGGTGGTGTAGTAACTCCGGCCGTTTCCGGCGCACTCGACGAACGCGGTACGGGTGACCGGGGGCAGCGCCCGCAGATCGTCGTAGCCGAACTCCACCGCCGGGCCGCGCAGCCCGCTGCCCCAGACGGTCAACTTCCAGTCGGCGGCGGCGATCCGCGGGGTCGCGGTGTGGTTGCGGACGAAGAAGTGACTGGCGGGGGTGAGATGCCCGGTGGAGCGCAGCGCCGCGAAGTTGGTCTCGGCGTTGGTACCCCGGACGGTGAACACCTCGGGCGGCAGCGGCTTCACAATGCCGGGGGCGGCCGGCGCCGCGGCCCGCGCGGACGCCTGGCCCGCCGCCGCGAAGGAGCCCGCGGCCGAGGCGGTCGCGAGGAGCTTGAGGAGAGTACGGCGCTCGACACCGGCGGTCCGCGCGCGGCCGAGACGCCACTGGCGCAGCCTGATCCGGTCGTACGCGGACTCGGTCGGCGGAACGGGGGACATCGGCGCTCCAGGGGTGAGGGGAGATCCGTACGGCGTCGGAGCGTGGCAGCGGCGCCGGGACGAGTCAACCGCCCCCGGCCGCCGCGGAGCCGGCCCCGTACGCGCGCCGCGTCCGCCCGTACACCCGCTCCGGCCTGCGGCGGAGCGGCCGCACCCAACGGGCGTGCGGCGCCCCGGCGATGGCTCCGGGGCGCCGCGTGATTTCATCCCGCCGCAATACGGTCCGGCGGTCCGCCCGCCGACGGGCGTCAGCGCACCGGGGCGCCGGGGCCCAGCGGAATGCCCGTCGCCCACCAGACCAGGAACAGCGCGGTCCACGCCAGCGTCATCGCGACGGCCAGCGGCAGGGTGTACGAGGCGAGCGTGCCGATCCCGGCGTTCTTGCGGTACCGCTGGAGGAAGCCCAGCGCCATGATGAAGTACGGGCTCATCGGGGTGATCGCCGTCGACCCGGAGTCCGCGATCCGGAACAGCGCCTGGGTCGTCTCCGCGGGCACACTGACGAGCATCAGCATCGGCACCAGTACGGGCGCGGCCAGCGCCCACATCGCCGAACCGCTGGTGACCATCACATTGACCAGCGTCAGCAGCACCAGGATCAGCAGGAACACCAGCACGATCGGCATCCCGCTCTGCTCCAGCGCCTCCGCCGCCCTGACCGCGAGCACATCGCCTATATGGGTCCAGTCGAAGTAGGCCAGGAACTGGGCGATCGCGAAGAACAGCACCAGCACCGGCGCCATCTGCTTGACGCCCTCGCCCATCAGCCTCGGTACGTCGCCGGGCGAGCGGATCGAGCCGGAGCGGTACCCGTACACCATGCCGGTCAGACCGAACACCACGGCGACGACCGCCGCGATGCCGTCCAGGAACGGTGAGTCGACGATGCTGCCGCCCTCGCCGCGCAGCGGTGACCCCTGCGGCACCATCACGGCGACCAGCACCACGAGCACGGCCACCAGGGCCATGACCGAGGCGCGCAGCGCCGAGCGCTCCCGCGCGCTGAGGGTGAGCGCGCCGAGGTCTTCGAGTTCGGCGTCCGGGTCGGCGTCCAGATCGGGCCGCCGGCTCAGTACGAATTTCGTCACCAGGGTGATGACGGCCGCGAGCAGCAGCGACGAGGCGATGTTGAAGAACCAGTTGCTCAGCGGCGACACATAGGCCGCGTCACCGCCGACGATCTGCGCCGCCGCGGTGGTGATGCCCGCGAAGATGGCGTCGTTGGGGGTGGGGATGGGGCTCGCGTCGTACCCGGAGGCGATGGCCGTATAGGCGACGACGATGCCGAGGATGGGGGAGCGGCCCACCGCGCGGAAGGCCAGACCGCCGAGCGGTACGAGGATGATGTACGCGGCGGCCGACGCGACATGGGCCACGGTGCCCGCGAAGGCGACCGCGAACACCACCCAGGACGCGGGCACCCGCGAGACGCTGACCCGCATCAGCGCCGCGAGGAAACCGGTGCGTTCGGCCACGGCCACACCCATGATGACCACGACGATGGTGGCCATGGGCGGGAAGGTGGCGAAGTTCTCGATCATCGTCGAGACCGCCATGGCCAGCCCGTCGCCGCTGAGCAGATTCTCCACCGCGACGGTCTTGTGGTCGCTGGGCGAGACGACGGAGACATCGGCCGCGGCCAGGATCGCGCTGACCACGGCGAGGACCGCGGACAGGATCCAGAACAGCCAGAACGGGTGCGGCAGCGCGTTGCCGGCCCGTTCGACGACGGCCATCGCGCGGACGATGCGCGGCAGCCGGGTCTCGTCGCCGGGTGGTGCGGGTCTGCCGGGTGGGGCGGGGGTCGATGTGGTCATGGGAGCGGCTCCTTGCTGGATTCCTGCGGGCTGAGTTCCGGGGGGTGGCGGGGACGGTCGGTGTTTCAGCGGGATGTGCGGTGGCTCAGTGGTGGGACGCGGGGGTACGGAACCGGCTCAGGAACCGCCACATGACCTCGTGCGCCTCGATGGTCTGGGTGGTGTAGCCGCCGCCGCTGTAGCTGTCGGCGCCCGGCCAGGTGTGCCCGCCGTCGGTGACCGCGACATGCTGGACCTCGGCGTCCCGGTCGCAGCCCCGCCAGCGCGAGACCGTGATGTCCGGCTCGGTCGCCCGGTCGCGGGCGCGGTCGTCACAGCCGTTGCGCGCGGCCCAGCCGGCCACCCAGTCCCGGATCGCGGGCAGTCCGCGGTCGACGTCCCCGGCGTACGGGATGGTCACGTCACCCGTGCCGTGGAAGTCGATGAGCGGTACGGGGCGTGACGGCCGGCACTCCTCGCCGGTCGGGTAGAGCGCGGCGGCCACCGGCGCGATGGCGGCGATCCGGTCGGCCGCGTGGCAGGCGAGCAAGGTGCTGACGAAGCCCGCCCCGTTGGACTTGCCCGTGGCGTACACCCGCCGCTCGTCGACGCAGAGCGTGGCTTCGATCCGGTCGAGGAGGTCCTCGGTGAACCGGACGTCGTCCACACCGGCCGCCGCGTACGGCGCGCCCTGCCAGGCCTGCCGGTCGCCGTCCCCGGTGCCGATGACCCCGTCCGGATAGACGACGACGGCCGGGAGCGTGGACAGCTTGGAGAACTCCTCGGTGCCCGCGCCGGTGTTGCCACGGCCGTGGAAGGCGAGGACGACCGGCCAGTCGCGCTTCTTCGTGTAACCGTCAGGGAGATGGAGCTGGTACGTACGGTCGCGGCCGCCGCTGCTGATGGTGTGCTGTGCGCTGGTGCCGGGCTGCTGAGGGGCGGGCAGACGGCACGCGCTCCTGTCGGGCTTGGACTGCTGCGCGGCCTCGGCCGCCGGGACGGAGGTGGCTCCGACGCACAGGGCAAGGCTCACGACGGCGGTCGCCATTCGCTGGAGGGAGTTCATGGCAGGCTCCTTCTGCCGTACGCCTGAAGGCGGACGGACGGCTGGTTTTTGGGCAGGGGTGCCCCACATGGGGGGCGGGATCGCGCGCGGCTCGGCGCGATGGAAGAGGTGCGAAGAGGTGCGGTGCGCGTGGTGCGCGCGGTGTGTGTCGTACGGGCAGGTTCTGCCTACGGCACCACGCGCGCCCCTACGAAGAGCCTTGGGGGAGGGCCCTTACGGAGAACAGGGGCGGGGCGCGGTGCCGTACGCGGGGGAGCGGCGGCGGAGCCGGTGTCAGGCGTCCAGCCACTCCTTGACGAAGGCGACCACACGGACCACGACGGCGTCGACGACCGCCTGTCCGTCCTCGGCGGTCGCCCGGCGCGGGTCACCGAGGATGCCGTTGTCACTGAGCCGGTCGTAGCGCACGGCGAGCGCGGGGTGGCTGCCGTGGCGCGAGAGCCGGGAGAGGGGATCGAGCTGGGCCAGGGACGTCGTACCGGCGGTGAGCCGGCCGGTGCGCACCAGCCCGGGGGCGAGATGGAGCATCTGCGCGGTCTCCGCCTCGCCGCTGTGGCCGTGCACCTCGCTGACGCCCATGCCGGCGACGACATCGGCGGCGAGCGCGGTCACGGGGGTCCAGGCGAACTGGAGGCCGGGGTGGGTGGTGAGCAGGTCCTGCGCCACCGTGGCCAGGGTGGCGTTGTTGCCGCCGTGGCCGGTCACCACGAGCACCTTCCGCCAGCCGTGCCGGTGGAGGCTCCCGACGTACTCACGGATCACCGCGGCCAGGGTCGTGGTGGTGAGTGTGACCGTGCCCGCGAAGGCGAGATGGTGCGGGGAGACACCGACGGGCAGGTGCGGTCCGATCACCGCGCGCCCGTCCAGCTCGGCGGCCACCCGGTCGGCGACCGCCTCGGCCCGGATGGTGTCCGTGGCCAGTGGCATTCCGGGGCCGTGCTGTTCGAAGGCACCGGCCGGGATGATGACCACGGGGCTCGCGGTGACGGCCTCGGCCGCCTCCTCGGTCGTCATCTCGGCCAGCCGCAGCGGCGGTCGGGCGCTCATCGGTCCGTGCCCGTCGCCGGGCCATGGGCGTCCGCGTCTTCGGTGTTTGTGTCCTCGGTGTCCGGGAAGTCGGCCGTGAGGACCGCCTCGCGGATGGACCCGAGATGTTCCCGGGTCAGCCGCTCGGCTGCCTCCGCGTCCCCGTCCCGTACCGCCGCGCAGATCTCCACATGCTCCGCGTGGTCCCGCGCGCGGTCGTTGTAGCGGTGCCGGATCTCCACCTGCTCCCGCGCCCTGACCTGGAGCAGCGCCTCGACGGCCTCCCTCAGCAGCGCGTTGCCGCTGGCGGCGGCCAGCGCCACATGGAAGTGGACCGACTGCCGCAGCGACTCCTGCGGCGGATGCAGCGCGTTGGCGGACGCCGCCTCCAACTTCGCGACGGCCTCGGGGACCCTCGTACGGGCCGCTGCCGCCGCCACCGCGGGCTCCAGGACCAGCCGCGCCTCCACGAGTTCGAGCACCGACTCCCGGCTCCCGCGCGGGAGATGGGGGTTGGCGAGCAGCCGCCGCTCACTGCCGGGTCCGACATATGTGCCCGAGCCGTGCCGGAACTCCACCACACCGGTGGCCTCAAGCCTGCGCAGGGCCTCGCGGACCGTGGGCGTGGTGACGTCGAACCGGCGGGCCAGATCGCGGGAGGACGCCAACGCGTCGCCCGGAACCAGCCGTTCGGTGCGGATGATCTCGACGATGCTGTCCGCGAGATGCTCGGACAGCGACAGTTCACTGCGACTCATGAAGTGAATAGATCACTTGATCTCTTCGAGTGTCAATGGTCGTGCCGTGAATGATTTCCGGCCAATGCCGGAGCGGTGCTCTCGCGCTCGATCAGCGTGGGAAGCGGTACGTGTACGGTCCGCGCGCCGCCTCCGTCGAGCAGCGCGGCCAGTTCACCCGCCGCGATCCGGCCGAACCCGACCGCGTCGCGGGAGAGCGCGGTGAGCCGGGGCCGTACCAGCCGGCACAGCGCCGAGTCCTCCCAGGAGACCACCGAGACCTCGCGCGGTACGGAGAGTCCGAGCCCCGCCGCCACCGCCGCGCCGGCCGCGGCCATCACATCGTTGTCGTAGACGAGAGCGGTCGGCGCGCCGGCTTCCTCCAGGACCCGGCGCGTCACCTCCGCGCCCTCTGTGTCCGAGTAGTCGGTGGTCAGCGACCGCACCTCGGCCAGACCGCGCCGGTCCGCCTCGAACCGCAGCGAGCGGATGCGCCGCTCGGTGTGCGCGAGCGAGGGAAGCCCCGCGATATGGACGATCCGCCGGTGGCCCAGCTCGTACAGCCGGCCGACGATCGAGGCCATCGCGCCCGCGTCGTCGGCCCGTACCTGCGAGAGGACCGAGTGCGGCCCCGTGTCGCCGTCGGGCAGCGCGCCGATCACCACACCGGGCAGGCCCAGTTCGTCCAGCAGGCCGGGCCGGGGGTCCTCGGTCCTCGGATCCACCACCAGGACACCGTCCACCCGGTGCTCCGCCCACCAGCGCCGGTAGACCGCGCACTCGGCGTCCACGTCTTCCACCACCTGGAGGAGCAGGCCGAGTTGGCGTTCTGAGAGGATCTCCTGGATGCCGGAGATGAGTTGGAGAAAGAACGAGTCCACGCCGAGGGCGGCGGCGGGTCTGGCCAGGACGAGACCGACCGTGGCCGACCCCTCGCCGGACAGCGCGCGGGCGGCGGTGCTGGGCCGCCAGCCCAGCTGCTCGGCCACCCGGCGCACCCGGTCGCGGGTCACCTCGGAGACTCCGGGACGGCCGTTGAGCGCGAAGGAGACGGCGCTCTCCGAGACGCCGGCGCGCTGCGCGATGTCCTTCATGGTCGGGCGGCGGGCCGGGGTGCGCCTGGCCGCCGGAGCGTCCCGCGGAGTGTCTCTGCCCGATGGCCGGTTCTCCGCCACTCCTGTGCTCCTTTTCCCGTACCTTCTGGTTCCCGTACCTTCCGGCCGTACCGGACGAGCCAGGTGGACCCTGGACTAATGCGCTTGAGTCCTCGCATCCTAAAGCGCATTAGTTCTTTCCCACAAGGAAGCTGACCCAACGGCTCTGACCTGCCGTGATATAGGGGATTCCGCTTTTGACGGGCGAATGTGTTGACTTTCCACCGGGCTCATTGCAAGGTCTGCGGGGAAAACGCAGCCGGGCCCGTCGTTCCGGGCCCGGACCGCCGTCCGCACGTCTGATCCGAGCAAAGGAGCCGTTCACCGTGCGCATCTCCCGCAGAGCAGTCGCCATGGCCACTGTTCTCGCCGCCGTCCTGCCGCTGAGCGCCTGTGGTGGTGGGGACACCGGCACCGAGGGGTCCTCCGACGCCTCAGGCCCCATCAAGGGCCAGATCTCCTTCCAGACCTGGAACCTCCAGGCGAACTTCAAGGACTACTTCAACGGGGTCATCAAGGACTTCGAGAAGAAGTACCCCGATACCAAGGTCAGATGGGTGGACCGGCCGGCCGAGGGCTACGCCGACAAGCTCAGCGCGGACGCCGCCGCCGGCACCCTGCCCGATGTCGTCAATGTCTCCCCCGACCAGCTCGCCCCCCTGACGAAGGCCGGGCTCGCACTGAACCTGGACGCGGACAAGACCGCGGCCGCGTTCCGCAAGGAGTATCTGCCGGACGCCTGGAAGAGCCAGCAGATACCGGGCGTGGAGGGCACGTACGGCTTCCCCTGGTACCTCAACACCGGCCCGATGTTCTACAACAAGCGGCTCTTCGAGGAGGCCGGGCTCGACCCCGAGAAGCCGCCGACCACCTACGACGAGGTCTTCGCCGCCGGACTGGAGATGGCCAGGAAGACCGACGGCAAGATCGCCACCCTCGGCCAGGTGCCCACCATCGAGGACTTCGGCCGCTACGGCGTCCAGCTCGTCAACAAGGAGGGCACCGGCTTCGCGTTCAACGACGCCAAGGGCGTCGAGATGCTCACCCGGTACAAGGAACTGTTCGACGCCAAGGCGCTCGACCCGCAGGCGCTCACCGCGAGCCCCGAGTCCACCGGGGCCAAGTTCCTCACCGAGTCCGTGGCCATGAACCCGGGCAGCGCGCTCGACCTGGAGAACTTCAAGAAGCAGGCCCCGACGCTCTACAAGAACATCGGGATCACCGACCAGGTCACCAGCACCGGCAAGGTCAACATGTACGTCATGGGCGTGATGGTCAACGCCAAGACCCAGCAGAAGCCCGCCGCCGTGGCCTTCGCGCACTTCGTCACCGACGCCACCCGCCAGATGTCGTTCGCCAAGGAAGTCGCCATCTTCCCCAGCACCCAGGGCTCCCTGGACGACCCGTACTTCACCAAGGAGGACGGCACCGACGAGACACGCGTACGGATCGCCGCCGCCAAGTCCCTGAAGAACGCGGTCAATTACACCCCGGTCCTGTTCAGCGAGCAGATGAAGACCGAGCTGCGCAACCAGGTGGCCAAGGCGCTCCAGGGCAAGGTCAGCCCCCAGGAGGCGCTCGACCGTGCGGTCGAGGCCTGCGACAAACTGCTGAAGCAGAGCTGAGCCGGAGACTGTGAAAAGCACCACCGCACCCAGGGCATACCCCTCGGACCCCGCCGCGGCGGGACTCGCGCCCCGGAGCCCCGGCTCCGGCCGTGGGCCCCGCCGCGGGCCCGGCAGCGCGCAGGTCCGCGGGATCGGCCGCCAACTTCCCCTCAGCCCCTGGCTGTTCGCCGCGCCCGGCCTGCTCGTCGTCGGCGCGTTCAGCCTCTATCCGTTCCTCAGCACCCTGGTGAACTCCTTCACCGACCGGCGGGCCCTGATCGCGGGCGACTATGTGGGGCTCGCCAACTTCCGTGAGCTGGTCCATGACGAGATGTTCTGGACCGGTCTGCGCAACAGCACCTTGTACGTCGTCTGTGTCGTCCCCGCGCTGGTGATCCTGCCGCTGCTGCTGGCACTGCTCGTCCAGCGGAACATCCCCGGCATCGCCTTCTTCCGCTCCGCCTTCTACACCCCCGTCGTCGCCTCGATCGTGGTGGTCGGGCTGATCTGGGTGTGGATGCTGGACGACCGGGGGCTGGTCAACTCCCTGCTGGAGACCGTGGGGATCGAGAAGATCGGTTTCCTCAGCGACCAGTGGCTGCTGCTGTTCAGCGCGATGGGCGTCACGGTCTGGAAGGGCCTCGGCTACTACATGATCATTTATCTGGCCGCCCTGGCCAACGTACCGCGCGAGCTGCACGAGGCCGCCGCGGTGGACGGGGCGGGGGCCGTACGCCGCTTCGTCACCGTCACCGTACCGGCGGTCCGCTCCACCATGGTCCTGGTCGGGGCGCTGTCCTCGGTCGCCGCCTTCAAGGTGTTCTCCGAGGTCTATCTGATGGCGGGACCCACCGGTGGACCCGCGGGCGAGGACACCACCCTGGTGATGCTCGTCCAGCGCGTCGGTACGGGACTGACCGGCCGGGTTGGCTACGCCTCCGCCATCTCCGTCGTGGTGTTCGTCGTCACGGTCGCGCTGATGCTGCTGGTGCTCCGCGCCGACCGCAAGGAGGACGCGTGACCTTCCCGCCCCCCACAACAACCGCGCCCACCACGACCGCGCCAGGGACGGCGCGTACCGCCGTACGCACCTTCACCGACGGCGACGGGCGGCGGATCGCCCCCTGGCAGCTCGTGGTGCGCTATGTCCTGCTGCTCGCCGTACTGGCCCTGACGGTCGGGCCGTTCGTCTGGCAGCTGTCCACCTCGCTCAAGGGCCCGCAGGAGGACATCTTCAGCTCCCCGCCGACGTTCTTCCCGGGCGATCCGACCCTGGACAACTACGGCCGGGTCGCCGACACCATCCCGGTCTGGGACTACGCGTTCAACTCGCTCAAGGTCGCCCTGGCGAGTGTGGTCACCAACTGCGTGGGCGCCGCGCTGGCCGGCTACGCGCTGGCCAGGATGCGCTACCGGGGGCGCCGGGCCGCGACGCTGGCCTTCATCCTCGCCATGCTCGTACCCGTCGAGGGCATCATCATCGCCCAGTTCACCACCATGCGGGACCTCGGTCTCAACAACAGCCTGCTCGGGGTGCTGCTGCCCGGTTCCATCGGCGCGATGAACGTCCTGCTGATGCGCAACGCCTTCCTGCACCTGCCCGACGAGGTGGAGGAGGCGGCCTATGTGGACGGTGCCAATGTCTGGCAGCGGTTCCTCCTGATCGCCCTGCCCTCGGTCAAGGGCACCCTCGCGGTCGTCGCGGTCTTCGCGTTCATGGGCGCCTGGGACGACTTCCTCTGGCCGCTGATCGTCCTCAGCGACCCGGAGAACTACACCCTGACCGTCGGACTGAACTATCTGCACGGCACATTCGCCAACGACGAACGGCTGGTCGCGGCCGGTACGGTCATCGCCGTACTCCCGCTGATCATCGTCTTCGCCTGCCTCCAGCGGTACTTCTTCCGGGGCGTCGGCGAAGGCGCCGTCAAGGGCTGACGGCACCGCACTCAGAACCAGGACAACGTTGCCAGTATGAGCACTTCCGCACCACCCGCACCCGAGCCGGCATCCGCGCCCGCGCCCGCATGGACACCGGCACCTGCTCCCGCGCCGCGCTTCGGTGTCAACTACACGCCGAGCGAGGGCTGGTTCCACCACTGGCTCGACTTCGATCCCGATGCCGTACGGGCCGACCTCGACTCCATCGCGGGCCTCGGCCTCGACCACATCCGGGTCTTCCCGCTGTGGCCGCTCTTCCAGCCCAACCGGACCCTGATCAGACCGCGGGCCGTCGAGCAGCTCGTCCAGCTCGCCGACCTCGCGGCCGAACGCGGCCTGGACGTCAATGTCGACGGACTCCAGGGGCACTTGTCGAGCTTCGACTTCCTGCCCGCCTGGACCCGGACCTGGCACCGGAGAAACATCTTCACCGACAACGATGTCGTCTCGGCGCAGGCCGAGTATCTGCGGACGCTCGCCGCCGCGCTCGCGGACCGGCCCAACTTCATCGGGATGACGGTCGGCAACGAGATCAACCAGTTCTCCGGGCCGCCGCACCCCGATCCCGACCCCATCACCCCGGAGCAGGCCGCCGGTTGGCTTCGGCGGCTGCTGGCGGCGTGCGAGGAGGGGGCGCCCGGCAGGCTCCATCTGCACGCCGAGTACGACGCCGCCTGGTACCAGGACGGGCACCCCTTCACCCCGGCGCACTCGGCCAGGATCGGGGCCGTCACCGCCGTGCACTCCTGGGTGTTCAACGGCACCGCCCAGCGGTACGGGCGTACCGGCACCGCCACCGAGCACCACGCCGCGTACATGATCGAGCTGTCCAAGGCCTGGGCGCTCGAACCGCACCGGCCGGTCTGGCTCCAGGAGGTGGGCGCCCCGGCGCCGGTGATCCCGGCCGAGCACGCCGCCGCGTTCACCGAGGCGACCGTGGCCAACGCGCTGGACTGCACCGATGTCTGGGGCATCACCTGGTGGTGCTCGCACGACGTCTCGCGCTCGCTCGCCGACTTCCCGGAGCTGGAGTACACCCTCGGACTGCTCACCAACGACCGGCGGGTCAAGCCCGCCGGGGCGTCGCTCGCGCGGATTGTCGAGGAGTGGCGCGGCCGGGAGTACGCCCCGGCGCCCCGTACCACGGCGCTCGTCGTCGACGTCGGCGACTGTGCGGGCGGTACAGACGGTACGGGGGAGAGCGCCGCGGGCGGTGGGAGCGCGCCCACACGGGCCACCTGCGGTCCCGGCGGAGCGTTCTTCGAGGCCTTCGCACGGCTGACCGAGCAGGGGGTCCGTCCGACTGCGGTTCTTGCGGGCCGGGCCGAGGACAAGGAGCATCTGGCGGGGCGCGGTATCACCGAGGTCGTCCGCCCGGACGAGATCGGCTGATCCCGCGCGCCACCGCAGCCCCGCCCGAAGACCGACCTCGGAGCCTCCGGCCCCGACCGAATCGCACAGCCCGACCGCCCCACCCGCCCGGCCAGCCGTACCCCGCACCCGCACCCACCGCACCCTCACGCACCCCAGGAGCGTCCCCTCATGCACGACGACCGCAGCCTGGTCGAAGGCCGCCTCAAGCGGGTCCTCGACGAGCGCATCCGGCCCGCCGTATACCCCGAATCCGTACCGCTGGACATCGCCGTCTGGCACGCGCCGGGCGAGCCCGTACCGGTCGAGGAGGGCCTCGCCGGCCCCGTCGTACCGATCGCGGCCGGCGACCGCTGGGGCGCCCCCTGGGGCACGAGCTGGTTCCGGGTCTCCGGCACCGTCCCCGAGCGGTGGGCCGGCCGCACCGTGGAGGCCCTGCTCGATCTCGGCTTCGACGAGAACATGCCCGGATTCCAGTGCGAGGGCCTGGTCTACCGGCCCGACGGCTCCCCGGTGAAGGGCCTCAACCCGCGCAACCAGTGGGTACGGATCGGCGCGCCCGTCGTGGGCGGCGAAGAGGTCCTGCTGCACATCGAGGCCGCCTCCAACCCGGTGATCCTCGACTACCACCCCTTCCTGCCGACCCCGCTCGGCGACAAGGAGACCGCGGGCACCGAACCGCAGTACACCCTCGCCCGGATGGATCTCGCGGTCTTCGACGAGACCGTCTGGCAGCTCGTCCAGGACCTGGAGGTGCTCGGCGAGCTGATGGCCGAGCTGCCCGTCGACGGCGCCCGCCGCTGGGAGATCCTGCGCGCGATCAGCCGCGCCCTGGACGCGGTCGACCTCCAGGACGTCAACGGCACCGCGGCCGCCGCCCGGGAGCGGCTCGCCGGGGTGCTGGCCACCCCCGCGCCCGCGACCTCGCACCGCGTCAGCGCGGTCGGCCACGCGCACATCGACTCGGCCTGGCTGTGGCCGCTGCGCGAGACCGTACGCAAGGTGGCCCGTACGACGGCCAATATGACGGCCCTGCTGGAGGACGAGCCCGAGTTCGTCTTCGCGATGTCGCAGGCGCAGCAGTTCGCCTGGATCAAGGAGCACCGGCCCGAGGTCTACGCCAAGGTCAAGAAGGCCGTGGCGGAGGGCCGGTTCGTACCGGCGGGCGGCATGTGGGTCGAGTCCGACACCAATATGCCGGGCTCCGAGGCCATGGCCCGCCAGTTCGTGCACGGAAAGCGCTTCTTCCTCGACGAGTTCGGCATCGAGAACGACGAGGCGTGGCTGCCCGACACCTTCGGCTTCGCCGCGGGACTGCCGCAGATCATCAAGGCCGCGGGCTCCAAGTGGCTGCTCACCCAGAAGATTTCCTGGAGCAAGATCAACAGCTTCCCGCACCACACCTTCACCTGGGAGGGCATCGACGGGACACGGATCTTCACCCACTTCCCGCCCGTCGACACCTACAACTGCTCCATGACGGGCGCTCAGATCGCGCACGCCGCACGGAACTTCAAGGAGAAGGGGGTCGCCAGGCACTCCCTCGCGCCGACCGGCTGGGGCGACGGAGGCGGCGGCACCACCCGCGAGATGATCGCCAAGGCCGCCCGGCTGCGCAGCCTCGAAGGCTCCGCCACCGTCGAGTGGGAGACCCCCGGCGCCTTCTTCGCCAAGGCCGAGGCCGAGCACACGAACCCGCCGGTCTGGGTCGGCGAGCTGTATCTGGAGCTGCACCGGGCCACCCTCACCAGCCAGGCGAAGACCAAGCAGGGCAACCGCCGCAGCGAGCACCTGCTGCGCGAGGCCGAGCTGTGGGCCGCCACCGCCGCCGTACGGACCGGGGCCCCGTACCCGTACGAGCAGCTCGACCGGATCTGGAAGACGGTCCTGCTCCACCAGTTCCACGACATCCTGCCCGGCTCGTCCATCGCCTGGGTGCACCGCGAGGCCGCGAAGACCTACGCGGCCGTCGCCGAGGAGCTGACGGGCATCATCGGCACCGCGCAGCGCGCCCTCGCCGGTGACCCGGCGGGCACCAGGACCCTGCTCTTCAACGCCGCGCCGCACACCCGCGGCGGTGTCGCGGCGGGCGCGGCGGGCGCGGCCACCGGGGGCGGCACCGCCGAGCTGCTGCCGCGCGAGGACGGCGGCTATGTCCTCAGCAACGGCCTGCTGGAGGTCGAGATCGACGGCCGCGGTCTGGTCGTGTCGGTGTACGACATCAGCGCCGAGCGGGAGACCGTGGCCCCCGGCGAGGCCGCCAATCTGCTCCAGATCCACCCCGACTTCCCCAACCAGTGGGACGCCTGGGACGTCGACGAGTTCTACCGGAACACCGTCACCGACCTCACGGATCTCGACTCGATCGGCCCGGCGGGGGAGGCGGGGGCCGCGGCCGTGCGCGTCATCCGCTCCTTCGGCGCGTCGAAGGTCACCCAGGTACTGACCCTCGCGCCGGGCGCCAAGCGGCTCGACATCGACACCGAGGTCGACTGGCACGAGACCGAGAAGTTCCTCAAGGCCGCCTTCCCGCTCGACGTGCACGCCGAGCGGTACGCCTCGGAGACCCAGTTCGGACATGTCCACCGGGCCACCCACACCAACACGAGCTGGGAAGCCGCCAAGTTCGAGGCGTGCAACCACCGTTTCGTCCATCTGGAGGAGCCGGGCTGGGGCGTCGCGCTGGTCAACGACTCGACGTACGGCCACGACGTGACCCGTACGGTCCGCGCCTCCGACTCCGGTACGACCACCACCGTCCGGGTCTCGCTGCTGCGCGCGCCCCGCTTCCCCGACCCGGAGACGGACCAGGGGGTGCACCGCTTCCGGCACGCCCTGGCGCCCGGCGCGGCCATCGGCGACGCCGTCCGCGAGGGCTACCGGATCAATCTGCCGGAGCGCCGGATCACCGGGGACACCGATGTGGCACCGCTGGTCACCGTTGACAACGACGCGGTGGTCGTCAGCGCGGTGAAGCTGGCCGACGACGGGAGCGGCGATGTGGTCGTACGGCTCTACGAGTCGGCCGGCGGCCGGGCCAAGGCGCGCGTCGGTATCGGCTTCGAGGCCACCGGGCTCACCGTGACCGACCTGCTGGAGCGCCCGCTGCGGGAGGCCGGAGGCGCGGAGGGCCGGGAGCGGCCTGAGCTGACTGACGGCGAGGTACGGCTGTCGCTCCGCCCGTTCGAACTGGTCACCCTGCGGTTCGCCCGGGGCTGACGGCTGACACACCGCTGACCCGCCCGGCCCCACCGGCCGGGCGGGCACGGCTCACCCAGGGCTCACCCGCTCACTCGGCGCGGGCCCGCCGCCGGTCCGTGTACAGCCGCGCCACCAGCCAGACGGCGGACACTACGAACAGCGCGGCCGTGATCAGCAGCCAGCGCCCCAGGAACACCTCGATGCTGAGCCGGGTGGCGTCCTCGTACGGCCGGGAGGCGCGCAGCACCAGCGGCCAGTACACCAGCAGCAACAGCAGCGAGAGAAACGCCGGGACGCGCAGATGGTTCACCCCGGGCCCGTGCTCCCCGCGCGCATCACGGCCCGACGGCTCACGACCCGACCGGTCACGGCCCGACCGCAGCGCGGCCTCCGCGCCCCGGTCGCCGAGCGAGTACAGCGGTACGAGCACCAGGTCGTGCAGCACCGCCGCCCCCACGAACCAGATCAGGATCAACAGCCAGTCGCCGCTCAGCAGTCTGATCCCGGCATAGGCGCAGAGCGCGAACGAGGCCAGCAGAAGCAGGAGTTGCAGCGGCGACTCCCCGTACAGCCGCCGGAAGCGCTCCCCGGCCCCGAGCCGCCGCCGGTAGAGACGCATCGCCCGCCACCTCTTGGCGCCCTCGTGGATCAGACGGGCCATGGCGCGGATCAGACGGGCCATGACGACTCCCCGAAGCTCAGCCGCCGCACCCACTTGGTGTTCATCACACCCGGCGCCCCCGGCACGATGACCCGCGCCGGATGTCCGTGATCCGGCGACAGCACCGCCCCGTTGACCCGCAGCGCGAGCAGCGAGCGGTGGTCACGGACCTGGTTGTCGCGGAGCGCGACCGCACGGAACGAGCCGTGCCGCTGCGCCGACTCGACGTACACCGCCGGTGGCGCGTGCCCCAGCCCGACCAGCGCGGCGAGATCGACGAGCCGTACGCCCTCCCACCGCTGGTCCGAGGTGGACCAGCCCTCCACACAGGCGATCGGCAGATCGGCGCGGTGCTGGGGGAGCCGTTCGAGCTGCTCCCTGGTCAGTACGGTCTCCCGGCCACCGCCCCGTACGGTCAGCCGCCAGTCCGGACCGATGTCCCGCGCGCGGATCCCGGTGGCCCGCACCCCCTTGTTGATCTGGAAGCCGTTCGGTCCCGGGCCGGGAGTGCGGCCGTGCGGGGCGAGCAGCGCCGTACCGCGCACCGGCCCGCCGATGCTCTGCCCGACCGTCACCACGAAGAGCGCCACCGAGCCGAGCCCCACCATCCCGAGCGCACCCCGCCGCGACACGGTCGGCGGTGCGGGCGTCCGGGAGACCAGGCCCGTCGTGTCCGGCGGCTCCGGCACGGTCCGGGCGAGCGGGGTCCGCAGCTCGGCCCGGAAGTTCCGGCCGCGCAGCGCCCGTACCGTACGCGGCAGCCTGAGCGCCACGTGCGCGACGAACGCGCCGATGAACACCCACGCCCCGTAGAAGTGCAGCGGATAGAACGAGCCGGGAAAGATGTAGTTCAACTGGATATTGAGGATTCCGGTGGCGAACTCGAAGAGTCCGCCCCCGACGAGCAGCAGCAGCGACAGCCGGTCCAGCGCATGGCCCAACGAACGCACCGGAGGCCGCACGAAGAGCTTCGGCGCGACCGACCACAGCTTCGCGAGCAGGACCGGTACGAGCACCACCCCGAGCGTCACATGCACGCCCTGGGTGACGCGGTAGAGCCAGTACGGATCGGTCGGCCAGGCGAAGAGATAGAAGCCGAGCACCCCCTTGTCCGGTGTCTTGTCGTTGACGGGGGCGAGATCCGGGTTGTACGCGGTGTACGAGACCAGACCGGTGAGGAAGAGGAGGGGGATGCCGGCCAGCAGTGCCACGGCGAAGACCGAGGTCAGCCAGGGGCCGCGCAGCGGGCTGCGCCAGGAGGGGATGAATCGGGCAGGGACCTTCATATCGGTGACCGTAGGACGAGGTGCGCGCCGGTCCCGGCTGCGACATAGCTTCTCCGGGGTGTGTCCCGGATGGATCTGACGGTTCGGTGACATGGGCCGGCGGCTGCCCCGTACGGCGTGATCACGCGCCTACCGTGACGGCGTGACCCTGCTTCCGCACCCCGACTCGCACCCCGGCGCACCGACCGGCACCGCGGCCCCCGACGCCCCCGCCCGCCCGTCGTCCCCCGCGTCCGCCGGCCGCCGCCGCGATCTGCTGGCCGCCGGAGCGGGCGTACTGCTCTATCTCGTCGCCTCCGTGGCCGGCGCCCTGATCGAGCGTTACGACGGCACCCTCCATGTCTCCTGGGCGCCCCTGCTGGCCGAGTGGAGGCCGCACCTCGGCCCCGGAACCGTCCCCGCGCTGCTCGTCGCCGCCCTGGTCGTCGTGTACGGGCCGGGCCTGGCCGCCCGGCTGTCCTGGCGTCGGCTCGTCTGGGGGAGCTGGGCCGTCTCGATGGCCTGGATCTGGTCGCTGGCGCTGGTGGACGGCTGGCAGCGGGGCGTGGCGGACCGGCTGACCACCCGGCACGAATACCTGAGCGCCGTCGACCGGTTCCAGGACATCCCCGCCACCCTGCGCGACTTCACCCACCACATCCTGATGTACGCGCCGGACCCCTGGCCGACGCATATCGCGGGCCACCCGCCGGCCGCCGTGCTGACCTTCGTCGGGCTCGACCGGATCGGCCTCGGCGGCGGGGCCTGGGCCTCGGCGTTCTGCGTCACCACCGGCGCGACGACGGCCGCCGCCGTCCTGGTCACGATGCGCGCGCTGGGCGCCGAGCGGGCCGCGCGCGCCGCCGCGCCCTTTCTGGTCCTCGCCCCGGCCGCCGTCTGGATCGGCGCGTCCGCCGACGGCTACTTCGCGGCCGTCGCCGCCTGGGCCCTCGCCCTGCTGACGCTCGCGGCGACCCGCACCGTACGGGCGCCCTGGGCAGCCGCACTGGGCGCCGGGCTGCTCCTCGGCCTGGCCGCGTACCTCTCGTACGGACTGACGCTCATGGCGGTCCCGGCGGTGGCGGTGCTCCTGATCGCCCGTACGGCCCGGCCGCTGCTGTTCACCCTGCTGGGGTTCGCGGCGGTCACGGCGGTGTTCCTGCTGGCCGGGTTCCGGTGGTGGGAGGCGTACGAGCTGCTGGTGGAGCGCTACTACCAGGGGGTCGCCCGGGAACGTCCGTACGGCTACTGGGTGTGGGCCAATCTCTCCACCCTTGTCGTCACCGCGGGGCTCGCTTCCTTTGCCGGGCTGGGGCGCGCCGTGCGGCGGCTGCGCCGAGGAAGGAAGCCCGGCGAGGACGGCGGTGCGGACAGCGGTGCGGACGGGCGGTTCGTGCTGCTGGTGGGGGCCGTTCTGCTGGCGCTGCTGATCGCCGATCTGTCCGGGATGAGCAAGGCCGAGACCGAGCGCATCTGGCTGCCGTTCGCCCTGTGGCTGCCGGCGCTCGCCGCGCTGCTGCCCGCACGGGACCACCGGGGCTGGCTGGCCGCGGGGGCCGGGACGGCCCTGCTGGTCAACCATCTGCTGCTGACGAACTGGTGAGGACGCAATGCCGGTGAATTTCCCGCCCCGTTTCCGGGGCCGCTTGCACGATCCCCGTACCGCCACCGTGGTGGGACGGCTTCTCGGACCGGCGATTCTGGTCTGCTTTCTCACCGGGGTGTTCAGCCATTACCTCCAGGAGCCGCCCGCATGGCTCGCCGGGCATCTCCCGACCCGGCCCATATCCGGATACCGCGTCACCCAAGGCCTTCATGTCATCAGCGGTATTGCGGCCATTCCGCTTTTGCTGGTGAAAATGTGGACGGTCTATCCGCGCCTTTTCATCCGGCCCCCGGTGCGTTCCGTACTCCACGCCCTGGAGCGGGCGTCCATAGCGATACTCGTGGCGGCCACGCTGCTCGAAGTGTTCATGGGGCTGCTCAACACCGTGCAGTGGTATCCCTGGCCCTTTTCCTTCCGGCAGGTCCACTGGTCGCTCGCCTGGGTCATCATCGGTTCGCTGCTGCTCCATCTCGCGGTGAAAGCACCGGTGATCGCCGCGCATTGGCGTCGTAGGGCCGCGGTGGATCCGGGTGGGGACGAACCGGGCGGGGCCGGAGCCGGTCTCGACGCGGACCGTATGGACCGGCGGTCGCTGCTGTTCGGGCTCGCCGCCTCGGTCGGCGCCGTCACCCTCGTATCGGCCGGCCAGTCCGTCACCCCGCTCAAGGACCTGGCGCTGCTCGCCCCGCGCGACCCCGACACCGGCCCCCAGGGCCTGCCCGTCAACCGCACGTTCGCCGCTGCCGGAATCACCCCCGACGACCTGCGTTCCTGGCGGCTCCGGGTGGACGGCCCGGAACCGTACGAACTGACCCTGGCCGAACTGCGCGCGATGCCCCAGCACCGGGTCGAACTGCCCATCGCCTGTGTGGAGGGCTGGTCGAAGTCGGCGCACTGGGAAGGCGTCCGTATCAAGGACCTGCTGGCGCGCGCGGGCCTGCCCGGGGGAGCGCCGCTGCGGATCGTCTCCTTGCAGCGCCAGGGCGGTTACGGAGTCACCGAGATGGACCGCGCCTACACCCGTGACGGGCTCACCCTGCTGGCCCTGCGCCTCAACGGCGCGGTCCTCGCACCCGACCACGGCTATCCGGCGCGGATCATCGCGCCCAACCGGCCCGGCGCGCTCCAGACGAAGTGGGTCACCCGGCTGGAGGTCCTGGCATGAGCACCACGCATATCACGAGGCCGAGGGGCGCCGCCGGTTTCGCGCGGACCGTCCTGGGAGCCGTGGGCGTACTCGCCCTGGGCTTCGGCGGCTGGCAACTCCTCGACGGTGCAGGCCCCGGGGGTCTGGCCGAGGTCGTCCTCTGGCTCGCCGGAGCCGTCGTCCTGCACGACGGGGTCCTGGTCCCGCTGGTCCTCGCGGCCGGGCTGCTCATCGCGGGAATCCGGCTCCGCCCGGTGCTGCGCGCCGGACTGCTCACGGCGGGCTGTCTGACCCTGCTCGCGCTGCCCTTGCTGCTGCGCCCCGGGAAACCGGGCAATCCGTCCGTACTCCCGCACGACTATCCGCTGAACTGGGCGATCGTGGTGGGAAGTACGGCCGCGGCCACGCTTCTGGCCATCGGGTTCATCGCTCTGGCCGGCGGGCTCAGGAGGCGCGCGAGGACGGATCGCTGACCGCCGTGGCACGGCGGCCCGGCAACCCCCGCCGTACGACGTATCGTCGGCCGGGTCCGCCGCCCGTACCCGGAAGGAGCCCCCGCCCCATGGCCACCCCACCGCTGTCGCAGCAGGAGATCGAGGACCGGCTGCGCGACCTCCCCGGCTGGTCCCTGACGGAGAGTCGTATCGCCCGCGCCTTCCGCCTCGGCAGCCACTTCGCCGCCACCGCCATGGTCGTCCATATCGCCCGGATCCAGGAGGAGTTGAACCACCACTCCGATCTGACGCTCGGCTACAACACCGTCGCTCTCGCCGTCCACACCCATGACGCCGGAGGCGCCGTCACCGAGAAGGACTTCGCGCTCGCGCGGCGTGTCGAGGAGATTGCCCCGGCACACGGCGCGAACTGATCGGTGCGGCGACGGGTCCGCTCTCCGGTGCATTTACGCTGGTGACCATGGACGTACTCGCCGGACTCCTCGACGGACCGCGGGCCCGGGGGGCTTTTCTGCTGCGCATGGTGATGGAGCCGCCGTGGTCCGTCCGGATCGAGGACCGCGCCCCGCTCTGTCTGATGTGCGTCACCCGCGGCGAGGCGTGGATCGTGCCCGACGGCGGCGGGGAACCGGTGCTGCTGCGCCCCGGGGCCGTGGCGGTCGCCCGCGGCCCCGAGCCGTACACCACCGCGGACAGCCCCGGGACCGCGCCCCGCGCGCTGATCGGGCCCGGCGGTGTCTGCCACACCCTGGAGGGCGAGCCGCTCGCCCAGTCCATGCGGCTGGGCGTACGGACCTGGGGCAACGCCTCCGACGGCGGTACGACCGTCCTCATCGGTACGTACCAGATGGACGGCGAGGTCAGCAGACGGCTGCTGGACGCCCTGCCCTCCCTGATCCAGCTCCCCGCCACCGCCTCCAACAGCCCGCTGATGACAGTCCTCGACGAGGAGATCTCCCGGGACGAACCGGGACAGAGCGTCGTGCTCGACCGGGTGCTGGACCTGATGCTGATAGGTGTGCTCCGGGCGTGGTTCTCGCGGCCGGACGCGGAGGCCCCCGGCTGGTACCGCGCCATGGCCGACCCGGCCGTCGGCAATGCCCTGCGGCTGCTCCAGAGCGAACCGGCCCGCCCCTGGACGGTCGCCGAACTCGCCGCCGCCTGCGGAGTCTCCCGCGCCGGGCTCGCGCGCCGGTTCACCGAACTGGTCGGGGAGCCCCCGATGGCGTATCTCACCGGCTGGCGGCTCGCGCTCGCCGCCGATCTGCTGCGCGGGACGGACGCGACGGTCGAGTCGGTGGCCAGGAAGGTCGGCTACAGCGGCTCGTTCGCCCTGAGCGCGGCCTTCAAGCGGGTGCGGGGAGTCAGCCCGCAGGAATACCGCGCGGGCGCGGCGGCGGGCTCGTAACACCGTACGGGCGCGGCGGCGGGCTCGTACACCGTCCGCCGCCGCCGGACCCGCGCGGGAGGCCCCGCGGCTCGGAGGGGCTCAGACGTTGAACTTCGCCGGGTGCGGGCCGATACGCCGTCCCTCGTCCAGCGCCGCGAACGCCGCCAGATCGTCCGCGTCCAGCTCGAAGTCGAACACCTCGATGTTCTCCTGGATCCGCGACGGCGTCACGGACTTGGGGATCACCACATGCCCGAGCTGGAGGTGCCAGCGCAGCACCACCTGCGCCGGTGTCCTGTCGTGCTTGCGCGCGACCGCCACCACCGTCGGCACCTCCAGCAGCCCCTTGCCCTGGCCCAGCGGCGACCACGCCTCGGTGACGATGGAGTGCCGGGCGTGGAAGGCACGCGACTCGGTCTGCGCGAGCTGCGGGTGCAGCTCGATCTGGTTGACGGCCGGGACCACGGAGGTCTCGCCGATCAGCCGCTCCAGGTGCTCGGGAAGGAAGTTCGAGACACCGATGGCCTTGGCGCGGCCGTCCGCGAGGATCTTCTCGAACGCCTTGTAGGTGTCGACGTAGGTGTCGGCGGCCGGCTTCGGCCAGTGGATGAGATAGAGGTCGACATAGTCCAGGCCGAGCTTCGCCAGCGAGGTGTCGAAGGCGCGCAGGGTCGAGTCGTACCCCTGGTCGCCGTTCCACAGCTTGGTGGTGACGAAGAGCTCCTCGCGGGGTGTCCCGGAGGCGGCGATGGCCTGGCCCGTGCCCTCTTCATTGCCGTAGATGGCGGCGGTGTCGATGCTGCGGTAGCCGGCCTCCAGCGCGGTGGCGACGGCCTTCACCGCCTCCGCGTCCGGCACCTGCCAGACCCCGAAGCCGAGCTGGGGCATCTCGATGCCGTTGTTGAGGGTAAGGGTGGGGACCTTGGTCACGAGCGGTCGGTCCTAACGTTGTCGGTTGCCGTGTTGTGCTGTCGGTGCCGTGTGTTGTCGGTGTCGTCATTCCAACGATCACAGCGATGGACGGATTCCCGTCCTCCGTCAACGGTAGAGCCCGCGCCGCGGTCAGGGCGCGCTACCGGTACAGCGCCTCGACCTCGGCGGCGTACGCGGTCTCGATCGCCTTGCGCTTGAGCTTGAGCGAGGGGGTGAGCAGCCCGAGTTCCTCGGTGAACGGATGCGCCAGGATCCGGAACGTACGGATCGACTCGGCCTGGGACACCGAGGTGTTCGCGGCCACCACCGCCCGCCTGATCTCCGTCTCCAGATCCCGGTCCCGTACCAACTCGGCGGGTTTCAGGGGCGGTTTGCCCTGTACGGAGAGCCAGTGGTCCACCGCCTCCCGGTCCACCGTGACCAGCGCGGCGACATACGGGCGGTCATTGCCGACCACGATGCACTGCGCCACCAGCGGATGTGCCCGTACCCGTTCCTCCAGCGCCTGCGGCGACACGCTCTTGCCGCCGGAGGTGACCAGGATCTCCTTCTTCCGCCCGGTGATGGTGAGATAGCCGTCCTCGTCGAGCGCGCCCAGATCGCCGGTGGCGAACCAGCCGCCCCGCAGTACGGCGTCGCTCGCCTCCGGGTCGTTGAGATAGCCGGCGAAGACATGGCCGCCGCGCAGCCACACCTCGCTGTCCTCCGCGATACGGACCGACGTGCCCGGAATCGGCTGGCCCACCGTGCCGTAGCGGGTGCGTTCCGGCGGATTGGCCGTGGCCGCCGCGCTGGACTCCGTCAGCCCGTACCCCTCGTAGATGGTCACCCCCGCGCCCGCGAAGAAGAGCCCGAGCCGCCGGTCCATCGCCGAACCGCCCGACATGGCGTGCCGTACCCGGCCGCCCATCGCCTCGCGCACCTTGCCGTACACGGCCCTTTCGAAGAACTGGTGCTGTACGCGCAGTGCGGCGGACGGCCCAGGACCGAAGCCGAAGGCCCGCTGCTCCTGCGCCTCCGCGTACCGGACCGCCACCTCGACGGCCTTGTCGAAGGGGCCTGACTTCCCCTCGTTCTCCGCCTTGCGCCGGGCCGCGCCGTACACCTTCTCGAAGATGTACGGCACCGCCAGGATGAAGGACGGCCGGAACGCGGCCAGATCGGGCAGCAGTGCACTCGCCTGGAGCGCGGGCTGATGGCCCAGCTTCACCCGGCCCCGGATCGCCGCGATCTCTATCATCCGCCCGAAGACATGCGAGAGCGGCAGGAAGAGCAGCGTCGAGGCCTCGTCGCCGGACTTGGTGTGGAAGACCGGCTCCCAGCGGCTCAGGACGGTGTCCGCCTCGAACATGAAGTTGGCGTGGGTGAGGACACAGCCCTTGGGGCGGCCGGTGGTGCCCGAGGTGTAGATGACCGTGGCCACGGAGTCCGGGGTGACGGCCTGGCGGTGCCGGTGCACCATCTCGTCGTGCAGCCCGGCGCCCGCCGCGAACAGCTCCTTGACCGCGTCGGCGTCGAGCTGCCAGAGCCGCTTGAGCCGGGGCAGCCGGTCGATCACCGAGCCCACGGTCATGGCATGGTCCTCGTGCTCGACCAGACAGGCCGAGACCCCGGCGTCATGGAGCATCCAGTGGACCTGCTCGGCCGAGGAGGTGGGGTAGACGGGGACGGGCTGGGCGCCGATGGACCAGAGCGCGAAGTCGAAGAGCGTCCACTCGTAGCGGGTACGGGACATGATCGCGACCCGGTCCCCGAACCGTACGCCCTGCGCGAGCAGCCCCTTCGCCAGCCGGAGCACCTCGTCACGGAAGCCGGCGGAGGTGACGTCCCGCCACTGGCCGTTCTCGTCCTTGCGGCCGAGGGCGACATGATCCGGGTCGTCGAGCGCATGCGCGAAGACGGCGTCCGCGAGCCCACCGACGTGGGGGGCGGCCGGCAGGGAGGGGACGGTGAACTCGCGCAATGACTTGCTCCTTGTGGCGGCTCCTGGGGCGCTCCGCGCAGCGCGGGTGACGGTACCCCACCGCGAGTCCCGGGGGGAGAGTGTGAGCGGAATCCGGGCGGAGCGGTGTTGGCGCAGGTCAGGGTGGGGAGGGCGGAGGAAGTGGGGGAGCTGGGGGCGGCGGAGGGGCGCGGAGCGGGCGCGCGGAGCCGGAATCTCCACGGAATCCGTACGGCACTGACACGCGCGCTCTACGGTGCGGGATCTTGGTCCGTACCTGTGCCGGGCCGGTACGGGGCGGTGTCCGGCGGGCTCGTAGGGCGTCCGGGGCGGGTCCGGTCCGGTCGGCCGGATGTCCGCGGTGGGCCGGTGCGGCGGGTGCGCCCGGTCCGTCCGGTGCCGTGGGCGCGTTCGGTCCGGTCGTCAGGTGTCGGCCGGTGACCGGTGCAGGCGGTCGCCGCCCGCCAGGATCGCCGAGGCCAGGGCGTCCGCGGCCTCCTGGGCGGCCGCGTGCCCGCGGCCCTTCCCGTGCAGCAGTACGTAGTCCACCTCGCCCAGCTCGGGCAGCCCCGCCGTGGCCGGTACGGGGACCAGACCCGGCGGGATCAGCGCGCGCGTGTGGGGCATGACGCCGAGGCCCGCGCGGGCCGCCGCGATCAGCCCGCTCAGGCTCGCGCTCGTACACGCCACGCGCCAGCGTCTGCCGTGCGCCTCCAGAACCTCCAGCGCGCGGGCGCGGGTGATGCCCGGCGGCGGGAAGAGGATCAGCGGGAGCGGGCGGTCCGGGTCGAGCCGCAGCCGGGGCGCCCCGATCCAGTCGAGGACGGACTGCCGTACCAGCTCGCCATGGGTGTCGCCCCCGCGGCGCTTGGCCAGTACGAGATCGAGGCGGCCCGCCGCGAGCCGGGCGTGCAGGCTGCCGGACATCCCGACCGTCAGCTCCAGGTCCACCTCGGGGTGGTCGCGCCGGAAGGACTCCAGGATCTCCGGCAGCCGGGTCAGCACGAAGTCCTCCGAGGCGCCGAAGCGGAGCCGGCCGCGCAGCCGCGTCCCCGCGAAGTAGGCGGCCGCGCGGTCGTGGGCGGTCAGGATCGTCCCGGCGAAGCCGAGCATGGCCTCGCCGTCCTCCGTCAGCTCCACGCGATGGGTGTCCCGGCTGAACAGCGGCCTGCCCGTGGCCTCCTCCAGGCGGCGGATGTGCTGGCTCACCGTGGACTGGCGCAGCCCCAGCCGACGGGCGGCCCGGGTGAAGCTCAGGGTCTGCGCCACGGCCAGAAACGTACGGAGCTGTCCGGGGTCGTACACGCGGCCAGGGTACGCGGTTCTGTCGGTGTTATCGCGTCGGCCGATAACAGTGAGTGCTGTGTACGGGTATTCCGATCGGGCGGGACGGGTGCAGCATGGGCGGGCGGGTACGCGTGTACCCGACAACGAGCCAGCACGAACCGGCACGAACCGGCAAGGGAGCATATGAACAGCCGCCATTTCCGCCGCCATCTGCTGCGCATACGGATACCGTCCCGGCTCCCCGTCGACCCGTTCGTCCTGGCGCTGCTCATGACCGTGGGACTCGCGGCCCTGCTCCCGGCGTCCGGGCGGGCCGCCGGGGCTGCGGGCGGTGCGACGACCGGCGCGGTGGCGCTGCTGTTCTTCCTGTACGGGGCGCGCCTCTCCACCCGTGAGGTGCTCGACGGACTGCGCCACTGGCGGCTCCACGCGACCGTCCTGGCCTGTACGTTCGTACTCTTCCCGCTGCTGGGGCTGGCCGCGCGGGGGCTCGTACCGTATCTGCTGACCCCTCAGCTCTACACCGGGGTGCTCTTCCTGTGCCTGGTGGCTTCGACGATGCAGTCGTCGGTGGCCTTCACGTCGATGGCGCGGGGCAATGTGCCGGCGGCGATCTGTGCCGGGTCGTTCTCCAGCCTCGCGGGCATCGTGATCACACCACTGCTGGCGACACTGCTGATCGGCGGCGAGGGCGCGGGGATCTCGGCGGGCTCGGTGGCCGGGATCGTGGCGCAGCTCCTTCTGCCGTTCCTGGCGGGGCAGTTGCTGCGGCGCTGGGTGTCCGGCTTCGTCATCCGGCACCGCAAGCTGCTGAGTTCCGTCGACCGGGGGTCGATCCTGCTGGTCGTCTACACGGCGTTCAGCGAGGGCACGACGACGGGCGTCTGGCACAAGGTGACCCCGGCGGACCTGGCGTCCCTGCTCCTGGTGGAGGCGGCGCTCCTGGCGGCGATGCTGACGCTGAGCCGGTACGGGGCGAAGCGCCTGGGCTTCGGCCGGGCGGACGGGATCGCGATCCAGTTCGCGGGCTCGAAGAAGAGCCTGGCGTCGGGGCTTCCGATAGCGAGCGTACTGTTCGGGGCCCAGGCGAGCCTCGCGGTGCTCCCGCTGATGCTCTTCCACCAGCTCCAGATCATGGTCTGCGCCCTACTGGCCCGCCACGCCGCAACCCACCCGCCCACCCCGCAGCCGGCCCGGGCCACGCTCTGATGGAGTGGCCGCCGGTACAAGGTCACCGCGTCCGTAGTCGCCGGTTCGGTGGTCGCCAGTTCGTTCCGTCCTCAATCCGGCGGCGGCTCACAGACGCGCTGGAGCCGGCGCGGTGCCTACTGTGCCTGCGCCGGGTACAGCCAATTCAGTGCGGCGAGGCTCTTGTCGAGGTATTTGCCGTGCCCGGTCCGGATCCCGTACGCCATGTCCTCCAGGACGCTGCACCGGGCGTAGAAGGCCGCGCGTGCGCTCATCGACCGGAGGTCATGGACGTCGGTTCGGTAGCTGCGCAGGGCCACGGCGAGGGCGGCGGGGCCGAGGTCGCGGTAGAGGAGGCCGAAGTCGTAGGCCGGGTCGACGATCGCGGCGTCGCTCCAGTCGATGACGCCGGTGACCGTCCAGGCGGCCGGGTCGATGAGAACGTGCTCGATTCCCAGGTCGTTGTGGGAGAACACCGGAGCGTATCGGCCGGTCGGCGGTGGCGCGTCGAGGAACGCCTCGACGGCCGGGCGGTGCGCCGTCGGTACGCTGTCGGCGACCGCGGCGAAGGTTTCCGCGGCCTCGCGCAGCCACAGCGCTATCGGCTGGTCATCGGTGTCCACCAGCTCGGCCATCCGGTCGACTGGGACTCTGTGCAGCGCGGTGAGCAGTTCGCCGAGCGTGGCGGCGATCGACGTGGCGTGGGCCGACCGTTGCGGTGCGGGCAGGTCGATGAGGGGCAGGCCGGGGAGTTTGAAGTAGGCCAGACAGCCCTGCTCGGCGACCGTGAAGCCCGGCTCGGGGACCGGCAGCGGCGAGACGCCCGCGACGGCGGCGAGCAGGCGGGCCTCGTTGTTCACCTGCGCGGCCCGGCGTGCCGGATCGGGGTCCTTGCTGAAGCGTACGATCAACTCGCCGTTGACCTCGTAGGCGACGTTGTCCTCGCCTTCGCCGAGCAGCACCACGGAGTCGATCCGATAGCCGGGCAGGTGCACGGCCGCCGCGCGACGGACATCTGCGGCACGATCGCGGCTCGGACTTCCCATGCCACGACTCTAGTTCGCCCGCGAAGCTCGTCGCCGTCGCGTCCGGGCCGGAGGACTTCTCCAGGAGGGCGTGCCACCGGCGCACCGGTCCCGTCGGTGCCGCCGGTGATCACGAATGTCATCGAACCGGTGGGTTCAGTTGTTGCCGGAACCGGCCCGGCCGACGCAGGGGGCGCTCCCCGCCGGCCGGGCCGTCATCCCGTGCAGCGGGGAGTGTCACACCCCGGTGTGCAGGGCGATACGCTCGTCGCCCGCGTACACGTTCATGGACGAGCCGCGCAGAAATCCGACCAGGGTCAGCCCGGTCTCCGCCGCGAGGTCGACGGCGAGGGACGACGGTGCGGACACCGCCGCCAGCACCGGAATCCCCGCCATCACGGCTTTCTGCGCCAGCTCGAAGGAGGCACGGCCCGACACCAGCAGGATCGCCCGGGACAGCGGCAGCAGATCCTGCCGCAGTGCCCGGCCGACCAGCTTGTCGACCGCGTTGTGCCGGCCCACGTCCTCCCGGATGTCCAGCATCTCGCCGGCCTCCGAGAAGAGCGCCGCCGCGTGCAGGCCCCCGGTCCGGTCGAAGACCTGCTGTGCCGCCCGCAGCCGGTCCGGGAGTTCGGCGAGCAGCTCCGGCTCCACCCGGAGCCTGGGGTCGTCACCGATCGGGAAGCGGGCCGTGGTCCGGACCGCGTCCAGGCTGGCCTTGCCGCACAGTCCGCACGACGAGGTCGTGTAGACATTGCGCTCCAGCGTGATGTCCGGGACCGGGACGCCGGGGGCGAGCTGGACATCGACCACGTTGTATGTGTTCGAGCCGTCGGCCTTCGCCCCGGCGCAGTACACGATGGACCGTACGTCGGCGTTCGACGCGAGCACGCCCTCGCTCACCAGGAAACCGGCGGCCAGCGCGAAGTCATCGCCGGGCGTGCGCATCGTGATGGCGAGCGGCTTGCCGTTCAGCCGGATTTCCAGTGGCTCTTCCGCCACCAGAGTGTCGGGCCGGGCAGAGGTGGCCCCGTCCCGGATACGGATGGTGCGACGGCGTTCGGTGACCCGTCCCATGGTGATCAGTCCTACTCGTCTGGCGCTCAGCGCTGCTGTACGTGCTGGAAGCCGAAGCGGCCCTTGATGCACAGGTTTCCGTGCGTCACGGGATTGTCGTGCGGAGAGGTGACCTTGACGATCTCATTCTCCTGCACATGCAGTGTCAGATTGCAGCCGACGCCGCAGTAAGCGCAGATCGTGGTCGTCTCCGTCTGGGCCGATTCGTCCCATGTTCCGGCTTCCCGCATGTCGAATTCCGTCTTGAAGCTGAGTGCTCCGGTCGGACAGACCTCAATGCAGTTGCCACAGTAAACACACGCCGAATCGGTGAGCGGAGTGTCGTGCTCGGTCGAGATACGTGCGTCGAAACCGCGGCCGGCCACCGAGATCGCGAAGGAATTCTGCCACTGCTCGCCACACGCATCGACACATTTGTAACACTGAATGCACTTGTCGTAGTCGCGAACGTACAGATCATTATCAACTTTTGGTTCTTCGTTGAGCCTGGCGGCGTCCTCGCCGAAGCGCTCGGGCTTCGCCTCGTACTCCTTGATCCACTCGGCGGCCCTCGGAGTGGTCGAGAGGTCAGTGGAGGAGGCCAGGAGTTCGAGGACGATCTTCCGGCTGTGCCGGGCGCGCTCGCTGTCCGTGCTGACGGTCATTCCGGCCTCGGCCTTGCGCGAGCAGGCGGGGGCGAGCACCCGCGCGCCCTCGACCTCGACCACACAGACCCGGCAGGCGTTCTTCGGTGTCAGTGTGTCGCCCTCGCAGAGCGTGGGGATGTCCTTGCCCGCGGCCCGGCAGGCCTCCAGGATCGTGGAGCCCTCCGGCACCCGGGTCTCCTGCCCGTCGAGTGTGAACTCGATGAGCCGGCGCGGCAGTTGCAGCGGTATCGCGGTCACTTGTAGGCCCCCAGACGGTCGATGGCGGACTCGATGGCGTTCCACGCGGTCTGTCCGAGACCGCAGATGGAGGCGTCCTTCATGGCCTGCCCGACCTCGCGCAGCAGCGCGATGTCGCCGGCCGCCGCGGCGCCGGTGCGGTCCACGATCCGGTGCAGCGCCTCCTCCTGACGCACCGTGCCGACCCGGCAGGGCACACACTGCCCGCAGGACTCGTCACGGAAGAACTCGGCGATACGGAGCAGGATCCTGGGCAGTTCGACGGTGTCGTCCAGCACCAGCACCACCCCCGAGCCGAGTGTGGTGCCCGCGGCCCGGGTGCCCTCGAAGGTGAGCGGGATGTCCAGCTCGTCGGGGCGTACGAAACCACCGGCCGCGCCGCCCAGCAGGATCGCCCGAATGGTGGGCGAGGGGCCCGCCAGATCGAGCAGCTCGCCGAGGGTGGCGCCGAACGGCAGCTCGTAGATGCCGGGGCGCTCCACATTGCCCGAGACACAGAAGAGCTTGGGGCCCGTGGACTGGCCGGTGCCGATCGCCTTGAACGCCTGGCCGCCCTCGGTGAGGATCGGCAGCACATTGATCAGCGTCTCGACGTTGTTCTCGGCGGTGGGCTTGCCGAACAGGCCCTTCTCCACGGGGAACGGGGGCTTGGAGCGTGGCTCGCCCCGGTACCCCTCGATCGAGTTGAACAGCGCGGTCTCCTCGCCGCAGATGTACGCGCCCGCGCCGCGCCGGATCTCGATGTCGAAGGCGTACCCCTGCCCCAGGATGTCGTCCCCGAGCAGCCCGCGGGCGCGCGCCTGGTCGATGGCGTTCTGGAGGAGGCGCAGGGCGCGCGGGTACTCGCCGCGCAGATAGAGGAAGCCGCGGGACGCGCCGACCGCGTACCCGGCGACGGTCATCGACTCGATCAGGGAGTACGGGTCGCCCTCCATGACCACCCGGTCCTTGAAGGTGCCGGGCTCCGACTCGTCGGCGTTGCACACCAGATAGTGCGGGTGCGCGGGCTGCGAGGCGGTGGCTTGCCACTTGCGGCCGGTGGGGAAGGCGGCGCCGCCGCGGCCCACCAGACCGGAGTCGGTGACCTCCCGGATCACTCCGGCGGGCCCGAGGTCGAACGCCCGCCGCAGCGCCGCGTAGCCGCCGTGCGCGCGGTAGTCGTCGAGGCTGTACGGATCGACCACCCCGACCCGCCGGAGGAGCGTCAGCCCCTCCTGCCCGGCCTGCGGTACGGCCATGGCGGCGGCCGGTTCGAGAGGCGCCGCCTGGGGCTCCGCCGCCGCGAGTACGAGCGCCTCGGCGGTCGCGGGCGCGATGACGGCCGTGGCGTAGGGCCGGGGCGCGGGCTCCTGGGGCGTGCTGTCGGGCCGTTCGCCGTTCAGCGCGGCGGCCGGCCGCAGCGGGCCCGCCGGGTCCGCCGCGGCCGGCCAGGAGGGGCGGGCGCCCCAGGGAGCGGGTGCCGGCTCCGCGCCGTCCCGCGCGGAGCCGGCGTCAGGGGTGGTTCGGGAGGGGGCGGCCCCGGACGGGGCGCCCGCCTGGATCACCAGCGCCGCCGGAGCCCGCTCGCACAGGCCCAGACAGGGGCTCGACTGCCAGACGACACCGCCGGAGGCCGAGCCCGCCGCGCCGAGGCGCTCCTCCAGGGCCGCGCAGAGCGCCCCGGAGCCATGGGCGGCGCAGGCCAGGTCGGTACAGACGTGCAGCACCTTCGCGGGCCGCGGCTTGACGGCGAACATCGCGTAGAACGTGGCGACGCCGTACGCCTCCGCCGGCGGCACCGTGAGCCGCCGGCAGAGATAGTCCAGCGCGCCCTCGCTGATCCAGCCGATCCGGTCGTTGATCGCGTGCAGCCCCGGCAACAGCAGGTCCCGCCGCTCGCGTGCCTCGCGGCCGCCCCGTGCCCAGCGCAGATCCGTGTCCGTACGGTCGTCCGCGCCTTCCCACGCCGTCGACGGCGGGCCGAGCAGCTCGTCGACCGCCGCCCGTTCCTCGTCGGTCGGCTTGCTGTCACCGAAGTGCAGATCCACTGATACTCAGCTCCTCACGCGGACGCGGACAGGGGCGCGGTGGTGCTCACGGGCAGCTTCTCGATCCGGATGGCCGACGCCTTGAACTCGGCGGTGCCCGCGATCGGGCAATTGGCCTCGATGGTGAGCTGGTTGGTGTCCACCTCGTCCGGGAAGTGCATGGTCATGAAGGCCAGTCCGGGCCGCAGACCCGGGTCGATCCAGACCGGTGCCTGGACCGTGCCGCGCCGGGAGCTGATCCGTACCTCCTCGCCGACCGTCACTCCGTACCGCTCGGCGTCCTCCGGGCACAGCTCGACATACTCGCCGCGCCGCAGCGGGGAGGCGAAACTCCCGCTCTGCACCCCGGTGTTGTACGAGTCGAGCCGGCGGCCCGTGGTGAGCCTGATCGGGAACTGATCATCCGTCAGATCGACCGGCGGGTCGTGCTTGACGATGCCGAACGGCGCGAGCCTGCCGCGCTTGGCGGGGTCCGCCTCCCACAGCCGGCCGTGCAGATAGGTGGGTTCGAGCTTCTCCGTGTCGGGGCACGGCCACTGGATTCCCTGGTGCTCCTCCAGCCGCTCATAGGTCATCCCGTAGTGGTCGGGGGAGACCGAACGCAGCTCGTTCCAGACCGACTCGGCGTCCGCGTACTTCCAGGGGTGGCCGAGACGGCCCGCCAGATCGCAGATGATGTCGATGTCCTCGCGGGCCTCGCCCGGCGGCTCGACGGCCTTGCGGACCCGCTGGACCCGGCGCTCGCTGTTGGTGGTGGTGCCGTCGGTCTCGGCCCAGGCGGCCGTGGCGGGCAGGACCACATCGGCGAGTTCGGCGGTCTTGGTGAGGAAGATGTCCTGCACCACCAGGTGGTCGAGCTGCTTCATGCGCTCGATGGCCTGCTCGCTGTCCGCCTCGGACTGGGCCGGGTTCTCCCCGATGCAGTAGACGGCCTTGAGGTCGCCGGTCTCCATCGCCTCGAACATGGCCGTCAGGGTCATCCCGTACTGGGGCTGGATGACGGTGTCCCAGGCGGTCTCGAACTTCCGGCGCACGCCGTCCTCCAGGATGTCCTGGAAGCCGGGCAGACGGTTGGGGATGGCACCCATGTCGCCGCCGCCCTGCACGTTGTTCTGGCCGCGCAGCGGCTGCACACCCGAGCCGTACCGGCCGACATGCCCGGTGAGCAGGGAGAGGTTGATCAGCGCCCGTACGTTGTCGGTGCCGTTGTGGTGCTCGGTGATGCCCAGCGTCCAGCAGAGCTGCGCCCGCTCGGCGCGGGCATAGGCGTGGGCCAGGTCGCGAATGGCCTCCGCCGGTACGCCCGTCACCTTCTCGGCGACCGAGAGGGTCCAGGGCTCGACCTCGGCCGCGTACTCCTCGAAGCCGCTGGTCGCCCGCTCGATGAACGACACATTGTGCAGTCCCGCGTGGATGATCTCGCGGCCGACCGCGTGGGCCAGCGGAATGTCCGTACCGACATTCAGCCCGAGCCAGCTCTCCGCCCATTCCGCGGTGGAGGTACGGCGGGGGTCGACGGCGTACATCCGTGCGCCGTTCCTGATTCCCCGCAGTACGTGCTGGAAGAAGATCGGGTGCGCGAACCGCGCGTTGGAGCCCCACATCACGATCAGATCGGTGTGGTCGACCTCGCCGTACGAGGAGGTGCCGCCACCGGATCCGAAGACCGCGGAGAGCCCGGCCACACTGGGCGCGTGGCAGGTCCTGTTGCAGGAATCCACATTGTTGGTGCCCATGACCACGCGGGCGAACTTCTGCGCCACGTAGTTCATCTCATTGGTCGCGCGTGCGCACGAGAACATCCCGAACGCTCCGCGCGCGGCGCTCAGGCCCTGCGCGGCCCGGTCCAGCGCCTCGTCCCAGCTCGCCCTGCGGAGAGGGCCGCCCTTCTCGTCCCGCACCATTGGATAGGTGATACGGGCATACGTCTTCGGTGTCCGGTCTCGCTTCTTCACGCCGCGCTCTCCTCATGAGTGAGGGCCAACTGGCCGCGCCCATTGCATACAGTATTCAGAGGGCGGGTACGCGTGGGAACCCCTCGTAAGGGAATTGACGCGTACCCGCCGGTCGCGAGCGAGGATCAGGTAGTGCCGTACGGGATCAGGCGGCCGCGCCCCGCGCCAGCAGATCCGAGATCGCTTCCACCGTGCGGAGCGTGGGAACGGGCACTCCGGTGAACTCCGCCAGCTCGACCACGGCGGAGAGCAGGACGTCCAGCTCCAGCGGTTTGCCCTTCTCCAGGTCCTGGAGTGTGGACGTACGGTGGTCGCCCACCCGCTCGGCGCCTGCCAGCCGCTTCTCGATGGAGATGTCGGGGCGGGTGCCCAGCGCCTCGGCGACGGCCAGGGTCTCGGACATCATGTGCTCGATGACCTGGCGGGTGCTGGAGTGCAGGCACATCTCCCGCATGGTGGCCCGGGTGAGGGCGCTGATCGGGTTGAAAGAGATATTGCCGAGGAGCTTGATCCAGATGTCATGGCGCAACTCGGGCTCGACGGGGCATTTGAGGCCGCCCGTCCACATCGCTTCGCTGAATTCCAGACACCTTGGCGACACCGAACGGTTGGGTTCGCCGATGGAGAAACGGGTTCCTTCGAGGTGCCGGACAACGCCAGGCCCCTCCAGTTCCGTCGCGGCGTAGACCACGCATCCGATGGCGCGCTCGGGCGGCAGTACGGCACTGACCGAACCGAGCGGATCCACGCTCTCGACCCGGCGGCCGTCATGCGGGCCGCCATGGCCGTGGAAATACCACCAGGGGATGCCGTTCTGGGCGGCGATCACCGCGGTGTTCTCCTTGAACAGCGGTGTCACAAGCGGCCCGCACGCCGCGTACGAATTCGCCTTCAGGCCGAGGAACACATAGTCGACCGGACCGATGTCCTCGGGCCGGTCGGTGGCGTGCACCCGCGCGGTGAAATCGCCGCGGGGGCTGAGGACCCTGACTCCGTGCTCTCTCATGGCCGCGAGATGCGGCCCACGGGCGATGAGATGAACGTCGGCGCCCGCACGGTCGAGGGCTGCTCCGACATAGGCGCCGATCGCTCCGGCGCCGACAACTGCGACTTTCACGGTGGGGCTCTCCGTTCGGTTTGAGGGGGACCGAGGGAAGGGTCACACTCTGTTGCTCGCACCCGGATGGGCGATATATTGTCTACAGTATGGAGTTCTGGTCGACAAGGCTCCCGTTCGGTATGCAGTCGGCAAACTCCGCCATTGATCTTCAAAGGGATCTTCCCTACCGGCTGGTCGGTTCCTAGAGTTCGCGAGATGACCCCACCACTCGCCCCCGCCGGCTGGAGCCGCTGGCTGGTGCCCCCCGCCGCGCTGTCGGTGCACCTGTCGATCGGCCAGGCCTACGCCTGGAGTGTGTTCAAACCCGCTCTTGAATCCGCACTCGGTCTCTCCGGCACCGCGAGCGCTCTCCCCTTCCAGCTCGGCATCGTGATGCTGGGCCTGTCGGCCGCGTTCGGCGGCACCCTCGTCGAACGCAACGGGCCGCGCTGGGCGATGACCGTCGCCCTCTGCTGTTTCTCCTCGGGCTTTCTGCTCGCCGCGCTCGGCGCCGCCACCGAGCAGTACTGGCTGATCGTCTTCGGCTACGGATTCGTCGGCGGCATAGGCCTCGGCATCGGCTACATCTCCCCGGTCTCCACGCTGATCAAGTGGTTCCCCGACCGGCCGGGCATGGCCACCGGCATCGCCATCATGGGCTTCGGCGGCGGCGCCCTCATCGCCTCGCCGTGGTCCGCGCAGATGCTGGAGTCGTACGGGACGGACAGCACGGGCATCGCGCTCGCCTTCCTGACCCACGGTCTCGTGTACGCGGTGTTCATGTCGCTCGGCGTACTGCTGGTACGGGTGCCCCGGCCCGGCGACGACCGGCCGTCCGCGGCCCCGGCGCGGCCCGCCGCGGGCGCGCTGATCTCCACGGCCCAGGTGTCGGCGCGCTCCGCCGTACGCACCCCGCAGTTCTGGTGTCTGTGGGTCGTGCTCTGCATGAATGTCACCGCGGGCATCGGGATCCTGGAGAAGGCCGCCCCGATGATCACCGACTTCTTCGCGAAGACGGACACCCCGGTCTCCGTCTCGGCCGCGGCCGGGTTCGTGGCGCTGCTCTCCGCCGCCAATATGGCCGGGCGCATCGGCTGGTCGTCCACCTCGGACCTGATCGGCCGCAAGAACATGTACCGCGTCTATCTGGGCGTGGGCGCCGTGATGTATCTGCTGATCGCGCTGTTCGGCGACTCCGCCAAGCCGCTGTTCGTGCTCTGCGCGCTGGTGATCCTCTCCTTCTACGGAGGCGGCTTCGCCACGATCCCCGCGTACCTCAAGGATCTCTTCGGCACCTACCAGGTCGGTGCCATCCACGGCCGGCTGCTCACCGCGTGGTCGACCGCGGGCGTCCTCGGCCCGCTCATCGTCAACGGGGTCGCGGACAGCCAGGAAGCGGCCGGCAAGAGCGGCTCAGGACTGTACGGACTGTCCTTCACCATCATGATCGGCCTGCTGGTCGTCGGCTTCGTCGCCAACGAACTCGTCAGGCCCGTCGACCCCCGCCACCATGTCCCCGCCCCGAATCTTTCGAAGGAGGAAACGGATGACCAGCTCGCCGACGAACAGCAGCACGACGCCCGGGACCGGGCCGCTTGAGACACCCCGGCGTACCGGTCTGATCATTTTCGCCTGGCTTTGGGTGGGACTCCCTCTCGCGTACGGTGTGTACGAACTGGTCCTCAAGGCCAAGCAGCTCTTCACCGGCTGACCGGCCGAGCGGTCCCCGTCCGGCCGGGAAACCGGTCGGCCGGGGGCCGGTCCCCGGGGCCGGTTGATCGGGACTCTCCAAGCGGAGCCGGTGAATCCTGTTGGATCACCTGCCCTGTTACCGGTGAGTCGCTGACGAGACTGGAGCACTCCTGACGTCGACAGCAGAGGGGGTCCCGGGCATGACCGGCACTCGTATCGCCGCGCTCGGGCACTATCAGCCCGCCAAGGTGCTCACCAATCACGATCTGGCGGCCATCGTCGACACCAGTGACGAGTGGATCAGCAGCCGCGTGGGCATCAGGACCCGTCATGTGGCGGGTCCCGACGAGCCGGTGGACGAACTGGCCGCGCAGGCGGGCGCCAAGGCCCTCGCCGCCGCCGGACTCACCCCGGCGGACATCGATCTCGTACTCGTCGCCACCTCCACGGCTGTCGACCGCTCGCCGAACACGGCCGCGCGAGTCGCCGCCCGGCTCTCCATGGGCTCGCCCGCCGTGATGGACCTCAATGTGGTCTGCGCGGGCTTCACCCATGCTCTGGCCACCGCCGACCACGCCGTAAGAGCCGGGTCCGCGGCCCGGGCGCTGGTGATCGGCGCGGACAAGATGACCGCGGTCACCGATTGGGCGGATCGTTCCACCTGTGTGCTGGTCGGGGACGGCGCGGGCGCGGCGGTGGTCGTGGCGGACGAGACCGGCGGGGAGCCGGGGATCGGCCCGGTGCTCTGGGGCTCGGTGCCGGAGATGGGCCATGCCGTACGGATCGAGGGCACTCCGTCCCGGTTCGCCCAGGAAGGCCAGTCCGTCTACCGCTGGGCCACCACCCAGTTGCCGCCGATCGCGCGCAAGGTCTGCGAGCGGGCGGGGATCGCTCCCGAGGATCTGGCCGCGGTCGTACTCCACCAGGCGAACCTGCGGATCATCGAGCCCGTCGCCCAGAAGATCGGCGCGATCAACGCCGTCATCGCCCGTGATGTCGTGGTATCGGGCAATACGTCCGCCGCCTCGATCCCCATGGCCCTGTCCAAGCTCGTGGACCGCGGGGAGGTCGAATCCGGCGCCCCAGCACTGCTTTTCGGTTTCGGGGGGAACCTGTCCTATGCGGGCCAGGTGATCCGGTGCCCATAATTCCGGCCGTTCTCGTAGACTGTAGACGATAGCCAATGTCTTGAAGTGAGTCGCTACTGTCATTGACACCGCCGGCCAAGAGGGGGACCCGCGATGTTGTCCGCAAAACTGGCACAAGGGGCCGTACCCAAGCTCGAACGACCCGGTCCGCTGCGTGAGCGTGTGTACGAAGCCCTGCTCGAACTCATAACGATCAGGCAGCTCCAGCCGGGCCAGCATCTCGTCGAGAGCGAGCTGGCGGGCCATCTCGGCGTCTCCCGGCAGCCGGTGCGCGAGGCGCTCCAGCGGCTCAACACCGAGGGCTGGGTGGATCTGCGCCCGGCCCAGGGCGCCTTCGTCCATGAACCCACCGAGGAGGAGGCGGACCAGTTGCTCTCGGTCCGTACGCTCCTGGAGGCGGAGGCCGCCCGGCTCGCCGCCGCCAACTCCGGCTCGGCCGGGATCGCCGCGCTGGAGGCGCTCTGCGCCCAGGGGGAGCAGTCCGTGGCGGACGACGATGTCGATCTGACGGTCGCCACCAACGCGGCCTTCCATGCCAAGGTGATGGAGCTGGCGGGCAATCTCGTGCTGGCCGAACTGGCCGCGAGAGTGGACCGCCGGGTGCGCTGGTACTACACGCCGGTCGCCCGGCAGCGAGGCAAACAGTCCTGGATCGAGCACCGGGAGCTGATCGCCGCGATCGCGACGAGGGACGAGAAGCGCGCGGTCGAGGTGATGAAGGCGCACACCGAGCACACCCGTACGACGTACCACCACCGCACCCAGGCACCGTCCCGGCCGTCCTGACCGGCCGGGTCGCAAGCTGTCCGCAGCGAGTGGCGGGCCCTCGGCACTTCTTGGGTAATTGGCGCAGACGGGATGAGCGGTAACAGGTAGTACAAGATAGACATTAGGCCCCACGGGGTCCCAAAAGGCATGCCAAAAAACAGCTTTGTCCTCGGTGTGGAGAAAGTTGGGACGGATTCCCGCTCAACTTCTTCCCACTGAGGGCAAGCGCTGCTACGTTCCCTCGAAAGCCCGGCAAACATGGCCGAGAAGGCGGGGAGGGGCGCGTGAGACGTATGACGGCACGACCCGCGAACGCCCATCAGGCGCGACTGCTCAGACTGTTGCGCGACGGTGGGCCCAACTCCCGTGCGCAGCTCGGCGACCAGGTGGACCTGTCGCGCTCCAAGCTCGCCGTCGAGGTGGACCGGCTGCTGGAGACCGGACTGGTCGTCGCCGACGGACTCGCCGCCTCGCGCGGCGGCCGGCGCTCCCACAACATCCGGCTGGCGCCCGCCCTGCGCTTCCTCGGGGTCGACATCGGCGCCACATCCATCGATGTGGCCGTGACCAACGCGGAGCTGGAGGTGCTGGGGCATCTCAACCACCCCATGGACGTCCGCGAAGGGCCCGTCGCCATCTTCGAGCAGGTGCTCGCCATGGCGGCCAAGCTCAAGGTCACCGGGCTCGCCGAGGAGTTCGACGGGGCGGGGATCGGGGTCCCAGGGCCTGTCCGCTTCCCCGAGGGTGTGCCCGTCGCGCCGCCGATCATGCCCGGCTGGGACGGCTTCCCCGTACGGGAGGCCCTCAGCCAGGAGCTGGGCTGCCCGGTCATGGTCGACAACGATGTGAACCTGATGGCGATGGGGGAGCAGCACGCGGGCGTCGCACGCTCCGCGGGGGACTTCCTCTGCATCAAGATCGGCACCGGTATCGGCTGCGGCATCGTCGTCGGCGGCGAGGTCTACCGCGGTACGACCGGCAGCGCCGGGGACATCGGCCATATCCAGGTCGTGGCGGACGGCCGCGCCTGCGCCTGTGGCAACAAGGGCTGCCTGGAGGCCTACTTCAGCGGCGCGGCGCTCGCCCGTGACGCCGAGGACGCGGCGCGCACCGGGCGCTCGCCCGAACTGGCCGCCAGGCTGGAGGAGTCGGGCCGGCTGAGCGCGGTGGACGTCGCCGCCGCGGCCGCCGCCGGCGACCCCACCGCGCTCGACCTCATCCGCGAGGGCGGGAACCGCGTCGGCCAGGTGATCGCCGGCCTTGTCAGCTTCTTCAACCCGGCGCTGGTGGTGATCGGCGGCGGGGTGACCGGCCTCGGCCACACACTGCTGGCCAGCGTCCGTACCCAGGTCTACCGGCAGTCGCTGCCGCTGGCCACCGGCAATCTCCCCATCGTCCTGGGCGAGCTGGGCCCGACCGCCGGGGTCACCGGCGCGGCCCGGCTCATCAGCGACCACCTGTTCTCACCGGCCTAGGCCGGTACCGCAGCACGCACCACCGGGCACCACCGCACCACCCCGTACGAACCGCGCCACCCGCAAGAGCCGCACCACCAGCACCGCCGGGCACCACCCGTACGAGCCGCCCCACCGGCACCCTGCACCGCCGGGCACCACCCCGTACCGGACCGGACGCACCACCCGAACCACCAGCACGAGCCGTACCACCCGCACCACCCCGCACGAGCCGCAACCGCATCCGATGTCGCTGCGCTCCCGCGAGCCGCAGCACCCGTACGAGCCGCACACCACCCAACACAGCGCCGCCGCACCTGGCTCCGCCCTGCCCTTGTCCAGTCCTGCCCGCGGGGCGGGCCGCATCCGCCGAGGGGATACGCCATGGCACCAGCACCACCAGAAACCCTTCTGCTCACCATGTCCGGCATCATCAAGACCTTTCCCGGTGTCCGCGCGCTCGACGGTGTGGACCTGGAGGTCCAGGCCGGCGAGGTCCACTGCCTGCTCGGCCAGAACGGCGCCGGCAAGTCCACCCTCATCAAGGTGCTCGCCGGGGCCCACCAGCCCGACGGCGGAGTGATCACCTGGCAGGGCGAAGCGGTCACACTCAAGTCGCCCATCGCCGCCATGCGGCTGGGCATCGCGACCATTTACCAGGAACTCGACCTGGTCGAAGGCCTGTCCGTCGCCGAGAACATCTTCCTCGGCCACGAACCCACCACCGCCGGCTTCGTCATCAAGGGCCGGGAGGCCAGGTCCGCGGCGACCGCGCTGCTCAAGCGGCTCGGCCACCCCGAGATCCAGGCGCACACCCCCGTCGGTGAACTCTCCGCCGCCCAGCAGCAGATCGTGTCCATGGCCCGCGCGCTCTCCCACGACGTACGGCTCATCGTGATGGACGAGCCGTCCGCCGCCCTCGACCCCGACGAGGTCGACAACCTCTTCCGGGTCGTCTCCACCCTGACCGCCGACGGTGTGGCCGTCATCTACATCTCCCACCGGCTGGAGGAGATCCGGCGCATCGGCGACCGCGTCACCGTCATCAAGGACGGCCGTACGGTGGCCGTGGCGCTGCCGGCGAAGGAGACCCCGACCCGCGAGGTCGTCGCCCTGATGACCGGCCGCAATGTCGAGTACGTCTTCCCCGAGCGGCCCGCCGCGCCCGCCTCCGCCGATGCCGCGCCCGTACTGCGGGTCGAAGGCCTCACCAGGGCCGGGGAGTTCGAGCCGGTCGACCTCGAACTGCGGCCCGGCGAGATCGTCGGACTCGCGGGGCTCGTCGGCTCGGGACGCTCCGAGATCCTGGAGACCATCTACGGGGCGCGCAAGCCCACCGCGGGCCGTGTCCTCGTCGGCGGCACCCCGCTGCGGCCCGGCAGCGTACCGTCCGCCGTCCGCGCGGGACTCGGCCTCGCACCCGAGGAGCGCAAGGCCCAGGCCCTGCTGATGCTCGAATCGGTCACCCGCAATGTGTCGGTGTCCTCGCTGCCCCGGTTCGCGCGGATCGGCTGGCTCGACCGCTCGGCCGAACGGACCGCGGCCAGGAAGGCCACCAGGGAACTCTCCCTGCGCCCCGACAACCCGGACGCCCGGATCCGCACCCTCTCCGGCGGCAACCAGCAGAAGGCGGTACTCGCCCGCTGGCTGCTGCGCGGCTGCCGGGTCCTGCTGCTCGACGAACCCACCCGGGGCGTCGACGTCGGCGCCCGCGCCGAGCTGTACGCCGTGATCCGCCGGCTGGCCGACGAAGGCCTCGCCGTGCTGCTCGTCTCCAGCGAGGTCCCCGAAGTGCTGGGCCTCGCCGACCGGGTGCTGGTGCTCCGCGAGGGCCGGGTCGTCCACCGGGCGCCCGCCCAGGAGCTCGACGAGCACCGTGTACTCGACCTTGTGATGGAAGGGAGCCCGACGCCATGAAACAGCCTGCCTCCGAGGCACAGCAGGGCGGGCCCGACGCCGTGCCCGAGCCGCCCACGCCGCCCGTCCCGTCCGCGTCCACAGCCAAGTCCACGGAGGAGAAGGGCGGTTGGCGGAGCCTCGGGCTGCGTCTCGACGTCCGTAACCTCTCGCTGCTCGGGGTGCTGGCCGCGCTGATCGTGGTCGGCGGCATCACCAAGCCCGAACAGTTCCTGGACACCAACAACCTCCAGCTCGTCCTCACCCAGGCCTCGGTCATCGGTGTGGTCACGGTCGGCATGACCTTTGTGATCACCAGCGGCGGCATCGACCTGTCGGTCGGCGCCATCGTGGCACTGGCCTCGGTCTGGGCGACCACACTCGCCACCCAGCAGTACGGCTTCGCGGGCATCCTGTTCACCGCGGTGGTGGTCGGTCTGGGCTGCGGTCTGGTGAACGGGCTGCTCATCGCGTACGGCGGGATGGTGCCGTTCATCGCGACCCTCGCGATGCTGGCCTCCGCCCGTGGCCTCGCCCTCCAGATCACCGAGGGCAAGACCCAGATCGTCACCGTGAACTCGGTGCTCGACCTCGGCATCCCCGACTCGTACGTCCTGGGCATCCCGCCGCTCGTCCTGGTCTTCGCGGCCGTCACGGTCATCGGCTGGCTGGTGCTGAACCGTACGACCTTCGGGCGGCGCACCGTCGCCGTCGGCGGCAACGCCGAGGCCGCCAGGCTCGCCGGTATCGACGTACGGCGCCAGCGGCTCTATCTCTATCTGCTCTCCGGGCTCTGCTGCGGTATCGCGGCCTTCCTGCTGATCATCCTGGCCGGCTCGGGACAGAACACCAACGGAAACCTGTACGAGCTGGACGCCATCGCCGCGGCGATCATCGGCGGCACCCTGCTCAGCGGCGGCCGCGGCACCATCGTCGGCTCCGTCCTCGGTGTTCTGGTCTTCACCACGATCACCAATATCTTCGCGCTCAACAATCTCCAGAGCGATGTCCAGCAGATCGCGAAGGGCGCCATCATCGTCGCCGCCGTACTGGTCCAGCGCCGCACCATGCGCAACGGCGAGGCCTGACTTCCTGCCTCGCACCCGCTTTCCCTGTACCGCCCTACCTTGAAGGGTTGAACCGCCATGCCAGAAACGAGCCGCAGAGGGCTGCTCTTCGGCACCGCCGCCATCTCCGCGGGTGCCCTCCTCACCGCCTGTACCAGCAATGAGCCCGAGAAGAAGGAGCCGGCGGCCAACAGCCAGCCGGCCGCCGCGGACGACAAGCCCGGCACGCCCGTCACCATCGGTTTCGCGGGCCCCCAGGCCGACCACGGCTGGCTCAACGCGATCAACGAGAACGCCAAGTCGCGTGCGGCGAAGTACTCGGAGGTGACGCTGGACATCACCGAGGGCTCCAACGACACCGCCGCCCAGATCGGCCAGGTCGAGACGCTGATCAACAAGAAGGTCGACGTCCTGGTGATCCTGCCGGCCGACGGCAAGGCCCTCACCCAGGTCGGCCTCAAGGCCATGCGCGCCGGTATCCCGGTCATCAACCTGGACCGGATCTTCGCGGACCCGCAGGCGTACCGCTGCTGGGTCGGCGGCGACAACTACGGCATGGGCGTCAGCGCCGGCAACTACATCGGCGAGAAGCTCAAGGACAAGCCGAACGCCACCGTCATCGAGCTGGCGGGGCTCGACAACCTGGAGCTGACCCAGCAGCGCACCCAGGGCTTCGACGACGCCCTGAAGAACTACCCGAACATCAAGAAGGTCGCCCGCCAGGCGGCTGACTTCACCGTCGAGTCGGGCCAGGCCAAGATGGCCCAGCTCCTCCAGGCCCAGGCCAGCTTCGACGCCCTCTGGAACCACGACGACGACCAGGGCGTCGGCGCGCTGCGCGCCATCCAGCAGGCGGGCCGCGACGGCTTCCTGATGGTCGGCGGCGCCGGCGCCAAGTCGGCGATGGACGCCATCAAGGCCGACAACAGCGTGCTCAAGGCCACTGTGCTCTACCCGCCCACCATGGCCGCCTCCGCCATCGACCTGGCCCGCGCACTGGGTCAGTCCAAGGGCGTCAGCGGTCTGGCCGAGCTGGAGATCCCGGTCTCGGTCACGTGCTACTCGGCCGTTGTCGACAAGGACAATGTCGACCAGTACCTGCCTACGGGCTTTAGCTGACCGGTCCGACAGCGGCCGCCCCCACCAGCGACAGACGAGGAGTACTCCGTATGACCCCCGAAGCGTCGGAGAAAGAGGCCGGTGCGCCGCCCGCACTCGGTATCGGCATGGTCGGATACGCGTTCATGGGCGCCGCCCACTCACAGGGGTGGCGCACCGCGGGACACGTCTTCGACCTGCCGATGCGGCCCGTGCTCGCCGCGATCTGCGGACGTGACGAGAGCGCGGTACGGGCCGCGGCGGACAGACACGGCTGGGCCGCCGCCGAGACCGACTGGCGGCGGCTCATCGAGCGCGACGATGTGCGGGTGGTCGATATCTGCACCCCCGGGGACAGCCATGCGGAGATCGCCATCGCCGCGCTGGAGGCGGGCAAGCACGTGCTGTGCGAGAAGCCCCTCGCCAACTCGGTGGCCGAGGCCGAGGCCATGGTCAGGGCCGCCGAGGCGGCGAGGGAGCGCGGCCAGCTCGCCATGGTCGGCTTCAACTACCGCAGGGTGCCCGCCGTCTCGTACGCGAGGCAGCTCATCCAGGAGGGCAGGCTCGGCAGGCTCCGGCATGTCCGGGTCACCTATCTCCAGGACTGGCTGGTCGATCCGGAGTTCCCGCTGACCTGGCGGCTCAAGCGCGAGCACGCGGGCTCCGGGGCGCTGGGCGACCTGGGCGCGCACATCATCGACCTGGCGCAGTTCCTGACGGGGGAGCTGCTGGTCGGGGTGTCCGCGCTCACGGAGACCTTCGTCAAGGAACGGCCGCTGGTCAGCGGGGCGTCGGCGGGGCTCTCCGCGACCGGCGGCGGCGATGTCGGCCAGGTCACCGTGGACGACGCCGCGATCTTCACCGGCCGGCTGGCCTCCGGCGCGCTGGCCTCCTTCGAGGCCAGCCGTATGGCGGCGGGACGCAAGAACGCGCTGCATCTGGAGATCAACGGCGAGCTCGGTTCGCTCGCCTTCGATCTGGAGCGGCTCAACGAACTGTCGTTCCACGACCACACCGAGCCCGCTCCCTCGTCCGGCTTCCGCCGGATCCTGGTGACCGAGCCGGAGCATCCGTACCTCGACGCCTGGTGGCCGCCGGGGCACGCGCTCGGCTACGAGCACACCTTCGTCCACCAGGCCCGCGATCTGGTCGAGGCGGTCGCCGCCGGGACCGGCCCCGTACCGTCCTTCGCGGACGGGCTCCAGGTGCAGCGGGTGCTGGCCGCGGTGGAGGACAGCGCGGCGAAGAACGCGGTGTACACGCCGGTGCCTTCGCCGTCGGGAACCGGCGGGGACGCCGCGTAACAGGTAGAGAAGACCTGGCAGCAGAGCAACGCAGCCACAGAGCGATCAGCAGCCACAGAGCGATACAGAGAAGGAGGTCCGAATGCCACGCCCGTTCACGCTGTTCACCGGCCAGTGGGCCGATCTGCCCCTGGAGGAGGTGTGCAGGCACGCCCGTGACTTCGGTTACGACGGCCTGGAACTCGCCTGCTGGGGCGACCACTTCGAGGTCGACAAGGCGCTCTCCGACCCCGGCTATCTGGACAGCCGCCACCAGTTGCTCGACAAGTACGGGCTGAAGTGCTGGGCGATCTCCAACCACCTCGTCGGCCAGGCCGTCTGCGACAGCCCCATCGACGAGCGCCACCAGGGCATCCTGCCGTCCCGTATCTGGGGCGACGGCGAGCCCGAGGGCGTCAGGCAGCGCGCCGCCGCCGAGATCAAGGACACCGCCAGGGCCGCGGCCGCCTTCGGGGTGGACACGGTCATCGGCTTCACCGGCTCCTCGATCTGGCACCTGGTCGCGATGTTCCCGCCCGTACCGCCCGGCATGATCGACCGGGGGTACGAGGACTTCGCGGAGCGGTGGAACCCGATCCTGGACGTCTTCGACGCCGAGGGGGTGCGGTTCGCCCACGAGGTGCACCCCAGCGAGATCGCGTACGACTACTGGACCACGAAGCGCGCGCTGGAAGCGGTCGACAACCGGCCCGCGTTCGGGCTGAACTTCGACCCGAGCCACTTCGTCTGGCAGGACCTGGACCCGGTCAACTTCCTCTACGACTTCCGGGACCGGATCTACCACGTCGACTGTAAGGAGGCGCGCAAGCGTCTCGACGGCCGCAACGGCCGGCTCGGCTCGCACCTGCCCTGGGGCGACCCGCGGCGCGGCTGGGACTTCGTCTCGGCGGGCCACGGCGATGTCCCGTGGGAGGACGTCTTCCGGATGCTCCGTTCGATCGGGTACGAGGGACCCATCTCGGTCGAGTGGGAGGACGCGGGCATGGACCGGCTCGCGGGAGCGCCGGAGGCCCTCAGGGACCTCAAGCGCTTCGACTTCGACGCGCCCACCGCGTCCTTCGACGCGGCCTTCGGCGGCGGCGAGTAGCGCCTTCGGTCCCCGCGGGGCCGGGCAGAGCCTGGTGGTGACCCCATGCCACCAGGCGGTCCGGCCTGCCCGGAATCCGCTTTGTCCTGGGGGAGGAAAAAGTACAACTTCTCCTCTGCGCAAGGTCTTTCGGTCCCGGACGAACACAGCTACGGTCCACTGAGATGTACAGGACATAGGTGGTCTCCGGTGTGACGGCGCACATCGGCGACGAAGCCACCTCCCCCGGGGACCGGTGCAGGACGAGCACCGGTCCCCTCCCCGGGGAGGCGAGCGCGAGCACAGCATCCGCGCTCCTTGGCACCAGCACGTACGAACAGCCCATTGTGGAGGACTTTCGTGCACAGAAAACGCCCCAGAGCCAGAACCCTCCTCGCGCTCCTGACGGGCGCCCTGCTCGCAGGCTCAAGCCTCAGCGCCGTACCTGCCGCCGCACACCCGGACCATCCGGACGCCGCGGAGGAAAGCTTTCAGCAGGTGACCCTCGCGAAGGGCGCCGACGAGGTGGGCGAGCCCATGTCGCTCGCCGTCCTGCCGGACCGGCAGGTGCTGCACACCTCGCGCGACGGCACGCTCCGGATCACCGACGCCGGCGGCGACACCACCATCGCCGGCACGCTGGACGTCTACAACCACGACGAGGAAGGTCTCCAGGGCGTCGGGGTCGACCCCGACTTCGCCGAGAACCGGGCGATCTATCTCTTCTACGCCCCCAAGCTCGACACCCCCGCCGGCGACGCGCCCGAGAACGGCACGGCCGCCGACTTCGCCCCCTTCGACGGGTACAACCGTCTCTCGCGCTTCACGCTCAACGAGGACGGCACCCTCAACAAGGCGAGCGAGAAGAAGGTCCTCGACGTCGCCACCTCGCGCGGCACCTGCTGCCACGTCGGCGGCGACATCGCCTTCGACGCGGAGGGCAACCTCTATCTGTCGACGGGTGACGACACCAACCCCTTCGCCTCCGACGGCTACACGCCGATCGACGAACGGGCCACCCGCAACCCGGCGTTCGACGCCCAGCGCAGCTCCGGCAACACCAATGACCTGCGCGGCAAGATCCTCCGTATCAAGGTCGCGGAGGACGGCTCGTACACCATCCCGGAGGGCAACCTCTTCGCCCCCGGCACCGAGAAGACGCGGCCCGAGATCTACGCGATGGGGTTCCGCAACCCCTTCCGTATCTCCGTGGACCAGAAGACCGGCATCGTGTACGTCGGTGACTACGGTCCCGACGCGGGCGCGGCGTCGCCGACCCGCGGCCCGGCCGGTCAGGTGGAGTTCGCCCGGGTCACCGAGGCCGGGAACTTCGGCTGGCCGTACTGCACCGGCGACAACGACGCCTATATCGACTACGACTTCGGGACGCAGGCCTCCGGCGCCGCCTTCGACTGCGCGGCCCCGAAGAACACCTCGCCCCACAACACCGGACTGACGGACCTCCCGCCGGCCCAGCCCGCGTGGATCCCGTACGACGGCGGCAGTGTGCCCGAGTTCGGCTCCGGCTCCGAGTCGCCGACCGGCGGCCCGGTCTACCGGTACGACGCGGACCTGGACTCCCCGGTGAAGTTCCCCGAGTCCTACGACGGCAACTACTTCGCCGGCGAGTTCGGCCGCCAGTGGATCAAGCGGATCGAGCAGGACGAGAACGGTACGGTCGGCTCGATCAACCCGTTCCCGTGGACCGGCACCCAGGTCATGGACATGGAGTTCGGCCCCGACGGCGCGCTCTACGTCCTCGACTACGGCCTCTCCTGGTTCGGCGGCGACGAGCACTCCGCGCTCTACCGCATCGAGAACGCCACGGGCGGCAAGTCGCCCATCGCCGAGGCCAGTGTCAACAAGACCTCCGGCAAGTCCCCGCTGAAGGCGGTCTTCTCCTCCGCCGGCACCGAGGACCCCGACGGCGACACCCTCACCTACCAGTGGGACTTCGGCGACGGCGGCACCTCCACCGAGCCCAACCCCACGTACACGTACAAGAAGAACGGCACCTACTCGGCGCGGCTCACCGTCACCGACCCGACGGAGCGCACCGCGACCGCGTCGGTCCGGATCGTCGTGGGCAACACAGCGCCCACGGTGAAGCTCACACTGCCCGCCGAGGGAACCCTGTTCAACTTCGGGGACACCCTGCCCTTCAAGGTCACGGTCACCGACCCCGAGGACGGTCCGATCGACTGCTCCAAGGTGATCGTCCGCTACATCCTCGGCCATGACAGCCACGGCCACCCGATCACCTCGGTCAACGGCTGCGAGGGCACCATCACCGCGCCCGCCGACACCGAGCACGACCCCAACGCCAATATCTTCGGGGTCATCGACGCCGAGTACACCGACGGCGGAGGCGGCGGCCAGGCGGCGATCACCAGCCACGGCCAGGCGCAGCTCCAGCCGCGCCACCGGCAGGCCGAGCACTTCAGCTCCGCCTCCGGCATCAGGACGTACGACAAGGCCCCGGCCAACGGCGGCAAGACCGTCGGCGACATCGACGACGGCGACTGGATCTCCTTCACGCCGTACAACCTGACCGGGTCCAAGACCCTGACCGCCCGGATCTCCTCCGGCGGCGCCGGCGGATTCCTGGAGGTACGGACGGGCTCAGCCACCGGCAACCTGCTCGGCTCCGCGCCGATCCCGGTCACCGGGAGCTGGGAGACCTTCCAGGACATCGACGTACCCCTGCGGTCCGTACCGACGAAGACCACCGAGCTGTTCCTGGTCTTCAAGGGTGCCACCGGCAGCGGCGCGCTCTTCGACCTGGACGATTTCCAGCTCTCCACGGCCGTGCCCGGCAAGACCGAGAAGCGGGTCCTGGTCTTCTCCAGGACCGCCGGGTTCCGCCACGACTCGATCCCCCAGGGTGTCGCCGCGCTCAAGGAGCTGGGCGCCACCACCGGGATCAAGGTCGACTCCACCGAGACGGGCGCCCAGTTCACCACCAACAACCTCGCCCGGTACGACGCGGTGGTCTTCCTCTCCACCACCGGTGATGTTCTCAACGCCGACCAGCAGAAGGCGTTCGAGAACTATGTCGCCACCGGCGGCGGCTACATGGGCGTCCACGCGGCGGCCGACACGGAGTACGACTGGGCCTTCTACGGCGGCCTGGTGGGCGCGTACTTCCAGGGCCACCCGCAGATCCAGCCGGCCACCGTCCGCGTAGAGGACCACGACCACCCGTCGACCGCGCATCTCGGCGACGAGTGGCAGCGCACCGACGAGTGGTACAACTACCGCACCAACCCGCGTGAGCAGGCACGGGTCCTCGCCACCCTGGACGAGACCACCTACCAGGGCGGCACCATGAAGGGCGACCACCCGATCGCCTGGTGCCAGACGTACGAGGGCGGCCGGGCGTTCTACACCGGCGGCGGCCACACCAAGGAGTCGTACGCGGACCCGGCCTTCCGTCAGCACCTGCTCGGCGGACTCCGGTACGCGGCCGGCCAGGTGAAGGCCGACTGCAAGCCGAAGACCGGCTACCGGGACCTCTTCAACGGCAAGACGACAGAGGGCTGGAAGCAGGCCGGACCGGGCAAGTTCAACGTCGTGGACGGTGAACTGCGCTCCGAGGGCGGCATGGGCCTGCTCTGGTACCAGGCCAAGGAGTTCAAGTCCTACTCCCTGAAGCTGGACTGGAAGCTCGCCGGGGACGACAACTCCGGTGTGTTCGTGGGCTTCCCGGCCTCCGACGACCCGTGGTCGGCGGTGGACAAGGGGTACGAGGTGCAGATCGACGCCACCGACACCCCGGACCGCACCACCGGCTCCGTCTACGGCTTCAAGTCGGCCAACGTCAAGGTCAGGGACCAGGTTCTGCGCCCGCCGGGGCAGTGGAACAACTACGAGATCAAGGTCCAGGGTGAGCGTCTGCAGATCTTCCTTAACGGCGTGAAGATCAACGACTTCACCAACACGGACCCGGCGCGCAGCCTGAAGGACGGCTACATCGGGCTGCAGAACCACGGCGCCGACGACCAGGCGTCCTTCCGCAACATCCAGCTCAAGGAACTGCCGGCCTCCTAGGGACACCTGGGACGGGCGGCCCGTCAGCCGGCGGCGGGCGGGGAGGCGCCGTACCCCCGCCCGCCGCCCACCAACCACCACCACACCACCGGCAGGGAGGCAGCCCGTGACGACGAGCGGTACGGAATCGACTGCAGTACGCACCGGAGTCTGGTTCGTCGGAGCCCGCGGCTCCGTCGCCACGACGGCTGTCGCGGGATGCGCGGCGGTCACGGCCGGACTCCACCCCGCGACGGGCATGGTCACCGAGACCCCGCCCTTCGCCGGGACGGGCCTGCCCGCGCTCTCCTCCCTCGTCTTCGGCGGACACGACACGGCGAGCTGTCCGCTGCCCAAGCGCGCCGAGGAACTGACCGCGGCGGGCGTGCTCCCGCATGGCCTGCCCGCCGCGATCCGCGCCGAACTCACCGCCGCCGACCAGGAGATCAGGTCCGGCGGCCCCCAGCCGGGGGACACCAGGAGCGACGAGGAACTCATCGCCGCCTTCGCCGCCGACATCGGCGACTTCGCGCGGCGCACCGGTGTCGCGCGGACCGTCGTCGTCAATGTCTCCTCCACCGAGCCCACCCCCGCGCCCGACGACCCCCGGCTGCCCGCCAGCTCGCTGTACGCGGCGGCCGCGGTACGGGCCGGCTGCTCGTACGTCAACTTCACCCCCTCCACCGGGCTGCGCACCCCGGCCCTCACAGCGGCCGCCGAGGCCGGCGGACTTCCCCACGCCGGCCGCGACGGCAAGACAGGCCAGACGCTGCTCCGTTCCGTGCTCGCCCCGATGTTCGTGCAGCGTGCCCTGACCGTACGCGCCTGGTCGGGCACGAATCTGCTGGGCGGCGGGGACGGAGCGGCGCTGGCCGACCCGGGCGCGGCGGCGGCCAAGAACGCGGGCAAGGAACGCGTCCTGGCCGACACCCTGGGCGAGGCGCCGGAGGGCGAGGTCCATATCGACGACGTCCCGGCGCTGGGCGACTGGAAGACGGCCTGGGACCACATCGCCTTCGACGGCTTCCTCGGCTCGCGGATGATCCTCCAGACGATCTGGCAGGGCTGCGACTCGGCGCTGGCCGCGCCGCTGGTCCTGGACCTGGCACGGCTGGTGTCGCGCGCGCACGAGGCGGGGCTGAGCGGCCCGCTGCCCGAGCTGGGCTTCTACTTCAAGGACCCGGACGGCGGCTCCTCCGCGCTCGCGGAACAGTACGAGGCGCTGCTCGGCTTCGCGGACCGGCTCCGGGAGACGGACCGGCTGCGGGAGGCCCGGTGAACCTGCGCCCGCGCCTGCGGGCCTGGGCCGAACTGCTGCGCGTGTCGGCGCTGTTCACCGTCCCGGGCGATGCCCTGGCCGGCGCGGCGGCGGCCGGCGTACGTGCCAACCGGGGCACGGCGTACGCGGTGGGCGCCTCGCTCTGCCTGTACGAGGCGGGCATGGCGCTCAACGACTGGGCGGACCGCGACGAGGACGCCGTGGACCGCCCGCACCGCCCGATCCCCTCGGGCCGTATCACCCCCGGCGCGGCGCTGGCCGCCGCGGCCGGGCTGACCGCCGCGGGCCTGGCCCTGGCCTCCCGGGCCGGCCGCCCGTCCCTGGCGGTCGGTACGGCGCTGGCCGCCGCGGTCTGGTCGTACGACCTCCGCCTCAAGCACACCCCGGCGGGCCCTCTCGCCATGGGCGCGGCCCGCTCCCTGGACCTGCTCCTGGGCGCGACGGCCACCAGTTCGCGGGGCGCGCGCCCCCCGGCCGCCGGGGCGCGCAAGGCCCTGGGCGCAGCCGGGGTGCTCGGGGCGCATACGGTCGCGGTCACCGTGGTCTCGCGGCAGGAGGCGCAGGGCGGTTCGACCGCCGCGCCGCTCGCCGCGCTCGGGGTGACGGCGGGTCTTGGCGTCCTCACCGGATGGCGGCTGCGCGCGGAACGCTCCGCCGCAGCCCTGCTCACCGGGGGCCTCGCCGCCGTATACGCGAAGACCGCGGGAAAGCCCCTGGCGCACGCCGCGCTCAACCCCTCCCCACCGCTCACCCAGCGCGCCGTGGGCGGCGGGATCCGGGCCATGATCCCGCTCCAGGCGGCGCTCGCCGCGCGGGGCGGAGCCGCCGGGACCGCGCTCGGTGTGCTGGGACTCGTACCACTGGCACGGGCATTCGCACGGAAAGTGAGCCCCACATGAGTCTGCGTTTCGGATACGGCACCAACGGGCTCACCGATCTCCGGCTCGACGACGCGCTCGCGCTCCTGGCCGACCTCGGATACGACGGTGTCGGGCTCACCCTCGACCATATGCATCTCGACCCCATGGCCCCCGACCTGCCCGCCCGCGTCGCCCGCGTCGCCCGGCGGCTGGGGGAGCTGGGGCTCGGGGTGACCGTCGAGACCGGCGGCCGGTATGTGCTCGACCCGCGCCGCAAGCACGGCCCCACCCTGCTCGACCCCGACCCCGAGGGCCGTGCCGCCCGTACCGGACTGCTGGTGACGGCCGTTCAGGTCGCCGCCGACCTCGGCGCGCACGCCGTGCACTGCTTCAGCGGGGTCACCCCGGCGGGCACCGACACCGACACCGCGTGGAAGCGGCTCGACGAGGCGCTGACCCCGGTGGTCGCCGCCGCCGAGAGCGCCGGCGTACCGCTCGCCGTCGAGCCCGAGCCCGGCCATCTCGTGTCGGACCTCGCCGGATTCCACCGGCTCAGACACCGCCTCGGCGACCCCGAACCGCTCGGCCTCACCCTCGACATAGGCCACTGCCAGTGCCTGGAGCCCGCACCGCCAGCCGACTGTGTCCGCGAGGCCGCGCCGTGGCTGCGGCACGTGCAGATCGAGGACATGCGGCGCGGTGTGCACGAGCATCTCCCGTTCGGCGAGGGCGAGATCGACTTCCCGCCGGTGCTCGCCGCGCTGGCCGCCACCGGCTACCAGGGCCTGACCGTCGTCGAACTGCCCCGCCACTCCCACGCGGGCCCCGAACTCGCCCGTACCTCCCTGGACTTCCTCCGTACGAAGGGAGCAGCATGATCTCGAACCCGCCCGCCCAGACCCGCGAGGACCTGGCTCCCCGTCTGGACGCCGCCGCCGGCGCGTGGCTCGACGCCGCCCTGGCCGAGGCCGCCGCGGCCACGGAGGAGGGCGAGGGCGACAACGTTGCCGTCGCCCCCTGGGAGCTGCGCTTCGCCGCCGCCGGCCGCCACTGCGGCCAGGAGCACGCCGACTCCGTACGCACCCTCCTCCTCCAGGAGGCCCGTGCCGGCCTCGCCACCCTGACCCGGCTCTACCACCAGGGCACCGCCGCCGAGCGCCGCGCCGTGCTGCTCGCCCTGCCCCTGCGCGTCACCGGACCCGGCGCGCTGCCGCTGGTCGAGGACGCCCTGCGGACCAATGACACGCGGCTGGTCGCCGCCGCCGTCGGTCCGTACGCCGCCGCCCATCTCGATCCCCACTCCTGGCGGCACGCCATCCTCAAGTGCCTCTTCACCGGTGTGCCGGTCGCCGCCGTCGACGGCCTGGACGGACGCGCCCACGGAGACGCCGAACTGGCCCGGATGCTCGCCGACTTCGCGGCTGAGCGCACCGCCGCCGGCCGTCCCGTACCCGCCGACCTGTACCACGCGCTCCACCTGACCGGCGAGGAGTCCTGATGCGCATCTTCGACCCCCACATCCATATGACCTCCCGTACCACGGACGACTACCAGGCGATGTACGCCTCCGGAGTCCGCGCCCTGGTCGAGCCGTCCTTCTGGCTCGGTCAGCCCCGTACCTCGCCCGAGAGCTTCTTCGACTACTTCGACGCGCTCCTCGGCTGGGAACCGTTCCGTGCCGCGCAGTACGGCATCGCCCACCACTGCACCCTCGCGCTCAACCCCAAAGAGGCCAACGACCCGCGGTGCACGCCCGTCCTGGACGCCCTGCCGCGCTATCTCGTCAAGGACGGTGTCGTCGCCGTCGGCGAGATCGGCTACGACTCGATGACCCCGGCCGAGGACACCGCGCTCGCCGCGCAGCTCCAGCTCGCCGCCGACCACGGCCTGCCCGCGCTGGTCCACACCCCCCACCGCGACAAGCTCGCGGGCCTGCGCCGCACCATCGATGTCGTACGGGAGTCCGCCCTCGACCCGGAGCGGGTCCTGCTCGACCACCTCAACGAGACGACCGTCAAGGACGCGGCGGAGAGCGGCAGTTGGCTCGGCTTCTCCATCTACCCCGACACCAAGATGGACGAGGACCGCATGGTCGCCGTCCTCAAGGCCCACGGCACCGAGAAGGTGCTCGTCAACTCCGCGGCGGACTGGGGCAAGAGCGATCCGCTCAAGACCCGCAAGGTCGCGGACGCGATGCTCGCCGCCGGCTTCGGCGAGGACGACGTCGACCGGGTCCTGTGGCGCAACCCCGTCGCCTTCTACGGGATCAGCGGACGGCTCCAGCTCGAAGTCGCCCCCCCGGAGGCCCTCCACGAGGGCAACTCCATTCTCCGCGGCGGGGAGTGAGCCCATGCGCTTCCGCCACCCCGACGGGTCCACCGTCCATCTCTCGTACTGCACCAACGTCCACCCCGCCGAGAACCTCGAAGGCGTACTCGCCCAGCTCCGCGACCACTGCGAGCCGGTACGCAAACGCCTCGGCCGCGACCGCCTCGGCATCGGGCTCTGGCTGGCCAGGGGCGCCGCGCAGGCCCTGATCAACGACCCGGCCGCACTGCGCGGACTCCGCGCCGAACTGGACCGGCGCGGTCTGGAAGTCGTCACGCTCAACGGCTTCCCGTACGAGGGATTCGGCGCCGAAGAGGTCAAGTACCGCGTCTACAAGCCGGACTGGGCCGACCCGGAGCGCCTCGCCCACACCAGCGACCTCGCCCGGCTGCTCGCCGCGCTGCTGCCCGACGACGTCACCGAGGGCTCCGTCTCCACCCTCCCGCTCGCCTGGCGCACCGAGTTCGACGACGCCGCGGCCCGCGCCGCCCGTACGGCCCTGACCGCGCTCGCCGGACGGCTGGACGCGCTGGAGGAGCTGACCGGCAAGTCCATCAGGATCGCCCTGGAGCCGGAGCCGGGCTGCACCGTCGAGACCACCGCAGACGCGATCGGCCCGCTCACCGAGATCGGCAGCGCCAGGATCGGGATCTGCATCGACACCTGCCATCTCGCCACCTCCTTCGAGGACCCGGCCACCGCGCTGGGCGCGCTGGCCGCCGCCCGGATCCCCATCCCCAAGGCGCAGCTCTCCGCGGCCCTGCACGCCGAGGAACCGCATCTGCCCGAGGTACGGGAGGCCCTCGGCACGTTCGCCGAGCCGCGCTTCCTCCACCAGACCCGGACGCGTACCGCCGCCGGGCTGCGTGGCACCGACGATCTGGACGAGGCACTCGGCGGCGAGGCACTGCCCGACGGCGCCCCCTGGCGCGCGCACTTCCATGTGCCGCTGCACGCCCAGCCCGCCCCGCCGCTCGCCTCCACCCTTCCCGTACTCCAGGACACCCTCACCCGGCTGATCGGCGGCGCCGAGCCGCGGACCCGCCATCTGGAGGTCGAGACCTACACCTGGCAGGCGCTCCCGGCGGAGCTGCGGCCCCGCTCGCGCGGCCAGCTCGCCGAGGGGATCGCCGCCGAACTCACCCTGGCCCGCGACCTGCTGGTCGACCTCGGCCTCAAGGAGCTGCCATGACAGAGACCAAGGCCGAGACCTCGGCCGGGACCGGAGTGACACCAACGCCCCTGCTGGTGCTGGACGTTGTCGGTCTCACGCCCCAACTGCTCCCGCACATGCCCCGGCTGAGCAAGCTGGCGAACACGGGATCGAAGGCCCCGCTGAGCACCGTACTGCCCGCCGTCACGTGCAGCGCCCAGTCCACCTTCCTCACCGGGACGCTCCCCGCCGAGCACGGCATCGTCGGCAACGGCTGGTACTTCCGCGAGCTGGGCGATGTCCTGCTGTGGCGCCAGCACAACGGCCTGGTCTCCGGCGACAAGCTCTGGGACGCAGCCCGCCGCGCCCACCCCGGCTATACGGTCGCCAATATCTGCTGGTGGTACGCGATGGGCGCGGACACCGACTACACCGTCACCCCGCGCCCGGTCTACTACGCCGACGGGCGCAAGGAGCCCGACTGCTACACCCGCCCGCCGGCGCTGCACGACGAACTCACCGAGAAATTCGGTACGTTCCCGCTCTTCCACTTCTGGGGCCCCGGCGCCGACATCGTCTCCTCGCAGTGGATCGTGGACGCCACCCGGCACATCATCCGCACCCGCCGCCCCGATCTGGCGCTCTGCTATCTGCCCCATCTCGACTACGACCTCCAGCGGTACGGCCCCGACGACCCCCGCTCCCACCGCGCCGCGGCCGAGCTGGACACCGCCATGGCCCCGCTCCTCGACGAGGCCGGGGCGGAGGGCCGTACGGTCGTCGCGCTCTCCGAGTACGGGATCACCCGGGTCTCCCGGGCCGTCGACATCAACCGGGCGCTGCGCAGGGCCGGGCTGCTGGAGGTGCACACCCAGGACGGTATGGAGTACCTGGACCCGATGGCCTCCCGCGCCTTCGCCGTCTCGGACCACCAGCTCGCCCATGTGTACGTACGCCGCTCCGAGGACCTGGACGCGACCCGGGAGGCGCTCCAGGACCTGCCCGGAATCGACCAACTCCTCGACGACGAGGGCAAGAAGGCCCACGGTCTGGACCATCCGCGCGCCGGCGAGCTGGTGGCCATCGCCGAACCCGACGCCTGGTTCACGTACTACTACTGGCTCGACGACGCCCGCGCGCCGGACTTCGCGCAGCTCGTCGAGATCCACCGCAAGCCGGGATACGACCCGGTGGAGCTGTTCATGGACCCGCTCGATCCGTACGTGAAGCTCAAGGCGGCCAAGGCGATCGCCCGCAAGAAGCTCGGGATGCGCTACCGGCTCGCCGTCGTACCCCTCGATCCCTCGCCGATCCGCGGGAGCCACGGGCGGCTCCCCGCGAACGACGACGAAGGGCCGCTCATCCTCTGCTCGGCCCCCGAAGCCGTCAGTGGCCGAGTCGCGGCCACCGATGTGAAGTCCCTGCTTCTCCACCTCGCCGGACTGCACTGACACCCCACTGACAGAAGGAGTTCCGCATGAGCCGCAAGAAGTCAGCCGACCCCGAGCTCGCCCAGAAGCTCAGCAGACGGAGCATGCTCGGTGTCGCGGCCGGTGCCACCGCCGCCGCGGTCCTCGGCGCCGCGGCCACCCCGGCCGCCGCCCACGGCAAGGGCCACGGCCAGGAGAACGGGCACGGCCACGGCAAGGGACAGCCGGTCCTGCCCCCCGGCCGCCTCGGCATCCAGCTCTACTCGCTGCGCGACAAGGTCTCCACGCTCGGCTTCGCCAAGGTCTTCGACGAACTCGAACGCTTCGGGTACGACGAGATCGAGTTCGCCGGATACACCCAGGGCTCCGCGGGCGAGATCACCCTGCCCCAGCTCAAGCGGCTGGCCAGGGACCACGGCCTCAAGCCCATAGGCAGCCACGTCAACTACTACGACAACAACAACCCCAACGCCTACAGCTTCGCCCAGAACCTCGAACAGGTCCTGGACGACGCCCAGACCCTGGGCCTGGACCATGTCGGCACCGCCTCGGGGCCGTTCCGCTACGGCTCCACCGTCGACGCCTGGAAGCGGGCAGCGGAGGACTTCAACACCTATGGCGCGGCGGCCAGGCGGCGTGGGCTGAAGTTCTACCAGCACAACCACGCCGAGGAGTTCTCCTTCGCCACGGACCAGCCGAACGTACGGCTGTACGACGTCCTGCTGGCCGAGACCGACCCCGACCTGGTCTATCTGGAGATGGACATCTACTGGGCGTACGCCGGCCAGTTCCGCTTCAGCAAGACCGTGGAGGGCAAGCCCGCGCCCTTCGACCCGCTGCGCTATGTCCTCAAGCAGCCCCACCGCTACCCGCTCTTCCATGTGAAGGACGGCATCGAGGACATCACCGCCCGCGACGGCTACCGGATGGTGGACGTCGGCGACGGGGACATCGACTACCAGCGCTTCATCTCCGCGGTGAACAAGACCCACGGCGGACGGCGCAACCACCACTGGCAGGCCGAGCACGACCAGCCGGTGGACTCCCTCGCCTTCGCCCGCAAGTCCTCCGCGCACCTGCACTCCCTGCGCGAGCGGCGGTAGTCCCGTAATTCCGTAACTCCCTGAACAGACCCCTGAAATGGGGGACGGCCCCCCGGCCTGTTTTTTTTGGAGACCCGCTGGGGGGCGTCTTTTTGGTGGGGCCCCCCCCCTCCCGGGGTCGGAAGAGGGC
>NZ_JBHVGV010000006.1:462510-509578 GCF_042800555.1 Streptomyces sp. NPDC057617 | reverse complement strand
GGGGTAAGGCTCCCAGTAGACGACTGGGTTGATAGGCCGGATATGGAAGCCAGGTGACTGGTGGAGTTGACCGGTACTAATAGGCCGAGGGCTTGTCCTCAGTTGCTCGCGTCCACTGTGTTAGTTCTGAGACCACGAACAGCCGTGTAGTCATCCGGTGGGTTGTGTGTTTCAAAGTGTTTCGGTGGTTATGGCGTGAGGGAAACGCCCGGTTACATTCCGAACCCGGAAGCTAAGCCTTACAGCGCCGATGGTACTGCAGGGGGGACCCTGTGGGAGAGTAGGACGCCGCCGAACAAACTTTATAAGGAATGCCCTTGTACCGGGACCCGGTACAAGGGCATTTTTGCGTTCAGGGCTATTTCAAGAATGCGATGCTTGGCCGGCTTTCACCGGCCGTACTCGGCAGCCCGTAGATCAGAGGTGTCCCGCAGCCTTCAGCGCGAGATAGGCATCCGCCAGAGCCGGAGCCAGTTTCTCCGGAGTGGCGTCGACGACCGTGACACCGTGGCGCTGTAGCTGTTCCGCCGTACGACGTCGCTGAGCCTGTGCCTGGGTGCCGGCGGCTGCTTCGTACACCGCGTCCACTGTGCCCCGCCTCGTGCTCATGCTCTCGATGTGGGGATCGGCGACAGAGGCGACGAGGACCGTGTGGCGTTTGGTGAGCTGAGGGAGGACGGGAAGAAGTCCCTCCTCGATCGGGGCGGTGTCGAGGCTGGTGAGGAGAACAATGAGCGACCGGCGCGGTGCGCTCCTCAGCGCGGCCGCGCTGAGGCCGCGAGCGTCCGTCTCCACCAGCTCCGGTTCGAGCGGGGCAAGTGCGTTGACCATCGCAGGCAGGACATCGCTTGCTGAGCGGCCCTGGACCTGGGCGCGTGTGCGTCGGTCGTAGGCGAGGAGGTCCACCCGGTCGCCGGCTCGTGAGGCGAGCGCGGTGAGGAGGAGCGTGGCGTCCATGGCCGCGTCGAGGCGGGGTACGTCGCCGACCCGGCCGGCCGATGTGCGGCCGGTGTCGAGGACGACGAGGATGTGCCGGTCACGTTCGGGACGCCAGGTCCGTACGGCCACCGCCGACTGGCGCGCGGTGGCCCGCCAGTCGATGGATCGGGTGTCGTCCCCGGGAACGTACTCACGGAGGCTGTCGAACTCGGTGCCTTCGCCACGCGTCAACACGCTGGTCCGGCCGTCCAGCTCGCGCAGCCGGGCGAGCCTGGACGGCAGGTGCTTGCGGCTGGTGAAGGGCGGCAGTACTCGGACCGTCCACGGGACGTCGTGGTTGCCCTGGCGGGCCGCCAGGCCCAGGGGTCCGTACGAGCGGACGGTGACGCGCTCCGTGCGGCGGTCGCCGCGACGGGTGGGGCGCAGGGCGGTGGTGAGCCGGCGGCGTTCACCCGCCGGGACGGTCAGCTTGTGCCGGGACGCGGCCTGTTCGGTACCGGCGAACCAGGCGCTGGGCGGCCAGGCGTCGCGCAGGTGGGCGCGGAGACGGCGGCCCGAGGGATTGGTGACGGTGAGGTGGACTTCGGCGCTTTCGCCGAGTCGAACAGACGTATCACCACTTCGAGTGAATCGGAGCGTTCGCACTGGTGCGGCCAGGGCGTAGTCGCACAGAATTGCTAGCGAGAGCGGGGCGTTGACGGCAAGGATCCCGGCCCAGCTGGGGGCGTAGATGCCGACGGGGAGAGTGCCGAGGGCCGCTAGGAGCGCGGTTCGTCCGGTGAGAGCCATGAGTCAGCGCCTCATCGGGGAACGGGGACATGGGCGAGGATCGCGGTGATGACGGAGTCGGCGGTGACTCCTTCCATCTCGGCCTCGGGCCGCAGTTGGACGCGATGGCGGAGCGTGGGGAGAGCCAGGGCCTTCACATCGTCCGGGATGACATAGTCCCGGCCGGTGAGCCAGGCCCAGGCGCGGGCGGTGGAGAGCAGGGCAGTGGCGCCTCGCGGGGAGACGCCGAGTGAGAGCGAGGGGGATTCACGCGTGGCACGGCAGATATCGACGACGTAGCCCGCTATCTCGGGTGAGACGGATGTCTTGGCGACCGCGTCTCGTGCGGCGTCCAGGTCGGCGGGCCCGGCGACGGGCCGTACCCCCGCGGCCTTGAGGTCACGCGGGTTGAAGCCTTCCGCGTGGCGGGTCAGGACACTGATCTCGTCGTCGCGGGACGGCAGCGACACCGTCAGTTTGAGAAGGAAGCGGTCGAGCTGGGCCTCGGGGAGGGGGTAGGTGCCCTCGTACTCGACGGGGTTCTGGGTGGCGGCGACAAGGAATGGATCGGGCAGCGGGCGCGGAGTGCCATCGACCGTTACCTGACGTTCCTCCATCGCCTCCAGGAGCGATGACTGGGTCTTGGGCGGCGTGCGGTTGATCTCGTCGGCCAGCAGCAGATTGGTGAAGACGGGGCCGGGCTGGAAGGAGAACTCGGCGGTTCTGGCGTCGTACACAAGGGATCCGGTGATGTCGCTCGGCATCAGGTCCGGGGTGAACTGGACGCGCTTCGTGTCGAGTTCGAGGGAAGCGGCGAGTGCCCGTACGAGAAGGGTCTTCGCGACGCCGGGGACTCCTTCGAGGAGGACATGGCCACGGCAGAGAAGGGCGACGACGAGGCCGGTGACGGCGGGGTCCTGGCCGACCACCGCCTTCGCGATCTCGGCGCGCAGGGCCTCCAGGGACGCGCGGGCGCTGTCCGTGTCCTGGGTGTTCCCGGCGTTCTGTGTGGTCGGAGCACTCATGAGGTGCGTACCTCTCTTTCGAGGGCGTCGAGTCGATCCGCCAGGCGGATAAGAGCGGCGTCGTCGGCCGGGGCCGGGCCGAAGAGCAGTGTGCGCAAGTCCGGGACGGTGTCCGCGAGCTGCGCGGCGACGGCAGGGACCAGGGCTTCGGGGGTGTGCGCCTCGGCGGGTGAGACGCCGAGGAGAGGAGCGAGACGCTCGCGGGCCGCCGAGCGCAGGGCGGATGCCGCATGGTCCCTGGCGTTCGCCTTGCGGTAGAGGCGGGCACGGCCCTCGGCGGACTCGGAGGCCCGGATGGCGACGGGGAGTCGTTCGGCCACAAGCGGACCCAGTCTGCGGGCACGCCAGACGGCGGCGAGCACCGCGGCGAGGAGGAGTTGGAAGGCGCCCCAGAGCCAGCCTGAAGGGATCAGATCGAAGAAGCCGCTGCTGCTGTCGTTTCCCCGGTTGTCGCCGCTGCCGTCGGAGGCAGAGGCATCGCTGAGAGAAGGGAGGTACCAGACGAGATGAGGCCGGGAGCCGAGGAGTTGAAGAGCGAGCGAGGCGTTGCCCTGCTTGTCGAGACGGTCGTTGTAGAGCAGGTCAGGCGAGCCGAGCAGGACGGTGTCGCCGGTGTGCGTATCCGGGTCCGGACCCGGATCCGGGTCTGTCGCTGTGGCCGGGATCCTGAGCAGGGTCGGCACGCCGTCACTCAGGTAACAGCCGTCGGCGTCGGGCGAGTCGGTGATGTATCGGTCACCACCGATGTCGACTTTGCCCGCGCGGTCGGCGGCGGGCAGCGAGCACTGCGGGGCCCGTGCCGAGACGGGCGTGGACGTGTCGGTGCGGACACCGGGGGCAAGCACGCCCACCGAGGGCGGGCCGGCGTCGAGGTGGACGACGCGGCCTCCCGAGAGCGCGGTCACATCGTGGAGGAGCCCTTGCTGATGGGGTGTCAGCAGGTCTGGATTGGTGACAAGGAGCGTGGTGTCAGGGCCGGTCGCGACCATGGCCTCGTCCAATGTCGTGACGACTTCGATGGAGACCCCGTTGGCCTTGAGCAGTTCGGCGGCGGCGCGGCTGCCGTACGGGTCGGCGGAGCGGGGATCGAGCCGGCCGTGCTGGTCACCGGAGTTGAGGGCGGCGATGACGATCCCGGCGGCCAGGAGAAGCACGAGTGCGAGGAGCAGTCCGCGGGTTCGGGTCCAGATCTGGCCGGCGGTGAGGGAGAGCGACGTCGGGCTGGTGGTGGAGGTCACTCGGCCGTTCCTCCGGATGCGGTGCTCAACTGCGGCTTCGCGCGGTCCAGATCGAGATCGAGATCACGCAGGCGCAGATATGTCCGCTGGTCGGCGGTGCGGCCTCCGTATGTGACGTCGTCGAACTCGCGCGCGGCGGCGCGGAGCCGGTCCGCGTGGCCGGGGAGCGCGCGCCCGGCCTCGGTGGCGGCTTCGTCGGCGGTGCGGCCGGGGCGCGGATCGAGGAGTGCTCGTTCCTCCAGGGAGCGGACGATGGCGCGCATCCGTTCCTGGACGGCCTCGTTCCAGCGGTTGGCGGCGGCATGTGCTTCGGCGCTGGCGCGGTGTTCCACGGTGCTGCGCGGGCCGTCCTCGAAGAGTGAGCCGGCCGAGCCGGGTATGCGGCGGGGTGTGCCGAGCCGCCACCACAGGGCGGCGAGGAGAGCCAGTACGACCAGGATCACGACTAGCAGGCCGAGCAGGCCGCCGGGGGCGACTCCGGAAGCGGAGTCGAAAAGATCGCCGACCCAGTCCCAGAAGCGGTCGAGTGCGCGTTGGAGAAGGTTGGGGTCGTTCTCGTGGTACATCGGCTTGGACAGTTCGCGTTCCGCCGCCTCACGGGCGGGGACGCGAGGGGTGTCCACCGGTGTGTCGTCGCTCAGGCGTATCAGCAGCAGCCGCGCGGATGTCGCTCCCCCCGTGATGGACACCGCATCAGCCGCCGGACGGGCCGTAGCCCGGTACGCCCGCGGCCCGGGCCAGTTCGAGGTCGAGGGCCTCGCGGCGGATGCGCTGGTCCACGTAGAGGAGCACGGTCACACCGGCGGAGATCGGATAGGTGATCGTGGTGGCGATCACCGTGCCGATACCGGTGATGATCAGGAAGGGCCAGCCGAAGCCCGTACTGGTGCCGGAGACCAGACCGTCGAGACCGTCGCCGTCCACGGCGGTGGCGAGGATGCCGAACGGCACCGCGATGACCAGCGTGACGAGGAAGGTCAGCACGAGAGTGAGCAGGAGGATGCCGAAGGTGCGCCACCAGGCGCCTCCCACGAGCTTGGCCGAGCGGCGCAGGGACGGCATGACGCCCTGGCGTTCCAGCATGAGCGCGGGCGAGGCGAGGCTGAAGCGGACCATCAGCCAGATGATGACGGCGAGGCCCGCGAATCCGCCGAGCATGGCGAGCGCGAATCCCCCGGCGGAGCCCAGCAGCAGGCCGGGGACGATACCGATCGTCATGACGGCGCTGCTCATGAGGAGGAGCAGCAGCGTCAGGCCCAGGAGCTGGGGGAGCCGGGGCCGGGCCTCGCGCCAGGCCTCGGAGAGCGTGACAGGGCGCCCCAGCACGGAGCGGCTGATCACCACGGTGAGTATCGAGGTGGTGAAGAGGGTGCCGATCACGGTGATGGCCAGCGACGGGATGAGGGAGACCAGGCTCTGCTGGGCCGAGTCGGCGGCCTGGCTGAGGGCTTCCGAGGGGGTGGCTTCGGGATCGAGGGCCACCGGCTCGGGGAGGAAGTACCGCTGGATGAGTATGTCGACGATCTGGGAGACGACCGCGACGGCGAGAGTGACGCCCAGCACGGTGCGCCAGTGGGCGCGCAGCGTGGAGACGGCGCCGTCGAGGATCTCGCCGACGCCCAGCGGGCGCAGCGGGATGACGCCCGGCTTGGCGGCGGGCGGGCGGCCCCAGCCGTAGCCGGGTCCACCGCCGTAACCAGGGCCGCCGCCCTGGGGCGGGCCGCCCGGGCCCGGCGCGGGCCGCGGGGGCGGGGGCCCGGTGCCGGGGGCGCTGGGCGGGGACCACTGGCCGGGAGGCGGCTGGGCGGCGGACCACTTCGAGGAGGAGCCGTCGGCGGGCTCGGCGGGCCGGGGCACGGTGGGGTCCTGGCCGTCGGACGGGGCGGATCCGGGCGAGGCCCAGCCCGGAGTGTCGTTCACGGTCGTCCACCTCGTGGATTGGTTGCGGGACCGGCTCGGAGAGCCGGCGTGTCAGCGGTGCCTGTCCGCGGAGCGGGGCGGCGGGCTGGCAGCCATCGTGCCACGCGACGGCTGTGGGCGGACCGGGGGCCGTATCTCCTTCTCACGTTCGTGCTTGCCTTCATTGTCCGCGCCGTAGCGGGCAGACTGAGCGAATGGTTGATCAGTACGCACAAACCCCGGTCGGCGCGGAGCCGTCCATGCTCCCCTCGATCCGCTGGGACGAGCCGCCGGAAGGGCCCGTGCTGGTACTCCTCGACCAGACGAGACTTCCGGCCGAGGAGACCGAGCTTGTCTGTACGGATGTACCCGCGCTGGTACAGGCGATCCGGACGCTGGCGGTGCGGGGGGCGCCGCTGCTGGGGATCGCGGGTGCCTACGGGGTGGCGCTGGCGGCGCTGCGGGGGTACGACGTGGAAGACGCGGCGACGCAGCTTTCGCAGGCGCGGCCCACCGCGGTGAACCTCGGGTACGGGGTGCGGCGGGCGCAGGATGCGTACCGGTCGGCGGTCGATCAGGGGGCCGGTCTTGAGCGGGCGGCCGCCGCGGCGCTCTCCGAAGCGAAGCGGTTGCACCGGGAAGATGCCGAGGCCAGCGCGCAGATGGCGGAGTTTGGGCTTAGTCTCCTCGATGAACTGCTGCCGGGGGGCGGGCACCGGATCCTGACCCACTGCAATACCGGGGCGCTGGTCTCGGGCGGGGAGGGGACCGCGTTCGCCGTGGCACTGTCGGCCCACCGGGCCGGGCGGCTGAGGCGCCTGTGGGTGGACGAGACCCGTCCGCTCCTTCAGGGGGCCCGGCTGACGGCGTATGAGGCGGCTCGTAACGGGATGGCGTACACATTGCTCACGGACAATGCGGCTGGTTCGCTGTTCGCCGCGGGCGAGGTGGACGCCGTTCTGATCGGGGCCGACCGCATCGCCGCGGACGGTTCCGTGGCGAACAAGGTGGGGAGCTATCCGCTCGCCGTGCTGGCCAGGTACCACCACGTGCCGTTCATTGTGGTCGCCCCGACCACCACGATCGACCTGGACACCCCGGACGGGGCATCGATCGAGGTCGAGCAGCGGCCCGGGCACGAAGTGACAGAGGTCACGGCGCCACAGGTGGCGGCGGGAGCGGAAGCGGGGAGTGGGATGCCGGTGGCGCCGCTTGGAACGCAGGCGTACAACCCGGCTTTTGACGTCACACCCCCGGAACTGGTGACGGCGATCGTCACCGAAAATGGCGCGCTGTCCCCGGTGACCGGGGCCGGAATCGCGGAGCTGTGTGTCAGGTCACGCCAAGGTAACGATGAGCTAATGGGATGATGTCGATATGAAGGGACGCGTCCTTGTCGTCGATGACGACACCGCACTGGCCGAGATGCTGGGCATTGTGCTGCGGGGAGAAGGTTTTGAGCCGTCGTTCGTAGCGGACGGTGACAAGGCACTTGCCGCTTTCCGGGAGGCCAAGCCGGATCTGGTGCTGCTGGATCTCATGCTGCCCGGCCGGGACGGTATTGAGGTGTGCCGGCTCATCAGGGCCGAGTCCGGGGTTCCCATCGTCATGCTGACGGCCAAGAGCGACACGGTCGATGTGGTGGTGGGGCTGGAGTCGGGGGCCGATGACTACATCGTCAAGCCGTTCAAGCCCAAGGAACTGGTGGCCCGGATCAGGGCGCGGCTGCGCAGGTCCGAGGAGCCGGCGCCGGAGCAGTTGGCGATAGGCGACCTCGTGATCGATGTGGCGGGTCACTCGGTGAAGCGGGACGGGCAGTCGATCGCGCTGACCCCGCTCGAGTTCGATCTGCTGGTCGCGCTGGCCCGTAAGCCGTGGCAGGTGTTCACGCGTGAGGTGCTCCTGGAGCAGGTGTGGGGCTACCGGCACGCGGCGGACACCCGGCTGGTGAATGTGCATGTCCAGCGGCTGCGCTCCAAGGTCGAGAAGGACCCCGAGCGTCCGGAGATCGTGGTGACCGTCCGCGGTGTCGGTTACAAGGCCGGACCGAGCTGACATGTCCGGCGGCGGCGCTGCTCCGAAGCCCGGGGAGCCGGGGGTCCGTGCGGGGCGGGCTGCCGGTCCTGGGCGTGTCCTGGCGCGGTTCCGCCGGCTCTTCCAGAGCGGCCGGCTGCTTCAGGACGGCTCACCGGGCGGGCCGGCGCTGCGGCTGCTGGTGCGCTGGGTGAGGCGTCCGCTGCTGCCCGCCGTGCGGCTGTACCGGCGCAATATCCAGCTCCGTGTCGTCGCGGCCACGCTGCTGATGTCGCTGGGCGTGGTGCTGCTGCTCGGCTTCGTCGTCATCGGCCAGGTGCGCAACGGTCTGCTCGAAGCCAAGGAGAAGGCGGCCCAGAGTCAGGCGGCCGGCGGGTTCACCGTGGCGAAGGAGAAAGCCGACGCACCAGCGGCGCTGGGTGGCAGGGACGGCGACGGTACGAGCGGCAAGGCGGGCAGAAACTCCGTCAACTGGCGCTCCGACCTGGTGGAACAGCTCGCCAGCGGCGGTCCGGGTGCCTTCAATGTGGTGGCGCTGAGCCCCGACGAGCAGGATGCCGCCTCCACCAGCCGGGCACCGCGCGTATCGGGCGGGGTGGACTTCGCGAGCGTTCCGGCGGATCTGCGGTCGGCCGTCGCGCGCGGGACCGGGCCGTTCGAGACGTACGCCCAGATCAGATACACCGGGGCGACCGAGGACCGGGAGCCGGAGCCGGGGCTGATCGTCGGCAAACGGCTGAACGACGTCGACGGCAACGCGTACGAGCTGTACTACCTCTTCCCGCTGACACAGGAGGAGCAGTCGCTCAACCTGGTCAAGGGCACGCTCGCCACGGCGGGGCTGTTCGTCGTGGTGCTGCTGGGGGCCATCGCCTGGCTGGTGGTGCGGCAGGTCGTCACGCCCGTACGGATGGCCGCGGGGATCGCCGAGCGGCTCTCCACCGGGCGGCTCCAGGAGCGGATGAAGGTCACCGGCGAGGACGACATCGCCCGGCTCGGTGAGGCGTTCAACAAGATGGCGCAGAACCTCCAGCTCAAGATCCAGCAGTTGGAGGAGCTGTCCAGGATGCAGCGGCGGTTCGTCTCGGACGTCTCGCACGAGCTGCGTACCCCGCTGACGACTGTGCGGATGGCCGCCGATGTCATCCATGAGGCGCGCGGCGACTTCGACCCCGTGACGGCGCGCTCGGCCGAGCTGCTCGGTGATCAGCTCGACCGCTTCGAGTCGCTCCTGTCGGACCTGCTGGAGATCAGCCGCTTCGACGCGGGCGCGGCGGCGCTGGAGGCGGAACCGATAGATCTGCGGGTGGTCGTACGGCGGGTGATCGGCGGGGCCGAGCCGCTGGCGGAGCGCAAGGGCACCCGCATCCGGGTCCTCGGGGACGAGCAGCCCGTTGTCGCGGAGGCCGACGCCCGCAGGGTCGAGCGGGTGCTGCGCAATCTGGTCGTCAACGCCGTCGAGCACGGCGAGGGCCGGGATGTCGTCGTACGCATGGGGGTCGCGGGCGGAGCTGTCGCGGTTGCCGTGCGTGACTATGGTGTGGGGCTCAAGCCCGGGGAGGCGACCCGGGTGTTCAACCGGTTCTGGCGGGCCGATCCGGCGCGCGCCCGTACCACCGGAGGCACCGGGCTCGGGCTGTCGATCGCCGTCGAGGACGCGAGGCTGCACGGCGGCTGGCTCCAGGCGTGGGGCGAGCCCGGCGGCGGTTCGCAGTTCCGGCTGACGCTGCCGCGTACGGCGGACGAGGCGCTGCGCGGCTCGCCCATACCCCTGGAGCCCGAGGATTCCCGGCGCAACCGTGAGCGTGCCGGGGCGCAGGATCTCAAGGACGGCGCGCAGCGACTGGGGGGCGTACCCGCGCAGCAGCGCGCGGACCGGCCCGCGCCGTCCGGCGCGCCGGTAGTGCCGGCTCCGGCCGCGCCGCCCCGTACCGCGGCGGCGGTGGACCCGGCGGCGATGCCGGGCAGCGGAGCGCGGGTGGTGGCCCGGCCCGCGGAAGAGGCACTGCCGGGCGGCGGGCGCGGCACGGGCGAGGCCGACGATTCCGTACACCAGGTTCCGGAGCGGGAGGACACGATTCGTGGGCGCTGACCGCCGTCGGTACGGCCTGGGACGCGCGGTGAGGGTCCCGGCGGTGCTGGGCACACTCGCCGCGCTGCTGGCCGGGTGCGCGTCGATCCCGGACAGCGGCGACGTCGAGCCGGTGAGGGCATCGCCGCCCGGTGAGTCGCAGGTGCGGGTGTACGCGGTGCCGCCGCGCGAGAAGGCAGGCCCGGACGAGATCGTCGACGGCTTCCTGGAGGCCATGACCAGCGATGATCCCGACTTCGCGATGGCCAGGAAGTATCTGACCAAGGAGGCGTCCCGGGACTGGAAGCCGGCTGAGGGCACGACCGTACTGCGCGCCGCGCCCGACCCCAGCCCATCCAAGGAGCAGCCGTCCGGATCCGGGGACCCCGGTCGTACCTATCCGCTGTACGGGGACCGGATAGCGGATGTGGACTCGGCGCACGCCTACCAGCCGGTCGAGCCGACGCCGTACAACGGGGCGATCCACCTGGTGCAGGAGAAGACCGCGGCGGACACCAAGGAGTGGCGCATCGACAGTCTGCCGCCGGGGCTGGTGCTCGGTGAGTCGGACTTCCAGCGCAACTACCGGTCCATGAACAAGTACTACTTCGCCGCGGGGGAGAACTGGCTGGTCGCCGACCCGGTGTATATCCGTCAGCGCATAGACCCCACGACGCGGATGGACCCGGTCACCCAGGCGGTGAAGGTGCTGCTGGACGGGCCGACGGACTGGCTGAAGCCCGTGGTCGAATCGCCCTTCCCGCCGGGGACGGCCCTTCAGAAGGGCACCAGAGCACTGGAGTTCGACGACCGCAACGCGCTGAAGGTGCCGCTGAACGAGAAGGCGGCCAAGGCGGGGCGTACGCAGTGCCGGAAGATGGCGGCGCAGCTCCTGTTCACCCTGCGGGACCTGACGTCGACCCCGGTCAGCCAGGTCGAGCTGCTGGCGGACGGGTCCTCGCTCTGTGTGCTGAGCGGGGACCAGGCCGAGGAGTTCGCGCCCGACCGGACCACGGGCCGTCCGGACAATCCGTACTTCATCGACAGCGGCGGACGGCTGTCGACGCTTCATGTGGGCACCGACGAGAACGCCGATCCGGCGCGTGTCATCGGGCCGTTCGGCAATGGCGCGCTGAAACTCGGCTCGGTCGCGGTGGCACGGGACGAGAGGCACGCGGCGGGGGTCTCGGAGGACGCCAAGTCCCTTTATGTGGCGTCCATACTCTCGGACGGCGAGCTGGGCGACGCGCTGGTGAAGAGTGAGGGCGCACGCCCGCAGGACCGGTTGTCCGCACCGAGCTGGGACGGGCACGGCGATCTGTGGATAGCCGACCGGGACCCGGGCAACCCGCGTCTGCTGCGGTTCGCGGACGGCACCGGCGCGGGGCAGGAGGTCACGGTCGACGGGCTCGACGGCGCGCGGATCGACGCGCTGAAGGTCTCGGCGGACGGTGTACGGATCGCGCTGCTGCTGGTGAAGGACGGGCGGACCACCCTGCAGATCGGACGGGTGGAGCGGCACGGTTCCGGGGCCAAGGCCGAGGTGTCCGTACTGGGGCTCCAGCCCGCGGCCCCGCAGATGGAGTCGGTGACCGCGGTGTCCTGGGCCGGGCCGAGCCGGCTGGTGGTGGTCGGCAAGGAGTCCGGCGGGGTGGAGCAGGTGCGCTACATACAGACCGACGGGTCGACCTCGGCCGCGGGTGTGCTGCCGGGGCTGTCCCCGGTGACGGCGATCGCGGCGGCCGACGACGACCAGCAGCCGCTGGTGGCCGATTCGCAGGACGCGGGGATCGTACGGCTCCCCATGGGGGCGAACTGGCAGACGATGGTCGAGGACGGCTCGTCGCCGGTCTATCCCGGTTGATCCCGTGCGCGATACGGCCGTGGCCTGGGGAGAGGCCGCCGCGCCCGGCCGACGCGCACCGGGTGCCTTGGCCGGAGGCATATGACCCATGGCTGGAGCTTTACCGGAACCAGTTGTCCACAGGGGTGGCCCGCGGCTCCCGACATTGGCACAGTGGCTCCCATGCGGGGGTGGTGGAGAGAGATCACAGGGCTGGTGCTGCCGGTCGCCTGTGGCGGCTGCGGCAGCCCCAGGACACCGTTGTGCGAGGACTGCGGCCGGGCGCTGTACGGCACATGGCCCTGCCGGGTGCGGCCGGTTCCCGAGCCGGTGGGGCTGCCCGCGGTGTACGCGGCGGCGCCGTACGAGGACGCCGTACGGTCCGTGCTGCTGGCCCACAAGGAACGGGGCGCGCTCGGGCTCGCGGGGCCGCTGGGCCGGGCCCTGGCCGGGGCGGTACGGGACGTCGCGCCGGCCGGTACGGGCGTGGGGCCGCTGCTCCTCGTACCGGTGCCGTCCTCGCGGCGGGCGGTCGGAGCGCGGGGACATGACGCGACGCGCCGGATAGCCCTGGCCGCTGCTGGTGAGCTGAGGCGTACGGGCCGGGCGTGCCGGGTGCTGCCGGTGCTGCGGCAGCGGCGGGCGGTGGCCGACCAGGCGGGGCTCGGTGCCCGCCAGCGGCGGGCGAATCTCTCGGGAGCGCTGGAGGTGGCGAGCGGCGGTGCGCGGCTGCTGGAGGGCGGCCGGGTAGTGCTGGTGGACGATCTCATGACCACCGGTTCTTCGCTCGTCGAGGCGGCGAGGGCACTGCGTGCCATAAAGCGGCCCGGCATTTCTGGATTCGCACAGGTGAGCGCGGCAGTTGTGGCCGCGCCGCCCCTCTCTTTCGAAATAAACCGGAACTGATCGAGATCTTGCATCTTCGCAGGTGAACGGGGAAGAAGCAGGGCCGAACAGAGGTATATGGCGGTAGCGGGTGCCGACACCCGTCCGAGAGGGCTATGTTCGGTTATGAGGAATGGCGGAAGCCATCGCTCACTGAATGCACTGGTCTGCTTCGGCGTTTTCAGAACCTCGCAACTTCTGGGGTGGGGATCTTGCCGATGGGGGAGGAGGAGGTGAAAGTCGCCAAGTCCGAGGCTCCGGTGACTACTGGGGTCTGGTGCAACAGGGAGTAACTCCGCAGCGAGGCGGAGTGATCCGGGAACGGAGTTCTGCGTGGACATCGTCGTCAAGGGCCGCAAGACCGAGGTGCCCGAGCGGTTCCGCAAGCACGTGGCCGAGAAGCTGAAGCTGGAGAAGATCCAGAAGCTCGACGGCAAGGTGATCAGCCTCGACGTCGAGGTGTCCAAGGAGCACAACCCGCGGCAGGCCGACCGGTGCGACCGGGTGGAGATCACGCTCCACTCCCGTGGCCCCGTGATCCGTGCGGAGGCGGCCGCCGCCGATCCGTACGCGGCGCTCGATCTGGCCACCGGAAAGCTGGAGGCCCGGCTGCGCAAGCAGCACGAGAAGCGCCACAACCGGCGTGGCAACGGGCGGCTTTCGGCCGCCGAGGTCGTCGAAGTCGTTCCTGATGTGGCTCGGTTGAACGCGAACGGCCAGACCGCGCGGGAAGAGGCCGCACAGGCCGTCCCCACCACCAGGATCGGCACGCTCGAAGTGCAGGGCGACGGGCCGCTGGTGGTCCGGGAGAAGAACCATGTGGCCGCGCCCATGACGCTCGATCAGGCTCTCTACGAGATGGAGCTGGTCGGGCACGATTTCTATCTCTTCGTCGATTCCGACACCAAGGAACCCAGCGTCGTCTACCGGCGCCATGCTTATGACTACGGAGTGATCCACCTCAGGACGGACCCGTTCGCCGGCTCGGAGACGGGGGGTGCGGGCGGCGCCCTCGGCGGCTGAGCCACCGGCCGGCGGACCGCGGGCACAAGGGCCCGCGGAAGGCCGGAAACGAAGGGCCGGAAACCGGCTGGGACTCCCGCAGGGATCCGTGCTCCCGTGGTGCCCCTGAGCGCCCCCCGCGCCTCAGGGGCACCGGCGCCCGGCCGGAAGGATCACCGCACTGTCATCCAGGCATGAAATCATGGCGTCGCAAGCCAACAAGTGGTCTGCGAACTGCGGTTGGCCGGCTCTCATGAACTCGGGCCACTGGCCTTCAGGGGGAGGAACGATGGCGGACAGCTTCGGACCGGTGCACAGCGCGGACGATGCCGACGACACGGTCGGCGGCGCCCGGTCCGACGCGGACACGGACCGGGACGGCTCCCGCAAGGAGCCGATCCGGGTCCTGGTCGTGGACGACCATGCCCTCTTCCGCCGCGGACTGGAGATCGTCCTCGCCCAGGAGGAGGACATCCAGGTCATCGGTGAGGCGGGCGACGGCGCGGAGGCCGTGGACAAGGCCGCCGATCTGCTGCCCGACATCGTGCTGATGGACGTACGGATGCCCAGGCGCGGCGGTATCGAGGCCTGCACCTCCATCAAGGAGGTGGCCCCCAGTGCCAAGATCATCATGCTGACGATCAGCGACGAGGAGGCCGACCTCTACGACGCGATCAAAGCGGGCGCGACCGGCTATCTCCTCAAGGAGATCTCCACCGATGAAGTGGCCACCGCGATCCGCGCCGTGGCCGACGGGCAGTCACAGATCAGTCCGTCCATGGCGTCCAAGCTGCTGACCGAGTTCAAGTCGATGATTCAGCGCACCGACGAGCGCAGACTGGTGCCCGCGCCACGTCTGACGGACCGTGAACTCGAAGTCCTCAAACTGGTCGCCACGGGAATGAACAACCGTGATATTGCCAAGGAGTTGTTCATCTCCGAGAACACCGTGAAGAACCATGTCCGCAATATCCTGGAGAAGCTGCAGCTCCACTCCAGGATGGAGGCCGTGGTCTACGCGATGCGCGAGAAGATCCTGGAGATCCGCTGAGCCAGCTGTCAGAGGCCTCAGAGGGCCTCAGAGGTCGGTGAGCGCCTCGGCCAGCGGCCCCCGCAACTCCGGTGCGTCGACGCGCTCGACCCGTACGTCCGAGCAGCCGACCCACTCCGCCGCCTCCCGCAGCGCCCGGGCCATCGGCAGCACGGCCTTGCGGGTCTCCAGGGACACCTGCTTGGCCACCAGCGTCTTTCCCTCGCGCGCCGGGTCGACCCGGCCCAGCAGTCTGCCGCCGGACAGCAGCGGCATCGCGAAATAGCCGTACACCCGCTTGGGCTTGGGGACGTATGCCTCCAGCCGGTGGGTGAAGCCGAAGATCCGCTCCGTACGCGCCCGCTCCCAGATGAGGGAGTCGAACGGCGACAGCAGCGTCGTACGGTGCCGTCCGCGCGGGGCGGTCGTCAGCGCCTCGGGATCGGCCCAGGCGGGCTTCCCCCATCCCTCGACCGTCACCGGCACCAGCCCCGAGTCCTCCACCACCGCGTCGAACTGCTCGCCCTTGAGGCGGTGGTAGTCCGCGATATCGGCTCGGGTGCCGACACCGAGGGACCGGCCCGCGAGCCGGACGAGCCGGCGCAGACACTCCCGGTCGTCCAGATCGTCATGGAGGAACTCGCCGGGGACGGCGCGCTCCGCCAGGTCGTACACCCGCTTCCAGCTACGCCGCCCGGTGCACACGACCTCGCCGTACATCAGCGCGCGCTCGACGGCGACCTTCGCCTCCGACCAGTCCCACCACGGCCCGCCGTTCTTGGCGCCGCCCAGCTCAGTGGCGGTCAGCGGGCCCTCCGTGCGCAACTGCTTGATCACCGCTTCGTACGCGCCGTCCCGCAGGTCGTGGTACCAGTGCGGGCGGGCGCGGTAGGCACGGCGGCGGAAGGCGAAGTGCGGCCACTCCTCGATGGGCAGGATGCACGCGGCATGGGACCAGTACTCGAAGGCGTGGGGGCGCGGTGACGACGCGCCGAGGGGCGCGGGCGTCCAGTAGGCGTCCTCGACGGTCTTGCGGCCAACGGCGCCCAGCCGCGCGTAAGGAATCAGTTCGTGCGACCGGGCCAGCACCGAGATCGTGTCGAGCTGGACGGCTCCGAGATGGCGCAGCACGCCCCGGACGCCGCCGCGCCGGTCGGGCACCCCGAGGAATCCCTGGGCGTGCAGGGCTATCCGGCGGGCCTCGTCGGCGGACAGTTCGGCGGCGGGCGGCGGCGCAGTCGTCATGGTCCGCACGATAGACCGCGCCACTGACAGTCAGCCGCGCGCCGGCAGATACGGATGCGCGCTCGGCAGCCCCAGATCGGACGGCAGCAGCCCCGCTATCCAGCAGTCACGCAGCGTTCCCTTGTTGAGCAGCCCCGCGCGCAGGACGCCCTCCACCATGAACCCGGCCTTCTCCGCGACGGCCCGCGAGCCCGTGTTGCCGACCTCGGCACGCCACTCCAGCCGCTCCGCGGCCAGCGCCGTGAAGGCCCAGCGGGCCACCGCCGTCACCGCCTCCGTCATGAAGCCGCGGCCCCGGTGCTCCCTGGCCGTCCAGAAACCCACCTCCCAGACGCCGGAGCGCGGGTGGTGCAGGCTGATCGCGGCGATCAGCGGGCCGCCGTCGAGCGGCTCCACGGCGAAGGTGTACTCGGTGTCCCGGCACCAGCCGTCCGGGACCATCCGCGCGACGAAGTCCTCCGCGTGCCGCCGCTCGTAGGGCGACGGGACCGGTATCCAGCGCTGGATGTCCGGATCCTGGCAGGCCGCGAGGACCGCGTCCGTGTCGGCCGGTTCCGGCACGCGCAGCCGCAGCCGCCCGGTGGTGAGAATGAGGGGTTCCATGCCCGGATTCTGCCGAGGCGTGCCGCTTATCACGAGTACTTTTCCCGGGGCACCGGCACCTTCGGCCGGTTCCGCGCGTTCTCTTTGCGGGTGACAGCAGGCCGGCGTGACGGCGGCCCTCCCGGCGCGGGCGGGTCCTCGCTTACGATGGCCGTTGCGGTGGGGCCCGCCTGCCGTGCCCGCGCCCGTGTCCGTATCCGACCCACGTGCCCGGCCCGACCGGCAAGGAGACCAACCTCAGTGTCCGTCTTCAACAAGCTCATGCGTGCAGGCGAAGGCAAGATCCTGCGCAAACTGCACCGCATCGCGGACCAGGTCAACTCCATCGAAGAGGACTTCGTGAGCCTCTCCGACGCCGAGTTGAGGGCGCTCACCGCCGAGTACAAGGAGCGGTTCGCCGACGGTGAGAGCCTGGACGACCTGCTCCCCGAGGCCTTCGCGACCGTTCGTGAGGCGGCCAAGCGCGTCCTCGGCCAGCGTCACTACGACGTCCAGCTCATGGGCGGCGCCGCGCTGCACCTCGGCTATGTCGCCGAGATGAAGACCGGTGAGGGCAAGACCCTCGTCGGCACGCTGCCCGCCTATCTGAACGCGCTGTCCGGCAAGGGCGTCCACCTGATCACGGTGAACGACTATCTGGCCGAGCGCGACTCCGAGATGATGGGCCGCGTCCACAAGTTCCTCGGCCTCGAAGTCGGCTGCATCCTGGCGAACATGACTCCGGCGCAGCGCCGTGAGCAGTACGCCTGCGACATCACGTACGGCACGAACAACGAGTTCGGCTTCGACTACCTCCGCGACAACATGGCGTGGTCGCGGGAGGAACTGGTCCAGCGCGGCCACAATTACGCGATCGTCGACGAGGTCGACTCGATCCTGGTCGACGAGGCCCGTACGCCGCTGATCATCTCCGGCCCCGCCGACCAGGCCACCAAGTGGTACGGCGACTTCGCCAAGCTCGTCACCCGGCTGACCAGGGGCGAGGCGGGCAATCCGCTCAAGGGCATCGACGAGACCGGCGACTACGAGGTCGACGAGAAGAAGCGCACCGTCGCCATCCACGAGTCGGGTGTCGCCAAGGTCGAGGACTGGCTGGGCATCGACAACCTGTACGAGTCGGTCAACACCCCGCTCGTCGGTTATCTGAACAACGCCATCAAGGCCAAGGAACTGTTCAAGAACGACAAGGACTATGTCGTCATCGACGGCGAAGTCATGATCGTCGACGAGCACACCGGCCGTATCCTCGCCGGCCGCCGCTACAACGAGGGCATGCACCAGGCGATCGAGGCGAAGGAAGGGGTGGACATCAAGGACGAGAACCAGACCCTTGCCACCATCACCCTCCAGAACTTCTTCCGCCTCTACGGCAAGCTCTCCGGTATGACCGGTACGGCCATGACCGAGGCCGCCGAGTTCCACCAGATCTACAAGCTGGGCGTCGTGCCGATCCCGACGAACCGGCCCATGGTCCGGGTGGACCAGTCCGACCTGATCTACCGCACCGAGGTCGCCAAGTTCGCGGCGGTCGTCGACGACATCGCCGAGAAGCACGACAAGGGGCAGCCGATCCTGGTCGGCACCACCTCGGTCGAGAAGTCCGAGTACCTCTCGCAGCAGCTCAGCAAGCGCGGTGTCCAGCACGAAGTGCTCAACGCCAAGCAGCACGACCGGGAGGCGACGATCGTCGCCCAGGCCGGCCGCAAGGGCGCGGTCACGGTCGCGACGAACATGGCCGGCCGTGGTACGGACATCAAGCTCGGCGGCAACCCCGACGATCTGGCGGAGGCGGAGCTGCGCCAGCGCGGCCTCGACCCCGTCGAGCATGTCGAGGAGTGGGCTGCGGCCCTGCCCGCCGCGCTGGAGAAGGCCGAGCAGGCGGTCAAGGCGGAGTTCGAGGAGGTCAAGGACCTGGGCGGGCTCTATGTCCTCGGCACCGAGCGCCATGAGTCGCGCCGTATCGACAACCAGCTCCGCGGCCGTTCCGGACGCCAGGGCGACCCGGGCGAGTCGCGGTTCTATCTGTCGCTCGGCGACGACCTGATGCGGCTGTTCAAGGCGCAGATGGTCGAGCGCGTCATGGCCATGGCCAATGTGCCCGACGACGTCCCCATCGAGAACAAGATGGTGACGCGGGCCATCGCCTCCGCCCAGTCGCAGGTCGAGCAGCAGAACTTCGAGACACGTAAGAACGTCCTGAAGTACGACGAGGTCCTCAACCGGCAGCGTGAGGTCATCTACGGCGAGCGCCGCCGCGTCCTGGAGGGCGAGGACCTGCATGAGCAGGTGCGCCACTTCATGGACGACACGATCGACGCGTACATCCAGGCCGAGACCGTCGAGGGCTTCGCCGAGGAGTGGGACCTGGACCGGCTGTGGGGCGCCTTCAAGCAGCTCTACCCGGTGAAGGCCACCATCGAGGAGCTGGAGGAGGCGGCCGGCGACCGCGCCGGGATCACCGCCGAGTTCATCGCGGAGTCCATCAAGGACGACATCCACGAGCAGTACCAGGACCGCGAGAAGCAGCTCGGCTCGGACATCATGCGTGAGCTGGAGCGGCGCGTGGTGCTCTCCGTCCTGGACCGCAAGTGGCGCGAGCACCTCTACGAGATGGACTACCTCCAGGAGGGCATCGGCCTCCGCGCGATGGCACAGAAGGACCCGCTGGTCGAGTACCAGCGCGAGGGCTTCGACATGTTCAACGCCATGATGGAGGGCATCAAGGAGGAGTCCGTCGGCTATCTGTTCAACCTGGAGGTCCAGGTCGAGCAGCAGGTCGAGGAGGTCCCGGTGGAGGAGGACGCGGCGGCGCGTCCGTCGCTCGCCAAGCAGGACACGGTGGCCGCTGGCGCTCCGAGGCCGGAGATCCGCGCGAAGGGGCTCGACGCGCCGCAGCGGCCCGACCGGCTGCACTTCTCCGCTCCCACGGTGGACGGCGAGGGCGGCATCGTCGAGGGCGACTTCCAGAACGCGGAAGGGCCGACGCGGTCCACGACGGACGGGCTAACGCGGGCCGAGCGGCGCAAGGCGCAGAAGGGCGGCGGTGGCGGGCGGCGCCGCAAGAAGTAAGGCCGCCGCAGAAAGAACCGTCGCAGGAAGACCAGCCAGTCGGGATACGGGCCGGGGTGCGCATGTGCTATGCGTGCCCCGGCCCGTTCCTGTGCCCTGTGCCGCTTCGTGCCTTGGGCTTCATGGCACGGTGTTCACGGTGTGCCGTTCGGGTTCCGGCCGTCGGTACGTACGCCGGGTTCGCCGCCCAGTTCGACGGCGGCGCAGCGCCAGCGCAGGTCGGCGCTCTGTTCCAGCCGGAAGGCCATGGCGCGGATCTGATCGCCCGCGGCGATGCTGGCGCAGGCCTCGACCACGCCCGGCCGGGGCTGGGAGCCGTGGCAGGTACGGATGACAGGGATCGCGCCCCGGGCCCTGAGCGGGGTGCCGGGGGCGAGCCGGACGAGCTGTTCGTACGCCTCCCCGATGGTCCGGCCGAGCATCCAGTGGACCGGGCGGTGGCCGCTGAGGACGGCCAGCAGACGCTCCGCGAAGAGTTCGTGCGGGGCCGGCGGGCGGCGCCGCTGCGGGCGTACGGTGCCGGGCCTGCGCGGGTCGCGGCGGCCCGGAGGCCGTGGTGCGGCGACGGTCCTGGCCGCCGCGCGGTCCGCCCTGGTACGGGTGGGAGTCGTGGAGTTCGTGCGTGTGGTGGTGCTGGTGCGGCTGGTGATGCCGGTCTGGCTGGTGGTGCCAGTGCGTGTCGTGGTGTCGGTCGTGTCGGTCGCATGCATGCAGATCGCCCCCGTTCTGCCCGTCCGGTCCGATACCGGTCGGTAACTTGTGTTGGGGGATCTTTTACGGGGCTTGGGGCGACGCCCGCAAGGCGGGTACGCCATCGGGGTACGGTGCGCCGGAATCACCTGTCCGAGTGACCGGCGGGCGGCCGTAGGCGGGAGTGCGGGGTGGGGCGCGGCTCTCGGTGGACGCTCCGGGACTCCCTGAGCATCACTCCGAAGAGGGACTCCCGGACGTATCCTTGAGTGCTCTCCCGACGATGAAAGCGGCCACCTCATGCGCGTCTATGTCCCCCTGACCCTGTCCGGACTCGCGGAGGCGTACAAGACGGGCGAAGTGGGTCCGGGGCCGCTGATCGCCTACGCGGTGACCCCGGGGCTGCGGGAGTGGTACGTCTCGGACGACATCGAGGAGCTGGAGTACGCGGCGCTGAACCGGGCCGCGGCCGCCTCGCTCCGGCTGCTCGCCGCCGATCCCGGGGTCGGACGGCGCCGGGTGGTCCTCGCGGCGGACGTGCCGGACCGGGAGGCCGTGTCGGACCCGGACCGGGGGCTGGACGCGGCGACGCTGGGCGAGGTCCGGATCGCCTCGCCGGTCGCGCTGGCCCGGGCGGCGGCGGTGCATGTCGACTCGGACGAGGCGGACGAGGACGTGACAGCCGCTGCGGCGGCACTGGGGGCGGCGGACCACGGGGACGACGACGCGCAGTTCACGGTGGACGGCGCGGAGGACCACGAGCTGCTCTGGTACGGGGTCCAGGAGATCCCGAACCTCATCGGCTGAGCGCGGGCGCCGCGCGCCGGGGCAGCGCCGGGGCAAGTTATCCACAGGCAGGGCTCGGTCCGGGCCGTTGTCGGACCCGGCCGGTACGGTTTCTGCCATGGGGAAGCAGAACACACACCTGGTCTGGGACTGGAACGGCACGATTCTCGACGACATCGAAGCGGTCATCGGGGCGACCAACGCGGCCTTCGCGGAGATAGGGCTGGAGCCCATCACGCTGGACCGCTACCGAGAGCTGTACTGCGTGCCGATCCCGCGGTTCTACGAGCGGCTGATGGGGCGCCTGCCGAGCGATGCCGAGTGGCTCGTCATGGACGAGACCTTCCACCGGCACTACACGGAGCGGCGCGTGCACTGCGGTCTCACGGCGGGGGCCGAGGAGCTGCTGGAGGAGTGGCGGCGGGCCGGGCGCAGCCAGTCGCTGCTGAGCATGTACGGGCATGAGGAGCTGGTCCCGACCGTGCGGGGGTACGGGATCGAGCGCCACTTCGTCCGGGTCGACGGGCGCACGGGGCCGTCGGGCGGCAGCAAGGCGCTGCACATGGAGCGCCATCTGACCGCGCTGGCGGGCACGGGCGCGATATCCGCCGAGCGCACGGTGGTGATCGGCGACGCGGTCGACGACGCGGTGGCGGCCGCGCATGTGGGGGCGCGGGCCGTGCTCTACACCGGCGGGACGAACAGCAGGGCCAGCCTGGAAGCGGTGGGTGTCCCGGTGGTGGACACCCTGGCGGAGGCAGTGGCCACGGCGCAGAGCCTGTGAGGAGCCGGGCGTCCGGGCAGGAGCCGCTGCACAGGGCCACCGGCGGGCGGAGCCTGTGACGCCGTGAGGCGCCGCAGGCCGGGCGAGGCGGACAGGTGCTGAGGCTGCCGGGTGCGGGCCGGGCGGGTCAGGTGGCGGGGGCCGTCGCTCGGAGGACGGTGAGGAATTCGCGCATCCAGGCCGAGTGGTCGGGCCAGGCGCGGGAGGAGACGATATTGCCGTCCACCACCGCCTCGGCGTCCTGGAAGGTGGCTCCGGCGGCCTGCATGTCGAGCTCCAGCGCCGGGTACGCGGTGACCCGGCGGCCGGCCAGCTCGCCGAGGGCGGCGGTGAGGAGGGGGCCGTGGCAGATCTGGGCGACCGGCTTGTCGGCGTCGAAGAAGGACTTGAGGATCTTGCGCAGCTCCGCGTCGGCCCTCAGATACTCGGGGGCGCGGCCGCCCGGAATGACGACGGCGGCGTACTGCGTGGGGTCGACCTCGGAGAAGGCCAGGTCGGCGGGCCAGGTGTAGCCGGGCTTCTCGGTGTAGGTGTCGAAACCGGGCTCGAAGTCATGGACGACGAACTGGAGCTTCTTGCGGGTGGGGGCCGCGATATGGACCTCGTACCCCTCCTCGCGCAGACGCTGATAGGGATAGAGGACTTCGAGGGACTCGGCGGCGTCGCCGGTGACGATCAGAACTTTGGCTGTCATGACTGCTCCCGGAAGGGGTGGGTCGATCCGTCCATCTGTCGAGATCTGTCCATATGTCGACCAGTGTCGTCCCGTGGGCCGCTTCCCGTCCCGGTCGGCGCGGTCCGTGTCGCTGTCCAGAGTGTCAAAGTTGGGCGCCGTCTTTTGCACATGCGGCTCATGACGGCCTCCCGGTGAGGGGATATAGCCTTGGGCGGTGATCAGTGCGATATGCCGTGGGGGCAGTGAGGCCTCCCGCCCGTGCCCGGAGCGCCACAGCGTCCGGGCGATCGCTGATCGCCATGGTCCGGGCCGACCACCAAAATTGGCCAATAACACCCCGGACATCTCTCATCGCGGCATAACGTCGACCTCGACCGGAAACCCCGCGTCGTGGCGTTGCGTCGCATCCTTCACCAACGTCACGCAATGGCGCGCGACAGGAGTCAGAGGACATGCAGATCAAGCTGGACGAAGCCAAGGCTGAGCTGCTGGAACAGGCGGCCCGGGCCGCTGAGAACAGCCCGGCGGGGTGGACCGGGGCGCTCGGGGGCGGCCCCCGGGAGGACGAGGCGGCGACCGGCCTCCGTGACGGCGCGCCCGCCGGCGCCCCAGGTGTGCCCGGCGGCGGTGCCGGTCTCGACGGCCAGGGCGCGCTCCGTGCGTACCTCCAGCGTTACTACCTGCACACGGCCCCCGAGGACCTCTCCGACCGCGATCCGGTCGACATCCTCGGCGCGGCGCTTTCGCACTACCGGCTGGCGGGGCACCGCCCGCAGGGGACGGCCAGCGTACGGGTGCACACCCCGACGGTCGAGGAGAATGGCTGGACGTGCAGCCACTCCGTGGTCGAGGTGGTCACCGACGACATGCCGTTCCTGGTGGACTCCGTCACCAATGAGCTGTCCCGTCAGGGCCGCGGTATCCACGCGGTGATCCACCCACAGGTCGTCGTACGCCGTGATGTCACGGGCAAGCTCATCGAGGTGCTCCCCGAGGCGACCGCCACCGCCGTGGACCGGCCGCACGATGTGCTGACCGAGTCCTGGATCCATGTCGAGATCGACCGCGAGACCGACCGCGCCGATCTCAAGCAGATGACCGCCGATCTGCTCCGTGTCCTGTCCGACGTCCGTGAGACCGTCGAGGACTGGAAGAAGATGCGCGACTCCGCGCTGCGCATCGCCGAGGAGCTGCCCACCGAGCCGACCGCCGACGATCTGCGTGACCAGGAGGTCGAGGAGGCGCGCGAGCTGCTGCGCTGGCTCGCCGCCGACCACTTCACGTTCCTCGGCTACCGCGAGTACCAGCTCACGGACGCGGACGCCCTGTCCGCCGTGCCCGGCACCGGTCTCGGCATTCTGCGCTCCGACCCGCGGCAGAGCGAGGACGACGACCATCCGGTCAGCCCGTCCTTCAGCAGGCTGCCCGCCGACGCCCGTGCCAAGGCCCGCGAGCACAAGCTGCTCGTCCTCACCAAGGCCAACAGCCGCTCCACCGTTCACCGGTCCGGCTATCTCGACTATGTCGGGGTGAAGAAGTTCGACGACAAGGGCAATGTCGTCGGCGAGCGGCGGTTCCTCGGGCTCTTCTCCTCGGCCGCGTACACCGAGTCCGTACGGCGGGTCCCGGTGATCCGGCGCAAGGTCGCCGAGGTGCTGGAAGGCGCGGGCTTCTCGCCCGACAGCCACGACGGCCGCGATCTGCTCCAGATCCTGGAGACCTATCCGCGCGACGAGCTGTTCCAGACGCCGGTGGACCAGCTCCGTTCGATCGTCACCAGCGTGCTCTACCTCCAGGAGCGCAGACGGCTGCGGCTGTATCTGCGCCAGGACGAGTACGGGCGGTACTACTCGGCCCTTGTCTACCTGCCGCGCGACCGGTACACCACCGGGGTCAGGCTGCGGCTGGTCGACATCCTCAAGGAGGAGCTGGGCGGCTCCAGCGTCGACTTCACCGCGTGGAACACCGAATCGATCCTCTCCAGGCTCCACTTCGTCGTCCGGGTCCCCCGGGGCACCGAGCTGGCCAAGCTCACCGACGCCGACACCGAGCGGATCGAGGCCCGGCTCGTCGAGGCCGCCCGTTCCTGGAGCGATGCCTTCGGTGAGGCGCTGAACGCCGAATGCGGCGAGGAGCGCGCCGCCGAGCTGCTGCGCCAGTACGGCAACGCCTTCCCCGAGGGGTACAAGGCGGACCACTCGCCGCGCGCCGCCGTCGCGGACCTGGTGCATCTGGAGGCGCTCAACAAGGCCGAGTCGGACTTCTCGCTCTCGCTGTACGAGCCGGTCGGCGCCGGTCCCGGCGAGCGGCGCTTCAAGATCTACCGCTCGGGCGAGCAGGTCTCGCTCTCCGCCGTCCTGCCCGTGCTCCAGCGGCTCGGGGTGGAGGTCGTCGACGAGCGTCCGTACGAGCTGCGCTGCACCGACCGTACGATCGCCTGGATCTACGACTTCGGGCTGCGGATGCCGCTGGGCGGCGCGGACGGCGACTATCTCGCCGATGACGCCCGCGAGCGCTTCCAGGACGCCTTCGCGGCGGTGTGGACCGGTGCCGCGGAGAACGACGGCTTCAACTCCCTTGTCCTGCGCGCCGGTCTGGACTGGCGGCAGGCGATGGTGCTGCGCGCGTACGCCAAGTACCTGCGCCAGTCGGGCACGACCTTCAGCCAGGACTACATGGAGGACACCCTCCGCAGCAATGTCCACACCACCCGGCTGCTGGTCTCCCTCTTCGAGGCCCGGATGGCGCCGGAGCGCCAGCGCGCCGGCACGGAGCTGACGGAGGCGATGCTGGAGGAGCTGGACGGCGCCCTCGACCAGGTCGCGAGCCTGGACGAGGACCGGATCCTCAGGTCCTTCCTCACCCTCATCAAGGCCACGCTCCGCACCAATTTCTTCCAGGGCGCCGATGGGAAGCGTGAGCAGAAGGACGACAGGGACAAGCAGGGCGGGAAGAAGCAGGGCGGCGGGCATCACAGCTATGTGTCGATGAAGTTCGACCCGCAGGCCATCCCCGATCTGCCCGCGCCCCGCCCGGCGTACGAGATCTGGGTGTACTCACCGCGCGTCGAGGGCGTCCATCTGCGCTTCGGCAAGGTCGCCCGTGGCGGGCTGCGCTGGTCCGACCGGCGCGAGGACTTCCGTACGGAGGTGCTCGGCCTGGTCAAGGCGCAGATGGTGAAGAACACCGTGATCGTGCCGGTCGGCGCCAAGGGCGGCTTTGTCGCCAAGCAGCTCCCCGACCCGGCCGTGGACCGGGACGCCTGGCTCGCCGAGGGCATCGCCTCGTACAAGATCTTCATCTCGGCGCTGCTCGACATCACGGACAACATGGTCGCGGGCGAGGTCGTGCCGCCGGCCGATGTGGTCCGGCACGACGAGGACGACACGTATCTCGTCGTCGCTGCCGACAAGGGCACCGCGAGCTTCTCGGACATCGCCAACGAGGTCGCGCTTGCCTATGACTTCTGGCTCGGCGACGCCTTCGCCTCCGGTGGCAGCGCCGGTTACGACCACAAGGGCATGGGTATCACGGCCCGCGGGGCGTGGGAGTCGGTCAAGCGGGACTTCCGCGAGCTGGGCCACGACACCCAGACCGAGGACTTCACGGTCGTCGGCGTCGGTGACATGTCCGGTGACGTGTTCGGCAACGGGATGCTGCTGTCCGAGCACATCCGGCTGGTCGCGGCCTTCGACCACCGGCACATCTTCCTCGATCCGCACCCGGACGCGGCCACCTCGTACGCCGAGCGCCGCAGGCTGTTCGAGCTGCCGCGCTCCTCGTGGGCGGACTACAACAAGCAGTTGCTGTCGCAGGGCGGCGGCATCCACCCGCGTACCGCCAAGTCGATCCCCGTCAACGCGCATGTCCGTGACGCCCTCGGTATCGAGCCCGGGGTCACCAAGCTGACCCCCGCCGAGCTGATGAAGGCGATCCTCAAGGCCCCGGTGGACCTGCTGTGGAACGGCGGGATCGGTACGTACGTCAAGGCCTCCACCGAGTCGAACGCCGATGTCGGCGACAAGGCCAACGACCCGATCCGCGTCAACGGCGAGGAGCTGCGGGTCAAGGCCGTCGGCGAGGGCGGCAATCTGGGGCTCACCCAGCTCGGCCGGATCGAGTTCGCGCGGCGCGGCGCGGGCGGCGCCGGCGGCAGGGTCAATACCGACGCGATCGACAACAGCGCCGGCGTGGACACCTCCGACCACGAGGTGAACATCAAGATCCTGCTGAACGGTCTGGTGGCCGAGGGCGATCTGACCGTCAAGCAGCGCAACAAGCTGCTCGCCGAGATGACCGACGAGGTCGGCGCGCTGGTGCTGCGCAACAACTACGCGCAGAACACGGCCCTCGCCAACGCCTGCTCCCAGGCGCCGTCGCTCCTCCACGCACACCAGCGGTTCATCCGCAGGCTGGAGCGGGACGGCCATCTCGACCGGGCGCTGGAGTTCCTGCCGACCGACCGGCAGATCCGTGAACTGCTGAGCGCGGGCAGGGGCCTGTCGCAGCCGGAGCTGGCGGTGCTGCTCGCGTACACCAAGATCACGGTGGCCGAGGAGCTGATCCACACCGGCCTGCCGGACGACCCGTATCTGCGCAAGCTGCTGCACGCGTACTTCCCCTCGGCGCTGCGCGAGCAGTTCCCCGAGCGGATCGACTCGCATGCCCTGCGCCGGGAGATCGTGACGACGGTGTTGGTCAACGACACCGTCAACAGCGGTGGTTCGACCTTCCTGCACCGGCTGCGCGAGGAGACCGGGGCGTCGATCGAGGAGATCGTCCGGGCACAGGCCTCGGCCAGGGACATCTTCGGGCTCAACGCGGTCTGGGACGCGGTGGAGGCGCTGGACAACAAGGTCCCCGCGGACGTCCAGACCCGGATCAGGCTGCACTCGCGCCGACTGGTCGAGCGCGGTACGCGCTGGCTGCTGGGCAACCGGCCGCAGCCGCTGGAGATCACCGGCACCATCGAGTTCTTCGCGGCGGGTGTCGAGCGGGTGTGGGCGCAGCTGCCCACGATGCTGCGCGGTGCGGAGATGGAGTGGTACCAGCGCATTCTGGCGGAGCTGACCGAGGCGGGGGTCCCGGAGGAACTGGCCGTACGGGTCGCCGGGTTCTCGTCCGCCTTCCCGACGCTGGACATCGTGGCGATCGCGGACCGTACGGGACAGGACCCGCTCTCGGTCGCCGAGGTGTACTACGACCTCGGGGAGCGGCTGCGGATCACCCAGCTCAGGGACCGGATCGTGGAGCTGCCGCGGGCGGACCGCTGGCAGTCGATGGCCCGCGCCTCCATCCGCGAGGACCTGTACGCGGCGCATGCCGCGCTGACCGCGGATGTGCTGACCGTGGGCAATGGGAACTCGACGCCGGCGGAGCGCTTCACGGCGTGGGAGGGGAAGAACGCGGCGATCCTGTCCAGGGCGCGGGCGACGCTGGAGGAGATCCAGGGGTCGGACGCGTTCGATCTGGCGAATCTGTCGGTCGCGATGCGCACGATGCGGACGCTGCTGCGTACGCATAGCTGATAGCTGATACGCGTACGTATATACGCGTACGTATAGCTGTACATGGGTGAGGGTGCGCCGGGCTCAGGATGAGCCGGGCGCACCCCATCGCGTTCCGGTCCACAGGCGTCGGCAGGCCAGCAGGGCCGCGGCGAGCAGAAGGCCGTTTCTGAGCGCCATCACCACACAGCCCAGCGGGGTCACGGCCATGACATCCAGATACAGCACCGGATAGCCGAGGGCGCTGAGGACGGTCGCGGGGAGCAGCAGCAGGGCGACCGGGCGCTGGGTCGTTCCCCGACAGGTCAGGCAGACCGCGGCCAGGCCCAGCAGCCAGATCAGATACTGCGGGCTGATCACCCGGCTGGTGACGGTGAAGAGGAGTACGGCCGTCAGCGCCGCGTCGAAGGGGGTGGCCGCCGTCCAGTGTCTGGCGCGTACTCGCCAGAGGAGCAGCCAGCAGAACGCCGAGGCGGTCAGCAGCAGGGCCGCCAGGGATACGGCCGTCACATGCGGGCCGGTGAACTCGAAGGCGCCGTAACGGTATTCGACCCGGCCGGACCAGCCCGCCAGCCGCGCCAGGGAGAGCGCGGTGCCGCCGAGCGACTCGATCTGGATGCCCCGGCCGCCCTGTTGGCGCAGAAAGTCCAGTGGGTGCCCGAAGTTCAGGGCGAGGACGCCAAGCAGTACGAGGGCGCCGGCCGCGGCGGAGGTCCAGGCGGCGCGCGTGGTACGGCCGCGCGGGGTGCCCAGCAGGGTCAGCGCCGGCCAGACCTTCACCATCGCGCCGAGCCCGGCCAGCGCCCCGCCGGTGCGGGGGTGGCGGCGTACGGCGAGCAGGGCGAGGACGGCGAGGGCGGTGGCCTGCACGTCGTACCGTACGAGAGGGGTGTGCAGCAGCAGCGGTAAGCCGCCCGCCCAGAGCCAGGCCCCGGCGGCCGAGGATCCGGCCGGGCGGCCGGCCCGTACCAGCGCGAAGGTGATGACCGCGTCGGAGAGCAGGGCCAGGGCGATGAACGCCTGGAAGTAGGTCAGCCAGGGCAGCAGCGCGGGGGAGAGCAGTACGGCCCCGGCGCCGGGCGGATACTGCCAGGTCGCGTCGTCGACGGGGAAGGAGCCGAGCTTGAGCTGCTCGTACCAGCGCCGGTAGACCCCGTACACCTCGCGGCCGACCGCGCCCACGCCGAGGGTGTCATGAAGGACCAGATGGAGCATCGCCAGCCGGGTCACGGCCCAGAGGGTCCAGACGGCGGGGGTGGACCAGGTGGCCCATGAGGTCCAGATGGACCAGGTGGACCAGGTGAGGAGCGCGCCTTGGACAGGCGGAGCGATCGGGATCTCTTCCGTACGGGAAGAAGCGCGCGGCGGGGCGGGGGCGCGGGCGGGCGTGGGCTCGGGGGTGTCGGCCGTGCCGGTCGGAGGGTTTGTCATCGACCGGCACCCTAGCCCGCTTTTTCGACCTTAAGTCATGCTCATCCCTGCTTGCCCTACTTCTTCTTGGCTGTGAACTCCTCGTAGGCCGCGACGACCTCCGCCGCCGGGCCGTCCATCCGCAGCGTTCCCGACTCCAGCCAGAGCGCCCTGTCACACGTCTCGGTGATGGTCTTGTTGCTGTGGCTGACGAGAAAGACCGTCCCGGCCTCCTTGCGCAGCTCCGCGATGCGCTCCTGGCTGCGCCGCTGGAACTTCGCGTCGCCGGTGGAGAGCGCCTCGTCGATCAGCAGGACCTCATGGCTCTTGGCGGCAGCGATCGAGAAACGCAGCCGGGCACCCATGCCCGAGGAGTAGGTCCGCATCGGCAGGGAGATGAAGTCCCCCTTCTCGTTGATCCCGGAGAACTCCACGATGGCGTCGTAGCGCTCGCGGATCTGCTCGCGCGACATGCCCATGGCCAGCCCGCCGAGGATGACATTGCGCTCGCCGGTGAGATCGCTCATCAGGGCCGCGTTGACCCCGAGGAGCGAGGGCTGGCCCCGGGTGAAGACCTTGCCGCGGGTCGGCGGGAGCAGTCCCGCGACCGCCTTGAGCAGGGTCGACTTGCCCGAGCCGTTGGAGCCGATCAGACCGATCGCCTCGCCCTTGTACGCGGCGAAGCTGACACCCCGTACGGCATGGACCTGACGGGCGCCCGGGGTGGCCCGGCGGGTGACGATCCGGCTCAGGGCGGAGGTGGCGCTGCCGCGGCCGCCCCGGGTGCCATGGACCGTATAGGTGATGTGGACCCCGTCGGCGACGACGGTGGGGACACGTTCGGGGACGGCGGGGGTGTGTCCCGCGCCGGCGGGGATGCGGTCAGCCACGTCCGTACTCCTCCTCGGCCTTCCAGAAGAACAGGAACCCGCCGATTCCGGCGAGCAGCGCCCAGCCGGCGGCGACGGCCCAGACATGCGGGGGCAGCCGGGCGGCGGTGAAGCTGTCGATGAGCGCGAAGCGCGTCAGGTCGATGTAGACGGCGGCCGGATTGCACTCCAGGGCCACCGTGACGGCATGCGGCAGCCGGCCGTTGCCGGCCACCTTGTCGACGCTCCACATCACGCCCGACGTGTACATCCAGGTGCGCAGGACGAAGGGCATGAGCTGGGAGATGTCCGGGGTCCTGGCCGCCAGCCGCGCCACGGCCATCGAGACCCCGGTGTTGAACAGGGACTGGAGCACCAGGACCGGCACGATCAGCAGCCAGCTCGGCTTCGGGTACTCGCCGAAGCAGACCAGGATTACCGCCAGCGCGCCCAGGGAGAACAGGAGTTGCTGGAGCTGCTGGAGGGCGAGGGCGACGGGCAGGGCGGCGCGCGGGAAGTGGAGCGCCCGTACGAGACCGAGGTTGCCCGATATCGCGCGGGTGCCCGCCATGATCGAGCTGGAGGTGAAGGTCCAGATGAAGACGCCCGTGACCAGGAACGGGACGAAGTCCGGCACACCGTTCTTGGTGCCGAGCAGCACTCCGAAGATGAAGTAGTAGACCGTCGCGTTGAGCAGCGGGGTCATGATCTGCCAGAGCTGGCCGAGCTTGGCCTGACTGTACTGGGCAGTGAGCCGGGCGGTGGCGAAGGCGGTGATGAAGTGGCGCCGGGACCAGAGGCCGCGGAGGTACGCGGGCAGGGTGGGGCGGGCGCCGCTCACGGTCAGTCCGTGGCGGCGGGCGAGGGCGCTGAGGTCGGTGTCGGTGTCGGTGGCTGCGCCGGGCGTCCGGTCGAGGAGGGGGTCCGGATCCGGGACCGGTGCGGTCGGTGCGATCGGCTGGCTCACGGAGATGTCGGCTTTCGGGCGGTGGCTGGGCCTGGTGGCTGGGGGGGCTGGTGAGCTGGGAGCGTACGGGCGTACTGCGGGCGTACGGATTGCGGGGGCTGGGGCGCCGGGCGCCGTGGGAGGGCGGACGCTTACCAGGTTTTTGCGAGATGATTACGTCGGAACGGATCCGTATCGTCGCAACGCCAAAGGTAGGACGGAGTACGCCGGAACGCAACCGTCTCGTCGTGACGCCGCGGTCACGCTATGCTCGGTGTTCATGACCACGGACCCCCGCACCTCACGCCGCGTCCCCGCGGGAGCCGCCGTGCTCCGGGAGGATGTGACCGACGCCATCCGCGCCGCCGTCTTCGAGGAGCTGGCCGCGGTCGGGTTCGCCCGGATGTCCATCGAGGGCATCGCGCGCCGGGCCGGGGTCGGCAAGACCGCCGTCTACCGGCGCTGGAAGTCCAAGCTGGCGCTCGTCCTCGACCTGGTCTCGGCCTTCGCGTCACAGGGGCTGCCCGCCCCCGCGACCGGTTCGCTGTACGGCGATGTGCGCGCCCTGCTCGAAGTGGCCTCGCACGCCCTGCGCCACCCGGTGGCCTCGCAGGTCATCCCGGATCTGCTGGTGGAGGCGGCCCGTCAGCCCGAGATCGCCGACGCGATCAGGACGGCGCTGCTGGACGGGCAGCGGGGCATCGCCGCGGTGATCGTCCGGGAGGCGGTCGAACGGGGCGAACTCCCCGAGGGCGCCGACGCCGACCGGGCGCTGGACCTGATCGTCGGGCCGCTCTACTGGCGGCTGGTGGTTGTACGGGGCGATCTGCCCAAGGGGTATCTGGACGACCTGGCGGCCTCGGCGGTGGCGGCGCTGCGCCGTACCTGACGTACCGGAACGGAACGTACGTGGGGCTACCGGAACGTACGCGGAAGGCACCCGGCGCGGACCGTACCGTACCTGCGCGGCGCGAACCGGACCGGACCGTACGGCGCGGACTGCACACGCGCCGGATCGGACCGCACGCGCGCGGACCGGAGCCCTCGCCGCCCGGCCCGGCCTTCCGACGTAAACGCCGTGAAACGCCGAAGAGGGCCGGTCGTCCCGCGACCGGCCCTCTCCCGCTTCTCAGCTCAGGGCTACTTGACGGCTCCCGCCATCACACCCGTCACGAACTGCCGCTGGAACGCGAAGAACACGACCAGCGGAATCACCATCGAGACAAAGGCACCCGGCGCCAGGACATCGATGTTGTTGCCGAACTGCCGTACCTGCTGCGAGAGCGCGACCGTGATCGGCGGGCTCTCCGAGTCGGCGAAGATCAGCGCGACCAGCATGTCGTTCCAGACCCACAGGAACTGGAAGATGCCGAGCGAGGCGATCGCCGGACCGCCCAGCGGCATCACGACCCGCGCGAACAGCCGTATCTCGCCCGCCCCGTCGAGCCGGGCGGCCTCCAGCAGCTCCCTCGGGATCTCCGCGAAGAAGTTCCTGAGCAGGAAGATCGCGAAGGGGAGACCGAAGGAGACATGGAAGATGACCACGCCGAAGGTCGTCTCGAAGATGCCGATGGCGCCGAACAGCTTCGAGACCGGTACGAGCGCGACCTGCACCGGCACCACCAGCAGCCCCACGACCACCAGGAACCACCAGTCGCGGCCGGGGAACTCCATCCACGCGAAGGCGTATCCGGCGAGCGAGCCGATCACCACGACCAGGACCGTCGAGGGGACGGTGATCAGGATGGTGGAGAGCAGGGAGTTGGTGATGATGTCGTTGTCGAGGAGCTGCGCGTAGTTCTCCGTGGTGAGCTGGGCGGGGGCCGTGAAGACCTTCCACCAGCCGCTCGCCGCGATGTCCGAGGAGTCACGCAGCGAGGAGAGCAGCAGCCCGATGGTCGGCATCAGCCAGAACAGGCCGACGAGGACGAGGAAGACCCGCATGGCCCCGCCGCCCGCGCGAGCGGCGATCCGGCCGGCGAGGGACTGCCGCGCCTTGACCGGCTGATCGCTCCGGCCGTTCGCGGCCACCGGGACCGTCTCAGCTTTTGTGGTCACCGGCGGGTCTCCCTTCGTATGCGCCGCACGTTGCTGTGCTGTCCCGGGGGGCGACCCCCGGACCCCCGGCAGTGCGCGGGGGCGAGGAGACGGTTGGCGTTCACCGGCGGGTCTCCTTTCGCATGCGCCGCACGTTGAAGAGCATCACCGGGATCACCAGCAGGAGCAGCAGTACGGCGATCGCGCTGCCCACGCCGAGATCCGCGTCCGTGCCGAACGACGAGCGGTAGAGCTGGAGCGCCAGCACATTCGCGTCGTCCTGCGACGAGCCCGGCGCGATGATGAAGACCAGGTCGAAGATCTTCAGCACATTGATCATCAGCGTGACCATCACGACCGCGAGGACCGGTGCCAGCAGCGGCACGGTGATCCGCCGGAAGACCTGCCACTCGTTCGCGCCGTCCACCCGCGCGGCTTCCATGAGTTCGCGGGGCACGCTCGCCAGACCCGCCGCGATCAGCACCATCGCGAACCCGGCCCACATCCACAGATAGCTGCCGATGATCGCCGGGGTGACCAGGGAGGGACCGAGCCAGTCCACACCGTTGTACGGCTCCCTGAAGTTGGCCTCGGGAAGCCGGAGCTGGGCTCCGTCCGCGGCCGCGGGGAGGCTGAACGTACCGTCGGCACCGGCCTTCGCCGAGGCCACGACCTTGCCGTCCTTGACCGCCTCCACCGTCATGCCCGGGAGGCCTAGTTCCTGGGGGTCGATGACATTGGGCTTGCCGCCGCCGCCCTTGGTGAAGTCCAGCCAGGCGGTGCCGGTGACCCGGCCGTCCTCCGCCGCGGGCGCCTTGGCGGGCGCCGCGTCGGAGGGCATCTTCGCGGGCGCCACCCCGACCAGCGGGAGCTGGACGACGCTGCCCGCGCTCACCGGGTCCTTGGTGATGAACGCGCCGCCGCCCGCCGGCTTCAGCGGATGGACCGGCAGCGGATGGGCGTTGGGGAAGCCCGCCGACTCGTTGAAGGTGTCGTGCACGCCCACCCAGACCGCGTTGGCGACGCCGCGGTCGGGATCCTGCTCGTACACCAGCCGGAAGATGATGCCCGAAGCGAGCATCGAGATCGCCATCGGCATGAAGACGATCAGCTTGAACGCCGTGCCCCAGCGCACCCGTTCGGTGAGTACGGCGAAGATCAGCCCGAGCGCGGTGGCGACGGTGGGCGCCACCACCACCCAGACCGCGTTGTTCTGGACCGCGGTCAGGATGGTGTCGTCGGTGAAGATCTCCACATAGTTGTCGAGACCGGCGAAGCTGTCGCCGGACTTGTCGAAGAAGGACCGGTAGACCGAGAACCCGATGGGGTAGACCACGAGCGCGCCGAGCAGTACCAGCGCGGGCAGCAGGAAGCCGGCCGCGACGAGTTTACGTGTGCCTGTCACGCTCTTGCGTTTGCCTGAGCCGGGGGGCACCGGCACGGTGCCCCCCGTTGTCGCCGTTGTCACCGCGTCAGCTCTGGTACGCCTTGGCCGCGTCCGATTCCAGCTTCTGCTGGGCGCCCGCGATGTCCTTCGGGTTCTTGAGGAAGTCCTGGAGCGTCTTCCACTCGCCCTTGCCGGGCGTACCGCCGAACGACTGCGGCGCCTGGTCCGACATGTCGAAGCGGACATTGTCGCCCGCGTCGATCAGGGCCTTGGCGATACCGCGCTGCACCTCGTTCGGGTACGCGGCGCCGTCCAGGGACTTGTTCGGCGAGATGAAGCCGCCCGCCTCCGCCCAGATCTTCGCGGCGTCCGTCGAGGCCAGGAAGGTCAGCAGCGCCTGCGCGCCCTTGCTGTCCTTGAGCGCCACGGCCGCGTCGCCGCCGGTCACCACCGGGGCCTCGGGGCCCACCGCCGGGAACGGGAAGACCTTGGCGTCCGTACCGATCTTGGCCTCGGTCTCACCGATCATGGCGCCGACGAAGTCGGCCTCGAAGACCATCGCGGCCTTGGGCTGGTCGCCGCCGGTGAAGGTCTGCGTGACGGAGGCGGGGAACTCGGTCTGGAGCGCGCCGTCGGCGCCGCCCGCGATCAGGTTCGGCTTGCCGAAGAGCTGGCCGAGGGTGGTGAGCGCGTCCCGCACGGAGCCGTCGGTCCACTTGATCTCGTGCTTGGCGAGCTGGTCGTACTTCTCCGGGCCGGCCTGGGAGAGATAGATGTTCTCGAACCAGTCGGTGAGGGTCCAGCCGTCCGCGCCGCCGACCGAGACCGGGGTGACGCCCGACGCCGAGATGGTCTCGGCCGTGGCCAGGAAGTCGGGCCAGGTCGCGGGGGCCGAGGCGCCCGCGTTCTCGAACGCGGCGTTGTTGTACCAGACCAGCGACTTGTTGGCGGCCTTGAAGTACACGCCGTACTGCTCGCCGTCCACCGAGCCGAGGTCCTGCCACACCTGGCCGTAGTTCTTGGCGAGCTGGGCCTTCGCCTCGGCGCCGACCGGCTTGGCCCACTTCTTCTCGACGGCCTGCTGGATCGCGCCGACCTGCGGCAGCATCGCCACATCAGGCGGGCTGCCGCCGGCGATCTTCGTACCGAGGAAGTTGACGATCGGGTCCTGCGCGGGGACGAAGGTGACCTTCGCGCCGGTGCGCTTCTCGAACTCCGTCAGGACCTTGGTGAAGTTCTCCTGCTCGGGGCCGGTCCAGACCGCGGCGACCTGGATGGTCTCGCCCTTGAGCTGGGGCAGTTGGACACTGGCCGCCGGTTCCTTGCTCGCGCCGGTGTCCGAGCCCTTGTCGTCGCCCGAGTCGCCGCTGCTGCAACCGGTGAGTGCCAGGGCGCCGGCGGCGACGGCCGCCACGGCGGCCCTGCGGGTGCCGAGCCGCCCCCTGCCGGTGCCAAGAGCCCTGCGTGCCCTACGAGTTGTACCCATCACTGCCCCGTCTCTGTCCTAGTGCGTACGGATCTACGCGTGTGGAACGGCTTCGCGGCCGTGACGTGGCGGCGCTGCTCTCGTCCCGTGCGGACAGTCCTACGCCCGGTGATCTGCCGTCGCAATACTGTTACCGGCGTCAACTCCTTGATCGTGATGGGCTCGTGACGTGGCGCTGCGGACGTAAAGGGATCTTCAGGGTTTCCGGGATGTGTGCCTCAGGATTTGCGGGGCGGGCGGGGGACGGTCAGGAGATGCTCACGGGTGAGCGGGGGTCAGCGGGGCGACCGGGACGGCGTCGACCGAACGCGCGGCCCGGTCCAGGGCGCTGGCGAGCAGGGCGAGATCCGTCGGTCCGTTGCCCAGCTCCCTCACCGGCCGGCGGGCGGGCGGATCGCCCATCCGCTCCCACTCCAGCACCACCACGGTGGGCCTGAGCGTGGCCGTACGGGGGATACGGCCGGTGACCCGGCCGCCCTGGAACGGGGTGACCCGGCCGTCCGGATGCCCCAGCCGGCCGCGGCCCGGCGCCGGATCGTCGGGGGAGGGCGCGACGGGCGGGGCGTCCAGCACGACCCGCAGCCTGGCGCCCTGCGCCAGCTCGGTGTCGACGGTACGGTCGGGGCGCGCCGAGGCCGCGACGAGATGCACGCCGAGGCGCTCGCCGTCCCTGGCCACGGCCTCCAGGGCCCGTACGACCGAACCGGCCGCCGGGCGGCCCGGGCTGCCGAGCGCGGGCGCGACCAGCGCGTCGAAGTCGTCGACGAGCACGACGAGCCGGGGCAGGGGCGCGGGACGCTGTCCGTGGCCGGGGCTCCCGGCGGCGGTACGGAGCCGGACCGCGCCCCGGGCGGCGGCTTCGGGGTCGGCGCGCGGCCCGTCCTGCTGCTGCTCGGGCAGATCGACACGGGACTCGGCGCGGCGCGGGGAGCGCTGCTCAGGGGCGGCCTGGGCGTGACGGCCGGCCGGCCGGTCGGGGCTCGGGGCGTACGAGCCGGCGGGCGCGTCGGCGCCGGGGATACGGCGGCCGGTCGACGGGTCGGGGCTTGGGGCGCGCCGACCCGTCATCGGGTCCGGGCCGGGGGTGCGCTGATCGGTCAACCGGTCGGTGCCGACGGTGCGTTGACCGGGGAAACGGTCGGGGAACCGGTCGGCGCCGGGCGTGCGCCGGCCCATCGTCTGGTCGGCGGTGGGTCCGCGCTGCCCCATCAGGCCGTCGCCGCTCGGGGCGCGCTGGTCCGAGAACCGGTCGCCGCTCGGAGTGCGCTGGTCGGCGAAACGGTCGGTGGCCGAAGAGCGCTGGTCCGCGAACCGGTCGGTGGCCGGGCCGCGTTGGTCGGCCGGTCCGTCGCCGCCCAGGGCATGCCGGCCGGTCGACTGGTCGCCGCCCGAGGTGTGCCGGCCGATGGGCGCGTCGGCGCCGGGGGCATGCCGGCCGGTCGGCGCGTCGACGCCCGGCGCGCGCTGGGCGGTCAAGCGGTCCGTACCGGCGCCGCGTTGGCCGGTCAACCGGTCCGGGACCTCGCGTGTGTCCTGGGCGGCGCCCCATTCCCTGTGCCACTCCGCGAAGTCCGACCGGCCCAGCAGCTCGGCGCGGCGCTTCAGTTCGGCGCCCAGGGCCTGCGCGAACTCGCGCATTCTGACGGGGTCGGAGGCGATCAAGTGCTCGGTCACATGCGGCAGTTCCGTACAGGCCGAGAGGCCCTCGCCGCGCTCGCCCCCCGCGCCGTCGACCAGCAGCAGCCCCAGCTGGTCCGGCGGACCTGCGGCGGCCAGCGAGGCGGCGACGGACCGCAGCAGTTCCGTACGGCCGCTGCCCGGCGGGCCCTCGATCAGCAGATGCGGGCCCTCCTCGGTCAGATCGACGCTGAGCGGACCGCGCGGCCCGGCGCCGAGGACGGCCGTGCAGTCGCCCGTACGGTCCGCCGCCGACGCCCAACGCGCCATCAGCGACGCCGGGGTGGCCCGCGCCAGGCCCAGCTCGTCGAGCAGCCTGGCCGACCGGGGCAGCACGGCCGTGGGACGGCTCCTGCCGCTGCCCGCCGCAGCGCGCAGCGGCGCCAGCGCCCGGCCGAACCGCTCGGCCCAGGCCGCCGACACCGCGTCCACCACCGCGACCGTGCCATGACCCGTCGGCTGCCCCACGGACGTACGGAGCAGCCGCAGCGTGGTGGCCACATCACCGCTCAGCAGGGCGACCGCCCCGCACTCACGGAACGGGAGCGAGGCCGCGCACGCCGTCTCGTACGTCGCGGCGACCGGCGAGAGCGGTGAGGCGGCCGGGGTCTCGGCGAGACAGAGCAGATGGATACCGGCGGCGGCCCCCGCCCCCGCGAGCTGCGCCGTCGTCTCGCGCAGCGCGGCGGAACCGGGATCGCCGTCGACGATCACCAGCGTGTACGGGCCGTCGTGGCGGGCCGCGGCCTCCGTGATGGTCCAGGGGTCGGCCGAGGCCCAGCCGGTGCCCAGCGGGCCGTCGTCCAGCCGGCGGGTCAGCTCGGCCGTCCTGGCTGCCGCCTGGTCACGGTCGTAGGCGAGCAGCAGCCGGCAGTCCTGGCCGTGCGCGGGCCGTACATGGGGGAGCCAGCCGAGCCAGCCCCAGTCGTCCCGGCGCTCCTCCAGGGTGCGCGTCCGGTCCGTACTGATCAGGACGATCTCCAGGTCGGCGGGGGAGTGCAGCGCGGCGAGCTGCGCCACGGCCCAGCGCGCCATGCCGCTGATCCGCTCCCGGGGGCCCGCGAGGGCGAGCGAACCGGCCTCGCGCAGACAGACCGTCACCGGCGCGGCGGCGGCCGGGCGGTCCGCGGTGCCCAGCCGGACGACAAGGGCGTCGGGGTGGCGGCTGTCCCGCTCCCAGAGCCGGGGTCCTGGACCGAGCGCGGTCAGCAGCACGGCGGCCGGGTCCGGACAGGTCTCGGGCCGGCCCTGCCCCGCGGCTCCGGCCGTGCTCCCGGGGCCGCCGTCCCCGGCTGCGGCGGGCTCCTCGTCCCGCCCGCCGGCGAGCCGCCGCGCCCAGGCGCCTATCCCGCCCCGCCTCCGGGCCGCGGCCTCGGGCGCCTCGGTCCCCCGCGGAGGCGTGCCCTGCCGCCGGGCGCCGCCCGTACGGCTGTGCCCCTGCGGCCCGTCGTCGCCGGAAGCGGAACCGGAACCGGACGCGGAACCGGCGCTGTACGGGGTGCCCGCGTGGCGGGCGTGGCCATCGGCGGCGCCCGCGCTCCCTTGCGCCGGGACGCCGGAACCGGGCCCGCCGAGGCCGTGCCCGTACGAGGTGCTGTCGGCGGGCCCTGAGCCGGTGCGCCAGGGGGTGCTGTCGTCCGGTCCTGCGCCTGTGCCTGACGGCCGCGCGCGGCCGTCCGACATGCTCGCGTCGGTGCGCCAGGAGTCGTCCGGTCCGGTGCCCGTCGGCCAGGCGGAGCCGTCCGGTTGCCCCGGCTGCCCCGCTTGTCCCGCGCCGGACTGCCGGTACGGGGTCTCCTCGGCCGGGCCTCCGCCGCTCTGCCATGCGGTGCCGTCGTCCGGTCCGCTGCCCGCGTGCCGCCCGCGCCCGCTGCTCGTACCGGTCTGCCACGGGTCGTCCGGTCCCGTGCCCGTGTGCTCGTACGGGGTGCTGTCCCCCGGAGCCGCCCCCGGGTGGCGGGACGGTGTGGCCTCCGACGGGTCCGGGGTGGTGGCCCTGGTGTGGGAGTCGTCGGACGGGGGCTCCATGCGGCCGCGGAAGCCGTAGTGGGTGTCGGCGGTGCGGGGGTCGGGGACCCGTGGGGCGCCCGGCGGGTTGCCGTACTGGGGGCCCAGGACCCGGCTGGACGCGCCCGCCGGGACCGAGCCGCCGTAACCCCGCCCCGTATGACTTTCGCCACGCCCCTGGCCGTCACGCCCCTGGTCGCCGCGGACCGGCCCGTCCGGTGCGGGTTCGCGCAGGCCGCTGCCGTACTGCGGGCCCGGCGAGGCGCCCTCCGGGCCGTACTCCGAGCCGTCCGTGCCGAATCCGCCCGTGCCGTACGCACCCGTCGTCGGCCCGCTCCCCGGTGCCGCGGCCGGACCGCCCGTACCCGAAGACCCCGGAGGCCCGTCCGTGCGGACGATCCGCAGGTGGCCCTCGCCGTCCGGTGCCGTGGGCAGTACGGGCGGGCGCTCGCCCGAGGTGAGCCGCAGCGCCGATTCGCCGAGCCGCAGCAGCGCGCCGGGCGGCAGCGGGACCGGGCGCTCGCCGACGGGCGCGCCCTCCAGCGTCGTACCGTTCGTGGAGCCCAGGTCCGCCACCGACACCCGGCCGTCCTCGCCGACTGTCACCGCACAGTGGATCCGCGACACATCAGGGTCGTCCAGCGGCACATCCGCGTCGGCGGAGCGGCCGATCCTGATCCGCCCGCCGTGCAGCAGATGCACCCCGCCCGCGTCCGGCCCCGCCACCACATGGAGCTGCGTCGGCGCGTCGTCCGCCGGTGCGTCGTCCTCCCCGGGGACCTGGAGCGAGAGCACCGCTCCGTCGATCAGCGGCGGTTCGCCGAGCGTGCGGCGCTGGGCGTCCAGCCGCTCCCTGCCCGCGTACAGGACGACCGCGCCCGAGGCGTCCGGGCCCGAGACGGCGGTGGCGAGGCCGGAGGCGACGGCGGCCAGCGCCGTCCCGGCCGGGGCGGTGACGAGCACATCGCACGCGCGCGCGGCGGCATGCCCGCCGTGCGGAGCGAGGACGGTCAGCCGGATCTGCATCGCCGTCAGCGGTCCCTTCTGCGCGGGGTGCCCGGCAGGGGAACTGCCCTGAATCTCTTCCCCCCACCACGCACGGACGCGTCGCCCGGTACAGGTCGGCACGGACGGCGTGGCCCCCCGCCACACCTTCGCGCGCTGGAGGCATCCTCGCACCTGCCACTGACAACACGCCCGGCGGCCGACGCCAAGTGATCTTGAATAGTCGGCTGTTGGCGCAAAAGTACCTGCTTGAATGTCGCTTCGGGACGGCTTGTGATCATCTGCGAGCCACTCCGACCTGCTGTTCGGCAACCGTCCGCACTATGTGAGCGTCTTGTCTCCGAACACGACCGGAGTGGGAGCGGAAGATGACCGACCGGTGATCCCCCCGCCGATCCGCTCGGTGACCCGTTCGGGCGGTCTAAAGTGGGTCGCAGGCCCGGGGCGCCCGGGGCACTGACCCGACCATCACCAGCAGGGAGCGCATGACGTGCGGCCGGTAGGCAGCAAGTACCTGCTAGAGGAGCCCCTCGGCCGCGGCGCCACGGGCACCGTCTGGCGTGCCCGCCAGCGTGAGGCCGCGGGCGCCGAGGCGGCCGTCGCCGGCCAGCCGGGCGAGACCGTCGCGATCAAGGTCCTCAAGGAGGAGCTGGCGAACGACGCGGATGTCGTGATGCGCTTCCTGCGCGAGCGCTCCGTACTGCTCCGCCTCACGCACCCCAATATCGTCCGCACCCGCGATCTGGTCGTCGAGGGCGATCTCCTCGCGCTGGTCATGGACCTGGTCGACGGCCCCGATCTGCACCGCTATCTGCGGGACAACGGCCCGTTCTCCCCGGTCGCCGCGGCCCTGCTGACCGCCCAGATCGCGGACGCGCTCGCCGCCAGCCACGCCGACGGCGTCGTGCACCGGGACCTCAAGCCCGCCAACGTCCTCCTCAAGGACGCCGGCGGCGAGATGCACCCGATGCTCACCGACTTCGGCATCGCGCGCCTCGCGGACTCCCCGGGCCTGACCCGTACGCACGAGTTCGTCGGCACCCCCGCCTATGTCGCGCCGGAGTCCGCCGAGGGCCGCCCGCAGACCTCCGCCGTCGACATCTACGGTGCGGGCATCCTGCTGTACGAATTGGTCACAGGCCGTCCGCCGTTCGCGGGCGCGACCGCGCTGGAGGTGCTCCACCGCCATCTCAGCGAGGAGCCCCGCCGCCCCACCACCGTGCCCGAGCCGCTGTGGACGGTCATAGAGCGCTGTCTGCGCAAGGACCCCGCCCAGCGGCCCAGCGCCCAGAACCTCGCCCGCGCCCTGCGGACCGTCGCCGCCGGGGTCGGGGTGCACTCCACCCCCGCCCAGGTCGACGCCGCGCTGGGGGTCGGCGCGCTGCTCGCGCCCGACCCGGCGCCCGCGCCGGTGCCCGACCTTCCGGGCGCCGCCGACCCCACCCAGGTCCTGCCGGGCAACGCCGGCTCGTACGATCCGAACGCGGCCACCAGCGTCCTGCCCTCCGGCGGCGTGGGCCCCGGCGGTCCCGGATTCGGCGGGCCGTCGGGCGCCGCCGACCCGACCGCGGTCATGCCGCCCGTACCGCCGCGCCCCGACGGGACCCCCGAGCCGGAGGGTCCGCACCCCTGGCAGAGCCAGCTCCAGGCCGCGCGCGACCGCAACGAACAGACGCAGGTCCAGTATCTGGACCCGGACCAGGACCCGCTGCGCCGCCGCCCGCAGCGCCCGCAGGCGCCCCGGCAGCAGCAGCCCCCGCCGCCGCCCGTACGCCAGCAGCGCCCTCAGCGGCAGCCGCAGCCGTACGCCCCGCAGCCTCCCCAGCAGCAGCGGTACGCGCCGCCCCCGCAGCAACAGCAGTACGCGCCTCCGCAGCCGCCGCCCCAGCAGCCGGCCCCGCGCCAGCCGCGGCAGCGCAGCGCGAACCCGATGCGCATCCCGGGCCTGGGCTGCCTCAAGGGCTGTCTGTTCACGCTCGTCCTGCTCTTCGTCGCGGGCTGGCTGGTCTGGGAACTGACCCCGCTTCAGGACTGGATCGCCGAGGGCAAGAGCTACTGGTCAGCCATAAGTGACGCGTTCACGGCGGTGACCAACTGGTTCTCGGAGCTGGGCGGTTCCGACCCGGGCACCGGTTCCGGATCGGGTACGGGTTCCGTCCCCGGGCAGTGATCCCGGGCCGGACAGAGACCCCAGGGGTGACAACGCCCGGAACCCGTACGGAACACCCCGGTACCCGCGTACTTTGATGGGCAACGCCAGCCGCTGAGGGAGCAGTCTTGGCACGGAATATCGGCAGCCGGTACACCGCCCATCAGATTCTGGGGCGGGGCAGCGCCGGCACGGTGTGGCTCGGCGAGGGGCCCGAAGGACCCGTCGCCATCAAGCTGTTGCGCGAGGACCTCGCCTCGGACCAGGAGCTGGTCGGGCGCTTCGTACAGGAGCGCACCGCCCTGCTCGGTCTCGACCACCCGCGGGTGGTCGGCGTCCGCGATCTCGTCGTGGACGGCAATGACCTGGCGCTCGTCATGCAGCTCGTCCGCGGCACGGATCTGCGCACCCGGCTGGAGCGCGAGCGCAGGCTCGCCCCCGAGGCCGCCGTCGCGATCATCGCCGATGTCGCCGACGGCCTCGCCGCCGCGCACGCGGCCGGGGTCGTCCACCGCGATGTCAAGCCGGAGAACATCCTGCTCGACATGGAGGGCCCGCTCGGCCCCGGCGGCGCGCACCCCGCGCTGCTCACCGACTTCGGGGTCGCCAAGCTGATCGACACCCCCCGGCGCACCAAGGCGACCAGGATCATCGGCACGCCCGACTACCTGGCGCCCGAGATCGTCGAGGGGCTGCCGCCGCGCGCCGCCGTCGACATCTACGCGCTGGCCACGGTGCTGTACGAGCTGCTCGCCGGCTTCACCCCGTTCGGCGGCGGGCACCCCGGGGCCGTACTGCGCCGGCATGTCACCGAGACCGTCGTTCCGCTGCCCGGTATCCCCGAGGAGCTGTGGCAGCTCCTCGTCCAGTGCCTGGCGAAGGCCCCGGCGTCCCGGCTGCGCGCCTCCGAGCTGGCGGCGCGGCTGCGCGAGCAGCTCCCGTCGCTGGCGGGCATCCCCCCGCTGGACGTGGACGAGCCCGACGCGGAGCCGGCCGAGCCGGCGGCGTACGAGGAGCGGGGGCCGGTCGCCCCCGAGGAGCCGCGCCGCCGGGGCGCGGTCCCCCTGGTCCCGGGCGCGGCACCCGACTCCAACCGGGACACGCACACGAGCATGCGCGTCCCGGGCCCCGACGAACTGGCCGGCGGCGCCCGCGGCACGGCCCGCGCCCCCCGCTCCCCGGGCCAGCGCAGGCCGGGCTCGGCCCGCCACAAGGCGGAGACGGTCCGGAAGCGCCGACTCACACTGGGGGTGGTGGTGGCACTGGTGGTCATAGCCGTAGCCGCAGGCGGCTGGCTGGCTGTTTTTTCTTGAGGCTCGGTTCGCCCCCCCTTTTTTTGGAGGCTCGGTTCGCCTCCGGGCGCCTCAAGACCCTGTCGACGGTCGACCGTGCTCGCCCCCTCGTACCTCGGGGCCTGCGCCCACGCGGCGGAGCCGCATATTGAGCACAGCCTCCCTTTCGACAGCGCCCGGCGCCCTTCGGCTCACTCGCCGGCGGCCGTGCGGGGCCCGGACATCGACGTCACCGCAGCGGCCGGGCGGAGCCTCGCGCGGGGCCCGGTCACCCCGACCGCCTGGGGTACGGACCATGTGCGGGCCGCTGCCGGACGCCCGGCGAGTGAGCCGAAGGGGCGCGGTCGGTGCCGAAAGGGAGAGCGCGCAGGGTAGCGAGGTACGAGCGGACCGAGCACGGTCGACCGTCGGCACCGACATGAGCGCCCGGGAGGCGAACCGAGCCCAAAAAAAGAGGGGCTAGGCTGGTGGCGTGGCAGTCGTCGATGTATCCGAAGAGCTGAAGTCCCTCTCCTCGACCATGGGGTCGATCGAGGCCGTCCTGGACCTCGACAAACTGAGGGCCGACATCGCCGTGCTGGAAGAGCAGGCCGCGGCCCCGTCCCTCTGGGACGACCCGGAGGCGGCGCAGAAGATCACCAGCAAGCTCTCGCACCTCCAGGCCGAGGTCCGCAAGACGGAGGCGCTCCGCGGGCGGATCGACGACCTCGAAGTGCTCTTCGAGCTGGCCGAGGCCGAGGACGACCCGGACACCCGGGCCGAGGCCGAGTCCGAGCTGGAGTCGGTGCGCAAGGCGCTGGACGAGATGGAGGTCCGTACGCTCCTGTCCGGCGAGTACGATGAGCGCGAGGCGCTCGTCAACATCCGCGCCGAGGCGGGCGGCGTCGACGCCGCCGACTTCGCCGAGCAGCTCCAGCGCATGTATCTGCGGTGGGCCGAGCGGCACAGCTACGGCACCGAGGTGTACGAGACGTCGTACGCGGAAGAGGCCGGCATCAAGTCGACCACCTTCGTCGTCAAGGCGCCCTACGCGTACGGCACGCTCTCCGTCGAGCAGGGCACCCACCGGCTCGTCCGTATCTCGCCGTTCGACAACCAGGGCCGCCGTCAGACCTCCTTCGCCGGGGTCGAGGTGCTCCCGGTCGTCGAGTCCAGCGACCATGTCGAGATCGACGAGTCCGAGCTGCGCGTGGATGTCTACCGCGCCTCGGGACCCGGCGGACAGGGCGTCAACACCACGGACTCCGCGGTCCGTATCACGCACCTCCCCACCGGCATCGTCGTCTCCTGCCAGAACGAACGCTCGCAGATCCAGAACAAGGCGAGCGCCATGAACGTCCTCCAGGCGAAGCTGCTCGAACGCCGCCGCCAGGAGGAGCAGGCGAAGATGGACGCGCTCAAGGGCGACGGCGGCAACTCCTGGGGCAACCAGATGCGTTCGTACGTTCTGCACCCTTACCAGATGGTCAAGGACCTGCGGACCGACTTCGAGGTGGGCAATCCGCAGAGCGTGCTCGACGGCGAGATCGACGGTTTCCTGGAAGCGGGAATTCGCTGGCGCAAGCAGCAGGAGAAGTAAACTCACGCTTTGTCGACAAGGGAACTGCCGCCTACGGGGCGGCAGTTCCCTTTTTCGTCACAGTTCCCGGCCCGGCGCGGGACAACTGACGCGATAACGGTCATCGCGCTCGCAACCACCTTGACGCGTATATGAAAAGTCGGAAAGCTGGCGCGCGGCATGCGTAATTCCGAGGCGCGTGAGACCGGGGGCGGAGTACGACGGACCCTCGTGGCCGCTGCGCCGGGCGCTGCACCGATGACGAATGAGCTACTGGGGGTAGCAAGCAGATGACCAAGAAGACGCGGATCCGCGTGGCACGCGTGGCGGCCGGTGCGGTGATCGCCGCCGGCGCCTCGCTGACCATCGCGGGCGCCGCTCAGGCCGCCGGTATCGGAGTCGATGTCGCGGGTGTCTCCGTCGATGTCGGCCTCACCGGTATCGGAGACGACCCGACCGACACTCCGACGGCGCCGCCGAGCGAGATCCCGGACCCGCCGGAGGAGGAGCCGACCGATCCTCCCGCCGAGGAGCCCACGGACCCGCCGGCCGAGGAGCCGACCGACCCGCCGGCCGAGGAGCCGACGGACCCGCCCGCCGAGGAGCCGACCGACCCTCCGGCGGAGGAGCCGACCGAGAACCCGACCGAAGAGCCGACCGGTGACCCGAGCACGCCGACCAAGCCCGGTGAGGGTGGCGGTACCGGCGGTAACGGCGGCGGTACGGGTGGCGACGAGGGCGCGGGCACCTGCACCGTCGACCTCGACGGCGCCGAGTGCGTCGACAACACCGACACCGACAGCGCCGGCTCCCAGCCGGTCCAGCAGGGTTCGGCCAAGGAGGAGCTGGCGGAGACCGGCGCCGCCGAGACCTCGTTCCTGCTGATCGGTGCCGCGACCATGATCGCGGGCGGTATCGGCTTCCGGATGCTGCCGCGTCTGGTGGGCGGTGGCCGTACGGTCGCGTAAGCGCGTACGGACGGCCGGGCCCTCGTCAGCGGGGGACCGGCCAGGAGCCAGAACAGGCACGAGGGGCCCGGGAAGGCCCCCCCCCCGTTTCCTGCCCCCCCCCCTCCCCCCTTTCGGTTTTTCCCCCACCCGTTTCCCCCCCCCCCCCCCCACCCCCCCCCCCCCCCCCCCCCCAGACGGGTC
>NZ_JBHVGV010000006.1:438924-462500 GCF_042800555.1 Streptomyces sp. NPDC057617 | reverse complement strand
TTTGTTGGGGGTATTTGATTGGCGGTCGACGGGGGCCGTGAGGGAGGTCTGTACCCTTGGGGGGGGGGGATTTCAGGGGGCGAGAAGGGGGCGGGGGGGCCGAGAAACTCTGGCGTGGGTTTCCCGGGCCCCTCTGCGTGCCCTGTGAGGTGTGGCCCCGGGCCGGTGTACGTACCCCTCAGCCGGTACGTACCCCTCGCCCCGGGCGGGCCGGGTGTCAGGCGGGCTGATGCGCGGCGACCAGCGCCACCGCCGCCACCAGCAGGAGAAGCAGCGTCAGCAGAGCCACCGGGCTCAGGCCTCCCAGCGGGCCGCGCTGCTGAAGTCGCTCCCTGTTGGCACGGCAGACGGGGCATCTGCCCTCGCTGACGGGCCCCGCGCAGTTGGCGCACACCAATCGGTCGTAGGTCATGCGCATTCCTCCTCACCGCGCGGCGGAGCCGCAGCCAGTGTTCACTCCGCTCAACGCTCCGGGAAACACGACCGTTCCCCACCCCACTGTGCCAGTTTCCGAAGCTTTCGGCGCGGCCGACCGCATTCCGGTGGGCCCATTAACGCTGGCGGCCGCCCGGCATCCGTGATAAAGCGCCCAAGCCGGGACGTACCGCCGCTGTTGGCCCCGTCTCATCCCGGGACGCGGACTGCGCGGCCCTGTCCCGTTCGCGTAAGGTCTCGCTCACCTGGTCCCGTACTCGCGAGTCCCCGAAGCCCCGCTTCGCCGCTTCCCCGCTCCTCTCGTAGTTTCCGTAACTCCCGGCCGACCGTGCGTGGTGCATCCCGTGATCCGATTCGACAATGTCTCCAAGACCTACCCGAAGCAGAACCGCCCGGCCCTGCGTGATGTCTCCCTCGAAATCGAGAAGGGGGAGTTCGTCTTCCTGGTCGGCTCGTCCGGCTCCGGCAAGTCGACCTTCCTGAGACTGCTCCTGCGCGAGGAGCGCACCAGCCACGGCATGGTGCATGTCCTCGGCAAGGACCTCGCGCGCCTGTCGAACTGGAAGGTGCCGCAGATGCGCCGCCAGCTCGGCACCGTGTTCCAGGACTTCCGGCTGCTGCCGAACAAGACCGTCGCCGAGAACGTGGCCTTCGCGCAGGAGGTCATCGGCAAGTCCCGCGGCGAGATCCGCAAGTCCGTCCCCCAGGTCCTCGACCTCGTCGGTCTCGGCGGCAAGGAGGACCGGATGCCCGGCGAGCTGTCCGGTGGTGAGCAGCAGCGTGTCGCGATCGCACGGGCCTTCGTCAACCGGCCGCTGCTGCTGATCGCGGACGAGCCGACCGGAAACCTCGACCCGCAGACCTCCGTCGGCATCATGAAGCTGCTGGACCGTATCAACCGCACCGGCACCACCGTCGTGATGGCGACCCACGACCAGAACATCGTCGACCAGATGCGCAAGCGCGTGATCGAGCTGGAAAAGGGCCGCTTGGTGCGCGACCAGGCACGCGGCGTCTACGGCTACCAGCACTGAGCGCCCGCCGCACCTGAGCACCGAAAGCTGAAACGAAAGCTGAAAGGACGCCATGCGCGCCCAGTTCGTCCTGTCGGAGATCGGCGTCGGTCTCCGCCGCAATCTCACGATGACCTTCGCCGTCATCGTCTCCGTAGCCCTGTCGCTCGCCCTGTTCGGTGGCGCGCTGCTCATGCGCGACCAGGTCAGCGTGATGAAGGACTACTGGTACGACAAGGTCAATGTCTCCATCTTCCTGTGCAACAAGAACGATGCCGCGACCGCGCCGAAGTGCGTCAAGGGCGCGGTGACGGGCGAGCAGAAGAAGCAGATCGAGACCGATCTGAAGAAGATGGACATCGTCGAGAAGGTCCACTACGAGACGGCCGACGAGGCGTACAAGCACTACAAGGAGAAGTACGGCGACTCCCCGATCGCCAGCTCCATCACCCCGGACCAGATGCCGGAGTCCTTCCGCGTCAAGCTCAAGGACCCGGAGAAGTACAAGGTGGTGGCGACGGCCTTCGCGGGCCGGGACGGGGTCGAGTCCGTCCAGGACCAGCGGGACATCCTGCAGAATCTCTTCGACCTGATGACCGGTATGAATGTGGCGGCGCTCTGTGTGATGGCGCTGATGCTGGTCATCGCGCTGATGCTGATCGTCAACACCGTACGGGTGTCGGCGTTCAGCCGCCGCAGGGAGACCGGGATCATGCGGCTGGTGGGCGCGTCCAGCTTCTACATCCAGATGCCGTTCATCATGGAGGCGGCGTTCGCCGGGCTGATCGGCGGCGCGGTCGCCTGCGTCATGCTGCTGGTGGGCCGTTACTTCCTGATCGACAACGGTCTCGCCCTTGCCGACAAGATGCAGCTCGTCAACTTCATCGGCTGGGACGCCGTGCTCGCCAAGCTTCCGCTGGTGATCGCGATCGGTCTGCTGATGCCCGCGGTGGCTGCTTTCCTCGCGCTGCGCAAGTACCTCAGGGTGTGACAAGTGCCCCTGGCCGCGTCGGGGCAAGCGCCGTTCGGTCGCCGCGCGTTGTCCTAGACTCAACGCCATGTCGGGTTCCGAGTCGCACCATAGATCCTGCGCTGTCCGCCGCGGGGCTGCCCTGACATTGCTGTTCGCGAGCGTCCTCGCCACGGCCGCGGCCACGGACTCCCTGCCGCGCGCGGAGGAGAAGACGTCCCGCGTTCCGACCCGGAACGTGGCCGCGACGGCCGACCGCGAAGAGGTCGCCAGGGCCGCCGCCGAGGCGATGGCGGACGGAAAGTCCGCGACGGAGGCGGCCGAGGAGGTCGTCAGCCGCAGCGGCGACCGCTGGGGCGCGGTGTACGACAAGAGTCAGTACGAGGAGTTCGAGCAGGCTCTCGACGGTGAGTACACCGGGGTCGGGCTCGGCGCCAGGCGTACGGGCGAGGGCCTGATCGAGGTGACCCGGGTCCAGCAGGGCGGCCCGGCGGCCCGGGCCGGGATCGCGCCCGGCGACACCATCAGGACGATCGACGGCGCGGCGGTCGCGCGGCGGCCCGTGACGGAGGTCATGGCGCTGCTGCGGGGCTCGGGGTCCGGGCCGGGATCGGACTCCGGGGCGGTGGGTACGACCGTTGTGCTCGGGCTGGAACGGGACGGGCACTCCTGGACGCGGAGCCTGCGCCGGGCGCGGCTGGCCACGGAGCCGGTGACGGTGGAGCGGATCGGCACGGCGGACGGGGCCGGTGGGAGCGGCGGGACCGGCGGTGCGTCCGGTGATGAGACCCGCGCCGGGACCGGTGACGAGTCCGGCGCCGAGAGCGGTGACGGGGCCGGCGCTGACGCCGATGCACTGCGGATCACCGTCGAGGCGTTCACCAAGGGCTCGGGGCAGCGGGTACGGGACGCCGTCCTGGGCGCCCCCGAAGGTGTCGGCATCCTCCTTGACCTGCGGGGGAACGCCGGCGGGCTGGTCACTGAGGCCGTTACGGCCGCGTCGGCCTTTCTGGACGGCGGTCTGGTCGCCACGTACGACATACGGGGCGAGCAGCGCGCCCTCTACGCGGCGCCCGGCGGTGACACGGCCAGGCCCGTGGTGGTGCTGGTCGACGGCGGCACGATGAGCGCCGCGGAACTGGTCACCGGCGCGCTCCAGGACCGGGGCCGGTCGGTCACGGTCGGTTCGCGCACCTTCGGCAAGGGCTCGGTCCAGATGCCCAGCCGGCTGCCGGACGGCTCGGTCGCCGAGCTGACCGTGGGCCACTACCGCACTCCGGCCGGCCATGGTGTGGACGGCCGGGGCGTCACTCCCGATCTGCTGGTGAGCGCGGATGCCGAGGAGCGGGCCACGACGGTACTGAGCGGACTCGGCGGCGGTTCTGGCAGCGGGCCCGGCGGCACTCGGTAAAGAAGTTGCGCCGGGGTGCGAAAATGGCGGGACTATGGCTAAGGAAACAGGGCGCAAACTGATCGCGCAGAACAAGAAGGCGCGGCACGATTACCACATTCTCGACACCTATGAGTGCGGTCTCGTGCTGACCGGCACCGAGGTGAAGTCCCTGCGCCAGGGGCGGGCCTCACTGGTGGACGGCTTCGTCCAGATCGACGGGCACGAGGCCTGGCTGCACAACGTGCATGTGCCCGAGTACAGCCAGGGAACGTGGACGAACCACACCGCCCGGCGCAAGCGGAAGCTGCTGATGCACCGGGTCGAGATCGACAAGTTGGAGTCCAAGTCCCAGGAGACCGGGCACACGATCGTGCCGCTGGCCCTGTACTTCAAGGACGGCCGGGCGAAGGTCGAGATCGCGCTGGCGAAGGGCAAGAAGGAGTACGACAAGCGCCAGACGCTCCGGGAAAAGCAGGACCGCCGCGAGACGGACCGCGCGATCTCGGCGGTGAAGCGCCGCCAGCGCGCCTGAGCCGGGCCACTCCGCCTGCGGAATAGGCTGGCACGGTCTGCCGTTGATCACGTACGATGGGTGGCGCACCTCGAAGCGGGTGTATGTGCACGATTGAAAAATCAACATGGGGATGATCGGTTTCGACAGCGGATGTCGAAGCAGGGGAAGCGAGCCGAGGAAGCGGCAATGATCTCGCTAACCATATGTCGCAAACAATAATCGCCACTTCTAAGCGCGATTCCTCCGCCTTCGCCCTTGCTGCCTAATTAGCAGCTAGCGAAGACTCCGCGGAGTGTCAGCCCGGGGCTGTTCCCGACCCGGATCCTGGCATCAGCTAGGGAACTAAACCACTGAGCCCGGTCACGGGGAGCAGCGGGAAACCAAACAGTGACTGAGCCCGTCGGAGACTTGTCCGCGTGATCTCCGGGGCCGAGAAAAGCGAAGCGGACTGCGCTCGGAGAAGCCCTGGTTCCGCACCGTTGGACGCGGGTTCGATTCCCGCCATCTCCACAATTCCCATGTAGCACCAAACTGAGGCCCCACTGCTCCGGCAGCGGGGCCTCAGCCATGCCGTTGGGCGTGGCCAGACAGACAGTCCCACGGGTCCGTCAGCCGTTGGACGGGCCGTACGTACGGCTGATCCGGCGGATTTTCTCCAGGGGGTACGGGGTCTGCCTGCTCTGGTGCTGGAGCTTGCGGAAGAAGTCCGCCATCACTGCGGTGAGCGGTGCGTATCGGGTGAGGATTGCCGCGGCTTCCTCTGGGATTCCCGTGGGGCGCTCACCTTGGGCGTATGCGCGTACCTGCGCCTCGCGGTCGTCTCTCCCGTACCCGTACAGGGCGGTGACCAGCCAGTTCACCAGGTAGGTGACCGAGTAGCAACGGTCGTAGGTCCGGTGCCGGTCGAAGAAGCCGACCTCCTCCTGCGACAGTTCGAACCGGGAGGAGATCGCAAGCCCGTAGTCCGTGAAGAAAAGGCGCCGGCCGTCGGTCAGGATGTTCTGGAAGTGGGCGTCGAAGTGCAGGAGGCCGCGGCTGTTCATGAATGAGGTTCCAGCCTCAAGTTCCCTCTCCACCATGGCGCAGGCCCGGTCGGCGGCCTCGCCGTCGGCGTCCATCCGCTCGCCCAGCCACTCGTGCAGGTTCTGCGGGATGTACTCCAGGAACAGCGCGACGCTCGCCGAGGACTGCCGGAGGGCCTCGATCCGGCGGCGCACCTGCGATCCGCCGCCCCAGTAGGCGACGGCCTGTTCGACGTCGGCCAGTTCCTGGGGCAGGGGGGTGGAGTCCGGCAGTACCCGCCAGTGGTACATGAGGGGGAAGCCCTCGTGTTCCCCCGCGAGCACCCAGTTCGTCGTCATGGTGTGCACGGCGAGTTCCCTCCAGACCCCGAAGCCCGGCCCGCCGATGCCGTACTGGCAGAAGACCGGCAGCGCGAACACGTTCGCCGTGGACCGGACGTTCTCCGGTTGCCTCTCCGGATCGGTGAGGGGAACCCGCTTCACGAAGACCGGCGTTCCGGCGACATCCAGCAGGGCCGACTTCCCGCCGATGCCGGAACCGATCGGCACGGCCGTGTCCACGAGTTCGCGCAGTGCGCGATCACTGCACAGGGCCAGCGATGTGGAGACGGCGCCATGGGCGGTGAGACGCGCACCGTGCGACATGTCAGGGCACTTCACTGCCGCTTCCACCGGGGCACCGACCTCGATCCTGCAATGGCTACTCCTGCTGGGCGCGACCACGCTCCACCGTAGCTCCGCGGTTCGGCCTCCGGGCACGTATGACCGTGAAGAACCGGGCGCACCGGGTGAAGAGGCAGGGGCGTGGGTCGGGGGGTGGGTTGGGGGTTTGTCTTTGGGCCAGGACCAGGGTGTGGCCCGTTACTGTCATCAACGGGGGTTGCGGGGTGGGTGGCATGTGTTCAGCCTGGGGGGATCCGGTCTGGGGGGTCCAACACCTGATCAGGGGCGATTCACGCATGTGTGTTGTGGATCGTTGGCCGGGCTCTGTTGAATGCGGGTGTGCCCCGAGATGTTGAGCCGCGGCTCCTGCGTGCCTTTGTCGCCGTTGCTGAAGAACTGCACTTCACCCGTGCCGCCGCGCGGCTTTATGTCGCGCAGCAGGCGCTCAGTCGGGATGTCCGGCGGCTGGAGCGGGAGTTGGGGGTTGAGCTGTTCGTACGGACCACTCGGCAGGTGGTGTTGACGGGGGACGGGGAGCGGTTGCTGCCGTATGCGCGGCGGGTGCTGGACGCGCAGGACGAGTTGCTTGCCGCTTGCGCCGATGGAGGGCGGCCGTTGCTTGTTGATCTCAACAGTGCGGGCATGGTGTCCGGCCGGGTGCTGGAGCGGGCGCGGGAGCTTGTGCCCGGGTGGGAGCTGATGGCCCGGTTCGAGAGCGGGCTCACGCGGGCCGCGGGGGAGATTCTCGGCGGGCGGCTCGATGTGTCGTTCGGTTATGCCGGTGGGCTCGCGCCCGTGCTGCGGTCCGGGCTGGACCATCAGCTCGTACGGTACGAGCCGTTGGCCGTGCTGCTGCCGTACGACCACCCCCTGGCCGAGCACGCCGAGGTGACGCTCGACGCGCTCGCCGGGGAGAGCGTGTACGCCGGGGCGGGGAATCCGGGGACGCTGGAGTGGACCGAGCTGGCGCGGCAGCTCTTCTCGGGGCGGGACATCGCGATCGCGCCGCCGGCGCCGATGGCTGTGGGGGCCGAGGAGTTCCGGCGGGTGATGGCGAAGCACCGTACGCCCGTGCTCGCCGTGGCGGACTTCCCCGAGATGCCGGGGGCGGTGCTGCGGCCGTTGGCCGGGTCCGTACCGCAGTCACCGCCCGTTGCGCCCCTCGCGATGGTGTGGCGCAAGGGGGTCAAGCACCCCGGAGTGGACGCGCTGCGGGCCGCCGCGAGCGGGCTTGCGCGCGAGGAAGGTTGGCTGGATCTCGACCCTGGGAGTTGGGTGCCGAGCACTGTCACCGGACTGATGCACGGCAACCCCCGAAGCTGAACTCCCGTGCCATCCCGGTGCGCTACATTCGTGGCTCGGGTGCGGTGTGGTAGGGGGGTACTCGGCTGGAGTGGGGACTCGGCCGGGTTGATATCCAGCCAGCCGCGGGACGCCCGAATACCTTCAGTGGTGGGGGATGTGCGCACCGTAGTGGACAAATGGCGTGAAGATGCCCGGACAGGGCATATGCATGAGCCGAGTGATGTGACCGTCGAACTCGACGGAGTGGGCCGTCAGCTCTCCGAACTGCCCACGGGCAGCCATCCCGCGCAGGAGCCGGGCTCCGCGCCGGAGGCAAGTCCTGAGATATCCGACGGTCCGGTGTTCGTCGACGCAAGCGGCCGTCGCGGCAAGACCTTCCGCCGCGCGGGCTGGATCGTCGCCATCGCCTGCGCCTGCTACGCGGTGACACTGCTGGTCGCCCTGATCGGCGGCAACTCCACCGCTCCATGGCTCCAGATACCCGGTCTCGCCGACGACCGGCAGCCCGAGACCGTAGAGATCCAGCCGACCCCGAAGGTCAGCGCGTCCGCCGGTGAATCGCCCGCCACCCCCGGTGTCAGCCCCTCGCCGACCGGCTCGAACGGCGGGACCGTACCGCAGCCTTCGGAGAGCACCACCACGGACGCCTCCGGCAAGCCCGTGCCGGGCATGTCGCTCACGACGAAGCCGTCCGCCGACACCGCGGGCGGTACGGGCGGCGACACCGAGCCGGATCCCGGGACTTCGCCCGGCACCGGCGGCAACCCGGGCACCGGCACCGGCGGGACCGGCGCCGAGCCGCCTTCCGAGACACCGCCCGTCGACGAGAGCCCGCCGGCCACCGACCCCAGCTCGCCACCGCCCGTCGGCTCTCCGCCGCCGGACGGCGGCCAGCCCGAGGGAGGCCAGCCCATGGCCATGGCCGCGGAAGGCGCGTTCTAGATGACTCACTCCGGCAGACAGCCCCGCCACACCGGCAACAACAGCAACAGCGGCCCCCGGCACACCGGCAACAACAACAGTGGACCCCGCCACACCGGCGACGGCCAGCCCCGGTACACCACTCGTCGTACCAAGAAGGCCAAGCAGGCCAAAGACGCCCGGGCCAAGCGGCGCAGACTGCCCATGCGCTATCTGCTGCCCTCGCTCATCCTCGTCGCGCTCTTCGCGATGCTGATGTTGCGCGGCTACGTACACAGCGAGATCCTCGCCGACCACCGCGTCCGCGAATCCGTCGACGCCGACCAGGTGCCCGACCGGATCCGCAAGGGCGGCCCGGTCATCGACGCGCGCGGCGCCACCCCCGCCCGCGCGCTGAACATCCCGGACCACAAGCTCGTCCTCACCTTCGACGACGGCCCCGACCCGGTGTGGACCCCCAAGGTCCTCGACCGGCTGAAGGAGTACGACGCCCACGGCGTGTTCTTCGTCACCGGCACCATGGCCTCCCGCTACCCGGCGCTGGTCAAACGCATGGTGGACGAGGGCCACGAGGTCGGTCTGCACACCTTCAACCACCCCGATCTCTCCTTCCAGTCCAAGTCCCGTATCGACTGGGAGCTTTCGCAGAACCAGCTCGCGCTCGCGGGCGCGGCCGACATCCGTACCTCGCTCTTCCGCCCGCCGTACTCCTCGTTCTCGTCGGCCATGGACAACAAGTCCTGGCCGGTCGCCGAGTACATCGGCAGCCTCGGCTACATCACCGTGCTCGACACCACGGACAGCGAGGACTGGAAGCGCCCCGGCGCCAGGGTGATCACCCGTAACGCCACCCCCAAGGGCGGCAAGGGCGCGATCGTGCTGATGCACGACTCCGGCGGCGACCGCTCGCAGACCGTCGCCGCGCTGGGGCACTTCCTGCCGGAGATGCAGGCGAAGGGGTACGAGTTCACCACCGTCACCGAGGCCCTCGGCGCCCCCAGCGCCCATACCCCGGTCACGGGCATGGCCCTGTGGAAGGGCAAGGCCTGGGTCGGCGCCGTCGCCCTCTCGGAGAACATCACCGGCGTCCTGGTGGTCGGGCTCTCCGTGATCGGCGCGCTGGTCATCGCGCGGTTCGGGCTGATGCTGGTGCTGTCCTTCGCGCATACCCGCAGGGTGCGGCGGCGCGGCTTCACCTGGGGCGCGCCCGTCACCGAACCGGTGACGGTGCTCGTACCCGCGTACAACGAACGCGAGTGCATAGCCAATACGGTGCGTTCGCTGAGCGAGAGCGACCATCCCATTGAGGTCATCGTCATCGACGACGGTTCGACCGACGGGACCGCGGACATCGTCGAGGCGCTCTGGCTGCCGAACGTCCATGTCGTACGCCAGCCCAACTCCGGCAAGCCGGCCGCCCTCAACAACGGCATCGCGCACGCCCGTCACGATCTGATCGTGATGATGGACGGCGACACGGTCTTCGAGCCGTCCACCGTCCGCGAGCTGGTGCAGCCCTTCGGTGATCCGCGCGTCGGCGCGGTCGCGGGCAACGCCAAGGTCGGCAACCGCGACAGCCTCATCGGCGCCTGGCAGCACATCGAGTACGTGATGGGCTTCAACCTCGACCGGCGGATGTACGACATGCTCCGCTGCATGCCCACCATCCCGGGCGCGGTCGGGGCCTTCCGGCGCGAGGCGCTGGAGCGCGTCGGCGGGATGAGCGAGGACACGCTCGCCGAGGACACCGACATCACGATGGCCATGCACCGCGACGGCTGGCGGGTCGTGTACGCCGAGCGCGCGCGGGCGTGGACCGAGGCGCCGGAATCGGTGCAGCAGCTCTGGTCGCAGCGGTACCGCTGGAGCTACGGCACGATGCAGGCGATCTGGAAGCACCGCCGGGCCCTGATCGAGCGCGGTCCTTCCGGCCGGTTCGGACGGGTCGGGCTGCCGCTGGTCTCGCTCTTCATGGTGCTGGCGCCGCTGCTGGCCCCGCTGATCGATGTGTTCCTGCTGTACGGCCTGGTCTTCGGCCCCACCGAGAAGACCGTCGTGGCCTGGCTCGGGGTCCTGCTCATCCAGGCGGTGTGCGCCGCGTACGCCTTCCGTCTCGACCGGGAGCGCATGACCCATCTGATCTCGCTGCCCCTCCAGCAGATCCTCTACCGGCAGCTCATGTATGTGGTGCTGCTCCAGTCCTGGATCACCGCGCTCACCGGTGGCCGGCTGCGGTGGCAGAAGCTGCGCCGTACCGGAGTGGTGGAGGCGCCGGGCTCGATTCCGAGTCCGCGCGGGCGCGATGCCGATCGGAGGCCCGTGGCGTGACAACTCAACCTGTGCGGCCTGCCCCGGGGGCGCCGCCCAAGCACAAGGCGACGCCTCAGGAGGCGGGCGCGGGCGCGGCTCCCTCCGGCGGGCGCGACCGCTATCTCGATCTGCTGCGGGCGGTCGCGCTGGTCAGGGTCGTCGTCTTCCATATCTTCGGCTGGGCCTGGCTGACGATCCTCTTCCCCTCCATGGGGGTGATGTTCGCGCTGGCCGGATCGCTGATGGCCCGGTCCTTGTCCAAGCGTCCGCCGTGGAGCGTCATCCGCGGCCGGCTGAGGCGGCTGGTGCCGCCGATGTGGGCGTTCGCGCTGATCGTCGTGCCCGTGATGTTCGTCCTCGGGTGGCGGGCGGACCGGGAGGAGGGGGTGTGGTGGTTCCTGCGGCTGGCCAACTACATCGTGCCGTTCGGGGCGCCTCCGTACCCGTACGAGAGCGGCTCCCCGAGCGGGCTGCTGGAGGAGACCTGGGCGGAGCAGGCGGCGGGTCCGCTCTGGTACATCCGGGCCTACCTCTGGTTCGTCATCGCCTCGCCGCTGCTGCTGTGGGCGTTCCGGCGGGTGCCGTGGGCGACGCTGGTCTTTCCGGTCGCCCTCACCGCCGTTCTGAGCAGCGGGCTGGTGGAGATCCCGGGCGAGACCGGCGAGGCGCTCTCCGACTTCGCGGTGTACGGCGCGTGCTGGGTGCTCGGCTTCGCCCACAACGACGGAATGTTCCGCAAGGTCCCGCGCTACATCACGATTTCGCTGGCCGCCTTCGCGATGGCCTTCGCGCTGTGGTGGGCCTCGGGGCATCTCACCGAGGAGGGCTGGAACCTGGACGAGATCCCGCTCGCCCAGGCGATGTGGTCGCTGGGCTTCTGCGCGATCCTGCTCCACTACGCGCCGTCGTGGCGCACGCTCCCGGGGAAGCTGGCCCAGTTCGACTCGACGATCACCCTTGCCAACAACCGCGCGGTGACGATCTATCTCTGGCACAACTTGCTCATAATGGCCACGTTCCCGCTCATCGACCAGCTCTGGCTGATCCCGGGGATCGACGCGTACTCGGCCCAACTGGACGCGTCGTACGAGGCGTTGAGCCTGGTCCTGATCTGGCCGCTGCTCGGCCTGCTGATCCTCGCGATCGGGTGGGTGGAGGATGTGGCGGCGAAGCGCAGGCCACGGCTGTGGCCGAACGGCGCCGGTGCCAGGGCCCGGGGGGCGTGAGGCGGGTACGAGGCGCAGGCCCGGCCCGGCGGTCCCGCGCATACAGCAGCAAGTCCCAGGGGGGAAAGAAGAATTGGCGAACAGAGAGCGCGTTACGGCCGGAGCGGTACTGCTGGGACTCCTGGCCTTCGTCCAGATCGCTTCCCTGCCCTACACCCATGGGGCTGTACATGTCGCACTCACGGTAGCGGGAATCATTCTTGCCGGGGGTGGGGCGGTGTTCGAAGTGATTCGCGCACGGTCTCAACGGTGACGGACAGCGCTTGATCGGAGTTCCGTCGGACAAAGCGGAGGCGGGCCGGTACGTCCGGCCCGCCTTCCGCGCGCACGCGCTCACACGCGGGTGCCGCGGTGGGTGAGGGCAAGGTTGCGCCGTGGTCACGTTGGGGTACGGGGGTGAAACGCGGCGTCCGTACGGTCTGGGGCATTCAACCGGACCCGTTCGTGGAGGCGTGATGACTGCCCCGACCACCACCACCGCCGTACGCAAGGGGCGCCGCTGGATCGAGCGGTGGGATCCCGAGGACGAGGACTTCTGGGCCGCCACGGGGGAGCGGATCGCGCGGCGCAATCTGATCTGTTCGGTGTTCTGCGAGCACATCGGGTTCTCGGTCTGGACCCTGTGGTCGGTCATGGTGCTGTTCATGGGGCCGGAGTACGGGGTCGATCCCGCCGGGAAGTTCGCGCTGATCGCGGTGGCCACCCTGGTCGGCTCGGTCGTACGGGTGCCGTACACCTTCGCCGTCGCCCGCTTCGGTGGCCGGAACTGGACGGTCTTCAGCGCGCTGGCCCTGCTTCTGCCGGCCGGGGCCGCGTTCGCGGTGATGGAGCCCGGGACCTCGTACACCACGTTCCTGGCCGTGTCGGCGCTCACCGGGATCGGCGGCGGGAACTTCGCCTCCTCGATGACGAACATCAACTCCTTCTACCCACTGCGCCGCAAGGGCTGGGCGCTCGGCCTCAACGCCGGGGGCGGAAACATCGGGGTGCCGGTCGTGCAGGTGGCCGGGCTGCTGGTGATCGCGGCGGCGGGCGCGGACCGGCCGCGGATCCTGCTCGGCATCTACATCCCGCTGATCCTGGCCGCCGCGCTCTGTGCCGCGCTGTTCATGGACAATCTGGCGCCCGTACGCAATGACACGGGCGCGGCGCGGGAAGCCGTACGGGACCGGCACACCTGGATCATGTCCGTGCTGTACATAGGGACCTTCGGGTCGTTCATCGGATACAGCTTCGCCTTCGGCCTGGTGCTCCAGACCCAGTTCGGGCGGACCCCTCTGCAGGCCGCCTCGCTGACCTTCGCCGGGCCGCTGCTCGGTTCGCTGGCACGGCCGGCCGGGGGCGCGCTCGCCGACCGGTACGGGGGCGCCCGGATCACCCTCTGCAACTTCGTGGCGATGGCCCTCGCGACCGGCGTCGTCGTCCTCGCCTCGCTGATCGAATCGCTGCCGCTGTTCCTCACCGGATTCGGCGCGCTGTTCCTGCTCACCGGGGTCGGCAACGGATCGACGTACACGATGATCCCCGGCATCTTCCGTGCGAAGGCGCTGGCCAGGGGGATGACGGGCGAGGCGGCCGCCGCGTACGGGCGCAGGCTGTCCGGGGCCTCGATGGGGCTGATCGGCGCGGTCGGGGCGCTCGGCGGGCTGGTGATCAACCTCGCGTTCCGGCAGTCGTTCCAGACGTCCGGCACCGGGACCTCGGCCTATGTCGCGTTCCTGGTCTGCTACGCGGCCTGCTCGGCCCTGACCTGGGCGGTATACCTTCGCCGGGCGGGCGCCCCGGCCGTACCGGCGGAACCGGAGTCCAGGCTCCGTTACGCACGGATGTGAGCGGTGCGTCCCGAGGTGGTCGTTACAGCGGGGAAATGCGTGCGATCCGGGCCTGTCACGCACCGTTGACAGGCTCGGTAGCTCCAGCGACGCCGTACGAGACGTGTGGGACGAACGTGCGGGACGTGCGACCACAGCACCGCGACGCGAGGAGAGGCAGAGGAGAGCCATGGACAGCGAGCGGCACGGCCCCCTCGCGGGCTTCACCATCGGGGTCACGGCCGCCCGGCGCGCCGACGAACTGGGCGCGCTGCTCCAGCGGCGCGGCGGCTCCGTCGTACACGCGCCCGCGCTGCGGATCGTGCCGCTCGCCGACGACACCGAACTCCTCGCCGCCACCAAGGAATTGATCGACACCGTGCCCGATGTGGTGGTGGCGACCACGGCCATAGGGTTCCGCGGCTGGATCGCGGCCGCCGACGGCTGGGGCCACGGCGAGGAACTGCTCGCCTGTCTGCGCGGGGTCGAACTCCTCGCCCGCGGGCCCAAGGTGAAGGGTGCCATCCGCGCCGCCGGGCTCGTCGAGGCCTGGTCGCCGGGGTCCGAGTCGATGGCCGAGGTGCTCGACAGGCTTCTCGGCGAGGGCGTCGAGGGCCGCCGCGTCGCGCTGCAACTGCACGGCGAACCGCTGCCCGGATTCGTGGAGTCGCTGCGGGCCGGGGGCGCCGAGGTCGTCGTCGTACCGGTGTACCGCTGGATGCCCCCGGAGGACCTTGCCCCGGTGGACCGGCTCATCGACGCGGTCGTCTCGCGCGCCGTGGACGCCGTCACCTTCACCAGCGCGCCGGCCGCCGCCTCGCTGCTCGCGCGCGCCGGGGACCGCGGCCGGCTGCCCGCGCTGCTCGACGCCCTGCACCACGATGTGCTGGCGGCCTGCGTCGGGCCCGTCACCGCGCTGCCGCTCCAGGCGCGCGGGATCGACACGGTCCAGCCGGAGCGCTACCGGCTCGGGCCGCTCGTCCAGGTGCTCTGTACGGAGCTGCCGGGCCGGGCCAGGGCGCTGCCGGTCGCCGGCCATCGCGTCGAGATCCGCGGCCACGCCGTGCTGGTCGACGGCGAGCTGCGGCCGGTGCCGCCCGCGGGGATGGCGCTGCTGCACGCGCTGACCCGCAGGCCGGGGTGGGTGGTCTCGCGCGCGGAACTGCTGCGCGCGCTGCCGGGCTCGGGCCGCGACGAGCACGCCGTGGAGACCGCGATGGCCCGGCTGCGGACCGCGCTGGGCGCGCCCAGGCTGATCCACACGGTGGTCAAGCGCGGCTACCGGCTGGCGCTGGACCCGGCGGCGGACTCCAAGTACGCGGACGCGTAGGGACGTACGAGGAGGTACGGGGTACGGCCGGACGTACGGGGAGGTACGAGGCGGTACGTCGTACGTACGGGGAGGTACGCGGGCGTACGGGAGGTATGAGGGCGTACGGAGGTACGCGGGCGTGCAGGGGCGCACGGGCAGGCACGAGCCCGCGTTCGCGGGGGTACGCGGGCCTCCCCCGGCGCACCCTGTCGCTTCCCGGTTCCCTTGAGGCCCTCTGGTGCTTCCCGGTCCCGTCGGTACCGTACGAGGAATGGCCAACGACTCCTCCGGCTCCTCCCTCCGCATCAGGCCCGCGACCCCAGACGACGCCACGAACGTCGCCGAGGCACTGGTCCGCAACCGCGACCACATGCGTCCCTGGGAGCCGTACCGTCCCGACGAGTTCTTCACCCCGCAGACCCAGGCCCGCTGGCTCGCCGATCCGTCCGTACGGCGCTGGTTCGCCGCCGACGGCACCCGGATCGTCGGCGAGGTGAATCTCTCCAGCGTCTCCCTCGGCGCCTTCCGCAGCGCCGTCCTCGGCTACTGGATCGACGCCGAGTACACCGGCCGCGGCCTGGCGACCCGCGCCGTCCAGGAGGTCTGCCGCGCGGCCCGCGACGAACTGGGCCTGCACCGGATAGAGGCGGGCACCATGCTCGCCAACGCCGCCTCGCAACGGGTCCTGCGCAAATGCGGGTTCGAGCTGATCGGGACCGCGCCGCGCTATCTGCACATCGACGGGGAGTGGCGCGACCACCACCTCTTCCAGCGCATCCTGCACAACAGCCCGCCGGGCGTCGCCCCGTAGCCGCATGACAGCAGTCGTGACCGGAGTCGTGACAGGGGTTACGGGCGCGTCCGGGGGCAGGCACTCTGAGGGGAGACCCCCTGAGAGAAGCACGCAAGAAGCACCCAGCCGGTGAACCCGAGGCGGTGACAGGCACATGGTGGCGGGCATGGGCTCGTACGAGTGGCGGTTCGACTCCGGGCGCGTCTGCCTGGACCTGGTGGCCACGGCGGAGCCGACCACCAGAGGGCGCGAACAACTCGACGGCGCCGTACCGCTCCGCCGCTGGCTGGTCGGCGCGGGTCTGGTGCCGGAGGGGACCCCGCTGCGCGCCGTGGACGCGGGCTGGGTACGGTCGTTCGCCGAACTCCGGGACGGTGTGGGCCAGTTGGTACGGGCCCAGATCGACGGGCGGGACGCGTCCCGCGCCCTGGACCGGGTCAACGCGCTGGCCGCGGAGGCGCCGCCGGGGATCAGGGCCGTACGGGACGAGGACGGCGCGCTCGTACGGGCGCTCAGCGCCGAGCCCGAGTGCGAGGCGCTGCTGGCGGCCGTGGCCCGGGACGCGGTGGACCTGCTCACCGACCCGGCGGCGCGGGCGCGGCTGCGGCAGTGCGAGGGCGACACCTGCCGGCGGGTGTATCTGGACACCTCGCGGGGGCGGCGGCGCCGCTGGTGTTCGAGCGAGGTCTGCGGCAACCGCGAGCGGGTGGCGAGGCACCGCCGCAGAACGGCCCTGTCGCGCGCCTGAGGCGACTTCCGGTCCCTCCTGCGCGCCTGAGGCGACTTCCAGTCCCTCCCGCTATTTCCGGCCAACTCACACACGCTCCCTTCGCAGGTTGCATGCATTCCCCACACGATTCCTGCGCGTCTTCTCCACGGATCCCGTCCGGATCCCCTGCGGGTCCCACCCGGGTCCCGTTCCGGGGCGAACCCGCCCCAGCCGCCCGCCCCGCCCCGCAAACCTCCCTGGAAAAGATCTTGAAACTTTTTCCGGGCGCGTTGAGTGACCTCCCCCGGCCGTCCGTAGTGATGAGGGAGAAGCAGCCATCGAGGTCTCGACCGGGAGGTTCAGGTGCGCAAGGATGCGGCCGTGGCCGAAGACCGACCTCACCGGGCCCGGCACCGGAGCGAGGCACCGCGCACCAATGTCTCCGTCCCCGACGAGGAGTTGATGCGAGCCCTCTACCGGGAACACGCCGGACCCCTGCTCGCCTATGTGCTCCGCCTCGTCGCGGGCGACCGCCAGCGCGCCGAGGACGTGGTGCAGGAGACGCTCATCCGTGCCTGGAAGAACGCCGGTCAGCTCAACCGGGCGACCGGCTCTGTCCGACCCTGGCTGGTGACGGTCGCCCGGCGCATCGTCATCGACGGTCACCGCAGCCGGCAGGCCCGGCCGCAGGAGGTCGACCCGTCGCCGCTGGAGGTCATGCCCGCGGAGGACGAGATCGACAAGGCGCTGTGGCTGATGACGCTCTCGGACGCGCTCGATGATTTGACGCCCGCTCACCGGGAAGTCCTGGTGGAGACGTATTTCAAGGGGCGTACGGTCAACGAGGCGGCCGAGACGCTCGGTATACCCAGCGGGACGGTGCGTTCACGGGTGTTCTACGCGCTGCGTTCCATGAAGCTCGCGCTGGAGGAGAGGGGGGTCTCGGCATGACCACGCACGAGCGGTACGGAAACGGACCGGGCGACGAGAATTCTGTGCACGAAGCCGTCGGCGCGTATGTCCTCGGCATTCTGGACGACGCCGAGGCGACCGCCTTCGAGGAGCATCTCGCCGGCTGCCGTATCTGCGCCGTCAACCTGGAGGAGTTCTCCGGGATGGAGCCGATGCTCGCCATGCTGGCGGACGCTCCGGGCCCCTTCGCGGCGGCGCCCGGCGCGCAGGCCCCGCCCGGGCCGCTCGCCTCGGTGACACCGCTGGCGCCGGTGGCTCCCGTCGTACCGCTGGCGCAGCTCCCCACGCCGTCCGTCTCCGTACAGCCCAGCCCGCAGCTCCTCGGCCGGCTGGTCGACGAGGTGGCGGCCAAGCGCGCCCAGCGCAGGCGGCGCGGGCTGTATCTGGTCGCGGCGGCCGCGGCGCTGATCATCGGCGGTCCCGTGGTGGCCGTCACGGCCGCGGGCGACGGCGGGACCAGCAACCAGGCCGGGGACCCGCACCCCACCAGCCCGGCCGAGGACGCGTTCTTCAACCACATGCCGGACAAGGTGTGGGCGACGGACGCCGCCACGAAGGTCACCGCCACCATCGGCATGGAGCCCAAGGGCTGGGGCACGCACACGGTCCTGGAGCTGAAGAATGTGAAGGGCCCCCTCAAGTGCAGCCTCGTCGCGGTCTCCAAGACCGGCGAGGAGGAGACCGTCACCTCCTGGTCGGTTCCCAAGTGGGGGTACGGCATCCCCGACAGCCCGAACAAGATCTCCAAGAGCCCGCTGTACGTCCACGGCGGCACGGCCATGGACAGCAATGACATCGACCACTTCGAGGTCCGTACCTTCGACGGCGAGCGACTGGTGGAAGTCGACGCCTGACATTCCGGCTCCCCTTCGCGTACGGTTGACGGCTGCCCGACGCACGTCATGAAGGGGGCCACGGTGGCCGCGCAGGATGCCGCTGTTCAATCCGCTGGACCGGCCGTCGATTCCGTACGCGACACGGGGCAGGACTCCGTACGCGCGCGCGAGATCGACGGTGAGCAGCGCCATCTCGACCAGGTGTACCGCCGCCTGGAGGAGAAGATCCACGAGGCGGAGTTCCTGATGGACGACGCCGCCAAACGGGGGCAGGTCGGTACGCCGGGGGCGCTCGCCGAGCGGGACGCGCAGGTCTTCCGGGCCGGGATCCACCTCAACCGGCTCAACAACGAGTTCGAGGACTTCCTCTTCGGGCGCATCGACCTGCTGCCGGGCAAGGACGGGCAGAAGGGGCCGGACGGCGCGTACACCTCGGTCGAGCCCGCCGACGACGCCATCAGGTCGGACCGTACGGCCGATATCGCCGAGACCCTGCACATCGGCCGGATCGGGGTCCTGGACTCCGACTACGCGCCGCTGGTGATCGACTGGCGCGCGCCGGCCGCCGCGCCCTTCTACCGCTCGACCCCGGTCGATCCGGGCCGGGTGGTACGGCGCCGGGTCATCCGCTCCAAGGGCCGCAGGGTCCTCGGGGTCGAGGACGATCTGATGCGCCCGGAGCTGACCGCGTCGCTGGACGGCGCGGCGCTGCCGGTGATCGGGGACGGCGCGCTGATGGCCGCGCTCGGGCAGGCGCGCAGCCACACCATGCGGGACATCGTGTCGTCGATCCAGGCGGAGCAGGATCTGGTGATCCGGGCGCCGGCCGCGTCGGTGACCGAGGTGTCGGGCGGGCCCGGGACCGGCAAGACCGCGGTGGCGCTGCACCGGGCCGCGTATCTGCTGTACCAGGACCGGCGGCGGTACGCGGGCGGCATCCTGGTCGTCTCGCCGACGCCGCTGCTCGTCGCGTACACGGAGGGCGTGCTGCCCTCGCTGGGCGAGGAGGGGCAGGTGGCGATCCGCGCGGTCGGGTCGCTGGTGGACGGCGCGGAGGCCACGGCGTACGACGAACCGGCCGTGGCCCGGGTCAAGGGATCGGCGCGGATGCTGAAGGTGCTGCGCAAGGCGGCCAGGGGAGCGCTGGAGGGCGCCACTGCGGCCCCGGCCGCGGCCCGGCAGGGGCAGCTCGCCTTCGGTGAAGCCGACGAAGCGGGTGAAGCCGCCGGCTCCGGCGAGTCCGGTGACGGCGTCCGTGCCGCCGCTCCGGCCGCCGCGCCCACCCGGCTGCGCGTCGTCGCCTTCGGCCGGCGGCTGGAACTCGAAGCCGACGAGCTGCGCCGTATCCGCGAGTCCGTGCTCGGCGGGACCGCGCCGGTCAATCTGCTGCGCCCGCGCGCCCGCAGGCTGCTGCTCGACGCCCTCTGGACGAAGTCCGGCTCCGCGGGCCGCCACACCGACCCCGAGCTGGCCGCCGAACTGCGCGGGTCCTTCGACGAGGACGTCACGTCAGAAGACAGCTTCATCGAGTTCCTGAACGGCTGGTGGCCCGAGCTGACCCCGCGCGCGGTGCTCGCCGCGATGGGCGACGAGCGCCGGCTCGGCCGCTGGGCCCGCCGGATCCTCAACCCGGGCGAGACCCGCCGACTGGCGCGCTCGCTGAAGCGGCTGGGCGAGGACGGCAAGGGGCCGCTGTCCGTGCACGACGTGGCACTGCTGGACGAGCTGGAGACCCTGCTCGGCTCGCCGCCGCGCCCCAGGAAGCGCCGCGAACTCGACCCGCTGGACCAGCTCACCGGTCTGGAGGAGCTGATGCCGCAGCGCGAGGAGTCGCAGCGGGAGCGGGCCGAACGGCTGGCGGCGGAACGTACCGAGTACGCGCATGTCATCGTCGACGAGGCGCAGGACCTGACCCCCATGCAGTGGCGGATGGTCGGCCGCCGCGGCCGGCATGCCACCTGGACGGTCGTCGGCGACCCGGCCCAGTCGTCCTGGCCGGACGCGGACGAGGCGGCCGAGGCACGTGACGAGGCGCTCGGCACCCGTCCGCGCCGCCGCTTCACCCTGACCGTGAACTACCGCAACCCGGCCGAGATCGCGGCACTCGCGGCAAAGGTCCTGGCCCTGGCCATGCCCGGAATGCGCTCCCCGAGGGCGGTGCGTTCCACCGGCGTACGCCCCTGCTTCACGGTCGTACGGGACGGTGACCTCGCCGCGGCCGTACGGGCGGAGGCCCGGCGGCTGCTGGACACCGTCGACGGCACGGTCGGCGTGGTCGTCGCCATGAACCGGCGCGAGCAGGCGGCCCGCTGGCTGGCCGGACTCGGCGGGCGCGCGGTGGCGCTGGGCAGTCTGGAGGCCAAGGGCCTGGAGTACGACGCGACGGTCGTGGTCTCGCCCGCCGAGATCGCGGACGAGTCGCCCGCCGGACTGCGGGTGCTGTACGTGGCACTCACCCGGGCGACGCAGCGGCTCACGGTGGTCTCGACGTCCCGCGACGAGCCGGACGCGGCGGGAGTGCCGGACCTGCTGCGGGACTGACGCGCTCCAGCGCCCCCGGCCCGCTCCGGGACTGACGCGCTCCAGCGCCCCCGGCCCGCTGCGGGACTGATTCACAGTCAACTCGCGAGGAGGGAATCACTTACCGGGGTGGTTTGTTAGCCTGGGTACGGCACCGGTTCGATCCAAGCCCCCGGGCCCAACCTTCGTCGCTTCGAGCGACCACTTGCCGCGAGGCGAGCATGGCGGGCCGGTGCCACCTTTTTGTCAGCGGGCCTTCACCAGCCATTGGTGGGGGCCTGCTTTCCTTGAACAGGCCGCTGTTAGGGTCTCCCGCATCCCGGAAAACACATTCCGGAGGTGTCGGTCTTTACCTGCTACCCACTGGTAGGTGCGACCATCGGTAGGCGCCGCCGGGACATGGGTCGGGCGGGGTGGCACAGCGGCTAGGGAAAGCAGAGGAACTCGGTCATGGCAACGGCGCCCAGCGTCTCGTACTCGATGACGGTCAGGCTGGAGGTGCCCGCGAGCGGTACCGCGGTCTCCCAGCTCACCACGGCCGTGGAGTCCTCCGGCGGCTCCGTGACCGGCCTCGATGTGACCGCCTCGGGCCATGAGAAGCTGCGGATCGACGTCACGATCGCCGCCACCTCCACGGCGCACGCGGACCAGATCGTCGGACAGCTCCGCGGGATCGAGGGCGTCGTCCTCGGCAAGGTCTCCGACCGTACGTTCCTGATGCACCTCGGCGGCAAGATCGAGATGCAGTCGAAGCACCCCATCCGCAACCGTGACGATCTCTCGATGGTCTACACCCCGGGTGTGGCGCGGGTCTGCATGGCGATCGCGGAGAACCCCGAGGACGCGCGCAGGCTGACCATCAAGCGCAACTCGGTGGCCGTCGTGACCGACGGCTCGGCCGTGCTCGGCCTCGGCAACATCGGCCCCAAGGCCGCGCTGCCGGTCATGGAGGGCAAGGCGGCCCTGTTCAAACGCTTCGCCGGCATCGACGCCTGGCCGCTCTGCCTGGACACCCAGGACACCGACGCGATCGTCGAGATCGTCAAGGCGATCGCCCCCGGCTTCGCGGGCATCAACCTGGAGGACATCTCCGCGCCCCGCTGCTTCGAGATCGAGGCGCGGCTGCGTGAGGCCCTGGACATCCCGGTCTTCCACGACGACCAGCACGGCACCGCGATCGTGGTGCTCGCGGCCCTGACCAACGCGCTGCGGGTGGTGGGCAAGTCCATCGAGGACGTACGGGTCGTGATGTCCGGCGCGGGCGCCGCCGGTACGGCCATCCTCAAGCTGCTGATCGCGGCGGGCGTCAAGCACGCGGTGGTCGCGGACATCCACGGTGTGGTGCACGCGGGCCGCGAGGACCTCGTCGGTACGGGCGCGGGCCAGTCCGGCGGCACCGCGCTGCGCTGGATCGCCGACAACACCAACCCCGAAGGTGTCACCGGCACCCTCAAGGAGGCCGTGGCCGGCGCGGACGTCTTCATCGGGGTCTCGGCCCCGAACGTGCTGGACGGCGACGATGTCGCGGCCATGGCCGACGGCGCGATCGTGTTCGCGCTGGCCAACCCGGACCCCGAGGTCGACCCGGCGATCGCGCGCGAGACGGCGGCCGTGGTGGCCACCGGCCGCTCCGACTTCCCCAACCAGATCAACAACGTGCTGGTCTTCCCCGGTGTCTTCCGCGGCCTGCTGGACGCCCAGTCGCGCACGGTCAACACGGAGATGATGCTGGCCGCGGCGGCAGCGCTGGCCGATGTGGTCACCGAGGACGAGCTGAACCCCAACTACATCGTGCCGTCGGTCTTCAACGACAAGGTCGCCGGAGCGGTCGCGGGCGCGGTGCGCGACGCGGCCAGGGCGGCCGCGGGCGCTGTGACGGCCCCCACGGCGGTCTGACCCCCCACGGGCCCGCCACACTCGCCGGCAACCCACCGGCACCCCCCGGGCCCGCTTCCAACGGGCCCCCGGGACCCGTTGTCACCCCCCTGCCGACCTGCGGTCCTGTGCCGCGTGCCGCACGCTTGTGGCACGCCCCACGTCTGCCCCGTGCCCGGCGCGTCGCGATTCGCCGGGCCCTGGGGGCCCCTCTAGGGTGGCGGACCATGAGCCCCGCCGCTCCAGGGAGGTTTCAGGGCCTTCGGGGGGTTCAGGGCTCCAGGCTCCAAGGAGTCTCCACAGGGTCCACGGAACGTCACGACGACGAGGCAGTGGCGCTTTTCGTGTGACTCCGGAGGGTGCCGGATTGGCTTTCCCGCCGCTGGTGGGGGCAGGATGCGTATTCGGGCGCGAGGGTCTGTCAGCAGACCCGGGTCCGGGGACTGTCCGAGGGCCCTGGCAGCATCGGCTTCGATCTCACGCCTCACAGGCAAGAAGAACACGGGAGTAACAACATGAACCGCAGTGAGCTGGTGGCCGCCCTGGCCGACCGCGCCGAGGTGACCCGCAAGGACGCCGACGCTGTGCTGGCCGCTCTCGCCGAGACCATCGGCGAAGTCGTCGCCAAGGGCGACGAGAAGGTCACCATCCCCGGCTTTCTGACCTTCGAGCGCACCCACCGTGCCGCTCGGACCGCTCGTAACCCGCAGACCGGCGACCCGATCCAGATCCCGGCCGGCTACAGCGTGAAGGTCTCCGCGGGCTCCAAGCTCAAGGAAGCCGCCAAGGGCAAGTAGGACGTCCTCAAGGGCGAGTAAAACGTCCTGGAGACATCATCAGCAGCAGACAACGCGCAGGGGGGGGGAACCCAAAAAAGGGGGAAGACCCATGTTTTGGGACGAAGAAGGGTGTGGAGCCAAAAAAAGCGCCCCCCCACAAACTGGCCCTCCCACCCCGCCCCACAAAACTCTCCACC
>NZ_JBHVGV010000006.1:265650-438914 GCF_042800555.1 Streptomyces sp. NPDC057617 | reverse complement strand
AAGGAAGCCAGCAAGGGGAAATAGAGCGTTCCCAAAGGGAAGGAAAACTCCTGGGAAAAACCAACAAACAAAACAAAAACAGAAGGGGACACCACCGGCCCCGGGTCCCCGCCCCTGTGTGCGGGCCGGACGAGGTGTGCAGGTCAGACGAGCGCGCCGCCCGGCAGCTCGACCTTCGCGCCCAGCTCGACGAGCTTCTCCATGAAGTTCTCGTAGCCGCGGTTGATCAGGTCGATGCCGTGCACCTTGGAGGTGCCCTGGGCCGCCAGTGCCGCGATCAGATACGAGAAGCCGCCGCGCAGGTCGGGAATGACCAGGTCGGCGCCCTGGAGCCGGGTGGGTCCCGAGACGACCGCCGAGTGCAGGAAGTTGCGCTGGCCGAAGCGGCAGTCCGAGCCGCCCAGGCACTCCCGGTAGAGCTGGATGTGCGCGCCCATCTGGTTGAGCGCGGAGGTGAAGCCGAGCCTCGACTCGTACACCGTCTCGTGCACGATGGAGAGGCCGGACGCCTGCGTCAGGGCCACCACCAGCGGCTGCTGCCAGTCGGTCTGGAAGCCGGGGTGCACATCCGTCTCCAGCGCGATCGCGTTGAGCGAGCCGCCCGGGTGCCAGAAGCGGATGCCCTCGTCGTCGATCTCGAAGGCGCCGCCGACCTTGCGGTAGGTGTTGAGGAAGGTCATCATCGACCGCTGCTGGGCGCCGCGTACGAAGATGTTGCCCTCGGTGGCCAGCGCCGCGGACGCCCAGGAGGCGGCTTCGAGACGATCCGGGATGGCCCGGTGCGTATAGCCGTCGAGCCGGTCGACACCGGTGATCCGGATCGTCCGGTCGGTGTCCATCGAGATGATCGCGCCCATCTTCTGGAGCACACAGATCAGGTCCTCGATCTCCGGCTCCACCGCGGCGTTCGACAGCTCGGTGACACCCTCGGCGAGCACGGCCGTCAGCAGTACCTGCTCGGTCGAGCCGACCGACGGGTACGGCAGCCGGATCTTCGTGCCGCGCAGCCGCTGCGGGGCCTCCAGATACTGGCCGTCCGCGCGTTTCTCGATCGTCGCGCCGAACCGGCGCAGCACGTCGAAGTGGAAGTCGATCGGCCGGCCGCCGATGTCACAGCCGCCGAGACCGGGGATGAAGGCGTGGCCGAGCCGGTGCAGCAGGGGGCCGCAGAAGAGGATCGGAATGCGCGAGGAGCCCGCGTGGGCATCGATGTCGGCGACATTGGCGCTCTCGACATGCGTCGGGTCGAGGACCAGCTCGCCCGGCTCGTCACCGGGGCGCACGGTCACTCCGTGGAGCTGGAGCAGCCCCCGTACGACCCGTACGTCACGGATGTCCGGCACATTGCGCAACCGGCTCGGGCCACTGCCGAGGAGCGCGGCCACCATGGCCTTCGGCACCAGGTTCTTCGCGCCTCTGACGCGGATCTCGCCCTCCAGCGGGGTGCCACCGTGGACAAGCATTACATCGTCTGTGCCGGTCATGAATCTCGCGTTCCGGAGTGGGCGGGCAGGTGGCCAAGGAAAAGGGTAAGGGGCCAGGACCCCTGTGCCGTAAGGCCCGGGAAGGCCATGGACCGTAAAAGAACACGGCAGGTCACGGGGTGTTTTCGGGTCGTCGCGCAGGGTTACGCGAGGTGCTTTTCCGGGGTGTGCGCTCCCCCTGCCGCGGTGCGCCCTGAGCTGCGCGCACGCGCACTGTGCAGCGCGCGCCCCGCGGAACGCGAAGATGCGGGATCATGTTGCGCATGACCGAGGTGTCCTCGCTCACAGGGCGGCTGCTCGTCGCGACACCGGCCCTCGCCGATCCGAATTTCGACCGCGCGGTGGTCCTCCTGCTCGATCACGACGACGAGGGCTCCCTCGGCGTGGTCCTCAACAGACCGACGCCGGTGGATGTCGGGGACATCCTGGAGTCCTGGGGGGATCTGGCGGGGGAGCCCGGGGTGGTCTTCCAGGGCGGCCCCGTCTCGCTCGACTCGGCGCTCGGACTTGCCGTGATACCGGGTGACGAGGGGCCGCTGGGCTGGCGCAGGGTGTACGGGGCGATCGGCCTGGTCGATCTGGAGACCCCGCCGGAGCTGCTGGCGCGGGCGCTCGGCTCGCTGCGCATCTTCGCCGGCTACGCGGGCTGGGGACCTGGCCAGTTGGAGGCCGAACTGCGCGAAGGGGCCTGGTACGTCGTCGAGTCGGAGCCGGGTGATGTGTCGTCGCCGCGGCCCGAGCGGCTGTGGCGTGCGGTGCTGCGACGGCAGCGCAGCGAGCTGGCCATGGTCGCGACATACCCGGACGATCCCTCGCTCAACTGACCTTACGGCTCGCGGTGCAGGGCTTCGGAGGTCCGTTTCGTGAGGTGTGTCCGGCGTGTCGGCGCGATGTGTGAGCGGCCGGATGCGGAGTGCACGGACCCGGAGCCTCCGGAAGCGGTCCGGCGTGGGTACCCTTGGCTCCCATGAGCACTCTTGAGCCCGAGCGCGGGGCAGGTACGGGCACCCTCGTGGAGCCGACACCACAGGTGTCGCACGGCGACGGCGACCACGAGCGCTTCGCCCACTACGTCCAGAAGGACAAGATCATGGCGAGTGCCCTCGACGGCACTCCCGTGGTGGCACTGTGCGGAAAGGTCTGGGTACCGGGGCGCGACCCCAAGAAGTATCCGGTCTGTCCGATGTGCAAGGAGATCTACGAGTCCATGGGCCCCGGCGGGGACAAGGACAAGGGCAAGGGCGGTAAGGACAAGGGCAGCAGGAAGTAGCGGCTGGTCCTTCTCCGTCGGTACGGCCCCCTGGGCGCACGCATGTGTGCGCCCCGGGGGCCGTGCGCGTTTGTACGGGTGTTCCGCGCGGCGGTGTTCCGCGCGATGTGCGTTTCCGGCGGTCGCTGACGCTGTTTCGCTGTCGTGTCCGCTGCAACGAAATGGTTGAGACCACTTGTCGGCGTGTTCCAGCGGTGTTTAGTCTCCTGCGAGTTGTGCAGCACGAAACGTACGTTGCGCATGCTGCAACGCCGACCCGTAGGGATCCCGGATGAAGCTTTCTGCCCGTATAGCCGCCCGTACGGTGGCCCCGATCGCGGCACTCGCGCTCGTCGGTCTCACCGCCACCGCCTGCGCCCCGGGAACGTCCGACACCAGCGCGACGAAGGACGAGAAGAGCGGCACCCTGCGCGTCTGGCTCTTCCAGGAGGTCAGCAACAAGCCCAAGGAGCAGGTGGTCGACGCGGCCGTCGCCGCCTTCTCCAAGGAGCACAAGGACGCCAAGGTCGAGATCGAGTACATCCCGGTAGAGACCCGTGCCCAGCGCGTCAAGGCCGCGTTCAACGACCCGAAGAGCGCCCCGGATCTGATCGAGTACGGCAACACCGACACGGCCGGCTACGTGAAGGACGGCGGACTGGCCGACATCACCACGGAGTTCAACGCCTGGGACGAGGCCAAGGACACCGACCCGACGGCCCGGCAGTCCGTCACCGTGGACGGCAAGGTCTACGGCGCGCCGCTGTTCGTGGGCGTGCGCGCGCTGTATTACCGCACCGATGTGTTCAAGGAGTTGGGGATCGCGGTTCCCACGTCCCAGGCGGAGCTGATCTCCACGGCCAAGAAGATCCACAAGGCGAAGCCGGAGCTGTACGGGCTCGCGGTCGGCGGCGCGTACACCTATGGCGCGATGCCGTTCCTCTGGGCGAACGGCGGCGAACTCGCGGAGGAGAGCGGCGGTACGTACAAGGCCGCCGTCAACAGCCCGGCTGCCCGCAAGGGCATCGAGGCGTACACCTCCCTGTTCGGCGACGACAACTGTCCGGCCGCGAAGTGCGCCTCGATGGGCGGCAACGCGACGGTGACGGCCTTCGCCTCGGGCAAGGCCGCGATGGCGATCGGGGGTGACTTCAGTCACTCGGCCGTCGAGGAGGGCTCGGTGAAGGGCAAGTACGCGGTCGTACCGCTGCCCGGAGTCACGGCGGGTTCGATCGCACCGGCCTTCGCGGGCGGCAACAACATCGGTGTCCTCAAGAGCACGTCGCACCGCACGCTCGCGGTGGACCTGATGAAGTCGTTCACGGGCAAGGAGACCCAGTCGAAGCTGTTCGACGCGATGGGGTTCCTGCCGACGTACACGGATGTGCTGGCGGACGCGGCGAAGAAGGAGCCGTTCGTCGAGCCGTTCGTCCAGACCCTGGGCGCGGGCGCCAAGTTCGTTCCGGCGTCGCCGGGCTGGGCGCAGATCGACTCCTCGCTCGTCCTGCCGACGATGTTCCAGGAGATCGTCAGCGGCCGTAAGGACGTCGCCACGGCATCGGACGAGGCGGCGCGGAAGATGGACGCGGCGTTCACGGCCGCGGGCTGAGCACGATGACGAACCGTACGGAAGGCCTCGCCGAAGGCGCGGTCGGGCCCGGGGGCGGGGGCGGGTCCGGAGTTGGGCCCGGGGGAGGGTCCGGGGGTGGTGGCAGGGGCGAGAACACGCCACTTCCCGCCGTCGGTTCCGCCCCCGCGGGCGCCCGCCGGCGGGGGCCCCGGCGGGCCGGGGAGGGCGGCTGGACGCCCTGGCTCTATCTCGCGCCCGCGCTCGTCGTCCTCGGCGGGCTGCTCGTCTACCCGATCTACCAGCTCGGTCTGATCTCCTTCCTCGAATACACCCAGGCCCAGGTCAGCGGCGGTGAACCCACCACCTTCCAGGGCTTCGGCAACTACACCGCGCTCTTCGGCGACCCCCAGTTCTGGCAGGTGCTGCTCGCGACGGTGGTGTTCGCCGCCGCGTGCGTCGTCACCACTCTCGCGGTGGGCTGCGCCCTGGCCGTCCTGCTGACGCGTGTCCGGGCCGTGCCGCGGCTCGCGCTGATGCTGGCCGCCCTGGGCGCCTGGGCCACCCCGGCGATCACCGGATCCACCGTCTGGGTCTTCCTCTTCGACCCGGACTACGGTCCGGTCAACCGGCTGCTGGGGCTCGGCGACTTCTCCTGGACGTACGGGCGTTACAGCGCCTTCACCCTGGTGCTGCTCGAAGTGGTGTGGTGCTCCTTCCCGTTCGTGATGGTGACGGTGTACGCGGGCATCAGGGCCGTGCCGGGCGAGGTGCTGGAGGCGGCCGCGCTCGACGGCGCCTCGCAGTGGAGGATCTGGCGGTCCGTCACCGCGCCGATGCTGCGGCCGATCCTGGTGGTCGTCACCATTCAGTCGATCATCTGGGACTTCAAGGTCTTCACCCAGATCTATGTGATGACCAACGGCGGCGGAATCGCCGGCCAGAATCTCGTGCTCAATGTGTACGCCTATCAGAAGGCCTTCGCCTCCTCGCAGTACAGCCTCGGCTCGGTGATCGGCGTGGTCATGCTGGTGATTCTGCTGGCGGTCACTCTCGTCTATCTGCGACTGATCCGACGCCGGGGAGAAGACCTGTGAACCTGCTCGGTATACGCCGTCCCTGGCGGCTGGTGGCCGAGGCATCGGCCCTTGTCATCGCGGTGATCGTGGCCTTTCCGCTGTACTGGATGGTCCTCTCCGCGCTCAAACCCGCGGGCGAGATCCAGTCCACCGAGGCCCGTCCCTGGACGCTCTCGCCCTCGCTGGACTCCTTCCGCCGGGTCTTCGAACAGCAGGAATTCGGGCGGTACTTCCTGAACAGCCTGGTGGTCGCGGGCACGGTGGTGATCGCCTCCGCGCTGATCGCGTTTCTGGCGGCCACGGCGGTCACCCGCTTCCGGTTCCGATTCCGTACGACCCTGCTGATCATGTTCCTGATCGCGCAGATGGTGCCGGTCGAGGCGCTGACCATCCCGCTGTTCTTCCTGATGAGGGATGCCGGGCTGCTCAATACGCTCGGCTCGCTCGTGCTGCCGCATCTCGCCTTCTCGCTGCCCTTCGCGATCTGGATGCTGCGGGGATTCGTACGGGCGGTCCCCGAGGCGCTGGAGGAGGCCGCGTACATCGACGGCGCGAGCCGCACCCGGTTCCTGTGGCAGATCCTTTTCCCGCTGGTCCTGCCCGGGCTTGTCGCGACGAGTGTCTTCTCCTTCATCTCGACCTGGAACGACTTCCTTTTCGCCAAGTCCTTCATCATCAGCGACACCTCCCAGTCGACGCTTCCCATGGCGCTGCTGGTCTTCTTCAAACCGGACGAGAACGACTGGGGCGGCATCATGGCCGCGTCCACCGTCATGACCATTCCGGTGCTGGTTTTCTTCGTACTCGTGCAGCGACGCCTGGTCTCCGGACTCGGCGGCGCGGTCAAGGACTGAGGAATGAGGACGTACGAGATGAGGGCGCACGAGATGGATCCGACCCCGCACCTGATCCCACGCCCGCTGCGAACCGGCCCCCTACCGCTCGGAACCGGCCCCTGCCGGCTCGACGGCGGGACGGTGATCGAGGCGGGCCCCGGCACGGAGGGCGTGGCCCGCTGGCTCCGTACGGCCGTCGGCGCCGCCACCGGACTGCCGCTCGCCGACAGCGCGAACGGCACCCCCGGCCCCGGCTCCGGCAGCCGGATCGTCCTCGCCGTCGACCCCCGTACCGCCCAGGAGTCGGGCCCCGAGGCGTACCGGATCGCCGTCGACACGCGGACGGTCCGTATCGAGGGCGGTGGCCCGGCCGGGGTCTTCTGGGGGGCGCAGACCCTCCGTCAGCTCCTCGGCCCCGACGCGTACCGCGCCGCGCCCGTCGCCCCCGGGCGCGAGTGGACCGTACCCCCGGGCGTCATCGAGGACGCGCCCCGCTTCACCTGGCGGGGTCTCATGCTCGATGTGTCACGGCACTTCATGCCCAAGGACGGCGTCCTGCGCTATCTGGATCTGCTCGCCGCCCACAAGCTGAATGTCTTCCACTTCCATCTCACCGACGACCAGGGCTGGCGCGTGGAGATCAAGCGCCATCCCCGGCTCACCGAGGTGGGCGCCTGGCGCTCACGCACCAAATGGGGGCACCGCGCCTCGGAGTTGTGGGACGAGAAGCCGCACGGCGGTTACTACACCCAGGACGACATCCGCGAGATCGTCGCCTACGCCGCCGAACGGCATATCAGGGTCGTGCCCGAGATCGATATCCCGGGCCATTCGCAGGCGGCCATCGCCGCGTATCCGGAACTCGGCAACACCGATGTCATCGACACGACCTCCCTCTCCGTCTGGGACACCTGGGGCATTACCGCAAACGTACTCGCCCCCACTGACAACACCCTCCGCTTCTACGAGGGCGTCTTCGAAGAACTGCTCGGCCTCTTCCCCGCAGCCACCTCGCCGTTCATCCACATCGGCGGCGACGAGTGCCTCAAGGACCAGTGGAGGCAGTCGCCAACAGCCCAGGCCCGGATGCGCGAACTGGGCCTGGCCGACGAGGACCAGCTCCAGTCCTGGTTCATCCGCCACTTCGACCGCTGGCTCACCGCCCGGGGCCGCAGGCTGATCGGCTGGGACGAGATCCTCGAAGGCGGCCTGGCGCCCGGGGCCGCCGTGTCGTCGTGGCGGGGTTACGCGGGCGGGATCGCCGCCGCGCGGGCCGGTCACGATGTCGTCATGTGCCCCGAGCAGCATGTGTATCTGGACCACCGTCAGGCGGCGGGCGAGGACGAGCCGATGCCCATCGGCTATGTCCGCACCCTGGAGGACGTCTACCGGTTCGAGCCCGTACCGCCCCAGCTCACCGAGGAGGAAGCGGCCCACGTCCTCGGCACCCAGGCCAATGTCTGGACCGAGGTGATGCAGGACGCCGCCCGCGTCGACTACCAGGTCTTCCCCCGGCTCGCCGCCTTCGCCGAGGTCGCCTGGTCGTCCCTGCCCGCCCCCGCCGAACGGGATTACGCCGATTTCGAACGGCGGATGGCCGAGCACTACCGGCGCCTTGACGCACTCGGTGTCGCCTACCGCCCGCCCGGCGGCCCCCATCCGTGGCAGCGCCGCCCGGGCGTACTCGGACGCCCGATCGAGGGGGCGCCGCCAAACGTGTGAGCGTACGCGCGGGTCCACGGGGGATCCGGTGCCCCGGAGCCCCGCCCCGGCCCTGTCCTCGGGAACGTCGTCATCCGTAGGGATAAGTCGTACAAGGAACGCCGAAGAGTGGCATTCCGTATCTGACTGCGAAGAGGTGTGAAACGGGACCTTCCCCCTGGTGGGGGACGGATCCGCCCTTCGTGGACCCTCGCGTCGGCAGGCCCGGAAGATGTGCCAGAGTTGCCACGTCCGGCCTGTGAGCACGTACGGTACGGCAACACAGGCGGGACACCGGGACACCGGAAAGGGGCAGCCGGGTTGACCACGCACGCACCGCAGACCGCGCAGTCCGTGACGCTGCCGGCCACGCTCGACGAGGCCGTGGCGGCGCTCACGGAGATGCCTGCCGCCGTGCCCGTCGCGGGCGGCACCGATCTGATGGCGGCCGTCAACAAGGGCCAGCTCCGGCCCGCGGGACTCGTCGGCCTGGGCCGGATCAGCGAGCTGCGCGGCTGGCACTACCAGGACGGGCACGCCCTGCTCGGCGCGGGTCTCACCCACGCGCGCATGGGCAGGCCCGACTTCGCGGCTCTCATCCCCGCGCTCGCCGCGTCCGCGCGCGCCGCGGGACCGCCGCAGATCCGCAACGCGGGGACACTCGGCGGCAATATCGCCACCGCCGCCCCGACCGGGGACTCGCTGCCGGTGCTCGCCGCCCTGGAGGCCGACCTCGTCGTCGCGGGCCCCGGCGGCGCGCGCCGTGAGATCCCCATCTCCCATCTGCTCGCGGGCCGGGAGATGCTGGAGCCCGCCGAGCTGATCGGTTTCGTACGGGTGCCCCTGCTGCACGCCCCCCAGGTCTTCCTCAAGGCGACCGGACGCACCGGCCCCGGCCGGGCCACCGCGTCCGTCACCGTCGTGCTCGACCCGGCGCGCCGCGGGGTGCGCTGCGCGGTCGGCGCGATCGCGCCGATGCCGCTGCGGCCCCTGGAGGCCGAGCGCTGGATCGGCTCGCTGATCGACTGGGACGGCGCGCGGGGGCTCGCGCAGGAGGCGCTCGCCGCCTTCGGCGAGTACGTCGCCGCCGCGTGCATCCCGGACCCGGCGCCGCCGGCCGACGGGGGAGAGGCCCCGCCGGTGTCGCCCGCCGTACAGCATCTGCGGCGCACGGTCGCCGCGCTGGCCCGACGAGCACTGGGGAGGGCGCTGTCGTGACCACCAACGAGAACTCCGGGCACTCCGGTTCCGGTTCCGCTTCGGGCACCGGTACGGGGGTTCCGCGGGTGCGGGGCGGCTGGCAGCCGGTGCCGCAGGGCGGCGAGTACGACGGCGAGTCCACGGCGTTCGTGCAGCTTCCGCCGGAGGACGGGCAGGACGCGCCGCTGGCCGCGCCCGGGCACGGTTACGTACCGCCGCACATCGCGCCCCTGCCGCCCGTGGAGGGCGCGGAGGGCGGCGTACGGTGGCCGGACCCGGGGACGGACGGCTCGGGGCAGTACCCGGGCGCGTACGGCCAGGGCGGGTACGGCCAGGGCGGGTACGGCCAGGGGCCGGCCGGATCGGCCGGATCGACCGGGCAGTGGAACTTCGCCGAGAACGGGACGGGTGGCGACACCGGGGAGGTGCCGGGTCCCTCGGAGCTGACCGGCCAGTGGACGATTCCGGTCGCCAAGGGTGATCTACCGGACGAATCGGGCGAGTTCAGTACGTCGATGCTCGCCTCCCAGTGGGGCGGCGGCAACCCTCCGGCGACCCTGCCGGGCGGCGCGGCGGCACCCTGGGCGGAGCCCGCCGACGCGACTCGGAACGGCGCTCACGGTGCGCCTGGCACCCCTGGCGCGCCGCTTCCGGACGCGGAGCCCGAGCCCGCCGCCGTACACGAGCAGTCCGTACCGGAAGCCGCCGAGCTGCCCGTACACGACACGCCCGTACCCGGGCCGGAGGCCGATCCCGCTCCGGAGCCCGAGCCCGAGCCGCTCACCAGCAGCAGCGACAGCGCCGAACACCCCGCCGGCTCCTACGTCCTGCGCGTCAACGGCGCCGACCGCCCCGTCACCGACGCGTGGATCGGCGAGTCGCTCCTGTACGTGCTGCGCGAGCGCCTCGGCCTCGCGGGCGCCAAGGACGGCTGCTCCCAGGGCGAGTGCGGTGCCTGCAACGTCCAGGTCGACGGGCGGCTCGTCGCCTCCTGCCTCGTACCCGCCGCCACCGCGGCCGGTTCCGAGGTGCGTACGGTCGAGGGCCTCGCCGCCGACGGCGAACCCTCCGACGTCCAGCGGGCCCTGGCCAAGTGCGGCGCGGTGCAGTGCGGTTTCTGCATCCCCGGCATGGCCATGACCGTCCACGATCTCCTGGAGGGCAACCACGCCCCCAGCGAGCTGGAGACCCGCCAGGCGCTCTGCGGCAACCTCTGCCGCTGCTCCGGCTACCGCGGCGTGCTCGACGCGGTGAACGAAGTCGTCGCCGAACGGACCGCGAGCGCGGAGGCCGCCGCCGTGGCCTCCGAGGAAGCCCGCATCCCGCACCAGGCACCCCCAGGGGCCGGCAGCGCCCAGCCCCCGCACTCGCCCGACGGAGGCATGGCGTGAGCAACGACGCGGCCACCGGGACCCCGGCGCTCGACGCTCCTCAGCAGGAGCCCCCCGCGCACGGCCTCGGAGCATCACTCTCCCCGGCCGACGCGCGCGCGAAGACCGAGGGCACGTTCCCGTACGCCGCCGACCTGTGGGCCGAGGGCCTGCTGTGGGCGGCGATCCTGCGCTCCCCGCACCCGCACGCGCGCATCGTCTCGGTCGACACCGCCGCCGCGGCCGAGATGCCGGGCGTACGGGCCGTCATCACCCACGAGGACGTCCCGGGGGACTCGGCGTACGGGCGCACGGTCGTCGACCGGCCCGTCTTCGCCTCGGAGGTCGTACGCCACCACGGCGAGGCGATCGCCGCGGTCGCCGCCGACCACCCCGACACGGCCCGGCTCGCCGCCGCCGCGATCGCCGTCGAGTACGAGGTGCTCGAACCGGTCACGGACCCCGAGAAGGCCTTCGCCGCCGAGCCGCTCCACCCCGACGGCAATCTGATCCGCCATATCCCGCTCAGCTACGGCGACCCGGAGATCACCGGCGAAGTGGTCGTCGAGGGGCTCTACCGCATCGGCCGCCAGGACCCGGCGCCCATCGGCGCCGAGGCGGGCCTCGCCGTACCGAGACCCGACGGCGGCGTCGAGATCTACACCGCCTCCACCGACCCGCACACCGACCGCGATCTGGCCGCCGCCTGCTTCGGCCTGGACCCGGAGCGGGTGAAGGTCGTCGTCACCGGAGTGCCAGGGGCCACCGGCGACCGCGAGGACCCCGGCTTCCAGATCCCGCTCGGCCTGCTCGCGCTGCGCACCGGGTGCCCGGTCAAACTGGCCGCGACCCGCGAGGAGTCCTTCCTCGGCCACGCCCACCGCCACCCGACCCTGCTGCGCTACCGCCACCACGCCGACGCCGAGGGCCGGCTGGTCAAGGTCGAGGCGCAGATCCTGCTCGACGCGGGCGCCTACGCGGACGCCTCGTCCGAGTCCCTCGCGGCTGCGGTCGCGTTCGCCTGCGGCCCGTACGTCGTCCCGCACGCCTTCATCGAGGGCTGGGCCGTACGTACCAACAACCCGCCGTCCGGACATGTCCGCGGCGAGGGCGCCATGCAGGTCTGCGCGGCGTACGAGGGCCAGATGGACAAGCTGGCCGCCAAACTCGGCCTGGAACCGGCCGAGCTGCGCCTCCGCAACATCCTCGCAACCGGCGACATCCTGCCCACCGGACAGACCGTGACCTGCCCGGCCCCGGTGGCCGAACTGCTCAGTGCCGTACGGGACTTCCCGCTGCCCGCGCTCCCCAAGGACACCCCGGAGGCGGCCTGGCTGCTGCCCGGAGGACCGGAGGGCGCGGGCGAACCGGGAGCGGTACGGCGCGGGGTGGGCTACGCCCTGGGCATGGTCCATATGCTCGGCGCCGAGGGCGCGGACGAGGTCTCCACGGCCACCGTCAAGGTCCACGACGGGGTGGCCACGGTGATCTGCGCCGCTGTCGAGACCGGGCAGGGATTCGCCACCCTGGCCCGCCAGATCGTGCAGGAGACGCTCGGTATCGAAGAGGTCCATGTCGCCTCGGTCGACACCGACCAGCCCCCGGCGGGTCCCGCCGCGCACGGCCGGCACACCTGGGTCTCGGGCGGCGCGGTCGAGCGGGCCGCGAAGATGGTCCGTACGCAGCTCCTCCAGCCGCTGGCCCACAAGTTCGGGATGTCCACCGAGCTGCTCCAGATCACCGACGGCAAGATCACCTCGTACGACGGTGTGCTGTCCACCACCGTGACCGAGGCGATGGACGGCAAGGAGCTGTGGGCGACGGCGCAGTGCCGCCCCCACCCCACCGAGCCGCTGGACGCGTCGGGCCAGGGCGACGCGTTCGTGGGTCTCGCCTTCTGCGCGATCCGCGCGGTCGTGGACGTCGACATCGAGCTGGGCTCGATCCGGGTGGTCGAGATGGCGGTGGCGCAGGACGTCGGCCGGGTCCTCAACCCGGCGCAGCTCGCGACCCGTATCGAGGCGGGCGTCACCCAGGGCATCGGCACGGCCCTGACCGAGAACCTCCGTACCAACCGGGGCCTGGTCCGCCGCCCCGACCTCACCGGTTACGCACTTCCCACCTCCCTGGACGCACCAGATATTCGCATCGTGAAACTTGTGGAAGAACGCGATGTGGTGGCCCCCTTCGGCGCCAAACCGGCCAGCGCCGCACCGGTGGTGACCTCCCCGGCAGCGGTCGCCTCGGCGGTGCGGGCGGCGACGGGCCGCCCCATCAGCCGTCTTCCGATCCGGCCGCAGGCGGCGGTGGCGGTCCCCAACGCGTAGCGGCGGTCCTCAACTCGCGGTGGCGTAATACGCGTTGCACCTGCAAGCCCGGGATGCGTACTGTCGTGGGCTCTCGCTACAGTGATCTCCATAGCTGTGGTGAACGGGGCAGACGCATCAACGGGGGAGACGTCGATGGCGGAGGACGACGGGACGGGGCAGCCGGTGTATCCGGCGCTGCCCACGAGCGATTCGGCGAGCGGTGGCGGGGGCGGCGGCGGGCGCGGGTCCGCGGACCTGAACGTCGACGCCTCGGAGCTGATCAAGTTCAAGAACCGGGTGGACGGGCTGCTGACCAAGCTCGACGAATCCCCCGCGGCGCCGACGCAGATGGAGGGCGGCCAGGTCGCCCGGGGCGACCTCGGCACGGGATTCAGCGAGGCCGACGAACTGTACGGGGTGTACAAGAGGGTTCACACTGAACTCCAGAACCTTTCCCAGGGGTTGGCGGGCCAGATCGAGGCCCTGGGTATCGCCGTCGAGGGCTCCCGCAGGGGGTACGAGAACATCGACGACGACATCAGGCGGCGTATGCAGCGCATCAGCCAGAGCGCGCAGGAGGAGTACGACCGCCGCCAGGAGGAACGGCGCAGGGAGCAGGAGCGTACGGCGGGCGGGCCGCCCGCCGAGGAGAGCGGCACAGACGCGGGCAGCGCGTTCTGAGGCCGGCCGGGCCGTGCCGGCACGGAGACTTGGGAATACGGGGGTACGGGGATATGAGAGGCCGACGTCATGCTGGATAGCGGCGGGGGCGGGGGATCGTACGCGGCGACCACCGACTTCGAGGCGCACACGCATCAGGAACTGCGGAACATGATCGACGCCGCGAATCCTGACACGCTCAAGAGCCACGCCGAGCTGCTGGCCGAGGCCGCCCAGGCCATCGACACCATCGGCCAGGACCTCAAGACGTACATCACCTCGGTGGACTGGCGGGGCGAGGCGGGCGAGGCGTTCGAGGCCTGGGGCGACCAGACCTGGAAGGCCACGCTGCTGCTGGCGGACTACACCGATGTGGGCGCCACATGGATGGGCGACGCGGCCCAGACCCTCAGGGAGGTCAAGGCCGCGCTGCCGCCGGTGGACGCCTCGGCGCAGGGGAACCTTGAAGCGGCCAGGGAGTTCCACAACGACCCTGACTCGCAGATGATCGCGTCGCAGGCGCGGGCGAAGCTCAACGAGGACCACGCGGAAGCCGTCCAGCAGATGACCAAGCTGGCGCAGTCGTACTCGCTGTCGTCGTCGGTGATAGGGGCGCAGGATCCGCCGGTGTTCCCGCCGCCGCCGCAGGCGTTCGTGCCCGATGGGGGGCGCGACAACTTCACTGGGGACGCTGCCTGGTCCAGCAACTCGTCGGCCGGTGGCGGGGGCAGTTCGGACGGATACCGGGCGTCGTTGTCGCAGACCTCGGCGGACACCCGGAACGTTCCGCCGGTGACGGGGCTTCCCACGCAGATCCAGACGACGCCGCCCTCCGTGGAGCGTCCCGTGGCCATGGAGATCGACAGCGTGGCCACGCTGCCGCCTCCGACCCAGGTTCCACCGGCCGGGACACCGAACGTGGTTCCTCCGGCGGGCCGTCCCGACGGCGGCATGCCTCCGGTCGGGCTGATTCCGCCCGCGTTCGGCGGCAACCCCGGCTCGCAGCCCGGCGGAGGCCGGGTCGGCGGTGTCCGTCCGCCCTCGCTCTCCGGGCAGCCGCCGCTCGCCGGTTCCTCGGGCGGGCGGATGCCGCGGGACACCGGCATCGTCGGTGGCCGTCCCGTGCCGCCGCAGGCTTCGGGCCGTCCGTCGGGCGGGATTCCGCGCGGCACGGTCGTGGGCGGCGAGGCGATGCACGGCCGTCCGCCGATGGGTGGTGCGACCGGCGGTGGGGCCATGGGCGGTGGCGCGGGTGCTTCCGGTGGTACGGCCGGCGGGCGCCGTCTGGCGGGCGAGACCGGCGGCATGATGGCCGGCCGGCCGCAGCAGGCCGGGACGACCGGTGCCCGTCCCTTCACCCCCGGCGGCTCCGGTCTGGTCCGTGGCGCCGGTACGGACGGTGGCAACCGCCCGGGACAGACGGGACGCCCCGGCGTGGCACCGCACTCCTCCCAGCGGCCCGGACGGCGCCCCGAGGACGAGGACGGACAGCGCCCCGACTATCTGACAGAAGACGAAGAGACCTGGCAGCAGGGCGGTCGCCGTATCGTGCCGCCGGTCATCGACTGAACCGCCCCCCGCCCCGCCCGAATCCGGTGAGAAGGACCGTACATGCGCGCCAGCAGCACCCGAGCCACCCGATGGAACGTGCTCATATCCGGCTCTCTGGGGCTGCTGCTGCTGGCGGGCGTGGCGGCCACCCCCGCCCACGCCGAGACGGTCAGGTCGAGACAGTGGCATCTCGATGTCATGAAGGCCGAGGAGATGTGGCGCACCAGCACGGGTGAGGGCGTCACCGTCGCGGTCATCGACTCGGGCGTGGATCCCGAGCCCGACCTCGAAGGCCAGGTGCTGCCCGGCAAGGACTTCTCGGTGAAGCCCGGCGACGAGCGCAACGACTTCGGCAATCACGGTACGGGCATGGCGGCCCTGATAGCGGCGACGGGCAAGAGCCATGGCGGAGACGGCGCGTTCGGCTTGGCGCCCGGGGCGAAGATCCTCCCCATCAGGGCGGACCTCGGCGCGGGAAGGTCGGGCGACGAGATGGAAGCCGAGGCCATTCGGTACGCGGCCGATTCGGCAGCGAAAGTCATCAATATCTCGCGCGGTGGCCCTTACGACGGCGCCGCTGTTCGTGAAGCGGTGAAGTACGCGCTGAGCAAGGGCAAACTCATCTTCGCCTCTGTCGGCAACAGCGGAAATCTCGGCCTTGATGTCGAATTTCCGGCCGCGACCCCGGGCGTTGTGGGCGTCGGCGCGGTCGGCAAGGACGCCAAAGCGACCACCGAATCACAGCGCGGCCCCGAAGTGGACCTGGTCGCCCCGGGCACCGACATCATCACCGCCTGTGCCGGTGAGACCGGCCTTTGCAACACCAGCGGCACCAGTGACGCCACCGCCCTGGCCTCCGCCTCCGCCGCCCTGATCTGGTCCAAGTACCCGGACTGGACGAACAACCAGGTGCTGCGGGTCATGCTCAACACCGCGGGCGGCCCGACCGACGGGGCCGAGCGGAACGACTCTGTGGGATACGGGATGGTCCGCCCGCGCATAGCCCTCACCAACCCCGGCGACCCCGGCCCCGCCGACGAGTACCCGCTGCCCGACCTGGCGGCAGCCGCTTCCGCGTCGCCGTCCCCCGGGGCCTCCCAGGACGCGGACGGCAAGGGTGACGAGGCCCAGCAGCCCGCCCCCGCCCCGGCCGCCTCCTCCGACGACGGTGGCGACGGTGGCAACACCGGCCTCTGGATCGGCCTGGGCATCGGTGCGGCCGTGCTCATCGGCGCCGCCGTCGCCGTACCGCTCGTACGGTCCCGCCGCCGCGCGGCCGTACCTCCGCAGCAGTTCCCCGCCCCGCCCACCGGGTTCGCCCCGCAGCAGCCGTCCCCGTACCAGCAGCCGTCCCCGTACCAGCCGCAGCCGCCGTACCAGCAGCCGTCGTACCCGCCGCAGCAGCAGCAGTACCCGCAGCAGCCGCCGCCGTCCGGCCCGCCACGGTCGTAACGGCCCGACGAGCGCGCGTCGCCGTCTCAGGCTGCGCAGCCCAGCGTCTCAACCATTTCAGTTCAACGGGGAAGCCATGTCGTTCGATGAAGAATGGGCGTCAGCCCGCACTGATGCCACCGCCGAGACCAGTTCCGACATGCGGCTGAACAGAGTTCCCGATGAGGGATCCGGCGGCGGGAGCAGCGCCGATCTGAGCGTCAACCAGGACAAGCTGGGCGAGATCGGGAGCGCGGCGTACGCGCTGCACGGCAGGCTCCGGTCCGACGGCGGCCACGCCCGCGCCAGCACGTCGGAGGCGGCGACGATGATGACCGTCAACAGCTTCCAGACCGGTGCCGCGATGCGGACCGTTCACGACACCTGGGACTCGCAGCTCAACACCCTGCTCGACGCCTGCGCGAACATCTCGAACCACCTCGACTACAGCGCCGCGTCGCACGCGAGGGAAGAGGAAGAGATCACGGCAGCCCTCGCGGTGTCCGCCATAAACGAGTACCTCAAGTAGCCGCGGGGGAGCCGTGCTGACCTTCAACAACGTGTACAACGCCCCGCTGGACAGGCTGAAGTCGGCGGCGGACGACTGGTCGGAGATGACGACCAAGCTGGAGACGCTCGCCGAGGACGCGCGTACGACCATGGCGGCGAGGGCCAGGGACGACTACTGGCGGGGCGTCACCGCCGAGGTCACCAAACCGTTCGTCGACAAGACGGCCCGGGAGTTCGACGACGCGGCGAAGGCCGCCAAGGGCATCAAACTGATCCTCGCCGACGGCTACGAGGCGTTCAAGAAGGCCAAGGACGACCTCAAGGCCCTGATGGACACCGAGGCGCCGGCACAGGGGCTGGTCGTCACCGCCCATGGCCGGGTCGAGGCCCAGTATCCGCTTCAGGACAGCCAGGCGGCCCGCCACGACCCCGACTACAGCGAACTGCTGCGCGCGCAGAACAACAAGATCGACACGATGCAGCGCCGTATCGACGCCATCGTGGAGACGTGCGACGACGCCGATGTGGCCACGGCCAACGCGCTCAAGGCGAACATCACCACCGACCAGCACAACTTCAGCGCCCCGAGGTACGACAGCCTGGACGCCGAGGAGGCACAGCGCGCGATCGACCTCGCCAACAAGGGCCGTGACCTCACGCACGCCGAACTCCAGCAGCTCAACGAGCTGCTGAGCGACAACCGCTCCTCGCGTGACTTCTCCCGGAGGTTCTACGACGGCCTCGGCCCCGAGGGCGCCCTGGAGTTCTTCGGTCAGTTGTCCACGGACACCTACGACTACTCCGAACTCGACGAGGAACGTCTGAGGGACGTCCAGGCGCTCCAGCGGAACCTCGGTCTCAACCTGGCCACCGCCACCAGTCCCACGGGCGCCAACGACGCGTGGACCGACCGGTGGTCCGAGGAGATGCGCCGGCTCGGGACCGAGCGCATTCCGGTCGTCAGGAACGACATGAACCCGCCGTACGGATATCAGCTCCTCGGCGGGATCATGCGGTACGGCAACTACGATCCGAAGTTCCTGAACCCGATAGCCGAGCACGTGGTCCAACTGCACCAGAAGGACCCGTACATGTTCGCCGACTCGAAGCTGGCGATCGGCGGGCCGAGGAACCCGTACAACCCGTCGGGTGTGAACGGGTCCGGTTACGATCCGGTCGTCGGCATGCTGGAGGCGCTGGGGCACAGCCCGGAGGCGTCGAGGCAGTTCTTCTCCGCCGAGCCCACGGCCTACAACGAGGACGGCACCGTCAACGCGAACGGCGTTGCGGACCTCGGCAAGGACAAGGACGGCCGTCCCATCGAGAGCTATCTCGACTACTTCGCCAACGAGGAGTACGAGTCGTTCCCGGACATCAATGGCCACGACCCCGACGCCGCCGCCGCGTCCGTGGCCTATATGCCGGACGCGCTGGGCCACGCCCTGGAATCCGCCACACTCGGCTACCCATGGGACAACCCCGACCCGAACGCGGTACGGAACGAGACGAGTGCCACGATCATGCAGGAAGTCGTCGAGAAGTACGGAGGGGACGCGGGCCTGCTCAAGCACCAGGAGGCGCTGGCGGACAGCATGGGCAACATGGGGGCCGGTTATATCGACGACATCAACTGGGCGCTGGAAAAGAACGCCGACGGCAGTATCTTCGCGCCGGACCGGAACCCCGAGGGCCACGCCAGCTTCGGGCAGGGCGACGCCCGCGCCTTCCTCAGCGCTCTGGGCCAGCACCCCGACGCCTACGCGTCCCTGACCACCGCCGAGCGGATCTACACCTCCAGCATGCTGGAGGCCCAGGTGGGTCCGGACGGCCGAATCAACGAGGGCGCGGCGCGGGCCGCAGTGGGCGTCGGCGCCGAAGTCCAGGGAATGCTGGACCAGTCGCGTGCCGACCAGGTCGAGGCGGAGGGCCTGAAGCTGCACGAGGAGTACGAGAAGGCGCAGCAGCAGCGGTCCGCCTGGGTCGAGTTCGGGGCGACCTCCGCGATCGCCGCCGGTGTCGCGTTCCTGCCGGTCACGGCCGCCGCGGCCGGAACGGCGGCCATCCTGGTGCCCCTCGCCGTCGACACAGGCAGCGGGGCACTGGAACAGATCGCAGGTCAGGTCATCGGCGACTGGTCGGACAACGCCATCGACGAGCACAAGGAGAACATCGAGGAGCTGACCCGGGAGGAGAAGACGACCGTCTTCCGGGCCGGTGAGCAGAGCGCGGAGGCACCCATGCGGCACTTCCGTGACCAGCACGGCATCGATATGAACAGCGACTTCGGCAGGGATCTCCAGGACTCCGTCGACCTTGGTTACGCGAAGGGCAATGACCGGGAGAACCAGCAGGGCAATGATCCTGAAACCGGCTGAGACAAGCGAAGCGGACCCAGAAGCCGAAACAATGGAAAGAGCGAGAGCTGTGAGGATACGGAACACCGCGCGGACCGTGGCTGCGGTGCTGGCGCTCGGCCTTGGTGCCTCGGCGTGCGGCGGCGATGAGAGTGAGGAGCCTCTCTACGTGAGCGCCGGTGAACTCTGCAATTCTATTTTCTCCGGCGATGCGGCGGCTGCCGTGGAAACCACGGTCGGCGACACGACCTTCTTCAGTACCGGTGACGTCGCGCCGGACAGGGTTGTCGAGAAACTCAAGGAGTTCTACGCGGACGGGCAGTACGTGTACGGCGCCCGCGAATTCTGTGTGATCAACGGCAAGAAGCGTGATGCCGGGCGTATTGACATCAGCTTCGCCCTTTACAAGCCGGACGACCTGGAAGGCGGCCACGCGGCGGACCAGCGGTTCTATGAACTGGGGAAGCTGGCCGTGGCCGGAGCCAAGAAGTCCTCACTCTACTTCGAGTGCGTGAGTCCTCAACTGGACGGATCGGACAAGGATCCCGCGCGCATCCTGGGCTCACTGAGTTTCAAGGACCGGAAGGTGCCGGAAACCCAGGCCCTGCGCGAGGCCAACCTCACCGTCCTCCACGCGGCGTCGTTCGCCCTGGCGAAGAAGCTGGAGTGCGAGAACAACGGAGGGCTTCCGGAGAAGGTGGTACTCAAGCCGAAGCCCGAGCCTGAGGCCGAGGCCGATCCAACGTCGACGGCGCCGTCGGAAGGCGCCTGAGGGTCTGGTCTGTCACGGCCACACCCCCCACCTCTGACCCACCCCCGACCCACAAACGACCCCACAGAAAAGCGGCCGCCCCGGGAAATTCCCGGAGCGGCCGCTTTCCGCGCCCTCGGAGGCCGTGGCGGGAATCGAACCCGCGTAACTCGCTTTGCAGGCGAGTCCCTGAACCACTCGGGCACACGGCCATGGCTGTTCGGTCGTTCGGCGCTTCCTTGTCGCTGGTTCGACCGTAGGGCGGTGGGGCGTGGGGCTCAAGGCGGGGGGCGGGGGTGCAATGCGAATGCCATACGCCGTTCACGATGGTCACGTCGTTCACGGTGGTGGTCGTACGACCAAGGGACCAGCGCCGGTACGGCCCGCGACATGGGTCAACCCGAGATTTGCCCCTTACCCTGTGCCTATGACCCCCCTGGATCCACGCGACGCCGATGTCGCGCCCGCCGACAGCTCCGCCGTGCGTCCCTCGTTCACCAAAGGCCCCGCCGCCAAGGGCTCCGCGGCCAAGGACCCCGGTCAGGGGGGTGTCCTGGGCCCCGAGCACCGGGCGCTCAGTATCGGGATCGTCTCCGTCGTCCTGCTGATCGCCTTCGAGGCGACCGCCGTCGGTACGGCGATGCCGGTGGCCGCGCGGGAGCTGCACGGCATTCCGCTGTACGCGTTCGCCTTCTCCTCGTACTTCACCACCAGCCTCTTCGCCATGGTGCTGTCCGGGCAGTGGGCCGACCGCAGCGGGCCGCTCGCGCCGCTGGCCGCCGGGATCAGCGCGTTCGGCGCCGGGCTGCTGCTGTGCGGTACGGCGGGCACGATGTGGCTGTTCATCATCGGCCGCGCCGTTCAGGGGCTCGGTGGCGGTCTGGTCATCGTCGCGCTGTACGTCGTTGTCAGCCGGGCCTACCCGGAGCGGCTGCGGCCCGCGATCATGGCCGCCTTCGCCGCGAGCTGGGTGATCCCCTCCGTCGTCGGACCGCTCGCCGCCGGGACCGTCACCGAGCAGCTCGGCTGGCGCTGGGTGTTCATCGGCATCCCGGCGCTGATCGTGTTTCCGCTGGCGCTCGCGCTGCCCGCGATACGGCGGATGGCGTCCGGGCCCGCCGACCCCTCCGCGCCGGTCGTGGCCATGGACCGGCGCCGGATCCTGCTCGCGCTCGGGATCTCGCTGGGCGCCGGGCTGCTCCAGTACGCGGGCCAGGATCTGCGTGTGCTGTCACTGCTGCCCGCCGCGGCGGGCGCCGCGCTGCTCGTACCGGCCGTTCTCGGGCTGCTGCCCGGCGGCACCTGGCGGGCGGCCCGCGGACTGCCGTCCGTCGTGCTGCTGCGCGGGCTGTCGGCGGGATCCTTCATCGCCGCCGAGAGCTTCGTACCGCTCATGCTCGTCACCGAGCGCGGGCTGTCGCCGACCCTGGCCGGGCTCTCGCTCGCGGCCGGCGGCGCGACCTGGGCGTTCGGCTCGTACGTCCAGTCCCGGCCGCGCATGGAGCCGCACCGCGAGCGGCTGATGGCGGTCGGGATGGCGCTCACGGCCGCCGCCATCGCGACCGCGCCGAGCGTGCTGATCGAGTCCGTACCGGTGTGGATCGTCGGGGTCGCCTGGGGGGTCGGCTGTCTCGGCATGGGCGCGGTGATCTCCTCGACGAGCGTGCTGCTCCTCAAGCTCTCGGCGCCGGAGGAGGCGGGCGCCAACTCCGCCTCCCTCCAGATCTCCGACGGCCTGTCGAACGTTCTGCTGCTGACGGCGGGCGGCGCGGCCTTCGCGGCCCTGGGCGGCGGCACACTGGGCACCGCGCCGTCCCACTCCGCCCTCGAAGCCACCGCCACCACCGCCTCCCACCCGACGGCCTTCGCCGCGGTGTTCCTGCCGATGGCAGCGGTGGCGCTGCTGGGGGTGTGGGTCGCTACGCGGATACGGACGCGATGACCGGCCGCCAAGAGAGGGCCGACCGCCAAGAGAGGGCCGACCGCCGAAAGATGACCGGCAAAAACGGCTGAAGCGGGGCAACTCGGGCTGTCCGGCGCGCCCTTGGCGGTCCGGGCCGTACGGATGTGGCGCCCGTCGCACCTGGCCGCGGAGGGTCCGATTCGTACGAGGATCGCTCCGCCCCACCGGTAGGGTGGCCCGGTCGTCGTACGTCCACGCGTGCGTCCCCGCGTACGCGTCCCGTCAGCCCGAGCGCCCGAACCGGAGACCGTGACTACTACCGCCTCCTCACACCACCTCTCACCCGCCTTCCCCGGCCGGGCCCCCTGGGGTACCGCCAATAAGCTGCGTGCCTGGCAGGAGGGGGCTCTTGGCAGATATCTGCAGGAGCAGCCGCGCGACTTCCTCGCCGTCGCGACCCCCGGCGCCGGGAAGACGACCTTCGCGCTGACGCTCGCGTCGTGGCTGCTGCACCACCATGTCGTCCAGCAGGTGACCGTGGTCGCGCCGACCGAGCATCTCAAGAAGCAGTGGGCGGAGGCGGCCGCGCGGATCGGGATCAAGCTCGATCCCGACTACAGCGCGGGGCCGTTGAGCAAGGAGTACGACGGAGTCGCCGTCACCTACGCGGGGGTCGGCGTACGGCCCATGCTGCACCGCAACCGGTGCGAGCAGCGCAAGACCCTGGTCATCCTCGACGAGATCCACCACGCCGGCGACTCCAAGTCCTGGGGCGAGGCCTGCCTTGAGGCGTTCGAGCCCGCGACGCGGCGGCTCGCGCTGACCGGTACGCCCTTCCGGTCCGACACCAACCCCATCCCCTTCGTCGCGTACGAGGAGGGCAACGACGGTATCCGCCGCTCGGCCGCCGACTACACGTACGGATACGGCAACGCCCTCGGCGACGGAGTCGTCCGGCCCGTCATCTTCCTCAGCTACAGCGGTAATATGCGCTGGCGCACCAAGGCCGGTGACGAGGTCGCGGCCAAGCTCGGCGAGCCCATGACCAAGGACGCCATCTCCCAGGCCTGGCGCACCGCGCTCGACCCGCGCGGCGAGTGGATGCCGAATGTGCTGCGCGCCGCCGACCGGCGGCTGACCGAGGTGCGCAAGGGCATCCCGGACGCGGGCGGCCTGGTCATCGCGACCGACCAGGACTCGGCGCGGGCGTACGCGAAGCTGATCCGCGAGATCAGCGGGACAAAGGCGACGGTCGTGCTCTCCGACGACGTCGGCGCGTCGAAGCGGATCGACGAGTTCAGCGCGAGCGAGGACCGCTGGATGGTCGCGGTCCGCATGGTGTCGGAAGGCGTCGACGTACCGCGTCTGGCGGTGGGCGTGTACGCCACGACGATCTCGACCCCGCTGTTCTTCGCGCAGGCCGTCGGCCGTTTCGTACGGTCCAGACGCCGGGGCGAGACCGCGTCCGTGTTCCTGCCCACCATCCCCAATCTGCTCGGGTTCGCGAGCGAGATGGAGGTGGAGCGGGACCACGTCCTCGACAAGCCGAAGAAGGACGGCGACGAGGATCCGTACGCCGAGTCCGAGAAGGAGATGGCGGAGGCCGAGAAGGAGCAGGACGAAGACACCGGCGAACAGGACATGCTGCCCTTCGAAGCGCTGGAGTCCGACGCCGTCTTCGACCGGGTGCTGTACGACGGCGCCGAGTTCGGGATGCAGGCGCACCCGGGCAGCGAGGAGGAGCAGGACTATCTCGGCATCCCCGGACTGCTGGAGCCCGACCAGGTGCAGCTCCTGCTCCAGAAGCGGCAGGCGCGGCAGATCGCGCACAGCCGCAAGAAGCCGGACGCCGAGGCGGATCTGCTGGAACTGCCGGCTGAGCGGCGGCCCGTGGTCTCCCACAAGGAGCTGCTGGAGCTGCGTAAACAGCTCAATACGCTGGTCGGCGCGTATGTCCACCAGAGCGGCAAGCCGCACGGGGTGATCCACACCGAGCTGCGCCGGGTGTGCGGCGGGCCGCCGAGCGCCGAGGCGACGGCGAACCAGATCCGGGAGCGGATCGCGAAGGTACGGGAGTGGGCCACGCGGATGCGGTGAGCCGGGCGGGCGTTGGCGCAGGTGGTGCCGGTGGCACCGGTGGTGCGTGCGCGGTCTGTACGGTCTGTACGGTCATCCGCGCCGGTCATCCGCGCCGGGCTCCCGCGCCGGGCTCCCGTACCGAGGGCCCGCGCCGAGTGCCCGTGCCGGGTCCCGGAGCCGGGCTTCCGCGCTGGGCAGCGGCTCGTATCCAGGCCCTCCCGCCCGTACACTCACCCGCCCCTCCGCGTCACCCGGCATTGTGGGAGCGATCACCCCAAGTCACCATGATTTTCGCTTGATTCCCGAACGGGGATCAACTCCCCTTCCCTGACCGGATTCTGGACGAGGTCTTCCGCTCAGCGGTGCCGGTCGCTAATGTCCCCGCAGTGTAAACGCCCCGTGGCTGCTCGGCCGCGGAGCGCAGCCGGTGCGCGGGGGCCGCCGGCGGTCTCTCCGCGTGCTGCCGACGGGACCGGCGCCGCTGCCTCCATGTGACCGGCCGCCGCTACTCACTCCGAAGGAGGGGGCGTCGTGACCGCGGAGACCTCCCAGACGCTCGACCGGGGACTGCGTGTCCTCAAGCTGCTCGCCGACACCGACCACGGCCTGACCGTCACCGAACTGTCCAACAGACTCGGCGTCAACAGGACCGTCGTCTACCGCCTCCTCGCCACCCTCGAACAGCACGCGCTGGTCCGCCGTGACCTCGGAGGCCGGGCCAGAGTGGGGCTCGGTGTGCTGCGGCTGGGCCGCCAGGTGCATCCGCTGGTACGGGAAGCGGCGCTGCCCGCGCTGCGCTCGCTCGCCGAGGACATAGGCGCGACGGCGCACCTCACGCTGGTCGACGGGGCGGAGGCGCTGGCGGTCGCGGTCGTCGAGCCGACCTGGACCGACTACCACGTCGCCTACCGGGCCGGATTCCGCCATCCGCTGGAGCGCGGCGCGGCGGGCAAGGCGATCCTGGCCGCGCGCCAGACCGTACTGAGCGAACCGCGCTGCACCCTGACCCATGGCGAACTGGAGGCGGGCGCGAGCGGCGCCGCGGCCGCCCTGGTGGGGGTGACGGGGATCGAGGGCAGCGTCGGGGTCGTGATGCTGGCGGACGCGGTACCGGAACGGGTCGGCCCGCGCGTGGTCGACGCGGCGAAGGAAGTGGCGGACGCCTTGCGCTGAGTCGCGCCAGGGCGTGTCCGCGGTGCCGGGGCGCCCGCGGTGGCGTCCCGGCCGCGGTCCCCGACCGGGTTCTGCCACCTGCGGCTACATTGACCTCGTGCTCTCTCGTCTCTTTCGTCGCTCCCGCACCGGCGTCCTCGCCGTCTGCGCCGTGCCGGTCGCCGCGCTGTTCGTCGTCGTCGGCGTGGCGCCGCTGCCGTACGCCGTGGCGCAGCCCGGGATGACCGTGGATGTCCTCGGTACCGACCGGGGGCAGCAGGTCATCACCGTGAACGGGACGCCCACGCGCCCGACCACGGGCCAGCTCCGGATGACGACCATCGAGGCGACGGGACCGTCCGCCGATGTCGATCTCGGCGATGTGATCGACGGCTGGTTCCGTACCGACCGGGCCGTGCTGCCGCGCGAGGCGGTGTATCCGACGGGGGAGTCAGACAAGGAGATCGAGAAGCACAACGTCCAGGACATGGTCGAGTCGCAGGACTCCGCGACCGTCGCGGCGCTCGGCTATCTGCGCAGGAACCCGGACGGCGTCGACGTACGGCTCCATCTCGCCGACATCGGCGGCCCCAGCGCCGGGTTGCTCTTCGCCCTCGGCATCGTCGACAAGCTCGACGGCGACGGGTCCGGCGGCGATCTCACCGAAGGCCGCACCATCGCCGGTACGGGCACGATCACCGAGGACGGCGAGGTCGGCCCGGTCGGCGGGGTGTCGCTCAAGACCCGGGCGGCGGGCCGCGACGGCGCGACCGTCTTCCTCGTACCGAAGGCGGAGTGCGGCGAAGCGAGCGCCGAGCTGCCGAAGGGCATGCGGCTGATCCCGGTCACCACCCTCAAGGGCGCGGTCTCGGCGCTGCGCGCACTGGCCAGGGGCGGCGAGGTCCCGGCCTGCTGAGCCGGCCGCCCCCGGCCGCCCGGCCTGCTGAGCCGGCCGCCGCTCAGGACCCGCGCCGCCACTCAGGACGCCGCCGCCCAGGACGCCGCCCCAAAGGTGCTGCTCAGAGATCCACTGCTCAGAGATCCACCGCGTCCCGGAAGTTGACGCAGCCCTCCAGCCGCGCCGTGTGCTTCCCGCCCGCCACCTCGACCGACATCACCCCGAATGCCATCCGGTGCGTCTCCCACTTGTCCGTGAAGGTGTCGATGGTCAGCTTCAGCGGCACCCGGGTCTCGAACACCGGCTTCAGCAGCGACAGTTCCAGCGCGGTCACCAGAAAACGCCTTCTCGCCTCGACCAGATCCACCCGCGGCAGGGCGGCAAGCACCGGATGGTGCTGGTTGGTGTAGGCGAACAGGACGGACGCGAGCGCGTGGTACGAGACGATCTGCGCCAGGACCGAACCGTGCAGCAGCGGCCGGTACGGCGCCTCCGCGCGGACATCGGCCGCCATGTCGACATCGAAGACACCGTGGTACGCGTCGCCGTCGAAGCTCATCTCCGAGGCCGCCCACGGGGTGTGGCACCAGGCCTTGGCGAGGTCGTCCATGATCTCCGGGAAGCTCGGCGGCCGGTCGGTGGGCAAGGGCGTCACCGTCACTCGGGGCCTCCTCTGCGATGTGTGTGCTGATGATCTACCCGTACGGTCGTACGACTAGCGGGGCGCCCCGCCGAACCACCCGATCCGCGGAGCACGCGTCACGGGACGCGTCACCGGACGCGTCACCGGGACCGATGCGGGCGCCCGGTGGCGGAGTCCGCCGCGGCCTGCTCCACCAGCGGGATGATCCGCAGCGGTACGGGGTTCTCCATCACGATCGCCGTGCTCGCCCGCACGATCCCCTCGAAGCCGACCACCCGGTCGATCACCCGCTGGAGGTCCGCGTTGGAGCGGGCGACCAGACGGCAGAGCATGTCGCCCTGGCCGGTGGTGGTGTGCAGTTCGAGCACCTCGGGGACGGTCGCGAGATGGGCCCGTACGTCCGAGCCCTGGCCCTGCTTGATCTCCAGCGTGGCGAAGGCCGTGACCGGATAACCGAGGGCGGCCGGGTCGACGGCCGGCCCGAACCCCTTGATGACCCCGTTCGACTGGAGCCGGTCGAGCCGCGCCTGTACGGTCCCGCGGGCCACCCCGAGCCGGCGCGAGGCCTCCAGCACACCGATCCGTGGCTCACGTGCCAGCAGCACGATGAGCCTGCCGTCGAGCCCGTCGATACCGGCCCCCGTACCCGTACCCGTGTCCGCTGTCATCTACAGCCCCCTCGTCATGTGCACTGCCGTAGTCATACTGTGCAGATGGTCCCGCCATTCTCACCATCCACTGTGCATATTGCCCAGCAAAAACCGGAACTGTTGCGCACCTTGTGGAACGGCGGGACGCTGAAGCCATGGCTGACACCTCGATGAACATCGACAACGCCCCCGACACCGCACGCGAGGCCGACCCCTTCCCGGTGAAGGGAATGGACGCCGTCGTCTTCGCCGTCGGCAACGCCAAGCAGGCCGCGCACTACTACTCCACGGCCTTCGGCATGAAGCTCGTCGCCTACGCGGGACCGGAGAACGGCAGCCGCGAGACCGCGAGTTATGTCCTGACCAACGGCGCGGCCCGTTTCGTGTTCACGTCCGTCATCAAACCGTCCACCGAGTGGGGCCGCTTCCTGGCCGGCCATGTCGCCGAGCACGGCGACGGCGTTGTCGACCTGGCGATCGAGGTGCCGGACGCGCGCGCCGCGTACACGTACGCCACCGAGCACGGCGCCCGCGGCATCCAGGAGCCGTACGAGATCAAGGACGAGTACGGCACGGTCGTCCTGGCCGCCATCGCGACATACGGCCAGACGCGCCACACCCTGGTCGACCGCTCCGGCTACGACGGCCCGTACCTGCCGGGCTTCGAGTCCGCGGACCCGATCGTCGAGCCTCCGGCCAAGCGCACCTTCCAGGCCATCGACCACTGCGTGGGCAATGTCGAACTCGGCCGGATGAACGAGTGGGTCGGCTTCTACAACAAGGTGATGGGCTTCACGAATATGAAGGAGTTCGTGGGCGACGACATCGCCACCGAGTACTCCGCGCTGATGTCGAAGGTCGTCGCGGACGGCACCCTCAAGGTGAAGTTCCCGATCAACGAGCCCGCGATCGCCAAGAAGAAGTCGCAGATCGACGAGTACCTGGAGTTCTACGGCGGGGCCGGCGTCCAGCACATCGCGCTCGCCACGAACGACATCGTCGCGTCCGTACGGGCGATGAGGGCGGCGGGCGTACGGTTCCTGGACACCCCCGACTCGTACTACGACACGCTCGGCGAATGGGCGGGCGAGACGCGGGTGCCGGTCGAGACGCTGCGCGAGCTGAAGATCCTGGTCGACCGCGACGAGGACGGCTATCTGCTGCAGATCTTCACCAAGCCGGTCCAGGACCGGCCGACGGTCTTCTTCGAGATGATCGAGCGGCACGGCTCGATGGGCTTCGGCAAGGGCAACTTCAAGGCGCTCTTCGAGGCGATCGAGCGCGAGCAGGAGAAGCGCGGAAACCTCTGAGCCCCGGGCCTGACGCGTACAGCCCCGGGCCCGGACACGTACGCACAGACCGCGCGGCCCCACGGGGAATCCCACTCACCCGTGGGGCCGCGCCCCCATTCGCCCGGGCCCGGCGCAGGCCCGGCGCAGGCCTCAGATGCCGCCGGAGAAGACGGACGGCGAAGACTGCGCCTCGGGCTGGGCCGGCTCGGGCTGAGCCGGTACCGGCACCGGCGCCTGCGGGGGCACCGGGAGCTGCGGAGCCGAGGAGGCAGGCGGAGCGGAAGGCGGAGAGGCCGGCGGGGAGACCGGCAGATCCCGCAGCTCGTCCAGCGCCTCCCGTGCCTTCGGCGCCAGCAGCGGCGAGAAGTACGGGTTGATCCGCAGCGCCTCCTCGATATGGCGGCGCGCCGGACCGTACATCTGGAGCGACCGCTCGATCTCGCCCAGGTGGTACGAGAACAGCGCGCTCCTGGGCCCCTGCGCCGTCGCCTTCCGCGCGTACGTCAGCGCCTCCTCGCTCCGGCCCGCCCGGTACAGCGCCCAGGCCAGCGCGTCCGCGACGTACATGCTCCGGTGCGAGCGCGTCCACTCGGCCGTCAGCCGGGTCACCGCCGACTCCGGGTCCGCGTGGTCGGCCTCGTAGCGGCCGAGGACCAGCTCCTCGTTCACGCCATGGGCGCGCTCCTTCTCGACCCGCTCGCGGAGCGCCTCGTACTGGGTCTCCGCGTCCCCGTTCAGGCCCAGCGAGTCGTACAACTCGCCCAGCTCCAGGGAGTATTCGGGCTTCGGCAGCTTGGTGAGCGCGGTGTGGTACTGCTGGTACGCCTCGTCCGTCCTGCCCAGCGCGGCCAGCGCCCTCGCCCGCCCGGCCAGCGACGCGGGATGGTCGTGGGCCGCCGCCAGCGCCGAGTTGAAGTGCGCCAGCGCCTCGGTCGGCTCGCCCCGGTCCCAGGACACCATGCCCAGGGTGTGCAGCGCCTCGGCCTTCTCCTCCGGGGTGGTGGCGCGGGCCGCGGCCTCGGCCGCCTTGGCCGCCGCCTCGTCCTGCCGGCCGCGCTCGCGGTAGATGGCCGCCGAGCGCTCCAGCACCGGCGCTCCCTGGCGCAGTTCCTGGAGCTTCTCCAGGGCGTCGCCCGCCGCCCGGTACTCGCCGAGGCCGTTGTACGCGTCGATCAGCACCGGGTACGCCGACGCCTCGTCGGGCCGCTGGTTCCGTACCGTCTCGGCCCACTTCCTGGCGGTGGCGAAGTCGTGCCGGGCGTTGGCGAGCCGGGCGAGACCCACCAGGGCCGCCGGATTCCCGTACTCGGAGGACTCACCCGGCTTGCCGTCCTCACCGGACCCGGCTGGCCCGTCCGCGCCGGCGGACCCGTCGGTCGGGACCGTCGCGAGCGAGCGCTGGAGCGCCTGGTCGGCCTTCGGGAAGTACGTCGAGTCCGCGCGGCGCGCGCCGCGCTCCACATACGCCGCGCCGAGCACGGCCCAGGCCTCGCCGTCCTCCGGGTGCGAGCGCAGCCAGGTCTCCCGGTCGCGGATGAGCGCGGTCAGGTCGGCGAACGCGGCGGGCGCCCCCGAGCCCGCCGCCGCCATCGCCCGGGCCTCGGGGGTCAGCGGCGGCTGATCACGTTCCGGCACGAACAGCAGGACGCCCCCGACCAGCGCCGCCCCCACCCCCGCGGCCAGCGCCGCCCTTTTGACCTGTCTGACCTGCTCTGTTTTCATGGGGTTCATGGTGATTACTGTGCGTCCATATGAAGAACATATCCGCGCTTGATGTTGTGGATCGCAGACGGGTTCACACCGATGGCCCCGGATGCGACGCTGGGATCATGGATGATCTGGCTGACCTCCTCGTACGGCTGCGGTCCGGACTTCCCGCCGAAGCCGTGATCACCGATCCGGACATCACGGCCTCCTACTCCCATGACATGGCCAGCTTCTGCGAGGCCGGCACCCCGGCGGTGGTCGTCCTGCCGCGCTCGGCGGAGCAGGTCCAGCACGTCATGCGGACCGCGACCGAGCTGCGCGTGCCGGTCGTCCCGCAGGGTGCCCGTACGGGACTGTCGGGCGCGGCCAACGCCTCGGACGGGTGCATCGTCCTGTCCCTGACCAAGATGGACCGCATCCTGGAGATCAACCCGGTCGACCGGATCGCCGTCGTCGAGCCGGGCGTCATCAACGCCACGCTGTCCCGGGCGGTCGGCGAGCAGGGGCTCTACTACCCGCCGGACCCGTCGAGCTGGGAGATGTGCACCATCGGCGGGAACATCGGCACGGCCTCGGGCGGGCTGTGCTGCGTCAAGTACGGCGTCACCGCGGAGTATGTGCTCGGCCTCGATGTCGTCCTCGCCGACGGCCGGCTGCTCACCACCGGCCGCCGTACGGCCAAGGGCGTCGCGGGCTACGACCTGACGCGGCTCTTCGTCGGCTCGGAGGGCAGCCTCGGCATCGTCGTCAAGGCCGTCCTCGCGCTCAAGCCCCAGCCGCCCCAACAGCTCGTGCTGGCCGCCGAGTTCGCCTCGGCCGCCGCCGCGTGCGACGCGGTCTGCCGCATCATGGAGCGCGGCCACACCCCGTCCCTCCTCGAATTGATGGACGGTACGACCATCCGCGCCGTCAACGCGATGGCCAACATGGGCCTGCCCGACACCACCGAGGCCCTCCTCCTGGCGGCCTTCGACACCCCCGACCCCGCCGCCGATCTGGCCGCGGTCGGCGAGCTGTGCGCGGCGGCCGGAGCCACCGAGGTCGTGCCCGCCGAGGACGCCGCCGAGTCGGAGCTGCTGCTCCAGGCCCGCCGCCTCTCGCTCACCGCGCTGGAGGCCGTCAAGTCGGCGACGATGATCGACGATGTGTGCGTACCGCGCAGCCGGCTCGCCGCGCTGCTCGACGGAACGGCCGCCATCGCCGAGAAGTACGACCTGACCATCGGCGTCTGCGCGCACGCGGGCGACGGCAACACCCACCCCACCGTCTGCTTCGACCAGACCGACCCGGACGAGTCCCGGCGCGCCCGCGAGTCCTTCGACGAGATCATGGCGCTCGGCCTGGAACTGGGCGGCACGATCACCGGCGAACACGGCGTCGGCGTACTGAAGAAGGAGTGGCTGTCGCGCGAACTGGGCCCGGTGGGGCTGGAGTTGCAGCGCGGCATCAAGCGCACCTTCGACCCGCTCGGCCTGCTCAACCCGGGCAAGCTCTTCTGACGGGCCCGCCCCGAGCGCCCCGTACCCGCTCCGTACCGGCGGTGGTTCCCGTGGCACGGCCTACCCCTCGCCGTCCGCGGATCCGTCCGACGGCCAGGGGTCGCGCAGCCACAGGTCGTCCGCCGGGGTGGCGGCGAGGAGCCGGGCGAGGCCGTCGTCGATGGAGAGCTGCCCGCTCTCCGTCCCCGGCGGCACGATCCGCAGCGTCCGCTCCAGCCACGCCGACACCGCCACCGAGGGCGCCTCAAGCAGCGCGTCCCCGTCGGGCGAGGAGAGCGCGACACACAGCACACCGCGGCCGCCGATCTTCGTCGGCCAGATCCGTACATCGCCGTGCCCGCACGGCCTGAACACCCCCTCCACCAGCAGCTCGCGGGCGAAGGTCCATTTGACCGGGGTGTCGGAACCGGTGTGAAAGGTGATGTGCACGGCATACGGATCGTCCGCACGGTAGGTCAGCCGGGCCGGTACGGGGATCCCGCGCTCCGGCGACAGCACCAGACGCAACTCCAGTTCGCGCTCCACGACAGTGTCCATGAGCGGCACTTCCTCTCCTGACGGTGGCCCCGCGACGGGCCCGTACCAGGAGAGAGGCCCCGGCCCGCTGTTTATTACGCGACTTTCGGCGACGACTTGAAACCGCCCATGCCCCGCCCGCGCACTCCGGCGGATCACCCGCACGGCCTGCTCGTCCGTACGCCCCCGGCCCGCCCTTTTGGCACTGGAGCCCGGCTGTTCGTACACCATGGCGAACATTTCTCTGCCCACATCCTTTCGAATGCGGCCTTTCTGCTGTTCCCCTTCTTCAGGCATCTGAGTTCTTCGTTAATGTCTTCCCTGGCGAACATGGTGTGAGTGAACGGAGTTGGGGTCAGTGGCTACTCCTCCTGGTGACGGCGGGAACGTACCCCGGGAAGGGTTCTACCCAGACCCGTCCATCCCCGGATATGTCCGCTACTGGAACGGCGCGGCCTGGGTGCCCGGTACGAGCCGGCCCGCGCCCCAGGGCGGCGAGACGGCGCAGCCGGGCCCGGCCCCCGCGCCGCCCGCGGTCGACGAGACCGGACCGGTCTTCCTCGACGAGGAGCCCTCCGGCGGACCCCGGCAGGAACCGGCGTCCGCCTGGCAGGCCGACGCCTCCCGGCAGACCGGCTTCGGCGGCGAGCGGGACGAGCGGGTGTCCTGGGGCGCGGGCGGCCAGGATCCCCGAATCCCCTCGCCCACGGCTTCACCCGACCCCGCGCCGCCCGCGCTGCACGAGGTCCCGCCGCCCACTCCCGGCGATCCGACGGGCGGCGCGCTGCCCGGCGTACGCGCCCTCCCGCCCGGCCCGGACGACGGCCGCCCGCCGTCGGCGCCTTCGGAAGGTACGGTCGCGATCCGCGCCATGCGACGGGGTGTCAGGCCGGACACGGGCCGGGATTCCGGTCCCGGCGCGGGAACCGGCGCCGATACGGGCCGCCCGCCCGCCCCGCGCGACCCGGAAGCCGGAGCGGGCGCGGGAGCCGGGGCCGGGCAGCCGCCGGTCGACAGCACCGTCGCCATCCGTGCCCTGCGCGCCGCCCGCCGCGCCAAGGACGACGACGCCGGCGCCGCCTCGGGCCGGGCCGAAGGCACCATGTCGATCCGCGCGCTCAACCAGGGTGCCTCCCACACGGGCACGGCCGTACCGCCCACGAACCCCCAGCCACCGGCCCAGCCGCAGGCCCCCGTCAGCTCCGGCTCCGGCGGCGGCGCCGCGTCCTGGGCCCAGCAGGCGCACCCGCTCGCCCAGCCCATGACCCCCGGCGCGCCCGACCAGCCGGTCGTGCCCTGGAAGCCCCCGGTCGACGACCCGTTCCTCCAGGCCGCCCAGGCGCAGGCCGCCGCCAGGCCCGCCGGTCTGGCCAAGCGGTTCGTGGCCCGGCTGATCGACACCGTCGTCCTCGGCGCGCTCGTCGGCGCCGCCTCGCTCCCCCTCTACTCCCGGGCCCGTACACATATCGACGCCAAGGTCGAGGCGGCCAAGGAGACCGGAGAGACCGTCACGGTCTGGCTCATCGACGGCACGACGGCCGGTTATCTGGGGCTGGCGCTGGCGGCGCTGCTGATCCTCGGGACGCTGTACGAGGCGCTGCCGACGGCCCGCTGGGGGCGCACGCTCGGCAAGAAGCTCTGCGGTCTGGAAGTACGGGACATCGAGTCCCACGAGGCCCCGGCCTTCGGCGCCGCGCTGCGCCGCTGGCTGGTCTACGGTCTGCTGGGCGTGCTGGTCGTGGGCGTTCTGAATGTGCTGTGGTGCCTGGTCGACCGGCCGTGGCGGCAGTGCTGGCACGACAAGGCGGCCCGTACGTTCGTGGCGGGCTGACGCCGAGCCCGTAGAGGACACAGGTTCCAGGAGGCCTCCGGACGCCCGTCGGACTGCTCCGAACGGCGGGTGATCCGTTGCGTGCCCCTGCCCCGCGCGGTGCACTGCCCCCATGAGCAACGATCAGCCGCCGCCAGGACCGGCACCCGATGACGACCCGTTTCTGAAGAAGCCGCAGGAACCCCCGTCACCGCAAGGCCCGGAAGGTCCGCAGGGCCCGCCGTCCCCGGGGGCCGGCTCTCCGTACGGTTCTCCGTACGGTGCTCCCTACGGCGGCGACACAGGGCCGCCGCCCGGTGGCCCCTACGACCGGGACGTCCCCGGCCGGAACGCCTATGGCGGCGGGCCGTTCGGCGGTACGGATCCGCTCGCCGGAATGCCGCCGCTCGCGCCCTTCGGCAGACGGCTGGTGGCGCGGATCATCGACGCCCTGATCATTTTTGTACCGCTGGCGATCCTGTCCGGATTCTTCGGAAGCTGGCGCGGCCGGGCGAACAGCAGCAACTGGGACGACTTCGCCAATCAGGTGAATACGGGAACGCAGTGGCTGTGGTCGGTCATCTCCGTGATCGCCTTTGTCGGCTACGACACCCTGATGGCCCGGAGAACCGGCCAGACGCTCGGCAAACGCTGGATGAAACTGCGCGTCGCGATGCTCAACAACGGCGCGGTGCCCGACACGGGCACCTCGCTGCTGCGGGCGATCGTGCTCTGGCTGCCCGCGCTGCTGTGCTGTCTGATCATCTGGTGGGCCATCATCATCCTGAGCATCCTGGTCAGCAGGCCCTACCGGCAGGGCCTCCACGACAAGGCGGCCAGGACCGTCGTCGTACAGGCGACGGAGGAGCGGCCCGGCCAGGTCTAGGGCGCAACAGGCCCTAGCGGCGCAGTGAGTGCTGGAACCGGGACTCGGCGCCCCTGCGGATCCGTGCGGCGGGCGCCCGGTCCCGGGACGGCTCCGCGCCGCCGGCAGTACGAGCCGGCTGGGCCGACGCGCGGGCCGGCGCGGGCACGGTGACCGTGACCAGAAGTCCCAGGGCGAGCGCGGCGATTCCTATCACCACGACACCGGCACCGGTGGTGATCCCCGAGAGCAGCAGCATGACGACGGTGGAACAGACGACGGTGGCGGAACCATAGGCGAGTTGTGCTGCAGTCGGACGCGGCATGGCGGGATCCGTCCTCGGAGCATCGGTATCGGGGGTGTCTCGCGTGTCCCGCACAGGCCGCAAGGGTGCGGCAGATGCGAGCAGTTCGCACTCTCAGTCGACTCTAAGGCGGTGCATGCCCGAGGGGAACGGGCCGTAAGCGTGACCTCACCCACGGTTCCGTCGCACGGGGGGCGCATCGATTCACACCCCTCGCCAAGCGGCTTGAATTGTGCGCCGGTTGTCCGAATTCCTCCATGTCCGCGCTGTTCGGGCCCCGGAAACCAGGCCTCCGTATAGTGCAGTTGACCAGTGCAAGTCAAGGTCTGTCTTTTCTCCCTTAACTCCGGTCGAATGTCGTCACTTATGACGCAGACGCGCGCGGATCCCTCACTCCCGGTCCGCGGATCGCGTGCGCCGGGGAGGAAAAGCATCAAGTGATCAGAAACAGACGGGCGAAGAGAGTGTCCGCGGTGATCGTGGCCCTTGCCGCGACCGCCGCCACGGCTTCGGCCTTCACCACGGCCCAGGCCGAGGACAGCCCCGCATCCGGCCCCGCGGGTATCGAGCGCCGTGACCCGGCGCCGCAGAAGGGACAGGTCGAACACGACCTGGAAGGCCCGTTCAGCAAGCAGCAGGAACAGCAGCGCGAGGCAGCGCTCCAGCAGGTCATCTCCGGTGCCGCCAAGGTGGAGAAGCGCGGCGGCTCCAATGTGGTCAGGCTCGACAACAAGAAGTACGTCGAGCTGGGCCGGGAGAAGACCGACAAGATCTTCACGATCCTCGTCGAGTTCGGCGACCAGGTCGACAACACCACGACGTACGACCCGGACGGCCCGGGCCCGCTCCCGCCCGTCCCGAGGTACGGCGGCGAGCCCGGCCCCCAGCACAACCAGATAGCGGAGCCCGACCGCAAGGTCGACAACTCCACCGCCTGGCAGGCCGATTACAACCAGCAGCACTTCCAGGACCTCTACTTCGGCACCGGCAAGGACAGCAAGGGGAAGCAGAAGGAGTCGCTGAAGACCTACTACGAGAAGACGTCCTCCGGGCGCTACTCGGTCGACGGCGAGGTCTCCGACTGGGTCAAGGTCCCCTACAACGAGGCCCGTTACGGCTCCAACTACTGCGGCTCCAGCAACTGCGCCAATGTCTGGGACGCGGTGCGCGACGGCGTCAACGCCTGGACCGCGGACCAGAAGGCCCAGGGCCGTACCGACGCCCAGATCAAGGCGGACCTCTCCCAGTACGACCTGTGGGACCGCTACGACTTCGACGGCGACGGCAACTTCAACGAGCCCGACGGCTACATCGATCACTTCCAGATCGTGCACGCCGGTGAGGACGAGTCCGCGGGCGGCGGCGTCCAGGGCGAGGACGCCCTGTGGGCGCACCGCTGGTACGCGTACGGCACCAACGCGGGCAGCACGGGTCCGGCCGACAACAAGGCGGGCGGCACCCAGTTCGGCAACACCGGCATCTGGGTCGGCGACTACACCATGCAGCCCGAGAACGGCGGCCTCGGTGTCTTCGCCCATGAGTACGGCCACGACCTGGGCCTGCCCGACCTGTACGACACCGCGGGCGGCGACAACTCGACGGCCTTCTGGACGCTGATGTCGTCCGGTTCCTGGCTCGGCACCGGCAAGGACGCGATCGGCGACCTGCCCGGTGACATGACCGCCTGGGACAAGCTCCAGCTCGGCTGGCTCAACTACGCCGAGGCCAAGGCCGCGACCAGCTCCACGCACAAGCTGGGTGTCTCGGAGTACAACACCAAGAACCCGCAGGCGCTGATCGTCGAGCTGCCGAACAAGACGCGTACCACGACTGTCGTGAAGCCCGCCGAGGGCTCCAAGCAGTGGTGGAGCGACATGGGTGACGACCTCAAGAACACCCTCACCCGCTCGGTCGACCTGACCGGGAAGTCCACGGCGAAGCTGGACCTCCAGGGCTGGTGGGACATCGAGGCCGACTACGACTACCTCTACACCGAGGTGTCCACGGACGGCGGCGCCAACTGGACGGTGCTCGACGGTACGGCCAATGGCGTGCCGCTGCCCCGTGATGCGGCGGACAAGCCGTCGCTGACCGGGGTCTCGGAGTCGTACCAGCAGCTCTCCTTCCCGCTGGACGCCTACGCGGGCAAGAAGTTCGACCTGCGCTTCCGCTACCAGACGGACGGCGGAGTGGCGCAGAAGGGCTTCGCCGCGGACGCGATCACCCTGACCGCGGACGGTGCGACGGTCTTCTCGGACAACGCCGAGGGCGACGACGCCGGCTGGACCGCGGACGGCTTCTCGCGCATCGGTGAGTCCTTCACCCAGGACTACCCGCAGTACTACATCGCCGAGAACCGCCAGTACGTCTCGTACGACAAGACCCTTGAGGTCGGCCCGTACAACTTCGGCTTCACGGTGCCGAACGACAACAAGGTCGAGCACTTCCCGTACCAGCCCGGTCTGCTGATCTGGCTGTGGGACACCTCGCAGGTCGACAACAACACCAGCCAGCACCCCGGTGAGGGTCTGGTGCTGCCGATCGACGCGCACGCCAAGCCGCTGAAGTGGTCGGACGGTACGGTCATGCGCAACCGGATCCAGGCGTACGACTCCACCTTCAGCTGGTGGCCGACGACCGGGCTGACGCTGCACAAGGCGAATGTCCCGACGCGGATCAAGGCCCAGCTGGGCGCCCCGGTCTTCGACGACCGCAAGGGCACCTACTGGAGTGCCGAGAACCCGGGCGCGAGCGTCAAGGTTCCTGACACCAACACCAAGATCAGCATCATCGGCCAGCCGCTGGACGGCCAGACGCTGACGGTCCAGGTGGGCCGCTCCGGTCGGTAACCGGAAGTAACCGCAGGTCAGAGCAGGATCGGCCGTCGCCCTCTAGCGGGCGGCGGCCGATCGTGTTTAGGTGCATCCTGCGGTTCTCTTATTGACAGGATGTCTCACGGGCGTCTCAGGGATGTCTTCACGGGGGAGATGAACGACATGGCAGGCGGAGGCTTCAGCAAGCTCCCGAACGGCACGGTGGTGGTGGCACTGACCCTGCCCAGCCCGGCGGCCGAGGGCGGTACGGTACGGGTCCTCGTGCACGCGGCGAACCGGGCCCGCGCCCTGACCAGGCTGCGGAATCTGGGGCTGCGCGCGGTGTATCTGCGCGGCAACGCGGAGCCCCCGACACCGGACGAGATCACCGCCGTACTGCACCATCCGGACGGTCTGCTGTGGCGCACCACACCGCAGCGCAGGAACCAGCTCTGGCAGCCGATACGCGCCCTGCTGCGGCCGTCCACGAGCCCCGCGAACGCCGGGTACCAGGGCCCGGCCTACGAGGCGTCCTAGGCGTCCTAGGCGTCCTAGGCGTCCTGGGCGGGCGTCAGGCGGTTGACCACCACCGGCTTGCCGATCAGCTCCACGCCCGCCTCGCGCAGCTCCTCCAGCGCCTTCTCCGTGGTCTCCACGGCCACCCCCGCCGTCAGATCGAGCAGCACATGGGTGGTGAAGCCCTCCCGGGCCGCGTCCAGCGCGGTCGCGCGGACACAGTGGTCGGTGGCGATACCGACGACATCGACCTCGGTGATCTCGCGGGCCCGCAGCCAGTCCCCGAGCCGCATCCCGTTCTCGTCGGCCCCCTCGAAGCCGCTGTACGCGCCCGCGTACGCCCCCTTGTCGAAGACCGCGTCGATCGCACCGGAGGCGACGGCCGGGGCGAAATTGGGGTGGAAGCCCACGCCCTCCGTACCCGCGACACAGTGCGGCGGCCAGGTGTGGACGAAGTCCGGGCTGCCGGCGAAGTGATCACCGGGGTCGATGTGGTGGTCCCGGGTGGCGATCACATGCCGGTATCCGGGCGCCGCCTCGCCGATCAGATCGGTGATGGCGGCGGCGACCTGCGACCCTCCCGCCACGGCGAGGCTGCCGCCCTCACAGAAGTCGTTCTGAACGTCTACGACGAGCAACGCGCGGTGCATGACGGCCATCCTTCGGCGGGGGAGCGGGCGAGCGGCGGACGAGCGGGGCGGACGGGTGAGGCAGGTCTCGCGGCGACGGCGGGGGAGGGTGTACGGGCCGCGGCCTGTCCGGGCCGTACGAGCGGTACGGGTCGCCGTACGAGCGGTACGAGTCGTACGAGCCTAGATACGCGGACCCTCCGGCGGGAAGAGCCGGACATCCTTCACCACCGCCTCACGCGACTCATATGTACTCGGTCGGGATCACCGGCTCGCCCCGCGAGAGCTGTGTCGCCGACAGCGGCAGCGCCTCCCGCGCCGCGAAGTGCCGGGCGCGCGCCGTCTCCAGCGGCTCCCGCGCCACGATCTCGCCGCCCTTGACGAGCTGCACCAGGAGCTGCCGGTCCAGCAGCTCCGGGGGCACCGCGCCCGTACCGAGCACCTCGGCCTCGGCGTACCCCTGGGCGTCCGTGCGCCGCGCGGCCCACTTGCGGCCGCCGATCGAGGTCTTCCCGCCGAGCGACTTCTTCGCCACCGGCTGGAGCGGCGCCTTCGGGTCGGCGGAGGCGGCACGGGCGACGATCTTGTAGACCATGGAGCACGTCGGGTGCCCGCTGCCGGTGACGAGCTGCGTGCCCACGCCGTACGCGTCGACCGGCGCGGCGGCCAGCGAGGCGATCGCGTACTCGTCCAGGTCGGAGGTCACCACGATCCTGGTGTCCACCGCGCCCAGCTCGTCGAGCTGCTGCCGTACCCGGTGCGCGACCAGCAGCAGATCGCCGGAGTCGATACGGACGGCCCCCAGCTCGGGCCCGGCGATCTCCACCGCGGTCCGTACGGCCTCGGCCACGTCGAAGGTGTCGATCAGCAGCGTCGTGCCCCGGCCGAGCGAGGTGACCTGCGCCTGGAAGGCGTCCCGCTCGCTGTCGTGCAGCAGGGTGAAGGCGTGCGCGCTCGTACCGACCGTCGGAATGCCGTACCGGAACCCGGCCGCCAGGTCCGAGGTCGAGTCGAAGCCGCCCACATACGCGGCGCGCGCGGCGGCCACCGCGGACAGCTCGTGCGTACGGCGCGCGCCCATCTCGATCAGCCCGCGCCCGCCCGCGGCCGCCGACATCCGGGAGGCCGCCGCCGCGATCGCCGAGTCGTGGTTGAGGATCGACAGGACCACCGTCTCCAGCAGCACGCACTCCGCGAACGAGCCCTCCACCCGCAGGATCGGCGAGCCCGGGAAGTACACCTCGCCCTCCGGATAGCCCCAGATGTCCCCGCCGAAGCGGTACGAGGCGAGCCAGCCGAGCGTCTCCTCGTCGACGATGCCGTTCCCCCGGAGGAAGCCCAGGACGTCCGCGTCGAAGCGGAAGTTCTCCACGGCGTCCAGGACCCGCCCGGTGCCGCCCACCACTCCGTACCTGCGCCCCTCGGGCAGCCGCCGGGTGAAGACCTCGAAGACCGAGCGGCGGTCGGCCGTGCCGGCCCGCAGCGCGGCACGGAGCATCGTCAGCTCGTACTGATCGGTGAAGAGCGCGGTCGACGGGACGTCGACCGGCAGTCCAAGATCCGCTGTGTTCATAACAAGAATTCTACCCCTACCTCTCGTCAGACTGACGATTTCTGCGTGGCCGTTTGTGCGACAGGCCGTCCCGGGTGGCAGCATGGGTCGTGTGACGCTGTGCCCCGGCGTGTGACGCTGTGACCCGGCCAGAGAAGCCCGGCAGAGAAGAAGGTCGTCCGGAACCGTGAGTGTTGCTCCCACTGAGATCGAACGCCCCGAATCGGCCGAGGAGACTTTCGCCGTCCCGGAACCCGATGTGCCGTGGGTGACGATCGTCCACAACGACCCCGTCAACCTCATGAGTTATGTGGCGTACGTCTTCCAGACCTATTTCGGCTACCCCAAGGACAAGGCGCACCGACTGATGCTCGACGTCCACCACAAGGGCCGCGCGGTCGTCTCCAGCGGCAGCCGCGAGGAGATGGAGCGCGATGTGCAGGCCATGCACGGATTCGGGCTCTGGGCCACCCTCTCCCAGGACCGCACCTGATGGCCGGGCGCTTCGAGGCCATCCCGGGCGGCGGAGCGGCCGTCGCCCTCGACGAGGTCGAGATCTCGATCCTGCGCTCCCTCGCCGTACAGCTCCTGGAGCTGATCGGGCCCGGTGACGAGCCGGCCCAGGGCGAGGACCCGCTCGCCTCGCTCTTCGCCGAGGGCCCCAGCGAGCCGCCCGCCGACCCGGCGCTGGCCCGGCTCTTCCCGGACGCGTACGGCGATGACGACGACGAACTGAAGGAGTTCTCCGCCGAGTTCAGACGCTTCACGGAGAACGACCTGCGAGGCCGCAAGCGCGAGGACGGCATGGCGGTCGTCCGCACCCTGGACGGGCTCGGCCCGTCGGGCGCTGGCGGCGCGGTGCTCAAGCTGACCCCCGAGGACTGTCTGCACTGGCTCGGCGCCCTCAACGACCTGCGGCTGACCATCGGGACACGGCTGGAGGTCACGGACGAGGACGAGGGCGGCGAGCTGTACCGGCTGCCGGACTCCGACCCTCGCAAGCCGATGGTGATGGCGTATCTGTGGCTCGGCGCGCTCCAGGAGACCCTCGTCGAGACGCTGATGCCGTAGGGCGCGGGGGGTAAGGGCGCGGGACGTTTCCGTACCCCCGTACACCCTCAGAACACCCTCAATTCGCCATAACGATCACGTCAACGCTTCGGCGCCCTTTGCGTTTCGCGGTGTGATTCATCCGCTTCTTCCTGTGGGCTGCGCCACAGAACCGTGCGCCGGTGACCCCCTCCGCCGTGATAAATCTTCACGACCCCCCGGGGACTCCACCCCTGTCCCCGGGGGTGTTCTCCGCCGGCCGACCGCCGGCGGCACTCCATCCGTCATCCGGGGGGATCACGAACCGGTCCCGTGGCCGCGTGCGGCGCGGACCGGTATGGAGAAAGGCGCACGACCATGACCTCTGCGCAGGTCGACAAGGAATACGGCGGCGAACACGGCGGTACGGGACCCGGCGGCGACCGCACCGCCACGGCGGACCCGGCCGGAGGCGGCCCCTCCGGGGACAGGCCCGCCGGAGCGCCCGAAGAGGGCTACGAACGGGGACTCGGCAGCCGTCAGGTCCAGATGATCGCCATCGGCGGCGCCATCGGGGTCGGCCTCTTCATGGGCGCCGGAGCCAATATCGCCAAGGCGGGCCCCAGCATCATCCTGATGTACGCCCTCGCGGGTGTGGTGATCTTCTTCATCATGCGGGCGCTCGGCGAACTGCTCCTCTACCGGCCGGTCTCGGGCTCCTTCGCCGAGTACGCCAGAGAGTTCCTCGGCCCGTTCTTCGGCTTCGCCACCGGCTGGACGTACTGGCTGATGTGGGTCGTCACGGGGATGGCCGAACTGACCGCCGCCGCCATCTACATCCACTTCTGGTTCCCGCAGATCCCGCAGTGGGTCAGCGCGCTGGTGTTCCTGGTGGTGCTCTTCGGGGTCAATCTGATCTCGGTGAAGATCTTCGGCGAGGTCGAGTTCTGGTTCTCGATGATCAAGGTCACCGCGATCATCGGCATGATCGTCATCGGTCTGGGCGTGCTGACACTGGGCTTCTCCGACGCCGGCGAGACCGCTTCCGCGTCCAACCTCTGGGCGCACGACGGGATCTTCCCGAACGGCATCGGCTCCAGCCTGATGACCCTTCAGGGCGTCATGTTCGCCTATCTCGCCGTCGAGCTGGTCGGGGTCACCGCGGGCGAGTCCGAGAACCCCGAGAAGACCCTCCCCAAGGCCATCAACACGCTGCCCTGGCGCATCATCGTCTTCTACGTCGGTGCGCTCTCCGTGATCCTCGCGGTCGTCAAATGGACCGAGTTCTCGGCGGGCAACAGCCCCTTCGTGCACGCCTTCGAGACGATGGGCATCCCCCTCGCGGCCGGCATCGTCAACTTCGTCGTCCTGACCGCCGCGCTCTCCTCCTGCAACTCCGGGATGTACTCGACCGGCCGGATGCTGCGCGACCTCGCCGCCAACAGCGAGGCGCCCAAGGCCTTCGGCAGGCTCAACTCCCGCAAGACGCCCGCCCTCGCCATCACCGTCTCCGTCGTACTGATGGGGATCGGCGTGGTCCTCAACTACGTCGTCCCGGAGAAGGCGTTCGGCTATGTGACCTCGGTGGCCACCGCGGCCGGCATCTGGACCTGGATGATGATCCTGATCAGCCATATCCGCTACCGCCGCGCCGTGGAGGCCGGGAGGCTGCCCGCCTCGTCGTTCCCCGCCCCCGGCGGCGCGCTGTTCAGTTGGGTCGCGCTGGCCTTCCTGGCGCTGGTGACCTGTCTGATCGCGTACGACAAGGACGCGCGGATCTGTCTGTATGTGGCGGCCGTGTGGGCGGTGGGGCTGGCAGTCGGCTGGCAGACGCTGAAGCGGCGCGACCCGGCTGCTGTGCTGAAGGTCAGTGCAGCCGGCAAAACCAGCCCGTCCGGCGATTGAGACCAGCCCGTCCGGTAAATCCAGCCCGTCCGGCGATTGAGGACACCGCGTGGGCCGGCTCCGTCGTACCGGGGCCGGCCCACGCACGCGTACCAGGGCCCGCCCGCACCCCATCGCCCCGTTTATATTCTCTGCATGCTCACCATCACCCAGGCCCTGCACGACCAGATCGTCGCGCACGCGCGAGCCGACCACCCCGACGAGGCCTGCGGTGTCGTCGCGGGCCCCGCGGGCAGCGACCGGGCCGAGCGGTTCATCCCCATGCTCAACGCCGCGCGCTCGCCCACCTTCTACGAGTTCGACTCGGCCGATCTGCTCAAGCTCTACCGGGAGATGGACGACCGCGACGAGGAGCCGGTGATCATTTACCACTCCCACACCGCGACCGAGGCCTATCCGTCCCGTACGGACATCACCTACGCCAATGAGCCCGGCGCCCACTATGTGCTGGTCTCCACCGCGGACACCGACGGCGAAGGCCCCTTCCAGTTCCGCTCGTACCGGATCGTGGACGGCGAGGTCACCGAGGAGCCCGTCGAGATCGTCTGAGAGACTCGACGCAGAAACTTAGGCGGCAGGACCCAGGAAGCCGGTGCGAAACCGGCGCGGTCCCGCCACTGTGACCAAGCTCCGCTTGGCAGCCAGGAACTGACCTGCCGCCTTTCTCCCACCAGCCAGGGGACGCGGAAATCCCCCGGAGGAGGCCCTGTCGTGTCTGCCGTGCCCCGGCGCCGCCGCGCGTTCGCGCCCGCCGTCGTACCAGCCGTATCCGTCGCACTGGCCCTGCTGCCGCTCACGGCCTGCGGCGGCCCCACCGCCGACGGGTCCACGCAGGGGAAGCCCGCCGCGCCCGGCTTCCCGTACACCGTCACCAACTGCGGGGTGACGACCACGTATCAGGCGCCGCCGAAGCGCGTGGTCACCATGAACCAGCACGTCACCGAGATCATGCTCGCGCTCGGTCTGGAGAAGTCCCTGGTCGGCACCGCCTGGCTGGACGACCGGATCCTGCCCGCGTACGAGAAGGCGTACAAGAGCGTGCCGGTCCTCGCCGAGGAGTATCCCTCCAAGGAGAAACTCCTCGCTGCCGCACCCGACTTCGTGTACGGCGGGTACGCGAGCGCCTTCGACGCGAAGGACGGCCGTAGCCGCGACGACCTCAAGGCGGCCGGTATCAACACCCGGCTCAACCTGGAGAACTGCACGGACGGCCGGACCTCGATGGAGGACGTCTACCGCGAGGTCGAGGAGACCGGCCGTACTTTCGGCGTCCCGGAGCGCGCGAAGCGCTGGATCGCGGACGCGCGCGCCACGGTCGCGTCCACCGCGGGCGGACTGAAGGGCGTCAGGCCCGTGCCGGTCTTCGTGTACGACAGCGGCGACCGCACCGCGTTCACCGCGGGCGGCAAGGGCATCGGCAACGAGCTGATACGGCTGGCCGGCGGCCGCAATGTCTTCGCCGACCTCGACAAGTCCTTCGGCGACGCGACCTGGGAACAGGTCGTGGCCCGCCGCCCCGAGACCGTCGTCATCTACGACTACGGCTCGACGACGGTCGCCCAGAAGGAGAAGCGCCTCCTCGACGACCCGGCCCTGAAGGACATCCCGGCCATCAAGAACCGCAGCTTCGCGGTGATGCCGCTGTCGGACGTGGTCCTGGGCGTACGAGCGCCGGGCGCAATCGAACGCCTGGCAACCCAACTCCACCCGGCGCGGACGAAGTAACGTCCGATGCCCAGCGATCCCGAGCCTTCGCCGGCGGCGAAACCAGCCGGTCCGGCATTCGAGGACACCGCGGCAAAACCAGCCCGTCCGGCGTTTGAGGACACCGGGGTCCGGGGCGAAGCCCCGGTTTCGGGAAGGGGCGGGGTGGGGGAGAAGCCCGCCGCAGGCGCTCCCCGGAGCTCCGCCGGAACCGGCTCGGAGGCTTCGCCCACGCCCCCGGCCCCCGCCCGGCCGCAGCCCGGGGCCCGGCGGCTTCGCCTGCCCCTGGTTCTCGGCTGCCTCGCCGTCGCGCTCTGCGCCGCCGTCGTCGCCGCGCTCGCCCTCGGCTCCGTGTGGATTCCGCCCGGGCAGGTCGTCGCGGTCCTCACCGGGCGCGCGGAGCCCGGCCCGTTCCGGACCATCGTGCTCGATGTGCGGCTGCCGAGAGTGCTGCTGGGGGCCGTCGTCGGGGGCGGGCTGGCCGTCGTCGGGACCGTTCTCCAGGCGCTCGTACGGAACCGGCTCGCCGACCCCTTCCTGCTCGGGATCTCCTCCGGCGCCTCCACCGGTGCCGTGCTGGTCCTCGTGCTCGGCATCGGCGGCGGGGTGACCACCACCGTCGCGATGCCCGCCGCCGCCTTCGCCGGGTCGCTGCTCGCGCTGGCGCTGGTGTACGGGCTGGCCCGGCGCGGCTCCACGATGAGCGGGGGCGGGCTCGTCCTCGCCGGGGTGGCCGTCTCGTACATCCTCTCCGCGCTCACCACCCTGATCCTGGTCGTCTCCGCCAGGCCCGAGCACTTCCAGGAGGCCCTCTACTGGTCGCTGGGCGGCCTCGGCAGCGCCCGCTGGGCCACGCTCGTACCGCCCGCCGTCGCGCTCGTCGCGGGCACCGCCCTGCTCATGGCACTGGCCAGGCCGCTCGATCTGCTGCTGGCGGGGGAGGAGGGCGCGACCGTCCTAGGGCTCGACACCTCGCGCTTCCGGGCCGCGGTCTTCGTACTCGCCTCCCTGGTCACCGCCGTGATGGTCGCCGCGAGCGGCGCGGTCGGCTTCATCGGGCTGCTGGTGCCGCACGCCGCGCGGATGGCCGTCGGCGCCGGGCACCGGGCGCTGCTGCCGGTCGCCGCGCTGGCCGGGGCGGTCGCGCTGGTCGTCGCCGACCTCGCGGCCCGTACCGTCGCCGCGCCCCAGGACATCCCGGTCGGCGTCCTGACCGCGCTCATCGGCGGTCCGGTGTTCCTGTGGCTGATGCGCCGCCGCCCGGAAGGAGCCCCGGAGTGAGCAACGAGAGCAACCGTACGAGCAGGCCTACGAGCGGCCGTACGAGCACCCGCACCGGAGAGCAACCAGCCGCCGCCGAGCTGCGCGTCGAAGCCCTCTCGTACGAGACCGACGGCCGCCTCCTCGTCGACCGTGCCGAACTGACCGCCGCCCCCGGCGAGACCGTCGGACTCGTCGGCCCCAACGGCAGCGGCAAGACCACCCTGCTCCGCTGCGTGTACGGAACGCTCCGCCCCACGGCCGGACGCGCCCTCCTCGACGGCGATGACCTGCACACCATGGCCCCCAAGGCCCGCGCCCGCCGTGTCGCCGCGGTCCCGCAGGACGGCGGGGTCGACTTCGAGCTGACCGTCCGCGAAGTCGTCGCCATGGGCCGCTCGCCCCACAAGCGCTTCTGGGAGGCCGACACCGCCGCCGACACCACACTCGTCACCGCCGCCCTCGACCGGGTCGGCAGCGCCCCGCTCGCCGACCGGGCCTTCCCGTCCCTCTCCGGCGGCGAGCGGCAGCGCGCGCTCATCGCCCGCGCCCTGGTGCAGCGGCCGGCCCTGCTCGTACTCGACGAACCGACCAACCACCTGGACATCCGCCACCAGCTCGATGTCCTCACCCTGATCAGCCGCTCGGGCACCACCAATCTGCTCGCCCTGCACGATCTGAATCTGGCCGCCTACTACTGCGACCGCATCCATGTCCTCCAGGCCGGCCGGATCGTGGCCTCGGGCCCGCCGGGCGCCGTGCTGACCCCCGAGCTGCTCGCGGAGGTGTACGGAGTGACGGCCGAGATCAGCACGCACCCGGTCACCGGCGCCCCCACCATCGTCTACGTCCCGTAGCTCCCGAGACGTGGCCTCCGGCCCGTAGCTCCCGGCACCTACCCGACCCCGCAGCACGTGGCCGTCCACGTGACGTCCACGTGACGAACGTCCACGGTCCGCCATACGAGATCACATGCCGGGCCGCGGACCGGGAATCGATACGATGAACCCATGGTTTTCCCTGACGTGAGCGACAAGACGCCGAGCACCCCGCTGCTCGTGGCGCGGCTGCACGTCGACCTGTGCCGCCTCGCCAGCGCCATCTGTCCCGGCGGCGCGGTCCTCCCCGCCGGCCGCGCAGGCTGAGCGACGGCCGCGAGCGCCGCCCGCCGTACCCGTCCGTACCGCTTCACCCCCTCGCGCGGGGGCCCGAGCCGCGCGCCCGCCACGCCATCTCCCGACAGGAGCCCACGCCATGGCCATCGAGGTCCGCATCCCGACCATCCTCCGCACCTACACCGACGGCGCGAAGGCCGTCGAGGGCACCGGCGACACGCTCTCCGAGCTGTTCACCGACCTCGAAACCCGGCACGCCGGAATCCGGGAGCGGCTCATCGACCCCGCCGCGGGCGACCAGCTCCGCCGGTTCGTCAACGTCTACCTCAACGACGAGGACGTCCGCTTCCTCGACGGAGTCGCCACCAAGCTCGCGGACGGCGACAGTGTCACCATCCTCCCGGCGGTGGCCGGCGGGGCGCTCGAATCGAACCCGGCCTGATGCGGTACGACTCCCCGCTGGTGGCGGTCGGCAACACGCCCCTGGTACGGCTTCCCAGGCTGTCCCCGTCGGACGACGTACGGATCTGGGCCAAGCTGGAGGACCGCAACCCCACCGGCTCCGTCAAGGACCGGCCCGCCCTGCACATGGTCGAGCAGGCCGAGAAGGACGGGCGGCTCACCCCGGGCTGCACCATCCTGGAACCCACCAGCGGCAACACCGGTATCTCGCTCGCCATGGCGGCCCGCCTCAAGGGCTACCGCATCGTCTGCGTCATGCCGGAGAACACCTCCCAGGAGCGGCGCGACCTGCTGACGATGTGGGGCGCGGAGATCATCTCGTCCCCGGCGGCGGGCGGCTCCAACACGGCGGTACGGGTGGCCAAGGAACTGGCGGCCGAGAACCCGGACTGGGTGATGCTCTACCAGTACGGCAACCCCGACAACGCGGGCGCGCACTACGCCACCACCGGCCCCGAGATCCTCGCCGACCTGCCGTCCGTCACACACTTCGTGGCGGGGCTCGGCACGACCGGCACGCTGATGGGCGTCGGACGGTTCCTGCGCGAGCAGAAGCCCGACATCAAGATCGTCGCCGCGGAGCCGCGCTACGACGACCTCGTGTACGGGCTGCGCAACCTCGACGAGGGCTTCGTGCCCGAGCTGTACGACGCGTCCGTCCTCACCACCCGCTTCTCCGTCGGCTCGGCCGACGCGGTCGCCCGTACCCGTGAACTGCTCCAGCAGGAGGGCATCTTCGCGGGCGTCTCGACCGGCGCCGCGCTGCACGCCGCGATCGGTGTCGGCCGCAAGGCGGTCAAGGCTGGCGAGAGCGGGGACATCGTCTTCGTCGTCGCGGACGGCGGCTGGAAATATCTGTCCACGGGCGTCTACACGGCGGCCACCACGGAAGAGGCCATCGAGACGCTGCACGGCCAGCTCTGGGCGTAGCGGCGTAGCTCCGTAGCGCGTAGCGCCTGGCGCGCGTACCGACGGCCCCCGGGCCCGGGTCCCCGGCGCTCATGGCCGGAACACCCCGGGCGGGTCTCATGGCCCGGCGCCATGCCCGTACCCCCGCCCCGTACCCGCCGTACCGGACCGCACACCCGGCCCCCCGCCCGATCCGGGCGGGGGGCCGGGGCCGTCTCCAGGTCTTCTCCAGGCCGTCCCCAGCGTGTCTCCGGCGCCGCAAGACCCCGCCGTGGCAGTCCATCCGAACCGGTGACAGCGCAGGTGAGTTCTCCCACAACGGACCGTCGTGGAGGAGCGACCAGCCCTTTCGCGCTTTACGCTCGACAAACCGCACAACCCCCGTCGCCCCCCTTCCACGCCACGGAGGTTCACGCTCCATGAAGCTCACCGTCGTCGGCTGTTCGGGCTCGTTCCCCTCCGCGGGATCGGCCTGCTCCAGCTACCTCCTAGAGGCCGACGGCTTCCGGCTGCTGCTCGACATGGGTAATGGCGCCCTTGGCGAGCTGCAGCGCCATGTTGGTCTCTACGACCTCGACGCCATCTTCCTCAGCCATCTCCACGCGGACCACTGCATCGACATGTGCGGCTATTTCGTAGCCCGCTACTACCGGTTCGACGGCGGACGCTGCGACGCGATCCCGGTGTACGGGCCCGAGGGCACCGAGCAGCGCCTCACCACGGCCTACGCGGACACGCCGACGGACAAGTCCATGAGCGAGGTGTTCGACTTCCACACGCTCAAGCCGGGCTCCTTCGACATCGGCCCCTTCTCGGTCCGTACGGAGAAGGTCTCGCACCCCATAGAGACCTTCGCCATCCGGGTCGAACACGGCGGCCGGTCCCTCACCTACTCCGGGGACACCGGGGTCTGCGAGCCGCTGGTCGAGCTGGCGGAGGACACCGATCTGTTCCTGTGCGAGGCGGCCTTCACATACGGCAAGGAGGACATCCCCGGCCTGCACCTCAACGGCCGCGAGGCAGGCGCCCACGCCGCCCGCGCCCGGGCGCGCCGGCTCGTCCTCACCCATGTCCCGCCGTGGACGGACGGCGAACAGAACCTGGCCGACGCGCGCGCGGTGTACGGAGGCCCGGCGGAACTGGCCGTTCCGGGCGCGGTGTACGAGATCTGACCGGCCGCCAGCGCATCTGACCGGGCGGCCGGTGCCGGACGGGCGTACGGTCGGCCCGTCCGGCGGATGGACTGGAGGCCTGGAGGCCTGCTACTTGGCCTCGGCCTTCTGAAGCTCCGCCAGTTCCTCGTCGGACTCACGGCCCGGCGTCGGTATGTTGAACCTGACGATCGCGAAGCGGAACAACGCGTAGTAGACAGCCGCGAAGCACAGACCGACCAGCACCAGCCCCCACGGATTCGTCGCGATACCGAGGTTGAGGCCGAAGTCGATCGCGCCCGCCGAGAAGCCGAACCCGTCCTTCATCCCGAGCGCCCAGGTCAGCGCCATCGAGACACCGGTCAGCACCGCGTGGATCGCGTACAGCGCAGGCGCGATGAACATGAAGGTGAACTCGATCGGCTCGGTCACCCCGGTGACGAACGCCGTGAGTGCCAGCGAGAGCATCATGCCGCCGACGACCTTGCGGCGCTCGGGCCGGGCACAGTGGTAGATCGCGAGACAGGCCGCGGGCAGGGCGAACATCATGATCGGGAAGAAGCCGGTCATGAACTGCCCGGCCGTCGGGTCGCCCGCCAGGAAGCGGTTGATGTCGCCGCTCTTGCCGTGGTACGTACCGGCCTGGAACCAGGGGAACGAGTTCAGCAGATGGTGCATGCCGACCGGGATCAGCGCGCGGTTGACCACCCCGAAGATGCCCGCGCCGACCGCGCCGGAGCCGACCAGCCACTCGCCCAGGTTGTGCAGGCCCGTGCCGAGTACCGGCCAGAGATAGCCGAAGGCGATGCCGATGACCAGACCGGCGAAGGCGGAGAGGATCGGGACCAGCCGCCGGCCGCCGAAGAAGCCCGCCCAGTCGGGCAGCTTCGTACGGTAGAAGCGCTGGTACAGCAGCGCCACGACGATGCCCATGACAACGCCGCCGAGCACCTTCGCGTCGACCGGCGCGTCCGTCATCACGACCTTGCCGTCCACCACTGAGGCCACCTTGGGCAGGTTGGAGTCGGTGAAGGTGCCCAGGACGCTCTTGAAGACCAGATAGCCGGTGACGGCGGCGAGCGCGGTCGAGCCGTCCGACTTCTTGGCGAAGCCGATGGCGATGCCGACCGCGAAGAGCAGCGGCATGTTGTCGAGGATGGCGTTGCCGCCCGCGGCCATAAAGCCCGCGATCTTGGTGATGAACGCGGGGAACGACTCGCGGCCGAGCATGTCGGGATTGCCGAGGCGTACGAGCAGGGCGCCCGCGGGCAGCACGGCGACGGGCAGCATCAGACTGCGGCCGATGCGCTGCATCACGGCCATCGCGCGGCTGCCCCACTTCTTCCGCGCCGCCGGATCGTGCTGTGCCGCGGGGGCGACGTCGGCCGTACTCATCAACATCCTCCAACCAGGTGCCCGGAACGCGGCGCGCACGGCCACGTGGTCTACACCACTCCAGTGGTGTAGACCTGTTGTAGCACGGGGTGGGTTCGATAAGGAACCTGCGAAAATGTGGCCTGGGCCATAGCGGGTTCACGGGCACGGCGGGCCGGCGGCTCCGGGGCTTCGGGCGGGGGCTGTGGCTTACGGGCCGGGCCCCTGGCTTCACGGGCGCGTGTTCTGCTGCTCCGCTTCCTCCGCCAGTTCCTCGGGCTCCCGCCCCGGAGTCGGAATACGGAACAGCGTGATCGCCGCGCGGAAGACCACGTAGTACACCACCGCGAAGCACAGCCCGATCGGAATGATCAGCCAGGGCTTGGTGTCGAGATGCCAGTTCACGACATAGTCGATCAGACCGGCCGAGAAACTGAACCCCGCGTGCACCCCCAGCGCCCAGGTCACCGCCATCGACGCCCCCGTCAGCACCGCGTGCGCCCCGTACAGCAGCGGCGCCGCGAACATGAACGAGAACTCCAGCGGCTCGGTCACCCCCGTCACGAACGAGGTCAGCGCCACGGAGAACATCAGCCCGCCGACCCGCTTGCGGTTCTCGGGCCGCGCACAGTGCGCGATGGCGAGCGCGGCGGCCGGCAGCCCGAACATCATGACCGGGAAGAACCCCGACATGAACTGCCCGGCCGTGGGGTCCCCGGCGAAGAACCGGGTGAGATCACCCCGTACGACCGTACCGTCCGGCTCGGTGTACTCACCGGCCTGGAACCAGAAGAACGTGTTCAGGAACTGGTGCATGCCGACCGGGATGAGCAGCCGGTTGGCGAGCCCGAAGATGCCCGCGCCCCACGCGCCGAGGTCGATGAGCTGCTTGGCGAACGCGGTCAGCGCGTCCCCGACCGGCTCCCACAGCAGCCCGAAGGCCACGCCGAGGAGCGTGCAGAGGAAGGCCATCAGGATCGGCACCAGACGGCGGCCGTTGAAGAAGCCGAGCCAGTCGACCAGTCTCGTACGGTGGAACCGCTGCCAGACCACCGCCGTGAGCAGCCCGATCAGAATGCCCCCGAGCACCCCGGGATTCTGCGGAGTGCCGTCCGGCCGCGCCTTCGTCACCGAGCCCGCGACCGGGAAGGCGGCCAGGACGCCGTGGTAGACGAGAAAACCGACGACCGCGGCGAGCGCGGTCGAGCCGTCCGCCTTCTTGGCGAAACCGATCGCCACCCCGATGCAGAAGAGCAGCGGCAGACCGAACGCCCCGTCGAGGATGGCGCCGCCGCCCAGGCTCAGCACCTTCGCGGTCCTGTCCCAGAACGGCCCGTGCAGATAGGCGGAGAACAGATTACCGAGACTGACCAGCAGCCCCGCCGCGGGCAGCGTGGCCACCGGGAGCTGGAGGCTCCGGCCGATCTTCTGAAGCCCCTGGAACAGCCCGTTCCACCACTTCCTCGTACGGGGCGGCCGGGACGCTGGAGTGCTGTCGGCGCTCATCGGCGTCCTTCCGTCCGGTGGTGGTGCCGTCGAGTTCCCGACTGGTGTAGACCAGTTGCGGTAGGCTCGCGGGGCCGGTGATCGTCATCATTGAGTACGGCGTGAGGGCGCGCCCGCGAAGATGGTCCAACTGTGCGTTACCGTGGCGAAGCGGTACGAAGGTGCAGCGAGCGACACTCAGGGAGAACACCATGGCCACCAAGGCTGAGAAGATCGTCGCCGGGCTCGGCGGGCTCGACAACATCGAAGAGGTCGAAGGCTGCATCACCCGCCTCCGCACCGAGGTCGTCAACCCGGACCTCGTCGACGAAACCGCTCTCAAGGCCGCCGGGGCGCACGGTGTCGTCAAGATGGGCACCGCGATCCAGGTAGTCATCGGCACAGACGCCGACCCGATCGCCGCGGACATCGAAGACATGATGTGAAAGGGAAGGCCCGGGCGTCAGCCGGGCCGGGTCCGGACATGTTCGGGCTGCTGTCGCCCCGGAGGCGAACCGAGCCCTCAAAAATGGGGGGAAAGCCCTTGCCTATAGGCTCGCGGCATGTCACGAATCGACGGCCGCACCCCCGATCAGCTCCGTCCCGTCACCATCGAACGCGGATGGAGCAAGCACGCCGAGGGCTCGGTCCTCATCTCCTTCGGTGACACCAGGGTCTTCTGCACCGCCTCCGTCACCGAAGGCGTCCCGCGCTGGCGCAAGAACAGCGGCGAAGGCTGGGTCACCGCCGAATACTCGATGCTGCCCCGCTCCACCAACACCCGCGGCGACCGCGAATCCGTACGCGGCAAGATCGGCGGCCGTACGCACGAGATCAGCCGTCTCATCGGCCGCTCGCTGCGCGCCGTGATCGACTACAAGGCCCTCGGCGAGAACACCATCGTCCTCGACTGCGATGTCCTCCAGGCCGACGGCGGCACCCGTACCGCCGCGATCACCGGCGCCTATGTCGCCCTCGCCGACGCGGTCGCCTGGGCGCAGCGCAAGAAGATCGTCAGGGCCGGGCGGCGGCCCCTGACCGGCACGGTCGCCGCCGTCAGCGTCGGTATCGTCGGCGGTACGCCGCTCCTGGACCTCTGTTACGAGGAGGACGTCCGCGCCGAGACCGACATGAACGTCGTCTGCACCGGCGACGGCCGCTTCGTCGAGGTCCAGGGCACCGCCGAGTCCGAGCCCTTCGACCGCAAGGAACTGACCGCGCTCCTCGACCTCGCCACCGCGGGCTGCGCCGACCTCGCCGCGATCCAGCGAGCGGCCCTGGACGAGACGCCGTAACGGAACCAACTCCCACGCGGGACAGGCCAGTCGGGCCGGCCACCCCGGGTCGGCCGGACCGGCGCCGGCCACGTCGGCAGTCGATCCGGCCGGGGCGGCCGAAAATGGTCGGCGGAAGCAACCGGGAAGACCCCCGGGGCGTCTCACCCGCACGGGCGCACGGACCGAACCGTGCGCCCGTCCGTACCCCGGGGAGGAACCCGCGCTATGCCCGCGCCCATACGCCGACGCCGCATCACCCTGGCTCTCGCCGCCACCGCCCTGGCCCTGCCCCTGACCGCGGGCTGCGGCGCGCTCGACACGGCGCTGGACTGCGTACAGGCCGCCGACGCCATCGCCACCAGCGTCAGCAACCTGGAACAGGCCGTCTCCAGCATCGGGGACGACCCGCTCAAGGTCGACGAGGCCCTCAACAACATCGACACCGAACTCGGCAACCTCAAGGACCAGACCGACAACGCCGACCTGAGCAAGGCCGTCGACGACCTCAACAAGGGTGTCGAGAGCGTCCGTACGGCCATCAAGAACGGCGACAACACCCCCGACCTCACGCCCGTCTCCGACGCGGCCTCCGAGATCGGGAGCATCTGCACCCCCTGAGAGGCGGGCGGCCGACCGGCGGGCGGGGCGGGCACGGATACTGAGGGCATGACCCGCCTCATCCTCGCCACCCGCAACGCCGGGAAGATCACCGAACTACGGGCCATCCTCGCCGACGCGGGCCTGCCCCACGACCTCGTCGGCGCGGACGCCTACCCCGGTGTCCCGGACGTCAAGGAGACCGGCGTCACCTTCGCCGAGAACGCGCTCCTCAAGGCCCACGCCCTCGCCGACGCCACCGGACTGCCCGCCGTCGCCGACGACTCCGGCCTCTGCGTCGACGTCCTCGGCGGCGCGCCCGGCATCTTCTCCGCGCGCTGGGCGGGCGCCCACGGCGACGACACGGCCAACCTGAACCTGCTGCTGGCCCAGCTCGCCGACATCACCCCGCCCCACCGCACCGCCCACTTCGCCTGCGCGGCAGCCCTGGCCCTCCCGGACGGCACCCACCGCGTAGCCGAGGGCCACCTCCCCGGCACCCTCCGCACCACCCCCACCGGCACCGGCGGCTTCGGCTACGACCCAATCCTCCAGCCGGACGGCGAGACCCGAACCTGCGCGGAACTGACCCCGTCGGAGAAAAACGCGATCAGCCACCGAGGCCAGGCCTTCCGAGCCCTGGTCCCAGCGATCCAGGAACTCCTGGGCTGACGCCCGCGACATGCGCCTGCGGCACGACAAAGGGCGCGGCATCCGCCTGGGAGGCCGCGCCCTTTTCGACGTGGGCCCGGTGGGACTCGAACCCACGACACACCGGACCTAAACCGGCGCCCTCTTGGCCAACTGGGGTACGGACCCGCACCCAGAAGTTTACCGTGCTCCCCGGACGCGCTTCGCGAAGGTGCTCGTCTGACTGTGGCACGACGGACAGAGGTACCGCAGATTCCCGATCCGGTTGTCCAGGCGATCGCCGCTTATGTGGTCGATCTCCAGGACGAGCCGTCTGCCCTGCCAGGTGTCCCCGGTGCCGCACTCGTCACAGACGCGCGGGACTCCGGCCTCGTCGAGCGCGCGTCTCAGCAGCGCGGTCTTTGTACGCGGGGCTCCAGGAGCGAGGCACCGCAGAATCTCGGCCGCCGGTTTGCGCCGTGCGGAAGGTACCCCGCGTTTGTGGGCCTGCCCGGTGAAATGGGCGGACGACAGGCCGTGGGCCGCGATGCTGCGCTTCACGAGCGCACGGGATGCCCCGCCGTCCGGCAGGCCCAGAAGGTGCGTCACCCCGGCCAGACTCATGGAAGACGTGACCGCTGGTGCCAGTTCATCGAGTGGCAGGATGCCCGCGTGTTGCCCGTACCTCCGGGTGAAGTGCGAGGTGTCGATCCCGAATCGATCCAGTTTCTTCCTGATGTGGCCGTACGGGCCGTCGCTGGGCGGGATGCCCATGTACTCGAACATCTCCCGAATGCTGTGCGAGTTGGCGGCGGCCTCCTCCAGGACTTCCTTTGCGTACGAGCGGCGCTCCCGCTCGGGGAGCCGCTCTTCCTGGAAGTGCGAGGTGTCGATGCCGTAATACTCAAGCCGTCCGCGTATGTAGCGGAGCGGGCCGCTTCCCATCGGAGCGCCCAGTTTGCGTAGCAGGTCGACAAGGCTGCCGGCCTCGGCTGCGGTCCGCGCCAGCAGGTTGCGGGGATATCTCCTGTCCCCGCTCACGCCGTAGCTCGCCGCTTCCGGCCTCGGAAGGTATCCGTGACCGCATGGCAGTTGGGGCAGAGCAGCCGGAGGTTCTCCGGACGGTTGTCCCACCAGTCGCCGTTGATGTGATCGGTTTCCAGCCGCAGCGGTCTGCCGTTCCACTCGGCGCCATTGCCGCACGTAGCGCACGACTCCGAGACTCCCGTACGCAGCAATTCGCGGCGCAGGCGCTCACCGGGAACCCGGCCGTCCGCGGGTGACCCCAGGACCAGGCGATTGCCCAGCGCTCCCTTCGGACGCCCCCGAGGCGCACGAATGAAGTGAGAGGTGCTGACGCCCAACGCGGCTATTCGACGGCCGATATGAGCCTTGTTTCCGCCAACTGGGCTGATTCCGAGTCGGCGTACGACCTCGCTCACGCTCTTGGAACAGGCGACCAGCTCGCGCAGTCTTTCGTCCGAGTGGCGCACCCACCTGGTTCTGAAGTGGGATGTATCGATACCCTCTGCGGCCATCTTGGCCCGGAGATACCGGCGGCTTCCTGGCGTCGGCGTACCGCCGCACCAGCGGACCGCTTCGTCGAAAGAGGTCGTTTCTTGCGCTGCCTCTTCCATCAACTCACGGGTGTATCTCGCCGGCATCGTTCTTTCCCCTCCGTCCGGCCGCGTGTTCGTGGTCTCGCACTGAGTAACGATCCGAATGGCGGATAGTCACGTCCGGAAATCAGACGGGAGTTGCGCCGCCTCCGCTTCCGTCGCGACCGACGGCGGCGAGCCCGGCAAAGGCAGTTGGGACGTTTCCCTTATGCGGGCTACCGCCACGACCCCCACCAGCGCCGCCGCCATCGCGTAATACGCCGGCATCAGATCCGTACCCGTCAGGGCGATAAGCGCCGTGAGGGCCAAGGGAGTTGTGCCGCCGAAGACCGAGACCGCGACGTTGTAGCCGATGGACAGCGCGCCGTAGCGGACGTTTGTCGGGAACAGGGCTGGGAGTGCGGCGGACATGGTGCCGAGGAGGCAGACCAGGGACAGGCCGAGCAGCAGCAGGCCCGCTGCGATCGCCGGGATGCTGCCCTGGGCGATCAGGAGGAACGACGGCAGCGCGAGGAAGAAGAAGCCCAGCATCCCGGTCATCAGCAGCGGCTTGCGGCCGAAGCGGTCGCTGAGGGTGCCGACACGGTTGATGACCAGCAGCAGACAGGCCATGACGCCCAGCAGGACGAGCAGCCCATGGGTGTCGCTGTAGCCCAGTTCGTCGGAGAGATACGTCGGCATGTAGGACAGCAGCATGTAGTCCGTGATGTTGTACGCGCCGACCAGCGCCACGCACAGGATCAGCGTCCGCCAGTGCAGGCGGAAGATCCGGCCCAGGTCGCCCTTCACCGTGGCCGGCACCGCCGTCGGCGCCAGCCGCTGGAATGCGGGCGTCTCGTCGAGCCGTAACCGCAGATACAGGCCGACCAGCCCCAGCGGCCCCGCGACCAGGAACGGTACGCGCCACCCCCACGCCTCCATGGCCCCCGCGCCGAGCCCGGTCCGTAGCGCCGTGACCAGGCCCGCCGCGCCGATGTAGCCGCAGAGGGTTCCGAATTCGAGGAAGCTGCCGTAGTACCCCCGCCGCTTGTCCGGCGCGTACTCCGCGATGAACGTGGATGCCCCGCCGTACTCGCCGCCGGTGGAGAACCCCTGGACCAGCCGGAAGAAGACCAGCAGGACCGGCGCCCAGAAGCCGATCGTCGCGTACGAGGGGATCAGACCGATGGCGCAGGTGCCCACCGCCATCATGATCATCGTCAGCGCGAGTACCTTCTTGCGGCCGATCCGGTCGCCCAGGGGGCCGAAGACCATGCCGCCGACCGGGCGTACGAGGAAGGCGACGGCGAAGGTCGCGAAGGAGGAGAGCAACTGCACGGTGGGGTTCCCGGACGGGAAGAAGACCTGTCCGAGGGTCGCGGCGAGATAGCTGTAGATGCCGAAGTCGAACCACTCCATGGCGTTGCCCAGCGCGGCGGCCTTCACCGCCCGCCGGACCGCGCGCTCGTCGGTGACCGTGGCCGTGACGGTGACGCCTGCGCTGGTGCCGGAGCCGTTGCCGGAGCCGTTTTCGGAGCTGCTGTCGGAACCGTTGTCGGAACCGTTGTCGGACCTGCGCGGCCCCGGATCGGCCATGGCGGGGGTCCCTTCCTCAGGGCCTCACGGGTACGGTCCGCGCGGACCGCCCAAAGGAACCTTCGGCACGCTCATGGCGTCGGCCGGCCGAAGTCCCACGTGAGTGGGACCCCGGTCACGGATCAGATTTCGTCAGATCACCGGATCGATCCCCTGATCGATCCTCGGATCAGATCCCCAGATCCTTGATGATCTTCGCCACATGGCCCGTCGCCCGCACGTTGTAGAAGGCGTGCTCCACCTTCCCCTCCTCGTCCACGACCACCGTGGAGCGGATCACCCCGGTCACGGTCTTCCCGTACATCTTCTTCTCGCCGAACGCGCCGTAGCTCTCCAGCACGCCCTTGCCCGGATCCCCGACCAGCGTGACCTTCAGGTTCTCCTTCTCGCGGAACTTCGCGAGCTTCTCCGGCTTGTCCGGCGACACCCCGATCACGTCGTAACCGGCGTCGGCCAGCAGGCCGAGGTTGTCCGTGAAGTCACAGGCCTGCTTGGTGCACCCTGGAGTGAGGGCGGCGGGGTAGAAGTAGACGATGACCTTGCGGCCCTTGTGGTCCGCGAGCGAGACGTCGGTGCCGTCCGCGTCGGGCAGGGTGAAGGCGGGGGCGGTGTCGCCGGGCTTGAGTCGCTCGCTCATGGTTCTCCTCGGTGGAGGTCGGGTGTACGTGGCCGAGCGTAATCGGGGGTGCCGCCGGGTGCGGCCGCGGTGAAGCTGACAGACTGTCGAGGAAGTACCGAAGTCAGTACTGAACGAGTACTGAACGTAGTACGGACAAGGCACTACCGGACACGACGACGGAGGCAGCGCGGTGTCGGATTCCAGGACCCCGGCGCAGATCGAGGCGGACATCATCCGCAGGCGCGAGCAGCTCGCCGAGACGCTGGACGAGATCGGGGTGCGGGTGCACCCGAAGACGATCGTCGGCGACGCGAAGGCCCGGGTGGTCTCCGGTGTGGATCACACGGCCGGGCGTGCGTTCGTGGCGGTGAACAGAGCGGTGTCGGGGGTACGGGCGCAGTTCGTCGGGCTCGACGGCGGGCCGCGGCTCGACCGGCTGGTGCCGGTGGCGCTGGTGGCGGTCGGCATCGTGGGGCTGCTCGCGGTGTCGGTACGGCGCCGCCGGCGCTGACCCCCCGAGACGGATCGTGGGGGGCGGACCGCGGCGGACCCGGGCGAATCGGAAGACGCGCCCGCGGACTGAGGGGGACCATGTGGTTTACCCCTGTGGCATACGGAATGAACGCGAGCAGGTAGGTTCTGGGACGTGAGCGAGAAACCCCTCAGCCAGCTCGGCAGGCACGACCAGCACGACAAACTGCCCATCCGGATGCTCCATGACCGGGTCCTGGTCAGGACGGACATCCCGGAAGGTGAGCGGCGCTCGTCCGGCGGCATCGTCATTCCCGCGACGGCCGCGGTCGGCCGTCGGCTGGCCTGGGCCGAAGTGGTGGCCGTGGGCCAGAACGTACGGACGGTGGAGCCGGGGGACCGGGTGCTGTACGACCCCGAGGACCGGGCCGAGGTCGAGGTGCGCGGGGTGGCGTACGTCCTGATGCGGGAGCGCGATCTGCACGCGGTCGCCGCCGACCGGTTCGAGGGCTCCGAGGACTCGACCGGGCTGTATCTGTAAGCCACGAAAGCCACGGCTTTCGTAAGCCGGCCGCTGTTTTCTCAGAGCCCCCGGGACCCGGCCGAGCCGCCGCCATAGCCGCGGCCGCCCGGCCGGATCCCGTCAAGGCGCCGGATCACCAGTCGAGGCCCGGGATCCTTCTGCCGGCCGGGCTGCTGCCCGTACCCCATCCGTAGCTGTTCGTACGGCCCGGCCTGCCGTCTTCGGTGTCGCCCTGACCGGAGTCGGCACTTCCGCCGAAGGGCGCGGCCAGCCCCTGCGACGGCACCTGGCTCTGTCCCTGGCCGAGGCCCGGACCGTACGAGAGGCCCGGACCGTGCGAGCGGCCGTACGACTGCCCCGGGTAGCCGCCCTCGCCGCCGTGCGCCAGGCCTCCGGGCCTGCCGGGGGACCGCCCGTCCGACCGGTCCTGGTACGAGAACGGGCCCAGCTTCAGGGCCTCGTCCTCGGGGTCGAGCAGTGGCCCGTCGCCCGCTTCGTCCTTCCTGAATCCGTCCGCCGAGTCCGATGAGACGGGCGAGTCGGGCGAGTCAGGTGAGTCCTCCGAGGTGGAGAACCGGTCCGACCCCTCCTCGGTCCGCAGGTCGAAGTCCTTGGCCTGGGTGCCCTTGAGCACATCGGCCGTGAACTGCCCCCAGATCTCGGCCGGCGGCCCGCCCCCGTTGATCCGGGTCTGGCCCAGCGCCCCGTACAGCGGTTTCTGCGCGGCGGTCTTCGGATCGGCGCCCATCATCGCGATGACCGTGGTCAGATCCGGGGTGTAGCCGGCGAACCAGGCCGCCTTGTCGTCCTCCGCCGTACCCGTCTTGCCCGCGGAGGGGCGGCCCGCGGAGAGCGCCGCGGTGCCCGTACCGCCTTCGACGACCCCGCGCAGTACGGCCGTGGTGGTGTCGGCGGCTTCGCGGCTGATGACCTGCTCGGTGCTCCGGCCGGGCAGTCCGACGTCCTTGCCGTTTCTGCTGATCTTGTCGACCAGGGTGTATGTGCCGTGCCGGCCGTGGTTGGCGAGGGTCGCGTACGCCTTCGCCATGTCCAGGACGCTGGCGGTGGCCGGGCCGAGCGCGATGGAGGGGGAGGGCGTCAGGTCGGGGGTGTTCTCCGGGACGCCGAGGGCGATGGCCGTCTCCTTGACGGTGGCCGGGCCGACGTCCTCGGCCATCTGCGCGTACACGGCGTTGACGGACTTGTCGGTGGCCTCGCGGACGGAGATGGGGCCGTAGCTGATGTCGTCCTCGTTGGCCGGGGCGTAGTCGATGGGTCCTTCCGGGCCCTCGACCTCGCGCTCGTTGTCGCCGTCGTACACGGTGCTGGGGGTGATGGTCTCGCCGTACCGGGTCCGGGACTGGTGCTCGATGGCGGCGGCGAGGACGAAGGGCTTGAAGGTGGAGCCGACCTGGTAGTCGCGGCGGGTGGCGTTGTTGACGTACTGCTGGGTGTAGTCGACGCCTCCGTACATGGCGACGACCCGGCCGGTCGCGGGGTCGATGGAGACGCCGCCGACACGTACGTTGCGGTCGGCGTCGCGCTCGTCGGTGTCGAGCCGGCTCAGTACGTGGTCGTCGACGGCCTTGTCGAGGGCGTCCTGCTTGGAGCGCTCCAGTGTGGTGGTGATGCGGTGGCCGCCGGCGGCCAGGGTGTTCTCGTCCATGATCTTGTTGCTGGTGAGGTAGTCCTCGACGGCCTGGACGATATAGCCGCGCTGTCCGGAGAGCCCGCCGGAGGCGTGCCTGATCTTGCCGGGTACGGGGAACTTCAGCGCGGCCCGGTCGGCCTGGCCGAGCCAGCCCTCCTTGACCATGCCGTCGAGGACGTAGTTCCAGCGGGCCTTGGCGGCCGGCCGGTTCTCGGGGTGGACGGCGATGTCGTACTCGCTGGGCTGGTTGAGCAGTGCGGCGAGATACGCGCCTTCGGCGACGCTGATCCGCTCGATGTCCTTGCCGTAGTAGGCCTGGGCGGCGGCCTGGATGCCGTACGCGTTGCGGCCGAAGTAACTGGTGTTCAGATAGCCCTGGAGGATGCTCTCCTTGCTCTGTTCGCGGTTGAGCTTGATCGCGATGAAGAGTTCCTTGCTCTTGCGTACGACGGTCTGTTCCTGGCCCAGGTAGTAGTTCTTGACGTACTGCTGGGTGATGGTGGAGCCGCCCTGGGTGCCCTTGCCGGTGAGGGTGTTCCAGAAGGCGCGGGTCATGCCTTGCAGGTCGACGGCGTGTTCGTGGTAGAAGTCGCGGTCCTCGGCGGCGAGTACGGCCTGCTGGACGCTCTTCGGCACCTGGGAGAGCCGGATGTTCTCGCGGTTGACCTCGCCGTCGCGGGCGAGCTGGGTGCCGTCCGCGTAGAGGTAGAGATTGGACTGGGCGGTGGCCTGGGCGTTGGCGGGCGGGATGCCGACGATCTGGTAGCCGATGATCAGGGCCGCCATCAGGAGGAGCGTACTGATCAGGGTCGCGCCGAGGACGGTCCGCCAGGTGGGGAGGATGCGGCGGAGGCCGGTGCGGTGGGGGCTGTTGGGGTCGTTGGGGTCGTGGGGTCGGCGGGGGGCGCCGGGGTGGCGGGGGCGTTTGGGGCGGTTGCGCTTTCCGGGGCCACCGGGGTTGCCGGGCCCGTTGGCGCCGGACCCGCCGCTTCCGGGGCTTCCGCCCGGTTCACCCTTTCGGGTCCTTCCGCCTCGCCCGCCCTTCTGGCCGGACGGGAAGCGGGAGATCGTGGGCACGAGGACCGAGGGGTCCCTTGGGGCCCAGCCCTGCTGATATGGCTCGTCGCTCATAAGTGTGGAGACTCCTCGGCCGTGGCCCGGTGATCGCTCTCCGGCTTGGCGGTGTCCTTGACGGTGTCGTATCAGGCGATTCGCGGCGCAGATCTACGAAAAGCTGCGCAGTCCTATGAAACACGGTCAGAACGGATGAGTAGCGTCGCCCGGATAACGGGTCGCGGTGGCTGACTCCGGTGGGCTAGGGTCGTGCGCTTTGGTGCCTACCGGGTGCGTGCCGGATGCCTACCGGGGTGCGTGCCGGGTTCCCGCCGGTGCTTTCCGGGTGTGTGCCGGGTGTGTCGCGGGTGCCTCGCCGGGGGCCGGTACGGCACGGGCCCCCCGGCGGGCGGCGGGTCCGGGGCGGTTTCAGCGAGTCTTGAGGGGGGTGTGGTGCGGCTCTATATCGCGGTGGCCGGAGGTGGGTTCCGGCGCTATGCGACCTATCGGGTGGCGACCTTCGCCGGTGTGTTCACCAACACTGTCTTCGGCTACATCGTGGCGTACACCTATATGGCTCTCTGGGACGAGCGCCCGCAGCTCGGCGGTTACGACCTGCCGGAGGCCCTGACCTATGTATGGCTCGGCCAGGCGCTGCTGGCGACCTGCGCCATGATGGGCGGCGGTTTCGAGAGCGAGCTGATCGAGCGGATCCGTACGGGGGACGTCGCGATCGATCTCTACCGACCCGCCGATCTCCAGCTCTGGTGGCTGGCCGTGGACCTCGGCCGGGCGGCCTTCCATCTGCTGGGGCGCGGGATCCTGCCGATGGTGCTCGGCTCGCTCGTCTTCGAGCTGGCGCTGCCCGCGGATCCGCTGACCTGGCTGGCGTTCCTGTGCGCGGTGACGCTGGGGGTGGTGGTCAGCTTCGCGATCCGCTTCCTGGTCGCGCTCTCGGCGTTCTGGCTGATGGACGGTGCGGGGGCGGCGCAGATGGCGCTGCTGGCGGGGCTGTTCTTCTCCGGGATGCTGCTGCCGCTCCCGGTCTTCCCGGGCGCGCTGGGCGAGGTGGCGGCGGCGCTGCCGTGGTCCTCGCTGCTCCAGATCCCGGCGGACGTCCTGCTCGGCAAGCACACCGGCTGGGACCTGGCCGGGGCGTACGCGTTCCAGGCGGGCTGGGCGGTGGCGCTGCTGGCGGCGGGGCGGGTGCTCCAGTCGGTCGCGACACGGAGGGTGGTGGTCCAGGGTGGCTGAGGCGGGGGCGGGGGCTGAGTCCAGGGACGCGGTCGTGGAGTCGTGGGCCGAGGGGGCGTCGGGTGAGGGGACGTCGGGCGAGGGAACGTCGTCGGTCCGGGGGGCGTCCGCGGATCTTCCGGAGCTGTGGATTCCGGGGTCCTCGCGGCGCGCCGCCGTACGGGACGGGCTCCGGGCGTACGGCCTGATCGTGGCCATGTGGATCCGTTCCACGATGACGTACCGCGCGTCCTTCGTGATGACGGCCCTCGGGACCTTCGCGGTGACCGCCTTCGACTTCGTCACGATCCTGCTGATGTTCTCCCATGTGGACAGCCTGGGCGGCTACGCGCTGCCGGAGGTCGCGTTTCTGTACGGGACGTCCGCGATCGCGTTCGGTCTCGCCGATCTGCTCATCGGGCCGATGGGCCGGCTGGGCAGCCGGGTGCGTGACGGCACACTCGACACGCTGCTGCTGCGGCCCGTACCCGTACTGGCACAGGTGGCGGCGGACCGGTTCGCGCTGCGCCGGGTCGGCCGGCTCGGGCAGGGGCTGCTCGTACTGGTCTACGCCCTGTCGGCGCTGGACCTCGACTGGACGCCGGTACGGGTACTGATGCTGCCGATGATGGTGGTCAGCGGGGCGGTGATCTTCGGGGCGGTGTTCGTGGCGGGCGCGGCCTTCCAGTTCTGGGCGCAGGACGCCTCGGAGGTGCAGAACTCGTTCACGTACGGCGGGCAGACATTGCTCCAGTACCCGCCGACGGTCTTCTCGAAGGACCTCGTGCGCGGGGTGACCTTTGTGGTGCCGCTGGCCTTCGTCAACTGGATGCCCGCGCTGTATGTCCTGGGCCGCGAGGACCCGTTGGGGCTGCCGGACGCGGTCGCGTTCCTGCCGCCGCTGGTGGCGGTGGTGTGCTGCGCGCTGGCGGGGCTCGCCTGGCGGGCGGGGCTGCGCGCGTACCGGAGTACGGGGAGCTGACGACCGGCGAATGGAGAGTTCATGAGGATGGAGAGTTCATGAATACGGAGGGCGCAGGCGCCGAGGACGCGGTCGGAGCTGCCGAGGATGCGGTCGGAGCTGAGGACGGCTTGATCGAACTGGACGGCGTGGAGAAGGTCTTCGACGTACGGCGCAGAGCGCGAGGCGGGGCACGTAGCGGATCAGGTGGTGGAGCGGGTGGCGGAGCGCGGCGCGGCGTCGGCTGGCTGCGCCGTGAGAAGCACCAGGTCAGGGCCGTCGACGGCATCAGTTTCCGGGTCCCGCGCGGCGAGATGGTCGGCTACATCGGCCCGAACGGCGCGGGCAAGTCGACCACCATCAAGATGCTCACCGGCATTCTGACCCCGAGCGGCGGCCGGCTGCGTGTCGCGGGCATCGACCCGTCCCGGGAACGCACCAGGCTGGCGCGGCACATCGGCGTGGTCTTCGGGCAGCGCACCACGCTCTGGTGGGATCTGCCGCTGATCGACTCGTACCGTCTGATGCACCGCATGTACCGGATCCCCGACGCGCGGTTCCGGGCGAATCTGGAGCGGTGTGTCGAACTCCTTGATCTGGCCGAGCTGTTGGACGTACCCGTACGGCAGCTCTCGCTCGGCCAGCGGATGCGCGGCGACATCGCGGCGGCGCTGCTGCACGATCCGGCGATCCTGTATCTGGACGAGCCGACCATCGGGCTCGATGTGATCTCCAAGGCCAAGGTCAGGGATTTCCTGCGGAACCTCAATGCCGAGCGCGGTACGACCGTTCTGCTGACCACCCACGATCTGACCGATATTGAGCAACTCTGCAAGCGCGTGATGGTCATTGACCATGGCCGGCTGCTTTACGACGGGGCGCTGGCCGGGCTGCATGAGATCGGCCGGAGCGAGCGGACACTGGTCGTCGATCTGGAGCGGGAGCTTCCGCCCATCGAAGTGCCCGGTGCGCGGCCGGTCAGGACCGAGGGGCCCCGGCAGTGGCTGGCCTTCCCGGCGACCGAGTCCGCGGCGCCGCTGGTGGCGCGGATCGCGGCGGAGTACCCGCTGGTGGATCTGTCGGTGCGGGAGCCGGACATCGAGACGGTGATCGCCAAGATGTACGCCGATCGATCGGCTGTGTGACGCGGGCCCCGGCGGTGACTACTCTGCTGCCATGACGAGTGAACGGCCTGGCCCAGGTCCCGAGTCCGAGTCCGCGCCCGGTCCTGGCTCCGCAGCCGCCGGTCACTTCGAGGGTTCTCGCCCCGATATGCCCGTGGCGCCCGATACGCGAGCCTCCGACGCCGAGCGGGAGCAGATCGCGGAACGGCTGCGCGAGGCCGTCGCCGAGGGGCGGCTTGACATGGAGGAGTTCCAGGAGCGCCTGGACTCGGCGTACAAGGCGCGCACGCATGGCGAGTTGGTGCCACTTGTACGGGACCTGCCCGCGCCCGGTACGACGACGGGTGTCGCGGTTCCGTCCTCGCCGGGCGGCGCCGTGACCGCCTGGTCCGACCGGATCGGCCGCGAACGGGCCACCTCCAAGGGCGCTTTCGCGTTCTGGGGCGGCTTCGGGCGCAAGGGCACGTGGACGGTGGGCCGTACGTTCACGGCGGTCGTCCTCCAGGCGGGCGGCGAGATCGATCTGCGCGAGGCGCGGTTCGAGGAGCGCGATGTGGTGATCCGCTGCTTCACGCTGATGGGCGGGGTGCATGTGGTCGTGCCGCCGGACATGGATGTCGAGGTCAGGGGCTTCGGCTTCATGGGCGGCTTCGGCGAGGTGGGCGACAGCGAGATCAGCCCGGGGTCGCCGCGGGTGATCGTCACCGGGTTCGCGCTGATGGGCGGGGTCGGGGTGGAGCGCAAGATCCGGGAGTCGGAGAAGCGCCGGCTGAAGGAAGAGCGGAAGCGGCAGAAGCTGGAGAAGAAGGACCGCGGGGAGCTGGACTGAGGGCGTCGGGCCGCGGGCGGTTTGGGCGGCCGGGGGTTTTCAGGGCGGGGGTGCGGGTACGCGCGTACCCGCACCGGCGTATGTACGTGTACGGATCTGTACGTGTACGGGTCAGAGCTCGGCCGGGACTTTGCCCTCCAGCGACGCGAGATCGAAGTGGCGGCCCATCGCCCGGTAGCCCGCGTCGCTCGGATGCAGACCGTCCCCCGAGTCGTACACCGGCCTGATCCGGTCCGGCGCGTACGGATCGCTCAGCACCTGGTCGAAGTCCACGAACTCGTCGAAGATCCCGCCCGACCTGATCTCCTCGTTGACCTGGTCGCGTACGGCCTCGGTGGCCTCGTCGTACCCGCGGTGCGCGCCGAACGGCGCCAGGGTCGCGCCGACGACGCGGATTCCGCGGGCGTGCGCCTGCCGGGTCAGTTCGCGGAGCCCGGCGGTGATTCTGGCAGGGTCGCGTTCGCCGCCGCGCAGGATGTCGTTGACGCCGAGGTCGATGACGACGGCCCTGACCCCGGCCCGGCCGAGCACATCGCGCCGGAAGCGGTCGAGGCCGCTGGCGCCGCAGCCGCGCCACGACTGGTCCCCGAGGACCTGGTTGCCGCTGATGGCCGCGTTCACCACGCCGATGTTCCGGTCGCGCAGCCGGGCCGCGAGGATGTCGGGCCAGCGGCGGTTCGCGTCGGGCCGGGAGCCGTCGCCGTCGGTGATCGAGTCGCCGAAGGTCACGACCGCGCCCGGTGACTCGCGGTTGAGCACGTCGACGGCCGTGACATAGCGCCAGAAGCCGGTCGGCTCGGTGAACGCGGCGGCGTCGAGGTCCTCCGTACGGTCGCCCCGGTCGCTCCGGGCGAGGTACGAGGTCTGGAACGCCATCGGGTGGTACGTGACCGGGCCGCCGGGCGCCGGGGTGTGCAGCGTGACCAGCAGATCGCCGTCGTACGGCACCGGCAGTTCCACCGGGTCGCTGATGATCTGGCCGCGGGGCGGCACGGTCACGGCGGTCTGCCGCGCGAAGGTGAGCCTGCGCATGGTGCCGGGGACGGCGGCGGCGCCCTCGCCGTCCCGGACGGCGACCGAGGCATGGCCGATCAGGAGGGCGGCGGGGCTGTAGAGGTTGGAGAGGGTGACGCGGACGCCGGTGCCGCCGATGCTGGTGTGCACGACGTTACGGATGGTGTGCCCGGGGTGGCCGAAGGGGGCGCCCGGTTCGGTCCCGGCGGGGGCGGCGGCCCAGGTGGCGGTCCAGGCGCTGTCCGAGGCGGGCTGCTCGGCGGTGCCGAGGCGCGTACGGTCGTTGGTGCGGTTCTCGGTACGGTCCTGGGCGCCGTCGTGGAGTCCGTCCGGGGTCCGGCCCTGAGTTCCGTCCTGGTTGCGGTCCTGGTTTTCGGCGCGGTTCTCGGCGCGGGACAGCCAGGGGTCGCCGAAGGCGAGGCCGCCGGTGCGGGGGCCGATGCCGGAGCCGTCGAGCAGGGCGAACCCGCCGATGATGGTGGCGCAGACCAGCGCCACTAATCCCAGAAGCGCTCCGAGCAGGGCATATGTGCGATATCCAGTCATGCCCGGTGGTCCCCCTCACGGTCGTGCATGCTCGTGCTCGTGCTTGTTGTCGTGCCTTGGCGCAGAGACATCATCGGGCATGGCCCCGGGAACTCGGCACGCGCCCCGGGAGTACCTCAGGCAGGGACAATGTCAATGGACAAGGGCGGGCTTGCGGCCACGACAGGCACGACGGGCACGGCGGGCACGGCGGGTACGCGGACGGGTGGAACGGAATGGAACGTACGGATCCGGAGAGAACGCCGGAGGTGGCTGGCGCCGACGACGCGGCTGGCACCGGAGACCATGCCGGGCTTCCGGAGGGTCGTGAGCTGGGGAGCGGGCCGGGGGCGCGGGACGGTTCCGGCACGGGCGGGTCTGGTTTGGACGGCGGGTCGGGTTCGGACGGCGGGTCTGGTGCGGGCGGGGCTCGCGGTTCGGGGGGTTCCGGCACGGGCGGCGGTTCGGGCAGCGGGTCCGGCGACTCGGGCAGGTCCGGAGGTTCCGGCGCGGGTGGGGCCGGTTCGCCCGGCGCGCCCGGCGCGCCCGGCACACCCGCCTCGCCCAGCAAGCGCTCACCTCTCGGCGCCGCCCTGGGCTCCTTCTCGTACACCGCCGCCGACGAGGAGAAGCGGCGCGGCGTCCGCCGTATGAAGACCACCGCCACCGGGCTGCTGCTGCTCGTCGCCCTGATCTATGTCCTGACCACCTGGGCCAAGAACGCCGGCGCGGGCGGCTGGACCGGCTATGTCGCCGCGGCGGCCGAGGCGGGCATGGTGGGCGCGCTGGCGGACTGGTTCGCGGTGACGGCGCTGTTCCGGCACCCGCTCGGCCTCCCCATCCCGCACACCGCGATTATCCCGAACAAGAAGGACCAGCTCGGCACCTCCCTGGGCTCGTTCGTGGGCGAGAACTTCCTCTCCGCCGAGGTCGTACGGGCCCGTCTGCGCGCCCTCGCCATCGGCGGCCGGCTCGGTACCTGGCTCGCCGCGCCGGCGCACGCCGACCGCGTCACCGCCGAGCTGTCCACGGCGCTGCGCGGTGCGCTGCGGGTCCTGCGGGACTCCGACGTACAGGCCATCGTCGGCGAGGCGATCACCCGCCGCGCCAACGCGGCGGAGGTCGCTCCGGGCATCGGCAAGACCCTGGAGAGAGTCGTCGCGGACGGCGCGCACCACCGCGCCGTGGACCTGATCTGCGCCCGCGCGCACGACTGGCTGGTCGAGCACGGCGACTCGGTCATGGACGCCGTCCAGGGCGGTGCGCCGGGCTGGACCCCGCGCTTTGTCGACCGCCGGGTCGGCGACCGCGTCTACAAGGAGCTGCTGCGGTTCGTCACCGAGATGCGCGACATGCCCGACCACCCGGCGCGCGGCGCCATCGACCGTTTCCTCGGGGACTTCGCCGTGGACCTCCAGTCGGACACGGAGACCCGGGCCAGGGTCGAGCGGCTGAAGTCGGAGCTGCTGGCGCGCCCCGAGGTGCAGGACATCATCGCCTCGGCCTGGGCTTCCGTACGCGCGATGATCATGTCCGCGGCGGAGGACGACCGCAGCGAACTGCGCCTGCGTGCCCGGGCCTCGCTCCTCTCCCTGGGCTCACGGCTGGCGACGGACAGCAGGCTCCAGGGGAAGGTGGACGGGTGGGTCGAGGACGCGGCGGGCTATGTCGTCTCGACGTACCGCAGTGAGATCACGTCCCTGATCTCGGACACCGTACGGAGCTGGGACGCCGCCGACACCTCCCGCAAGATCGAGGCGCACATCGGCCGCGACCTGCAGTTCATCCGCATCAACGGCACGGTCGTCGGCGCGCTCGCGGGCCTGCTGATCTATACGGTGGCACACGCGCTGGGCGCGTAGCCGGGGCGCCGCGGGCGTACGGGAGCGCTGGGCGCGCGCCACGGACCATGTCGCCCGGCCACGCGCCCAGCCACCAGGGGGGTGCCGCCCTTGAGTACGGGCCGGAGCCCGGAACCGTTCAAGGCAACGGCAACCCGCTCACGGTCACCCGCCGGCGCGCCGGGTGACGGCCCACGACGCGGCGGCAACCCCACCCGCCACGGTGAAAACGGCCGGCCAGGCCCCGATCTTCTTGGCCAGCGGATGTGACCCGGCGAAGGCGGCAACGTACGCGACCCCCAGCCCAACCGCAGCCTCAGTCCCACCGGCCCGCTGCCACTCCCGCACAGCCACCGCACCCGCAGCGGCAAGAACAACCCCACCAAGGGGCCGCTTCTTCGTCCACCGCGCAACCCCATACCCACCAACAAGCCCACCCGCGGCCACAACCGCCGCCGGAATACTTCCTGACGCCAATACCGGTGCTACTGCCATACCACCGAGCCTAACGACCCCCGCACCGGAGCCGGAGCTGAGCGTTGCGACGGGCCTCGAACACGCTCTGCCGTGCTTACGCTCGTTTCAGGTACGCGGCGTGTTCCGCGTCCAGGTCCACGATCGTGAATTCCTGGAATTCCATGATCAGCTGGCCTGCCAGCACCCACCTGATCCGCCGGCTCTCGAACGCGACCCCGCCCGCGTCGCACATCACCGGAAACAGCCCGCCCGGCTGATACACCACACCGTGCACCCCCGCCACCACAAACGTCCGCACCCGCAGAGCGACATAGCGCCTACGTAAGTGCGGGCACGCCCGTACCGAAGTCACGGCACACGGCATGCACAGGGGCGGATGCGTGGTGACGTACCCGGGCTTGCTCAACTTCGGGTAGTCGGCGTCCTCGCCGACCACCCAGAGGGTGCCGTCGTCGGTACGGTCGGACGGGCCGCCGCAGATCTGGCACAGCAGTTTCCGCATGGCCCGGCGCTGGCGCAGGAAGTGCACGTTCCCGAACTCCGGCCGCCCCTTGCCTGGACTGATTCCCACCCGTTTCCAGAGCACGCCCAAGTCGTCGCGTTCGTACGGTCCTTCGTCGGCGTACGCGATGCCGCCGCCCCGGACGACCAACGTGCCCTGCGGCCGGTGCTCCGAAGACCAACAGGCGATGTACGGAACGACCGGAGGCCTCCCCACCGGCGCAGTCACGAGCAACCACCCTCACCAGGCAGTCCGAGTGGGAGAGCCAGCTCGGCCCAAATGACCTTCCCGGGCGCCCCGTCGCCCCGCTCGCAGACCCCCCACTCGTCCGTCAGAGCGGCTACGAGGACGAGGCCCCGGCCGTCGACGGAGTCAGGGTCCAGGCCCCGCAGCTTGGGCCGGCAGGGTGACGAATCGTGTACCTCGATCCGTACGGCGCCGGGCCTGGGCAGGTAACGCGTCTCGATCTCTCGCCCCGGGGAGACACGGGTGTGCCGCGCCGCATTGGTGAGCAGTTCGGAGAGGACAAGCGACGCGGAGTCCTCCAGCTCGGACAGTCCCCAATTCGCCAACGTCTTGCGCAACTCCACCCGCGCCAGCCCCACACAACTGGGATGGGGACTCCACCGAAGCACCACGGCGTCACTTCGTTCTCTGGCAATCCCGGCTGGAAGTAAGTGCCGCAAAAGCGGCTCGAAGAACTGAGCGATAGCCTTCACCATGTCATCAACTCCTTGTAGTTGAGACCACGCCCCCGGGCCGTTCGTGCGGTCGCGGGGGTCCTCGCCGAGCACTGTGTGTGCGTTGTGCCTTACGAGCTTCTAGGCGACGGGGAGCTACCGGAACACCAAATGGGGAACCCCACAAGGGACTTTGGGGATCCCCGCTCAGCAGGCCGGGGATACGCTGGGTGGAGTCACTTCCGTCCCTGCTAGGTGGCCCATGGACGAACGCGAGACACGGCGCAGCGGCTATCCGCTGACGATCCCTGATGCACTGCTGCAGAGTGAGGCCATGCGGGCAGCCTGTGCCGTTCGGAACTTTCGAGAGATCTTCCGTCTCGTCAACAGACGGACGGGCTCCAGCCACGCGGCCATGGCGGCCGCTGTCGGCAGGATGACGAGTTCGCGAGTAAGCGACATCATTCGCGGTGTCCGCGGTGTCCGCGGACAGGGTGTCATCGAACGTATTTGCGACGGCTTCGGCATTCCTGGGGAAATGCTGGACGTGCCTGAACGGCCCTGGGAGGGGGGTTCCCCGGAAGGCGGCCATCCAGCCGAAGGTCTGGCCTACTCTGGATCAAGCCGCCCGGATGCGCTGTTGGATATCGCGGACAACAGCTCCGTACACGTTCTTCCTGACGTGCTCTTGGTCTCGGTGTGGATTGAGGGGAGGAAACAAGTCGTGCCCATCAGTCGGCGAAATCTGGTCACGGGTGCGATTGGCGCTGCCCTGCAAATGACGGACGTGGCGCGAGTTTCAGTTTCCAGTCATGCATCCATCCCGGGCTCCGCATTACCGAAACTCGATGCGTCCCGAATCGACGCAGCAACAGCGCATCTCCAAGAGATGTGGCACACCCTCGTTCAGGCCGACAATCTTTTTGGTCCGCGCCACGCGCTTGCTTCAGTTCGCCAGCAACTTTCTATCCTCGAATCGCTTCTCGAATATGCCAGGGGTGCTCAGCGCTCTGAACTGCTGGGACTTGCAGCCAAATATGCGGAATCTGCCGCCTGGCTGAATGAAGACTCCTCAGACATGCAGAGCGCGGCTAAGTGGACGAGTCAAGCCATGGAATGGGCAAATGAATCAGGTGACCAAGCCATGGTCACTTGGACACTTTTCCGTAAGAGCCAGCAGGCCACTACGAGGAAGAATGCTGCGCAGACTGTGAGTCTCGCTCAAGCCGCCCAGCGAAACGAGTCTGTTCTTACCTCGCCCATGCGTGCAGCGGCTATGCAGCAAGAAGCGCATGGATACGCATTGGATGCGGATGAAGTTTCTTGTCATAACCGTCTGGACGAAGCTCATGAGTTTGCAGCATCGCCGGATACCAAAGGTGATGCCCGCACTGGGCATGGGGACTTCTGCACCGCAAGTTACATCGAAATTCAGCGAGCCAATTGCTGGCTCACCCTTGGCCGCCCTGATCTCGCCGTTCCGGTCTTCGAAGCTGCGCTAAACGAAGTTCCGGACGTCTACCAGCGAGACCGAGGTCTCGCGCAAGCTCGTCTAGCACTCGCGTATGCGGGAGTAAGGGAATATGACTCGGCAGCAGCGCAAGCCACCTCTGCGCTGAGTATCGCACGCAGTTCAGGTTCGGTGCGTACGATGCATGAGACAGTGTCTGCGGTAAATGCATTGGGAGAAGTTCAAACATCCCAGGCGGTGTCTCAGTTGTTTGAAGAGATTCGAGAAGGGGCGGATCTGACGTGATGAATTCCTACGAGGTGGCTGCCATGCGCCGGGCCATCGCAATTTCCGCCCAAGGGTTGGGGTCGACCAGCCCCAACCCGCCTGTTGGTTGTGTAATTCTCGATAGTGACGGACGGACGGTTGGCGAGGGGTATCACGTACGCAAGGGTGAGTCACATGCAGAAGTCAATGCGCTTACCGCCGCCGGCAAACGGGCGGAGGGCGGAACGGCAGTTGTAACACTGGAACCATGCAATCACTACGGGCGCACGCCACCATGCCGTGAAGCTCTGATTAATGCGAGCGTGGCTAAAGTGCTCATTGCTGTAATGGATCCAACGTCGCGCGACGAAGGCGGGGCGAAACTCCTGCAAGAAGCGGGCGTAGAAGTTGAGCAAGGCTTTCTTGAAGATGAGGCGCTTCTCGTTCTGGGCCCTTGGCGGGCCTCTCTGAAAGGTGACCGGCCGTTCATTACGTGGATCTATGAAGCGAGTCCAGGCGGAAACCCCAACCCTCATCTCACACAGGGTGTCGCGCTTGAGGAAAAGAGTGCGCTTCGAGGATCATACGACCTGGTGATTGACCAAGCCGGCATCGAAGAAGGAAGACCAGGAAGTCACGGCAACGACGTGTTCCGGCTTCCGTGTGGATCGCTGAGCGGTAATGCCACTGAGATGGTGAGAGCGCTCGGCGATACGGGGGCGCGATCCGTTTTGCTGTCCGGTGTGATCGATGAACTGTCTTCGATCGCTTCAGCGGGAATGGTCGATCAAGTAATCGTTTATCTCCCGAAAACTCCACACTCGTGGTCGCCTGGGACTGATTCAGCCCAAATCGTGGCAGTCCCGGACGGTTATCGGCTGACCGAAGTTACCCGACTGGCAGCCCATGTCCGCCTGGTAGGACGCAGGACTGATGAGATGCGAGGGCGGGACTTGCCATGAATCCCGCCCAAGTCACGGCCCGAACAGGTCCCAGGGGGTTGTGTCTACGCCAGACACGGCCTAACGCAACTGAGGACACAAGAGATCGTCACAGGCCGTCGCTACGTGTTCCGTTCCCGGAGTGGCGTGGGCACTGAACCCCCATGTCCCGAACCACCGCCGCCGACCCGGCCATCGCCCAACTGTCCCGTACACAACAGCGCCTGGCGACCACCCGCCAGTTACGCACCACCGGCCTCGCCGCCAACACCGTCGCTTCCAGGTGCAGACCGGCCGGCCCCTGGCAGCGGCTGCTGCCCGGCGTCGTCCTGATACAGACAGGCGAGCCGAACTCCCGCCAACGGCTGCTGGCCGGGGTCCTCTACGCGGACCCCGGACCGACCGCGCTGTCCGGTACGAGGGCTGTCCTGACCGGCGAGGCGGCGCTGACGCTGTACGGAGTACGGGGCGCGGGGGCCGACCACGCCGACGTCCTGATCGGCCCGCGCCGAGGCCTGCGGGACAGGGCGTACGTACGGCTGCGCCGCACCAGCCGCTGGCCGCCGACCCTGCTGGTCGACGGCATCCCCTGCGTACGCCCGGTCCGCGCCGCGTCCGACTTCGCGGCCCATGAACCGTCCGCCGAGCGGGTCCGCGAGATCCTCGCGACGACGGTCCAGATGTGCAGTTGCCACCTGGAAGACCTCCGCGCCGAACTCCGCGCGTCCCACGCCCTGCGCAACCCGGCCGTCCGCGCCGTCCTCGACGAACTCCGCGCGGGCACCCGCTCCATCGCCGAGGGCCAGGCCCGCGACACCCTCCTCGCCGCCGGCCTCCCCCACCCCCTCTGGAACCCCACCCTCCTCACCCCCACCGGCACCTTCCTCGCCCGCCCCGACGCCTACTGGCCGCACGCCGGAGTGGCCCTGGAAGTCGACTCGGAGGAATTCCACCTGGGCATCACCGCCTACCGCACCACCCTCCGCCGCCGCCTCCTCCTGGAAGCCCACGGCGTGGACGTAGTAACAGCAGTCCCCGCCCTGATCCGCGACCACCCCGCCGAACTGGTAGCCGCAGTCCACACCAAACTCCACCAGGCCAAATCCCGCCCAGCCCTCCCCAACCTCATCATCCGCCCCTACCTCTGACCAACCGGCAGCGCGCCACCCGGCGTACTACAGAAGGCGATCGGCCCAGCGCTCTCGATGCTTTTGGAGGAATTCAGTGCTGATCTCGTGGGATTCAATGCGCTTTAGCTCTGCAACAAATTTCTGCGTTATGCTGTTGAACACCTCAAAGGAATCGGTTACATAGAGAGCTCCACGATCGAATTGTGCGTGGCAGTTGGGGCAGAGGCAGAGAACGTTCTGGATGATGTCTCGACCAAAGTGCGGCTTTCCAAGTGCCTGGATATGGGCTGCTTCGCTATACGCTTCACCAGCGGGCGAGACCACCATGCGCAAGGAGCAAATCTGGCACGTGTTGTTGTAGAGGTCCTTAATCTGTCGCGCCACTTTGGAGTCACGCGCAAGGCGGTTCTGGCTGATGTACCGCCGGACCTGTTCTTCGAAGTCTGTGCTCTGGCTCGATGCCGGATCTACCGGTTGAGGCGAAACTACCTCGCCGGGGGCAATCTTCAAGAGGCGGAATCGACAGATGAGGAAACCTTCCTGCCCAAAGGTCATCCAGTGATCTGCCACGCGATAGAGCCCGCGATACCGGTAGCCTCCCCTGGCCCTCTTGCGGGTTTTCCCCCTAATATCTAGACCCTCGATCACCCGGACGCGGTGACCGAGGGCTTGAGATACCACCAGTGCGGCATTGCCTTCATCGGTGAGCGACTGATCTGAGACCATTTGGCCAGATTCTCGGTCGCGGCCGCCCTCGCCGGTGTAGATGATCTCGTCGCCGTCGTCCGTGTCATCTACATATCCGCCAGACAGGACGATGGAATCGGCACCTGTCTTTGCTGTTCCGGAGATTCCGCGACCGCTAAAGCGATGCACCCCACTGGCGTGGAGCTCTTGGTGTCCCTTGAACCAATCGCCTTCAGTGACACCTTCGGGGGTGCCAAACATGACCTGCTTTGACGTGGGCGGCATGGATAGATGGTCTCAGTCGCCGGCCGATCAGGACGATGGGGTGCCGTGGCAGTCGCGGTAGGGCTTGGTTGAGGTGCACCAGCAGGGGGTGGTGCGGGGTGGGGGCCAGGGGGTGGCTCGGCCTCGGGCGGCGAGGGTGGTGGCGTATTGGGGGAGGAGGTCGGGGTTGGCCGGGGAGGACTGTTCCGAGGCCGCGAAGGCTTCGTACGACGGGACCGTGGCGGTGACGATGCCGAGGTTGGGGGTGCCGGTGGCGGCCAAGTCGCGGAGGGAGGCTTCCAGTTGGGACAGGTGGGCCTCGTGCGAGGGGTATTCGGCGGTCAGGGTCGGGTAGGCGGCGAGGAGTTCGGTCAGTTCGGACTCCGGCCAGTGCAGGACCGCGACGGGGAACGGGCGGGACAACGCCGTGCGGTACGAGCCCAGTTCGGCGCGGAGACGCGTGATCTCGGCCTGGAGTTCGGCCGGGTTGTCGGAGCCCAGGGCCCAGAGGCGTTTGGGGTCGTGCAGTTCGTCCAGGGGGACCGGTGAGGGGTGGACGCGGTCGGCGAGGGCGTCCCAGTCGTCGTGGTCCAGGCCGAGCAGACGGCGGACGCGGTGGCGGCCGGCCAGCAGGCTGTGCGTCGGGTACGGGACCTCTTCGCCCGGGGTGAGCAGCAGGTTCAGGGCCGTGGAGAAGGCGTCGTGGGCGGCCGGCAGTTCGTCGTGCGACTCCAGCGTCTCGGCCACGATCTCCCAGGGCGCCGGGTCCAGCGGGGCGGCGGTGCGCAGGCCTTCGATGATCGCGCGGGCCTCGGCCTCGTGGCCGTACTCCCAGAGGTTGGCCGCCTTGAGGGCCTTCACCAGGTGGGGGTGGTCGGGGGAGCCCGCGAGGAGGGTGTCGTACAGGGCGGTGGCGCGGTCGTGGTCGCCGGCCAGTTCGAGATGGGCCGCGGCCTGGAGGAGCAGGGGCTCGTGATCCTCGGGGTACTGGGCCGCCGTACGCAGCAGGCGCTCGGCTTCCGTGGGGTGGTCGGCAGGCATGTCGGGGCGCATGGTCCACACCGTACTGCTGTACGGGCCGCGCCCGGAGGCCGAGGCCACGCCCGGAGGCCAAGCCCGGAGGCCGAGGCCCGCGCCCCGGCCGCGCCCCGCTTGTCCGGGGGCCGGCGTCGTCGTACGAACGGTCCCTCGCCCGCCCCGGTCTCCTGTCCTCGCCTGGCCCTGCGGCCCTGCCCGGCCCCGGCCCCCGTCCCGCACGCCGGCCCCGGCCCCGCCCGGTCCCCTGTCCCCTCGTCCCCGTCCCGTACGCCCGCCCCGGCCCCCGGCCCCCGCCCCCCGTACCCCTCACCCCGCCGTCCCGCGCGCCCCGCGGTCCCTCAGCGCCAGGACCGCCGTCGCGCCCGCCAGGGTCAGGGCCGCTGATACCAGGATCGCGAGGTCCGTGCCGTGGGCTGGGTCGGTTACGGAGGTGGCTACCGCGATGATCAGGGCGACGCCGGCCGACGAACCCAGGTAGCGGGCCGTGTTGTTGGCGCCCGAGCCCATCGCTGCGCGCTCCTGGGGGACCGACTCGACGGACAGGCGTGGCAGTGCCGCGTTCAGCAGGCCGCTGCCGGCGCCCGCGACGAACAGGCCCGGCACCAGCCGTACCCAGGACCCCGCGCCCAGCGCGCCCAGCATCCCCAGCGCGCCTGCCGCGTGCAGGACGAAACCGAGGGCGAGCTGGTGGCGGGCGGCCACCCGGCCCGCGAGGCGCCGGGCCTGGAGGGCGACCGCGAAGGCCGTACCGGACCAGAGGAGGAAGAGCCACGCCGAGCCCAGTGCCGACATATGAATGGTCTGCTGGATCAGCGACGGCATGTAGCTCATCAGCCCGATCACCGCGAGCCCGGTGAACAGCGCGCCCGTCGACGCCGCCCCGAACAGCGGACGGCGCAGCAGCCCCAGGTCGAAGACGGGCGCGGCGGCGCGCCGTTCGATCACGGCGAACAGCCCGGTGAGTACGGCCGAGGCCAGCAGCAGAAGCAGCACCGGCGCCCGCAGCCAGCCGTCCCGGCCCAGGGTGAGCGCGCTCAGCAGGGCGGTGAAGGCCAGCGCGAGGGCGAGGGCGCCCGCCAGATCGGGCCGGTTCCGGTGAGCGGCGCGCGACTCGGCGAGTACGCGGACGGCGAAGCCGGCGGTGACCAGGGCGGCCGCGCCGAGCACGGCGTACGTCAGGCGCCAGCCGGAATCGCTCACTTCGTTCAGCCCGCCGGCCAGCAGCGGCCCCAGGGCTATGCCCGCGCTGACGAACGCGCCCCACACCCCCGTCGCCCTGATCCGCGCGAGCCCGGCCGGGAACGCGTGGACCAGCAGCCCGAGACTGCTCGCGATGACCGCCGCGCTCGCCGTGCCCTGCGCCACCCGGGCCAGGGTGAAGAGGAGCGTGCTGTCGGCCAGGCTGCCGAGCGCGGTGGTGACACCGAGAGCGAGGGTGCCCAGAAGGAAGATCCGGCGCCGGCCGTAGTCGTCGGCGAGGCTGCCCGCGACCAGCAGGACGGCGGCGAGACCGAGCGGCATGCCGTTTATGAGCCAGGCCTGGGCGGAGAGCGGGGTGCCGAAGGCGGCGCTCATGCTCGGGAGGGTGAGGAGCGGGGCCGTGTAGTTCATCAGCGCGACGACGGTGGCCGCGCTGGTCACGGCGAGGGTCGCGGCGGGGCGGAGGACCGCGTGGGCGGTGGGCGGGGCGCTGACGTGCGGGTCCGGGGCGCCGGTGTCGGTACAGGTACGGGCGCTGTCGGTACGGGTACGGGCGCTGTCGGTACGGGTACGGGTGCGGGCGCTCGTACCGGCGCTCGTACCGGCGCTCGTACGGGCACTCGCTCCGGCGCTCGTACGGGCACTCGCTCCGGCACTCGCCCGGTCTGCGGCGGATTGCGGGTTGGGCTGAGCCTCGGCCATGACGGTCTTGTCCCCCTCGGTGGCGGATCTCGGCTGATCCGTGGCGGATCTCGGTGACGGATCCGTGGCGGATCCCGGTTGTGGACTTGTGGACCTCAGCAGCCCCACTCGTAGGTTCGGTGAATGAACCCACCGACCCCGCCGAGCGTAACAGCCTAGGTTCATTCATTGAACCCAGATCTTGTTAAGCTGATTCCATGGCTCTGGGCAAGGACTACGCCACACAGCAGTGCTCGATGGCCCGCGCACTGGAGGTCATCGGCGAGCGCTGGACGCTCCTCGTCATCCGCGACGCCTTCTACGGCATCCGCCGCTACAACGACTTCCTCGCCCATCTCGGCCTGCCCCGCGCCGTTCTCGCCGCCCGCCTCCAGGCCCTGGAGCGCGCCGGTGTCCTGGAGAAGCGGCGCTATCAGGACTCTCCGCCGCGCGACGAGTACGTACTGACCGAGCGCGGGACCGACCTCTGGCCGGTGCTGCGGTCGCTCGGGGTGTGGGGTACGGCACATGTGGACGGTACGAAGCCGCTCCGGGTGTTCACGCACGCCACCTGCGGTACGGAGCTGGGCTCGTACGGCGAGTGCCCCGCCTGCGGTACGGCCGTACCGCCGCGCGATGTGGAGATGCTGCCGGGCGAGGGGCTCGACCCGGATCCGGCCGATCCGGTGAGCCGTGCGCTGCTCCGGCCCCGCCGACTGCTTCAGCCCCTGGAGACCGGTCGTGTATAACGGCTGAAGAGGCTGAAGCGGTATGTCTCGTGCAGACACGCCGCGAAGCCGTCCGGATACGACACTGATACACGGGATCCCGGACACGAGCGGGTACAAGCGGGTACACGGGACACGAGCGCGAGAGGGGCAGGCCATGGGCATGGTCCACGGTCCGCTCCCGGCTCTCCGGATGCCGCGCCCCGCCGGACTGCTGCTCTTCCTCCTCACCGAAGTACTGCAAGTCCTGCTGGTCCTGCTGGTCGACGCCGGCAGCCTCTCCGCCGCCGTCGCGCTCGCCGCCACCGCAGCAGCGGGCTCCGCGCTCGCCGCCTGCGCCGTCATCACCGCCCGCTCCGTACCGGCGCATCCGCCGCAGCGGGTACGTACGGCCATCCGCGACCGCGAGCAGCGCACCGCCTTCCTGCCCCAGCGGGATCCCGACGCCTCGGGCCGCACCAGGCCCCGGGCGCCCGGCCGTCGCCTCGCGACGGCCGCGTAGGGGCACGTACCGCTACACATTTCCGCTTTCGGGCTCCCCGGACCCCGCGCGGGTCGTCACGCCGAATCGCCGCCCTGCGGCGCACTTCCCTGGACCAGCCCTGCCGTTCGCACCTTCGGCGCGGCTCCGTCCAACCGGCACGACGAGACCCCACGGAGGGCTCACCTTGTCCGCTGTCTTCTCCGTCTTCCTGTCCGTATTCGCCGGCATGGTCACCGGCCTCGCCGATCTGCTCCAGCCGCTCTTCCACGCCGGGGCCGCCGCCGCGGCGATCGTCCTCTTCACCGCCTGCGTACGGCTGGCCGTCCACCCGCTCTCCCGCGCCTCCGCCCGTGGTCAGAAGGCCCGTACCAAAATCGCCCCGCAGATCGCCGAACTGCGCAAGAAGCACGCCAAGAACCCCGAGCGCCTGCAGAAGGCCCTCATGGAACTGCACGCCAAGGAGAAGATCTCGCCGCTGTCGGGCTGTCTGCCCAGCCTGTTGCAGATGCCGGCGTTCTTCCTGATGTACCACCTCTTCTCCAACCGGACGATCGGCGGCGGGCAGAACGAACTCCTCGGTCACTCCCTCTTCGCCGCGCCCCTCGGCGGTCGCTGGACGGACGCGCTCGCGCACGGCGGGATGTTCGGTGCGGCGGGACTGGTGTACGTGGCGCTCTTCGCGATCGTCGCCGGGGTCGCCACCTTCACCTTCCGGCGGACCCGGATCCAGATGGCGGCCATGCCCGCGATGCCGGCCGGGCCGGACGGGCAGCAACTCCCGGGCATGGGCGCGATGACGAAGATGATGCCGCTGCTCTCCTTCGCGACGCTGTTCACCGTCGGGGTGGTGCCGCTGGCGGCGGCGCTGTACGTGGTGACAAGTACGACGTGGACGGCGGTCGAGCGGTACTTCCTCTACCGGGACATGTATCGGGACATGGCGGCGGCGAAAGCGGAGCGCGCGGAAGCAGGGAGCGCGAAAGCGGGGAGCGCGAAAGCGGGACGCGGGCCCGTTGCGGGCGGCCCCGGCCCCGGCCCTGGCCCCGGGCGCGGGCGCGGGCGCCGTGCAGGTCAGGGACGTGGTCCAGGTTATGAACAGGGACTTGCGGAGTGATCGGATGTCTTGGAGGATCGAACAATCCCCGATGGCCGCGCCCATCGGCCCAAAACCGCTCGATTCGGCCTCGAAAACGCTCGACCAGCTCGACCAGAGGGAGACAGACGATGAAGCTGCTGCGTGTCGGTACGGCGGGGGCGGAGCGCCCGGCCCTGCTCGACCAGGACGGGACGACCCTTCGGGATCTGTCCGGGCTGGTCACGGATATCGACGGGGCGCTGCTCGCCGATGAGGCCGCGCTCGACCGGATCAGGGCCGCGGCAGCCGCCGGTGAACTGCCAGTGCTGGACGGCGAGGGTGTACGGACCGGGCCGCCGCTCGCCCGTATCGGCAAGATCGTGTGCATCGGGCTGAACTACCACGACCATGCCCGGGAGACCGGTGCCGAGATACCGGGTGAGCCGATCATCTTCTTCAAGGCGCCGGACACGGTGGTCGGACCCGAGGACACCGTGCTGGTGCCGCGGGGCAGCCGTAAGACCGACTGGGAGGTCGAGCTTGCGGTGGTCATCGGACGTACGGCCCGCTATCTGGACTCCGTGGAGGACGGCCTCGCGCACGTGGGCGGGTACGCGGTGTCGAACGATGTCTCCGAGCGCGAGTTCCAGATCGAGCGCGGCGGTACGTGGGACAAAGGCAAGAACTGCGAGACGTTCAACCCGCTGGGGCCCTGGCTGGTGACGGCGGACGAGATACCGGACCCGCAGGCGCTGCCGATGCGGCTGTGGGTCAACGGCGAACTCCAGCAGAACGGCACGACGGCCGACCAGATCTTCGGCGTGGGCGAAGTGGTGCGGTACGTGAGCCAGTTCATGACGCTGTACCCGGGTGATGTCATCAACACGGGTACGCCGGCGGGGGTGGCGCTGGGCAAGCCGGAGCCGAAGCCGTATCTGCGGGCGGGGGATGTGGTGGAGCTGGAGATCGAGGGGCTGGGCAAGCAGCGCCAGGAATTCAAAGACGCGTAGCGTCTTTTGTCCTCAATCGCCGGACGGGCTTGGTGTGTCGCCGGACGGGCGGAAAATCAGCCCGTCCGGCGATTGAGGACACAGCGGCCTGTCCGGCGATTGAGGACACGGAAAACGTCAGCCGCGCAAGCGTTCCAGCGCCTCCACCACCAGCGCGTGGTCCTCCGCCTGGGGGAGGCCCGAGACCGTGACCGTGCCGATGATGCCCGCGCCCTCCACCGCCAGTGGGAACGAGCCGCCGTGGGCCGCGTAGAAGTCCGGGTCCAGGCGGGAGGAGTTCTCGAAGGTGGTGCCCTTGGCGCGGAAGCGGGTGCCGACGAGGAGCGAGCTGGCGCCGTACCGTTCCACGACCCGGCGTTTGCGGTCGATCCAGGCGTCGTTGTCCGCCGACGAGCCGGGGAGCGCGCAGTGGAAGAGCTGCTGGGGGCCGCGGCGGATGTCGATCGCGACCGGGGCGTTGCGCTCGCGCGCCAGCTCGACCAGCAGGCAGCCGAGCGTCCACGCGTCGTCGTAGGTGAACTGACGGAGCGTCAGCCGGACTTCCTGGGCTTCCAGTTCGGCGACACCGGGGGCCTGGGCCGAAGCCGATGCCTGAGCCGAAGTCGGAGCTGGCCCCGAAGCCGGGCCCGTAGCCGGTGCGGAGGACGCGGCGCTCATGACTGGGTCTCCAGGGTGATGACCGTGCCCTCCTGGGCCGAGCGCCGTGCCGCCTCCAGGACCTCCAGCGTCGCCGCCGCCTCGTACGCCGTCACCGGAGGCGCGATGCCCTTGCGCAGCGCGGTGGCGATGCCCGCGTAGTACGCCGGGTAGTCGCCCGGTTCGGTCTCCACCGGGTGGCCGCCCCCGGTCAGCGGCGACTCGCCCGCGCCGATCCGCCCCCACAGCGACTCGGGCTCCACGCCCCAGCCGGCCGCCGTGCCCGGCCGCTTGCCCTCGCGCAGGTCCGCCTCCTGCGGGTCGAGACCGTGCTTCACATACCCCGCAGTCGAACCGAGCACCCGGAAGCGCGGGCCGAGCTGGGCCGCGGTGGCGCTGACGTACAGATGGGAGCGGACGCCGTTCGTGTGGGTGACCGCGATGAACGTGTCGTCGTCGGTCGCGGCGCCCGGACGGCGTACGTCCGTCTCCGCGTACACCCGCTCCGCCGGGCCGAACAGGACCAGCGCCTGGTCGACGACATGGCTGCCCAGGTCGTACAGCAGCCCGCCGATCTCCTCCGCCGCGCCCGACTCGCGCCAGCCGCCCTTCAGCTGCGGGCGCCACCGCTCGAAGCGGGACTCGAAGCGCTGTACGTCACCGAGCCGGCCGGTGTCGATGAGCCGGGCCAGCGTGAGGAAGTCGTTGTCCCAGCGGCGGTTGTGGAAGACCGAGAGCAGCAGCCCGCGCGCCTCGGCGAGCGCGGCCAGCTCGCGCGCCTCGGCCGCGCTGCCCGCGACCGGCTTGTCCACGACCACCGACAGACCGGCCTTGAGGGCGGTCGTCGCGAGCGGGACATGCGTCTTGTTGGGGGAGGCGATGACGATCAGGTCGAGCTCGTTCGCGCGCTCCCACAGCTCGACCGGCGACGTGGCGAACCGTACGTCCGGGAACTCGGCGCGCGCCTGCTCCCGGCGCTCCGGGCTCGCGGTGACGATCGTGTCGAGGACGAGCCCGTCCGTGGTGGCGATCAGCGGGGCATGGAAGACGGAGCCCGCGAGGCCGTAGCCCACGAGTCCGACGCGCAGCGGGGTGCCGGTACGGGGGCCGGTGCGGGTACCAGTCAAGGTCATGGCTCCACTTAAGCAACGGCGTTGCCAAAGTGCAACCACGAGGGAGAATGGCGGACGTGGAGAGAAGAAACGGGGATGTCACGGGAGTAGCCGGGGGTAGCGCGGCCGTCACCAGCGGTACGGCTACCGGGGGTACGGTCACTGGTGGTGCGGCTACCGGCGGTACGGTCACCGGCGGTGCCGTCACCGGCAGTACGGTCGCCGGGACCGCGGGCGCCGGGGCCAATCTGCCGGTACTGCGCAGCCACAACGCGGCCCTGGTCCTCGATCTGCTGCGCGCGGCGGGCGACGCGGGGATCAGCCGGCTGGAACTCGCCGAGCGGACCGGCCTCACCCCGCAGGCGGTCAGCAAGATCACGGCCCGGCTGCGTACGGAGGGCATGGCCACGGAGGCCGGCCGCCGCGCCTCCACGGGCGGCAAGCCCAGGACCGTACTGCGGCTGGTCCCCTCCGCCGCCTCCGCGGTCGGCCTGCACCTGGACCGCGACGAACTGACGGCGGTCCTGGTGGACCTGTCCGGTGCTCTGGTCGCGGTACGCACGGTCCCCCTCGACCTCGGCGCGGGAGCGGACCAGGTCATCGAGACGGCGGCGGTCCAGGTCGACGCGGTCCGCGCGGAAGCGCTGCGGGCGGCGAGGGTACGGGCGGGCGCGCGGCTCGACATGCCGGTCGGCGCCGGGCGCGTGGGCGTCGCCCCCACGGCCGGGACCTCCGTACGAGCGGGCGCCCCCGTACCCCCCGGCCCCGGGACCTCCGCAGCCCCCGCGGCCAGGACCTCCGTAGCCTCCGGGGCCGAGGCCTCCGTACGAGCCGGGACCTCCCTGCGAGCCGGGATGCGGCCGGACTTGGTGGCCGGTGAGTGCGACGGCGCGCAGGACGTACTCGGCGTCGGCGTCGCCATGCCCGGGCCGCTCGACCATCGGGCCGGGGTGCCCGGGCGGGTCACCGGGTTTCCGGAGTGGGAGGGGTTTCCGCTGCGCGAGGCGCTCGCCGCGCGGCTTCAGCTTCCCGTCGTCCTGGACAAGGACACCAACGCCGCCGCCCTCGGTCTCGCCCTGCGCGGGGCCGGCGACTCCTTCGCGTATCTCCATCTCGGTACGGGACTGGGCGCCGGGCTCGTGCTCGGCGGCGGACTGCACCGCGGGGCCCGCACCGGGGCCGGGGAGTTCGGGCACCAGGTCATCCAGCTCGACGGGCCCCGCTGCGACTGCGGCAACCGCGGCTGTATCGAGGCGCTCTGTCTCGCCGCCGTCGCCCGCGGTGATCTGCCGGAGGCGGCGCGGGTGCTCGGCGCAGGCGCGGCGAACCTCGTCGGCCTGCTCGACATCGACCGCGTCCTGCTCGGCGGCCGAACGATCGCCGCGCACGAGGCGTGTTTTGTACGGGGAGTCGGCGCGGTCGTCGCCGAACGGGCCCGGGGCGCGGTCATCCCCGTCACCGCGGCCGAGGGCGGGCCGCACCCGGTCGCCGAGGGAGCGGCGCAACTTGTTCTCGCACCGGTCTTCGGCCATCGGCGGGAGTCGGAACTGGGCTGACGGAGCCGGAACTGGGCTGATGGGGTGTGTTCATGTGATTTTCCGGCTGTTCGGGGTCGTGGCGCTCCGGACGGCCCGCGGTCGCATGGCAGCGTGACAGGGGCTCGGGTCGTGTCCTGTCCGGTGCGGCCCGGGCGCCCGGCCATGTCCCGCAGCACACCGACCAGCACACCAACGCGACCCGCGAGCAGCAAAGGCCACGCCACCCATGCGACTGCGTCACGCCCTCGCCACCGGAATCACCGTGGCCACGACGACGATCGCGCCGATGACGGCCCACGCCCTGCCCGTCCCCGTACGAGCCGTGCCGCTGCCCGTCCCCGTACAGGCCCTGCCCGCCCTCGAACAGGCCGTGTCCCTGCCTGCCGCCCCCGGTCCCCGGTGCGGCAAGCTCTCCGACCCCGAGTTCCCGATCACCTCACGGATCCTCGGCGGGCCCGACGCCTACCGGCCCGGCGGTGCCGCCGGGTCGTGGGCGCTCGAACTCACCAACACCACCGCCGAGACGTGCCGCGACATCCATCCCGTGCTCGTCCTCGTCGACCGGCACCGGGCGCTCACCGCCTCCCAGCTCACCCTGGAGATGACCGATGGCGCGGGGCGCTGGCACGCGCTGCCGCTGGAGAAGACCGAGCGGGACGAGATCATCGGCGTACTCGACGACGGCTCGCCGGGCTTCGCCGTACCGGCCGGCCGTACCGTCACCGTCCACGCGCGGCTCGCGTTCGCCGCGAACACCGAGCCCAACAAGGTCATGATCACCGCCGCGGCCGTCCAGCGGCGGGGCCGGGACGGCGACTGGGTCGGGGAGTCCGACGCGTACCGGCTGGCCGTCCGCAAACCCGAAGGCAACAGCACCGGCGGCGACGGATCCGCCAAGGGCACCGGTACGAGGACACCCGCGCCCACCGTCGGCCACTCCCACCCCGGCGACCGGCCGACCGGCACCGGTCAACTCGCCCGCGCGGGACTGGAAGGCGACCTCGTGGGCCGTACCGCCGCGGTGGCCGCACTGCTCATCGCCGGAGTCCTCTTGGTCGTCGGTGCCCGACGACTCCGTACCGACCGTACCGAACGGCACTGACAACCTCCGGACAAGCCGCTGGACGAGCCGCCGCAAGCCGCTGGACGAGCCGCCGTACAAGCGCCGCGGGAGTGCCGTACGAGTGCCGTACGGGACGAGAGCCCGTCTGCGGCTCCCGCTGTACACCCTCGTTACGCTGGGCGTGTCGGACCACGCATTATTGGCCACCCCAGAGCGGAGAACAGTCCAGTGGCAGAGCGCAAGCCGATCGAGTCCTGGCTCACCGACATGGACGGCGTGCTCATTCACGAAGGGGTACCGATCCCCGGCGCCGCCGAGTTCATGAAGCGCCTGAAGGAGTCGGGCAAGCCGTTCCTCGTCCTCACCAACAACTCCATCTACACCCCGCGCGATCTCCAGGCCCGGCTCGCCCGGATGGGGCTCGACGTGCCCGTGGACAACATCTGGACCTCGGCGCTCGCCACCGCCAGATTCCTGGAGGACCAGCGGCCCGGCGGTACGGCGTATGTCATCGGCGAGGCGGGACTGACCACCGCCCTGCACGACATCGGCTACATCCTCACCGACCACGAGCCGGACTATGTGGTGCTCGGCGAGACCCGTACATACAGCTTCGAGGCGCTGACCAGGGCGATCCGGCTGATCAACGGCGGAGCGCGGTTCATCTGCACCAACCCCGACGAGACCGGCCCGTCGACCGAGGGCCCGCTGCCCGCGACCGGCGCCGTGGCCGCGCTGATCACCAAGGCCACCGGCAAGGACCCGTACTTCGCGGGCAAGCCCAACCCGCTGATGATGCGGACGGGACTCAACGCGATCGGCGCGCACTCCGAGACCAGCGCGATGATCGGCGACCGGATGGACACCGACGTCCTCGCCGGTCTGGAGGCGGGGATGGAGACCTTCCTGGTGCTGAGCGGACTGACCGCGCCCGGCGACATCGACCGCTATCCCTTCCGGCCCTCCACGGTCGTTGACTCGATCGCCGATCTGGTCGATCGCATCTGAGCACGTCAGCGGGGGAATGGCGGGCGGGCGGCGCGCGCTGCGGATGCGGAAGGACCGGGGACGCGTGAGTCTCTGAGATGTCGGGATGGAGCGTCGGCGTCAGGAGGTCCACGATGCGTCCAGGGTTGCTCGCTCTCCGTGCCGCGGGTGCGGCCGCCGTGGTGGTGGCCGTACCGGTCCTCGTCACCGGCGCCGGCGGCGCCGTCCAGGACCACGATTCCGTGCGGGGCACACTGACCCCGTCGGCCGTGACCCTCGGCGGAGAAGCCGGGGCCGGGGCGGACGGCTGTACGAGCGGTACGGCGACGGCTCACGGAACCTGCCCCGGGCAGCGCCGCCCCGGAGCCCTGCCCACGCCGTTCGGCCCGGTGCAGATCGGCAGCGGCGGCCCGCCGGCATACGGTCCCGCTCATCCGGCGCGGGCTGAGGAACCCGGCAGCCCACGGGACGAGTCCGCCGGGCCCGGCGCCCCGCAGGCCGTGGTCGGCCTGGTCCTCGCGGGCGTCGCCGCGGTCGCGGTGGCCTTCCGGGGCGCCCGGCGGCGGCGCGACGCCCGGGACCCGGACCTGCAACCGGACGCGAGCCACGACCGCCGTCTCTGACGCGGCTGTCGACGCGCCTGTCGTCACAGCTCGCCCACGAAGCCGCACGAAGCCGCTCGATCCGCCGGGCGGATCGGGCTCCTGTGCCAGGATTGGTGGCGGCCGGTCCCGACCGGCGGGCAGGGGAGGTCCGGAGGCGCGGGGGGTGCGCGCTCCGGGTCACGGTGCGTCAAGGGGGAGTGGATGTACGGCAGTTATTCCGGCCGGGGCGCGCGCGTCCGCGCGGTGCTGAGGGCGGGCGCGGTGGGGGCGTCGGCGGGTGCGGTGCTGCTCGTCGCGGGCTGTTCGTCCGGCGGCGACGGCGGTGCGGACGGCGGCGGTGACGGCGGTACGAAGATGGCTCCGATCGGCCAGCGCCCCAAGGCGGAGGCACCGTACTGGGTCAACCCCGACGGCACGGCGGCCCGGGAGGCCGCCGCGTACGCCGGCCGGGGCGACACCGCGAACGCCGGGCTGATCAGGAAGATCGCCGAACAGCCGGTCGCCGAGTGGATCGGCCCCGACACCCCCGAGGCCCAGACCAAAGGTTTCACCGAAGCGGCGGCGAAGGCCGACCGGGACGCCCTGCTGGTCCTCTACAACATCCCGCACCGCGACTGCGGCCAGTTCTCCAAGGGCGGCGCCGTGGACGGCAACGCGTACCGTGCCTGGATCGACCAGGTCGCCCAGGGCATAGCCGACCGCCGCGCCACCGTGGTCTTGGAGCCCGACGCCGTACTGCACCTGGTGGACGGCTGCACCCCGGAGGCGTACCACGAGGAGCGGTACGACCTGCTCAAGGGCGCCGTCGAGCGGCTCAAGCAGCAGCCCGCCACCTCGGTCTACGTCGACGCGGGGAACGCGGGCTGGCAGTCGCCCGACGCGCTCTTCGAACCGCTCCAGCGCGCGGGCATCGCCGCGGCGGACGGCTTCGCGGTCAATGTCTCCAACTTCTACCCGACCGGCGCGAGCGCGGACTTCGGCAGGCGGCTCTCCGAGAAGGTCGGCGGCAAGCCGTTCGTGATCGACACCAGCCGCAACGGCAACGGCCCGTACACCGGCGGCGATCCGGGCGAGACCTGGTGCAACCCCCCGGGCCGCGCCCTCGGCGAGGCGCCGACCACCGACACCGGTGACCCGCTGGTCAAGGCGTATCTGTGGGTGAAGCGGCCCGGGGAGTCGGACGGCGACTGCAAGGGCGGGCCCAAGGCGGGCGAGTGGTATCCGGAGTACGCCCTGGAGCTGGCGCGCAACACGAAGTAGCGCGGCGGGCGCGGGGGTTGGCGGGCGGACGCGGCGCGCTGCCCGTACCGCCCCCGCCCACAGGCCCTACGGAATCTCCACCCACACGCCCTCGGACGGCGTGCCCTTCGTGTCCGTGACGAACAGCATGTACCAGCCCGACGGCACCAGCGCCCTGTTCTTCGGGACCGTGACCTCGATACCGTCCGCCGTCTTCTTCACGTCCAGTGCCACCGACCGCTGTTCGACATCGGTGACATGCGTGACCGCGCTGGGCCGCATCAGCTTCGCCGACGCGATCGCCCCGGGGTCCGCCGTCCTGAACTCCGCCGTCCCGCCCCGCTTCACACTCTTCGGCCCGCCCGAGAGCACAGGCCGCTCGTCCCGGAAGAGATACGGCGGCGTGTAGATCTCGACGCGCTGCTCGAAGACGCCCGGCTTGGTGTTGGCCTTGTCCGAGTAGAGCGGGTCCGAGCCGAAGACCATGACCCGGCCGTCGGGCAGCAGGACCGAGCCCGAGTGGTAATTGCGGCCCACCGCCGGATCGGCGACCCGATCGTACGAGGCCGCCTTCGGGTCGTACAGCCGTGCCTGGAGGACGTCCGAGCCGCCGCGCCCCCGGTAGTCCTCGGAGCCGCCGGTGATCAGTACGGAGTCGTCGGGCAGCAGCGAGGCGCTCGGATAGCGGGTGCCCTTCTCCAGCGCCGGGCCGTCCGTGAAGCGCGGGTCGCGGGCCTTGAGGTCGACCAGCCGGGACTTCTCACTCGACTTCTCGGACTCGCCGACCCCGCCCCCGCCGATGACCATGAACTTCTGGTCCTGGGCGGGCGGCAGCATGACCGTCGCCGATGTCTCCATCCGGTCGGGATCGCTCAGCCCCGGAATCTTCTTGAACTTGTTCGTCTCCAGATCCCAGATGCCCGGATCACGGCCGACATCGGCCGGGCCGTAACCGGCGTTCGAGCCGCTGTAGAAGAGCTTGCCGTTGTCCAGAAGGAAGATCGCCGGGTAGGTGGGAAACTTCCTGATGATTCCCGTGTACTCCCACGACTTGGTCTTCGGGTCGTAGATCTCGTCCTTGCCGGGGACTATCTGGCCGATTTCGTCGAGACCCGACAGCGCCAGTACCTTGCCGTCCTCAAGGGTGGTCAGCGTCGGATACCAGCGTGCCTCGTTCATCGGGTCGACGGTGATGTACTTCTCCGCCAGCGGATCGAACTCATAGGCTTCCTTGATGCCCTGGAAGTCCTTCTTGTCGAGCGCGAGCTTCTGCGCGATGCCGTACACATTGCGGGCGTCGGAGCCCTTCATGCCCTGCACCCGGTAATTGTCCTCGGTGCCGGTCTCGTATTTCTTGCCGGACTGGCGCGCCTCGACATAGATACGACCGAGACCCGCCTCGGTCCGCAGGAAAGCGCCGGTCTCCGGATCGAAGATCTTCTTCGCCTTCTCGACCAGGACCGGGTCCTTGGAGACAAAGGTCTTGCCGTTCTCCTTGCCCGTGAACATCGTGCCCGCGGGCAGGGTGACCGGCTTGTCCGGGTCCTCGTTGTGGACGATCATCAGGCCGCCGGCCTTGGTGACATCGCCCTTGAGCTTCTCGTACCGCTTGGTGCCGCCCGCCACCAGCAGGTTCCCGTCCGGCAGTTGGGTGTGCCCGGAGCAGAACATGTCCTTGGGCGTCGGGATCTTCTTGTACGTATTGGCCTTCGGGTCCCAGAGGATCGACTCGAACTTCCCCGCGTCGAAGTTCTTCTGGTTGTTGCCCGAGCCCGCTATCAGCAGCACCTTGCCGGTGTGCAGCAGGGCGGCGTGGATCGAGTTGATACGGAACTCGGACGGGATGTCGAGAAAGTCCCAGTGCCCGTTCTCGGCCTTGTACTCCGGCCGGTTGATCGTGTACTCGTGGTATTTCGCCGAGCCGAACCGGTAGAGCGCTGGACCGTTCACCCCGGCCACCGCGACCACCACCGCGGCGCCTATCGCAATCCGTCGGGCACGGTTTCTGCGGTGGTTCTGCCGGACGGGAGTGGCGCTCATTTCTTACGTCCCCCAAGGGAAATCTGCATGGTCTGATCAGTGGCCGCGGGCGGGCCCGCGGGCTGCTGCGGTACGAAGGGAGCCGCGCCTCCGGACGCCGCGCCCCCGGACGGGGCCGTGCCCCCGGACGGAGGGCCGGCGTCACCGCGACCCCGCCCCTTCCGCTTCTTCCTGTCCTGGCGCATTCCCCAGCGCCAGGCGAAGATCGGCGCCGCCGTGATGAGCATCGCCAGCGAAGCCCAGGTGATCATCGCCGGATGGTCGTGCCCGAAGTAGAAGGACGAGGCCAGCGATCCGCCGAAGACCAGGATGAAGAAGAGATGGATCCGGAAGGTCCCGAAGAGCGTGTCAGGACTGGACGAGTCGCCCTTGGGCGTCACCACGAAACCGCTCTTCCGGCGCAGTACGGCGTCCATCAGCGAGCGGGCGTAGATCGGCGCGGAGAGCGCGGACATCACCATGCCGGCCAGTCCGCCGGACCCCTCGGGCTCGTGCGGCGAGACATTGTGGCGCCGGTTCCAGATGTAGAGCCCGATCTGGAGCGCCGAGGCATTCCCGTACAGCATCATCCAGATCGCCGGGTCGATCTGCACACCCGAGGCGCCCATGCCCAGGAACAGCGCGCAACTCAAGGCCGCCAGGATCCAGTTGAGGGCCGACATCGGGTAGAAGATGATCATCATGGTGTAGTTGAAGAGCTTGCCGGGCGGCAGCGTGCCGTACCCCCGCCAGTACTGCTTGAGGATCGTCTCGTACGTACCGCGCGACCAGCGGAGCTGCTGGGTGAAGAAGTCCGTCCAGGCGGTCGGTCCCTCGCCGACGGCGAGCACGTCCGGGGTGTAGACCGAGCGCCATTTGTTGCCGGTGCGCGGGTTCTTGGCGCGGTGCATCTCGAAGCCCGTCGCCATGTCCTCGGTGATCGAGTCGTACAGACCGCCGATCTGCTTCAGCGCGCTGATCCGTACGGCGTTGCTCGTACCGACGAACATGGGCGCGCCGTAGCGGTTGCCGGCGCGCTGGATCAGGGCGTGGAAGAGGAACTGCTGCGACTCGGCGGCCTTGGTGACGAAGGTGTCGTAATTGCCGTACACCTGGGGGCCGATGACAAAGCCGACATCCGGGTCGCGGAAGTAACCGAGCATCCGCTCCAGATAGTTGGGCATCGGTACGTGGTCGGTGTCGACGGAGGCGAAGAAGTCGTACGCGTCGCCGTGCGCGTCCAGCCAGGCGTTGTAGTTGCCGTGCTTGGTCTTCGCGCGGTGCGCTCCCTTGGGCTGGTTCCACTTCGCGACGCCCTTGCGGGAGAAGTGGTGCACCCCGAGACGGGCGCACACCTCCTTGACGGCCGGGTCGTCGCCCTCGTCGAGCAGCCAGACATGCATCAGCCCGCGGTGCCGGATCCTGACCGCCGCCTCCAGGGTCTTGGTGACCATGGCGAGCGGTTCCTTGCCGGGGACGAAGGAGGTGAGGAAGGCGACGCGGGTGCCGTTCTCCGGTACGACGGGGACGGGGTCGCGCGCCACCAGGGTGGCATGGGCGTTCGAGAGGACATTCATCGTGCGGAACAGCTCGATCAGTCCGATCGAGACGAGCATCACGATGTCGAGGACGAGGAGGGTGTCGTTCTTGAGGTTCGGATCGCGCTCGGTCCAGTGCTGCGGCTGCATCAGCCAGACGAAGAGCCCGAGCGAGAGCAGCGGCGCCGCGCCGAGGAGCAGGGCGGCGCGTATCCGGTGCGGCTCCTGGGAGAGGAGCGAGCGGTAGCGGACGGTGTACGGCTTGTCCGGGTCGGGCCGGGTGAGCGGTCCCGCGAGCCGGCTGTAGTGCTCGTAGTCGTACTTGGGGAGCGCGGGCTTCCTGGACCGGGGGCGCTGGCCGCCGCCTCTGAGATGGGAGGGGATCCGGAGCTGTGTGGTCCGGGACGCGTCGTTCTGCTGCGCGCCCTCTGGCGTCGACGTCATGAGTCATCCCCCCGCGAGCACGGTCGCTGCGTGATCGGTACCGACGGTTTCGTCCGGAACGGTCCCCCTCGACCACCGGCCCCGGGCGCGGCAGCCGCGGCCCCGCACTCAAGGACAGAGAACGGCGGCCGTCCGGTTGCACCCGCCCGTGGAGGTATCCCCTCGCGCCGCGTCCGACTGCAACCGCAAACGCAACTGCAACTGCTCGGACCGCGTACCTCATTGGCGTCGACGCGCCGGCGTCGACGCGTTCAGAACAGGTTGGCCGACCTGACTCGGGACCGCAAGGAAGAAAAGTTACGATTGTCGGTTGTGTACGCGATGTGAGCGGCCAGTGTGACGGATGTGGCGGCGGTGTGGTGGCCGGGCGGGTGGTGCCGGGTGCCGCGGCCGGGCGCGTGGCGCATGGTGCTTCGGTGCCCGGTGCTTCGCCGGAGACGCGGGAAGCCCCCTCGCTCGGTGCGAGGGGGCTTCTGTATGCGCGTGCGCCGCCAGGGACTCGAACCCCGGACCCGCTGATTAAGAGTCAGCTGCTCTAACCAACTGAGCTAGCGGCGCCTGCTGACCTGGAGGACTCTACCGGATCCGCGGAGGTGGTCCTGGCCATTTGATGGCTGTTGCGGCCTGTCGGATTGTCCTTTCTTCCCCTTGATCCGTCAAAATGCGACTTGTCCAGATAGTTGAGACACTGGCGCGCTTATCGTGCCGGAAAGATCGCGATGAGTGTGGAGGGGATCGCATGACCGTCCCGGTCTTCGACGAGTACGAGCCCGCCGCCGACTGCCCCTGCGCCGGCTGCGCCGAACGGCGGCGCGACCTGGCGAGGGGCGTACCGGTACGCGCGGGCGGCCACCCGGCCGCACACGGCGCCCGGCGGGCGCTGGTCCTGGCGACGGCGGGGGTGGCCCTCGGGACGGCGGGGACGGGTACGGAAGCGGCGTGGGCGGCGGGGCGGATTGAGGGTGTGACTGCGGCTGCGGGGGTTGTGGATACGGCGCCTGCGGTGACCGCGGGGGTGGCCGCGGGGAAGGCGGCCGGGTTTGCCGCGGGGGTGGCCGCTGGGCCGGAGCCCGAGACTCCGCAGGGCGGCAGCTCCCCGCTCTACGGGCGCCCGCTGCCCGGCCCCGGTTCCCACCGGCCCCACAGCGCCCTGCGCAGATCCACCCGGGCCGACATCATCAACCGCGCCAAGCGCTGGGCGAACGCGCAGGTGCCGTACAGCATGGTCAAGTTCTGGTCGGACGGATACCGCCAGGACTGCTCCGGCTATGTCTCGATGGCCTGGAACCTCGCGGGCAACGAATGGACGGGCACGCTGGCGCGGTACGGCGTACGGATCGACCACGACGAGCTCCAGCCCGGCGACATGCTGCTCTTCCACAATCCGGCCAACCCGCAGAAGGGGTCGCACGTCACGATCTTCGGCGGCTGGACCGACTACACCCGCTCCCACTACCTGGCGTACGAACAGGCGCAGCCGCACGCCCGCTCGCAGTCCACGCCCCTCGCGTACTGGAGCAACTCCGGCCGCTACGTCCCGTACCGCTACCGCGGGCTGGCCGAGAGCGGCGACGAGAAGGGGCCGGGGGCGAGTGCCGGGACCGGGGCGACGGCGGCGTATCCGGGGGCGGGGGCGTTCCGGCCGGGCGCGGTGAACGCGCATGTCAGACGGCTCGGCCGGATGCTGATCGCGCGCGGGGGCGGACGTTACTACCGGGAGGGCGCCGGGCCCCGGTGGAGCGAGTCGGACCGGCGGGCCACCCGGGCGTTCCAGCGGGCGCAGGGCTGGCGCGGCGCCGAGGCGGACGGGCTGCCTGGCCCGGCGACCTGGCGGTATCTGGTACGGGGCCTCGGAAAGGACATCCCGGCGGCGGGTGGGGACAAGGGCGGCGGGGCTTCGGGGAAGCCCGGGAAGCCCGGGAAGCCCGGGTCCGGGTCGGGGTCGGGGGCCGGGTTCGGGAAGGCCGTGCCGTATCCGGGCGCCCGGCACTTCCGGCCCGGCAGCACCAGCGTGTACGTCGAGCGGCTCGGCAAGCAGCTCGTGAAGAAGGGCTTCGGCAAGCACTACACCTCGGGCCCCGGGCGCGGCTGGACCGAGGCCGACCGGCGCAATGTCGAGGCGTTCCAGCGCGCCCAGGGGTGGCGCGGCGCCGAGGCCGACGGCTATCCCGGCCCGCAGACCTGGCGGCGACTCTTCGCATGACGGAGGCACGGATGACGACGACCTCGCACCCGAACGACGAAGGGCCGGCCCCCGCGCCGCCCCCGCCGGACGGCGAGCACCCGCCCGAGCCCGCCCCGCCGCCGGCGGCCGAACCGGCCCAGCGCTCGGCCCGCCCCCTGTTCGGCGCGGAGGTGTGGACCCCGACCCGGACGTCCCGGGAGGACCGGACGGAGGAGGCGGCCGAGCCGCCGGGGGCGGTGGAGACGACCCTGCCGATCGACATGTCCGGTACGCCCGGGGCCGATGGCGCGGCCGACGGGACCGACCCCTTCGGCCTGACGGGCCGAACGGCCGCGCCGGATGCGCCGGACGCGTTCGTCCCGTCCGGCTGGGCCGCCGTGTCGGGCCGTGACGGCGCGCCGGGGCGCAACGGCCGGGAGGCAGCCGGCCCGACTGGCCGACCCGGTCCGCCCGACGCGGTCGATGCGACCGGTGTGGCGGACCGGAACGGCGTGACCGGCTCCGGCGATCCAACTGGCTGGATGGGCCGTAACGGTGGATCAGTTCCCAGCGACGTCACGGACACGACCGGCCCGGTCGACAGGCCCGGCTTTTTCGACGCGGTCGGTGTGCCTGGCTCCGCCGGTCCAACTGGCCGGACGGGTCTGAACGGTGGGTTCGATCCCAGCGGCGTTACGGGCACGACTGGCCCGGTCCACTCGACCGGCCCTGGCGGCCCTGCGGGGCTCGACGCTCCAGACCCGGACGGTCTGGTCGGCTTTCCCGACACGGTCGGCGTGACGGACCGGAACGGCAGGCCCGTTCCCAGCGGCGTTACGGTCCCGACCGATCCGGCCGACCCAACGCGCTTGACCGGCGCGGGCGGCGCGCATGGCGCGTCCGGCCCGGACGGCCTGACCGGCTCGACCGATACGGTCGACCCAACACGCCTGACCAGTACGGGCGTTGCGCCCGGCTGGACCGGTTCGTCCGGCGCGGACGGCGGGTCCGGGCTCGGGCCGTACGGCCCGTCCGGCCGTACGGGTTCGACCGACGCGGTCGGTACGAGCGGCTCGCCCGGCTTGACCGACCGGAGCCGTGTATCCGGCTCCGTCGGACCACTCGGCGGGACCGGCACGACTGGCCCGATGGGCCCGACCCACGAGGGCGGTGCGACGGACGCGACCAGCGCGTCCGGCTGGATCAGCTCGACCAAGGCCGACGGTGTCGGGTCCTCCGACTGGACCGGCCCGAACGGCACGGTCAGTCCGACCGGCCGGACCGGGGGGACCGGTGTGTTCGACTCCGCCGGCTCAGCAGCCGGCCCGATGGGTCTGAACGGCGTTACGAGCACGCCGGACCCGGTCACCCCGACCGGCTCAACCGAAATGGCCGGTTCGACCGGCCCGACCGGTTTGATGGGCCCGAATGGTGGGTCCGGTCCCACCAGCGTTACGGGAATGCCCGGCCCGGTCGACTCGACCGGCGCACGTGGCGCGTCCGGCCCGACGGGCGTGAACGGCAAGTCGGCATCAGCCGACACAACCGGCTGGCCCGGCCTGGCCGATCCGACTGGCCACACTGGAGCCGTAGGCCCGAACGGCCTGGCCGACTCGGCCGGCTTTACCAGCCCGACCGGCGCGAACGGCGCGGCTACGCCGGCCGACGCAACCGGCCGGCCCGGCTCGACCGGCTTGACCGGTCGCACCGGCACGGTCGACCCCGCTGGCCTGGCCGGGCACGACGGCCTGGGCGGTGCGGTGGACTCGACCGGTCCGAGAGACCCCGCCTACGCCACCGGCTCGGCCGGGCACAACGCCCCAGGCGGCACAACCGGCCCGTACAGCTCCACCGGCCCCGGGACCGCCGACCCGTTCACCCCCACCGGGCCCAATGGCACCGGCCCGACCGGCCGCAGCCCCAACGGCCTCAGCTCTACCGGCACCGGCCCCACCGGCCCGTACAGCCCCACCGGTGCCGCCGAACCCGTCGGCTCCGCCGACCCCAGCCCCCGTACCGCCGGCGAACCCGCGCCCCGTTGGAGTCCGCTCATCGTCGGGGAGTCCACCCACGAGATCCCCGTGCACCTCCTCTTCCGCGACGAGACGGCCGCCGACGACGCCACCAAGTCACCCGGCGCCGGGCGGCGTTGGGGGACCGGGGAGCAGCCTCGGGTCAGGCGGGCGCACGCCGCCGTGCCCGCCGTGCCGTTGCGGCCTCCGCCGCCCGTGGATCCGAAGCTGGTCGAGCGGCCCGGGCCGGTGCTGCCCGGGTGGGCCGCCGTGCTCGTCGGGGTGCTCGCGCTGGTCGCGTGTGCGGTGGTTGTGTGGTGGTCCGGGGCCGTGCCGGAGGCCGTGACCGGGCCGCTCGGGCTGGGGGCGAACCCCGACCGCGGCATCGGGATCGGCCAGTGGGCCCTGCTCGCGCTCGGCGGGACCGTCACCCTCTTCGCCTTCGGCGGGCTCGGCCGTGGCCGGGTCGGCCAGGCCTGGGTGCTGACGCTGTTCGGCGAGTACCGCGGCAGCGTCCGCCGTACCGGACTGCTCTGGGTGAGCCCGCTGCTGCTGCGCCGCCGGATGGACGTACGGCTGCGGCACTGGCGCAGCGAGCCGATGCCCGCCGTCGACTCGAACGGCACCGCGCTGTGCGTGGTCGTGCTGGTCATCTGGCGGGTCAGGGACACCGTACGCGCGGCCCTCGGCGTACAGGACCACGAGGAGTATCTGCGCGAGCAGGTCGAGGCGGCGATGGCGCGGGTGCTCTCCCAGCTTCCCGCCGACGCATTCCACGACGAGGCCCCCACCCTGCGCAACGCGGAGGCGGTCGGCGACGCGCTGACCCGGATGCTCTCGGCGGAGTGCCGGCCCGTCGGTATCGATGTGTTCTCCGCGCAGCCGACCCGTATCGAGTACGCGCCGGAGATCGCAGCCGCGATGCAGCGCAGCCGGATCGCGGCGATCGACGCCAAGCACCGGGACAGCGTGCTGACTTCCGTGGTGGACGCGGTGGACGACACCGTGCACCGGCTGACCGCCCGCGGACTGGTCGAACTGGACGATTACGAGCGCAAGGTGCTGGTCAAGGACCTCACCGTGGCGTTCTACACCGGGCGGCAAGGCACCCCGGAGAGGCTGTAATTGGTCTGGACCTGGCTCGTACTTGTTATGGACACGGTCAAGTTCCGTTAATACTCTAGAGCTTGGTCTAGACCGCAGACTGTTCCCCCTGCACGCGTGCAGTACGGCTCACCGAACTCCCCACGTTCTCTGGAGCGAAGCATGCGAAAGAAGATAGGCGCGGCCGTTGTCGGCCTCGCCGTGGCGGGCGTGTCCCTGCTCGCCACCAGCAGCGCAAGCAGCCATGGCTACACGGACTCCCCCATCAGCCGTCAGAAGCTCTGTGCCAACGGCACGGTGACCAACTGCGGCAACATCCAGTGGGAGCCGCAGAGTGTCGAGGGGCCCAAGGGCTTCCCGAACGGCGGCCCCGCCGACGGCAAGATCTGCTCGGGCGGCCTCGGCCAGTTCGCGCAGCTCGACGACCCGCGCGGCGGCTCCTGGCCGACCACCAAGGTCAGCGGCGGCCAGAGCTACAACTTCCGCTGGCAGTTCACCGCGCGGCACGCCACGACCGACTTCAAGTACTACATCACCAAGAACGGTTGGAACTCCAACGCGCCGCTCACCCGCGCCGCCCTGGACACCCAGCCGTTCCTGACGGTGCCGTACAACAACCAGCAGCCGCCCGCGACGCTGTCGCACTCGGGCACGCTGCCTTCGAGGTCGGGCAAGCACATCATCCTGGCGGTGTGGACCATCGCCGACACGGGGAACGCGTTCTACGCGTGCTCCGACGTCCAGTTCTGAGACGGTCACTCCGGTTGTGAACGTCCAGTTCTGACAGTTCTGACGTGTGGCCGGCCGTGGCCGGCGTAGTCAGGCCGTAAGAACCTCGGGGGGCACGGCCCCCGCCCGGTCCGCCGCCGTGCGGTCCGCGCTCCCCGAGGCGCGTGTCATCACCGCGTACGGAGCGTACGTCCGCCCTGCCCCCGCGCGCCCGAGCGCCCGGCACGCGGGCGCAGACCGGGCAGCCCGGGACGGAACCGTCAACTCGAAGCGTTCACAGGGGCGTTCGGTGTGAAAGGGGTTTGCCCGCGCCGGGATTTGGGGGACCATTCCCGCGGCGGTCATCGCGCGTAGACCCGTGCGACAGCCGTGCCGTTCACGCTTGCGGCGCTCCATGCCACCCCGGGCAAGGAGCGTGTCCCCCCACCCGTACGGAGGTTGATCCGTCATGCGCAGACGTCTGGCTCTCCCGCTCGCCTCGGCCGTACTCGCCATCGCCGCTTCCCTGCTGACGGCCACTTCGGCCACCGCCGCCCCGGCGGACAAGCCGCAGGTGCTCAGCAGCTGGACCCAGGAGTCCGTGAACAGCTACAACTCCTTCATGGCGGCCCGTGGCAACCAGGGCGCCTGGTCGGCCTACGGCTTCGACTGGTCCACGGACTACTGTTCCTCGTCGCCCGACAACCCCTTCGGCTTCCCCTTCCAGAACGCCTGCGTGCGCCACGACTTCGGCTACCGCAACTACAAGGCGGCCGGTACGTTCAGCGCCAACAAGGCCCGGATCGACTCCGCCTTCTACGCGGACCTCAAGCGCGTGTGCGCCAAGTACTCGGGTGCCACGAAGGCTTCCTGCGACGCGCTGGCGTGGACGTACTACCACGCGGTCGACATCTTCGGCGTGAGCCCCATGGTCGACGGCACCCGCTCGGTCGCCTGACACCCGAGGTCGTTCTGACACCTGACAGCGGGGCCCCTCGCGCCGGCGAAGGGCCCCGCTGTTGGTGGTGCGCCGCCAGGGGCCCCGACTCACTCCTGTGGGAACCGCCGCTGGTCCCACCGGGAGCGCGCCTGGTTGAGCGCGGCACGGCCCCTGTCCGCCGTGGCACGGCTGACGTCCGAGTCCGCCGCCCGGCGGACTCCTTCCCAGACCTTGCGCCCGCCCTGGGTGGTGGCCCGTCCCAAGCCGGCTGCCTGGGTGGCCGCCTGTGATGCCGCCTGGGTGGCCCGGGCGGCCTTCTGGGTCACCGCTTGCGGCAGCTGGATGCCGACGACAGCCGTCCCGGCCAAGAGGTCCGCGGCAGACCGGCCCGGACCGAGTGCCACCGGCAGCGCGTTGCACCAGAAGAGCACCACGGCGAGGCACCAGCACAGCACGGAGAGGCTGAACTGGCCGGCCAGCAGCAGGCAGCACGCCACGGCGAAGCAGGCGACATCCGCAACGGTGGTCACGGCCGCACGCACCGCCGCCGCGTGTCGACGGCTCCGCTCTGGGCGGACCGTCGCGACCCGCAGGCCGACCACCGCTTTGCCCAGGGTCCTGCCGACGAGTGCCAGCGTCGCGAACTGGTAGACGAAGGTGCACACCACCAGGACCGCGAAGGCCTGCTGGACGTACCCCAGCGCCGAGTCCCACATCTCATGTCCGAGGCCCTCCGCACTTTCGAGCACCTGTCCTCGCGAGCTGAACAGCTCCCAGGCGCTCCGGATGCCCAGTTCGGGAACATCGGTCAACAATGCGCTGATCCGGTGGAAGGTGAGAATTCCTAACAGCACCGCCATAACGGCCACCAGAGCGAAGTCCAGCAGCCAGGCCAGCGTGCGCTGCCCTTTCTTTGTGATCTCCCGTGACATGTCGTCCCCCGAAGTGACGAGAAATATTTTCCGAAGAGCTTAGTCATGTCCCGGGGTCAGAAATAGTGAGTGAAGAGCGGGCACTTGGACTCAATCCCCCTGTGTGTACATGTGCGCCGCATTGCTCCACCGCGGCGGCATAGCCGTCGGCCGGTGGCCGCCCGTACGGCGGGTGTACGGGCGGCCTTTCGCGCGAGCGGCCTCTTCGGGGGGCAGCCCGTTGGGGGTCAGTCCGTGATGATCGCCGGGTCGCTGACGCCGGGGGCGCCGTTCTCCACGTGTCCGGCCAGGCGGCGCAGGTAGCCCTTGTCCTTGTCGGAGACGACTGTCAGGTCGTACCAGCGCTTGGTGCCCTGGAGTTCCACGCGGTGTACGACGCGTCCACCCGCGGGCACCTTGACGGTCACGCTCTTGCCGCCGTACGCGTTGCTGATCGTCAGACGGCGGTCGGTCCTGGCCGCGTTCGTCAGGGTCAGTACCACGGCCGCGGAGCCGGAGTTCTTGTCGGGGCCGTGATGGGACCCGCGGTCCTCGTGGGTCTCATGGCGGGCCGTCACCTCCGGGGCCGCGTTGGTGCCGGAACCCTGGAACGTACGGAGGAAACCGTTGGGCCCGAACACCGACAGGTCGTACGTACCCCCCGAGTACTGCGTGTTCCAGGTGTCGGAGAGCCGCTGTCCCGCACCGGTGGTGTAGGTCCACGGGCCGTCGGTGCGGTTCGCCGAGGTCACCGTGAAGCACACGCCCGCCGACGCGCCACCGCTGAAGGTGAGCGTGAAACGCCCGGTCGCGGGGGTCGAGGCGCCGTCCGTGTACGGGGCGTAGGGGAGCGGGCGCGCGGGCCGGTACCCCTTCTCCTGCTTGGGCAGGACGGCGTGCTCCGGCGGGACGGGACGGTAGCTGGGGTGCCGCTCGTTGTCCGTCGGCTCGTACGCGTCGGTGTCCGGCAGCGGGTGGTGCCGCGTGTCCTTGAGACCGAAGTCGAAGGCGGAGGTCAGATCGCCGCAGACGGCACGGCGCCAGGGCGAGATGTTCGGCTCGCGCACCCCGAAACGGCGCTCCATGAAGCGGATGACCGAGGTGTGGTCGAAGACCTCGGAGCAGACGTAACCGCCGGTGCTCCAGGGGGAGACGACCAGCATGGGCACCCGCTGGCCCAGACCGTACGGCCCGGCGGCGTGGCGGCTGTCGCCCGGGAAGTGGTCGAGCGAGGTGTCGACCGTGGAGGCGCCCTGCGCGGCGGAGGCCGGGGGGAACGGCGGTACGACGTGGTCGAAGTAGCCGTCGTTCTCGTCGTAGGTGATGAAGAGCGCCGTCCTGCTCCACACCTCGGGGTTCGAGGTGAGCGCGTCCAGCACCTGCGAGATGTACCAGGCGCCGTAGTTCGCGGGCCAGTTGGGGTGCTCGGAGAAGGCCTCGGGCGCGGCGATCCAGGAGATACGGGGGAGCTTCCCGGCCTTCACATCGGCCTTGAGGATGTCGAAGAAGCCGTCGCCGTTCTTCGCGTTCGTGCCGGTACGGGCCTTCTCGTACAGCGCGTCGCCGGGCTTGGCGTTGCGGTACTGGTTGAAGTAGAGCAGGGAGTTGTCGCCGTAGTTGCCGCGGTAGGCGTCGTCGATCCAGCCCCAGCCGCCGGCCGCGTCGAGCCCGTCACCCGTGTCCTGGTAGATCTTCCAGGAGACACCGGCCTCTTCGAGCCGCTCCGGGTAGGTCGTCCAGTCGTATCCCAGCTCGTCGTTGCCGAGGACGGGTCCGCCGCCCTTGCCGTCGTTCCCGGTGTGGCCGGTCCACATGTAGTAGCGGTTGGGGTCGGTGGCGCCGATGAACGAGCAGTGGTACGCGTCGCACACGGTGAAGGCGTCGGCGAGGGCGTAGTGGAACGGAATGTCCTGACGCTTCAGATACGCCATCGTCCCCGGCGACTTGGCGGGGATCCACTGGTCGTACCGGCCCTGGTTCCAGGCCTGGTGGCCGCCCGCCCAGTCGTGGTCGAGCCCGGCGATGAACTGCATGCCGAGATCCTCGGCGTCCGGGTGGAACGGCAGGATGTCCTTGGTGCCGTCGGACTGGTGCCAGACCGACTTCCCGCCGGCCGGGGTCATCGGCCGGGGGTCACCGAATCCGCGTACGCCCTTGAGCGCACCGAAGTAGTGGTCGAAGGACCGGTTCTCCTGCATCAGTACGACGATGTGGTCGACGTCCTTGATGGTGCCGGACCGGCGTCCGGCCGGGATGGCGGCGGCGCGGGCGATGCTGTCGGACAGTGCGGAGAAACCTGCGGTCGCGCCGGCTATCTGGAGGAAGCGGCGCCGGTTGAGTTCGGGCATGAGCGTAGGACCTGCCTGTTCGGGGGGTAACGGACGAAGCGACTACCTGCCAAGGTCACCGACCCAGGGGGAACGACCGGTACCGCCCACTTGGCGCCGCGCGGTACAGGACACGTACAGCGGCCCCCGCGCAGGTGCCATGGCAGGGCCATTCCGGCCCCCGTACGCCGCCCAGAAATGCGAAAGGGCGCTCTCGTAAACCGAGAACGCCCAGGTCAGCGACCTATTCGCCGGTGCGCCGCCAGGGACTCGAACCCCGGACCCGCTGATTAAGAGTCAGCTGCTCTAACCAACTGAGCTAGCGGCGCCTGCTGACTCGAAAATAATACCCGGTGCTCAGGAGTGCTCCGGACCAGCGGCCGGTGACCATGCGCCGAGAGGCCCGGGCGGCCCTAGAGCGTCAGGGACAGGGCCATCGGGGCCGCCCTGCGGTTGAGGGTCTCGGCCGCCGAGCGCAGGCGGTGCGCGTACTCGACCGGGAGCGAGAGCGCCAGGCAGCCGACCGTGGAGCCCGCGGTCAGGGGGACCGCGGCGCAGACCGTACCGACCGCGTACTCCTGGAGGTCGAGTACGGGGACGGTCGGCGGGCGGCTGTCCAGACGGGAGAACAGCAGGCGCTCGCTGGTGATCGTCCGCGAGGTGAACCGGGCGATCCTGTGGCGCGCGAGATGCTCCCGGCGGCCGTCCCGGTCGAGCTGGGTCAGCAGGCACTTGCCGATCGCGCTGGCATGGGCGGTGGAGCGGAAGTCGACCCACTCGTTGACCGCGGGCGTCAGCGGCCCCTCGGCGATCTGCGTGACCCTGATCTCGCCGTCGATGTAGCGGCTGAGATAGACCGCCGCGCCGATCGAGTCGCGCAGCTCGTCGAGGCCCCGCTGGAGCCTGGCCTGCTGGGCCCGCCGCCGGGCGGATCCCGGCCCGAGCAGCGCCGGCGCGTTCCCCAGCACATAGGCGCCGTCGGCGAACCGCTCCACATAGCCCTCGCGGCACAGCAGCGTGAGCAGGGGTACGAGATGCCCGGGCGGCAGCCCGCTCTCCCGGGCGATCCGGTCCTCGGTCACCCCGCCGCCGTACTTGGACACGGCTTCCAGGACGCGCAGGACGTACCGCACCGAGTGGGACGGCGCGGTCGGCTCCGGCTTCAGCACCGCCGTTCCCCCCTGACAGGTTGTGACCGCAAGCTCACCGCGTACCACGATAACCGCGAACCGCCCGGTACGGGGCGTCTCGGCCCGAGCTGAGGACGGCCGGGACCGGTGAGGTTCATGAGCGGGAAGCGGCCGGCGTCCGGAAGGCGTCCGGGGTACGGAAGGCGGTCCGCGTCCGGAAGGCGGCTGGTCTCCGGAAGGCGGCCGGGGTCAGAGCACCGCGCCAAGGAACTCACGCGTCCTCTCGTGCTCGGGCGCCGAGAAGATCCGCTCCGGCGGCCCGGACTCGATGACCTTGCCCGAGTCGAACATCAGGACCTCGTCCGAGATGTCCCGGGCGAAGTTCATCTCATGGGTCACACAGAGCATGGTGATGTCGGTGGTACGGGCGATGTCCCGCAGGACGTCCAGCACACCGGCGACCAGTTCGGGGTCGAGCGCCGAGGTCACCTCGTCCAGCAGCAGGATCTTCGGCCGCATCGCCAGCGCGCGGGCGATCGCCACCCGCTGCTGCTGGCCGCCCGAGAGCTGGGACGGCTTCGCGGCGCAGCGGTCGCCGAGCCCGACCAGGTCGAGCAGTTCACGGCCGCGCGCCTCCGCCTCGTCCTTGCTCAGCCCGAGCACCCGGACCGGCGCTTCGGTGACATTGCGCAGCACACTCATGTTTGGGAAGAGATTGAACTGCTGGAAGACCATGCCGATGTTCTTGCGTATCTCGCGGACTTCCTTGGGGACCGCGGGGAAAAGCTGGTCGCCGCTGACGGTGATGGTGCCCTCGTCCGGCCGTACCAGGGTCATCAGCAGCCGCAGAATCGTGGTCTTGCCGGAGCCGGACGGGCCGATCAGGGTGACATGCTTTCCCGGCCGTACCGAGAAACAGAGATTGTCGAGAACGGTGTTTCTGCCGAATCTCTTGGTGACCTTGTCGAAACGGATCAGTTCGTCGGTGTTCGTGTTCACGTTCACGTTCGCGTTCGCGTTCGCGTTCGCGGGAGGGAGGTCAGCGGACAAGACGGCGCTCCAGGGCTCGCATCAGAAGTGAAGCCGGGTAGGCGATGAGAATGAAGGCGATACCGACCACGGTCAGCGGTTCGGTGTACTGGAAGGTGGACGCGCTCTCCAGCCGGGACTGCTGGAGCATTTCCAGCACACTGATCCCGGCGAGCAGCGGAGTGTCCTTCAGCATCGAGATGACGTAATTCCCCAGCGCCGGCACGATCCTGCGGATCGCCTGCGGCAGGATCACCGCGGTCCAGGTCCTGCCCAGCGGCAGACTGAGCGCCGTGGCCGCTTCCCACTGACCGGCGGGTACGGCGTCGATTCCGGCCCGGTAGACCTGCGCGGTGTACGTCGAGTAGTGCAGCCCGATAGCCAGGGTGCCGGTGGCGAGCCCGGAGAACTGGACTCCCCACTCGGGCAGGACGAAGAAGAAGAAAAAGAGCTGCACCAGCAGCGGGGTGTTCCGGATGAATTCGGTGACGGCCTGGACCGGCCACCGTACGAGGCGCGTGCCCGACCGGAATCCGATCGCCCAGACCAGCCCCAGCGAGAAGGAGAGGAGCGAGCCCAGCACCAGCACCTGAAGGGTGAGGAGCAGACCGTCCCAGAAACGTGGCATGAAGTCCGCGACCGCGGACCAGTCCCAGCCGTTCACCGGGCACCTCCGGCGGTCGTGGTGATACCGATACCGGCCTTGGTCTTCCGTTCCAGCGCCCGCATTCCCCGCGTGAGCAGAAAGGCGAGGACGAAATAGATCACCAGGGTCACCGAATAGATCTGCGCGCTCTCCTGGGTGGCCAGCCGGACCAGATAGGCGGCGAACGACACATCGGCCACCCCGAGCAGGGAGACCAGCGCGGTGCCCTTCAGCAGCTCGATGAGGAGATTGCAGAACGGCGGGATCATCTCCGGCACCGCCTGCGGCAGCATGATCAGCCTGAGCCGCTGCCAGGGCGTGAAGTTCAGCGCGATCCCCGCCTCGCGCTGCGCCGGAGCGACCGCGTTGAGCGCGCCGCGCACGACTTCGGCGCCGTACGCCCCGTACGACAGGCCCAGCGCCAGCACCGCCGCCCACATCGGGACCAGCGCCCAGCCGAACAGGCCCGGCATCACGAAGAACAGCCAGAACATCAGCACCAGTGCCGAAGTGCCCCGGAAGATCTCGGTGTAGAAGCCCGCGAGGAAGCGGACGGTACGCGAACGGTGGGTACGGGCCGTGCCGACGGTGAAGGCGACGGCGGTGGCCAGCGCGGCGCTGTACAGCGTGAGTTGTACGGTGATCCAGATGCCGGGCAGCACCCAGTGGGTCCAGAGGCCGGCCGTCATGCGCACAGCTCCTTGGCCGTCAGGGTGGTCATCTCCGACTCGGTGAAGCCGAACGGCCGGAGAATACGGAACAGTTCGCCGCTCTTCTTCATGGCGTGGATCTCGGTGTTGAAGGAATCGCGGAGTTCCGTGTCGGTGGGCCGGAAGGCGAATCCGCCGCCGTCGATCTTCTTCTCGCCGTCCACGACGGGCGCGAACGGTTCGGTCGCCTCGGCCCTGCGGCTCTTCCGCACCACACTGCGCCCGGTGAGCGCCGTTCCCGCGAAGACATCGACCCGGCCGGATTCAACGGCGTTCAGCCCGGCCACCGGGTCCTGGAGAATCACGATCTCCTTCTCCGGTACTCCGGCGGATATCGCGTAGTCGATCTCGGCATAGCCGGTTCCGGTGGCGAATTTCGCTTTGGTCCGCACGACATCCTGGTACGAACGGAGGCCCTTGGGGTTTCCCTTGAGCACGATGAATGAGTCGAGCATCTGGTATTCGGGATCGGCGAAGATGACCTGGTCGCAGCGCTCCTTGTTGATATACATCCCGGCCGACACCACATCGAACTGCTGGGAGTTGAGCCCGGGAATCAGCGAGGAGAAATCGGTGGCGACGGGCTGGACACTGCCGACCCCGAGGCGTTTGAAGATCACTTTCGCGAGTTCCACGGCCTCGCCCGTGAACTCGCCGTTCTGGTCGATGAATCCGTACGGTGCCTCGCCCGCGATACCGAGCCGTACGGTGCGCTGCGATTTCAGCCGGGCGAGGGTGTCGCCGGTGGGGACCTTGGCACAGCCGGCGGCGCCGAACGCCCCCGCGGCGCCCAGCACCGCCGTGCCCATCAGCAGGGAACGGCGTCTCAGAGGTCTCGGGAGTCTCGGGTAGGTGCTCGGGTAGGCGTTTTCGGGTGGTGAAGCCATGGCCGCGCGGCTACCCCGGTCCACTCCGGTTATGCGTACGGGTTCCGGCCCAGCGGTCTTCCAGTGGTCTTGCGGCGGTCTTGACTCGGTCGGCCGGGCGAGGACGATGAGGACATGACCGACCGATTTGTGACTGTGTCACTGGACAAGCGCGGAGTGGAGTGCACCGCGAAACTCCTGGACGACCGGGCCCCGGTCACCTGCGCGGCGGTGTGGGAGGCCCTGCCGCTGGGTTCGGACGTCTATCACGCGAAATACGCCCGCAATGAGATCTACGCGCTGTTCCCGGCCTTCGCCGCCGAGGAACCGCCGCTGGAGAATCCGACCGTCACCCCTATCCCGGGCGACCTGTGCTATTTCACCTTCTCCGAGACGGAGCTGGGCACGGCGTCGTACGGCTATGACGAGCAGGCCGTACGGGGACGCCGTACCGTCGTGGATCTCGCCCTCTTCTACGAGCGCAACAATCTGCTGATTAACGGGGACATGGGCTGGATCCCCGGCATCGTCTGGGGCTCGGTGGTCGACGGCCTCGACCGGATGGCCGAGGCCTGCCAGGACCTGTGGCGAGCAGGCGCCATCGGCGAGACGCTCAGCTTCCGCCGGGCGTAGCTGCCTGTAAACGGGCCCCTCAGAGCCCCGCGCCCGGCGCCGGGATCCGTGCCGCTCCCGATTCGTACAGCGCGTGCGCCGCGCGCATCACCAGCGCGTCGGCGTGCCGCGCGGCGACAAGCTGGATCCCGATCGGCAGCCCGTCCTCGTCCACCCCGCACGGCACGGTCGCGGCGGGCTGCTGCGTCAGATTGAACGGGTACGTGAACGGCGTCCACCCCGTCCAGCGGCGCAGCCCCGAGCGCGCCGGGGTCTCGGCCCCCGCCTCGAACGCGGTGATCGGCAGCGTGGGCGTGACCAGCAGGTCGTACGACTCGTGGAACCGGCCGAGCCGCCGCCCCAGCTCCATCCGTACGTCCACCGCGGCCAGATAGTCCACCGCGCTGTACCGCTCGCCGATCGCCCGGATCTCCCGCAGCCCGGGGTCGAGAAGCTGCCGCTGGTGCTCGTTGAGCGGCTGCGTCAGCCGGGCCGCGCCGCTGAACCACAGCGTGTGGAAGGCCTCCACCGGATCAGTGATGTCCGGGTCGGCCTCCTCGATGTACGCGCCCAGCCCGGCGAGCCGGCCCACCGCGCCCCGTACGGCCGAGGCCACCGCCGGACGCACGGCCACCTGCCCGCCGAAGGACGGGGAGTACGCGATCCGCAGCCCGCGCACCCCCTCGCCCAGCGAACCGCTCACCGCCGGCGCGGGGGAGAGCTGCGACCAGTCCCGCCAGTCCGGGCCGCTGATCACATCCAGCAGCAGGGCCGCGTCCGCCGCGTCCCGGGTCATCGGCCCGGCGTGCGCGAGCGTGCCGAACGGGCTGGACGGATAGACCGGCACCCGGCCATAGGTCGGCTTGAGGCCGAAGATCCCGCAGAAGGAGGCCGGGATACGGACCGAGCCGCCGCCGTCCGTACCGATCGACAGCGGCGCCGCGCCCAGCGCCACCGCCGCCGCGCTGCCGCCGCTGGACCCGCCCGCCGTGCGCGTGTGGTCGTATGGATTACGGGTCACCCCGGACAGCGGCGAGTCCGTGACGCCCTTCCAGCCGAACTCCGGCGTGGTCGTCTTGCCGACGAGTACGGCGCCGTGCTCCCGCAGCCGCGCCACCGCCGGGGCGTCCTCCTCCCACGCCCCCTCGGCCCGTACGGTCCGCGAACCGCGCAGGGTCGGGCCGCCGCGCTGGAGGAAGACGTCCTTCACCGAGACCGGCACCCCGTCGAGCAGCCCCTGCGGCTCCTTCTTGCGCCAGCGCGCCGCCGACTCCTCCGCCTGGCCGAGCGCCGCCTCCGCGTCCACCCGTACGAAGGCGTTGACCAGCGGCTGGACCTCCTCGATCCGCTCCAGCACCGCACGGGTCGCGTCGACGGGCGAGAAGTCGCCCTGCTCGTAGCCGGCCAGGAGCTGCCGCGCGGTCAGGCCGGTGAGCCCTGACGTCGCGGGCGGGTCCGGCAGGTCGGTCCGGTGCGTGTGATCAGTCATGCATGGGGACGTACCCACGTTTCTTGTCGACCACGTTCGGGAGGGTCTTTCCGGCCGCCCAAAGTTCATACAATTCCACGAACTGTGCGCCCAGCCGGTCCCGCCAGCCGACCGTGTCACCGCTCATATGCGGAGAGACGATCAGGCCCGGGACGTCCCACAGCGGGCTCTCCGGGTCCAGCGGCTCACGCTCGAAGACATCGAGCGCAGCGCCCGCGATCCAGCGTTTCGACACCGCGGCGATCAGATCGCTCTCCACCACGAGCTGGCCCCGCCCCACATTGATGAAGCGGGCGGAGGGCTGCATCAGACCGAAGAGCCGCGCGTCGAACATGCCGCGGGTCGTGTCCGTCAGCGGCGCCGCGCCGATCACCCAGTCGGCCCTGGACACCAGCCGGTCGAGCTGGTCGGGCCCGTACACCCCGGGCCGTGCCGTACGGCCCGTGACGGCCACCGTCACCCCCAGCGCCCGCAGCGTCCCGGCGACGGCCCGGCCGATCGGGCCCGCGCCGATCACCACGGCCCTGCTCTCCGCGACCCGCAGCCCCTCGCGGTGGCGCCAGCGGCGCTGGCGCTGGAGCTCCAGGGTCCCCGGCAGATCCTTCGCCATGGCGAGCACCAGCCCGGCCACATATTCGGCGATCGGCTCCTCGAAGATCCCCCGGGCATTGGTCACGACGGTGTCGGCGGCGATCAGCTCCGGGCAGAGCAGCCGGTCCACCCCGGCGCTCGCGGTGTGCACCCAGCGGGGCCGCGGGCCCTCTCCTGGCCAGGCGTTCCGTACCGCGTCGGACGTGAAGTCCCAGACCAGCAGGACATCGGCGGCCGGCAGCCGGTCCGCGAGACCGGCTTCGTCGGTGTGCTGGATCCGGGCCTTCCCGGTGAGCCTGCCCAGGCGCGGCGGAGGGTCCGCGTCCAGGACGAGGAGGGCGGGGGCTGGCATTGCTGGCATGGGGAGGAGCCCTTCTGCCGGAGCCGGTCGGACGGTCGGGTGCCGCGGGTGGATTTCAGCCCTGGAAATTCCGTGCAACGTCTGAGATGTGCGGATTGACCACGCTTGCACCTGGCTCTTACCGTCGTCAATAACAGGCTAAGGGGGCCCCGTCTTGCACGTCTCTTTTCTCGGTGGACCACAGCCACAGCGTGGGGTCGGCGTGGTCGCTCCTTTCGATTTCGCCCTGGACCGCGAGCTGTGGCGCTGGGTCCCGGACGACATCTCGCTGCGGGTCACGAGGACGCCGTACGTACCCGTCGAGGTCTCCCTGGACCTGGCCAGGCTGGTCAGCGAGCACGAGACGCTCGGTGAGGCGGTACGGGCGCTCGGCGCGTCCGAGCCCGAGGTCATCGCGTACGCCTGCACCTCGGGCAGTTTTGTCGGCGGCCCGGCCGGCGAGCGCGCCATGTGCGAGGCGATGACCCGCGCCGGCGAGGTCCCCTCGCTCACCACCACCGGGGCCCTCATCGAGGCCATCGAGGAACTGGGTGTGAACAGGATCGCGCTGGTCACGCCCTATACGGAGTCGGTCACCCGGGCGCTGGAGGACTATCTGGCGGAGGTCGGGGTAACCGTGACCGGACGCGCCTTTCTGGGGCTGACGCGGCACATTTGGAAGGTGCCCTACCGCGCGGTCGTGGACATGGCGCGAGAGGCGGTCGTCGGATCGGCGGACGCGCTCTTCATCAGTTGTACGAATCTGCCTACGTACGACGCGATTCCCCAGTTGGAGGCGGAGCTGCGGATGCCGGTGCTGTCCGCGAACCAGGTGACGATGTGGGCGGCGCTGCGCAGGCTCGGGGCGCGGGCGGTCGGTCCGTACCAAGGGCTGCTGCTCGACCGGAGCCCGGCGGGCGAGGTGCTCCACGCGGACGAGGCGCGTGCGGTGCGGGACGAGATGCGGGAGATACGGCAGGAGGTGGCGGAGACGCAGGGAGCACGCGAGGTGGCAGCGGTCGGGCCGGTCGTGCCCGTCGTCCCGCCCGCGGCGCCGACGGTGCCTGCCGGGCCGGCGGTGCCCCTGCCGGAGGTTCCCCCGATAGCGTCGACAGCACCGGAGCCGCCGTCGACGGTGTCCGATGGGCCCCCGGAGCCGCTGCCGGACGAGTGACCAGTGAGGAAGGCTGGAGATGACCACCGTCGGATTCCTTTACCCCGGACACTCCGCCGAGGACGACTATCCGCGCATGGAGGCGCTGTTCGGCATCGACATCCGGCTGGCGGTCGTCCATACGGACATCGGTGAGGACGCCCACCGCGTCGACGCCCTGATCGAGATGGGCTCCGCGGACCGGCTGGCGCAGGGGGTGGAGGAGCTGCGGCTGGCGGGCGCGCAGTCCGTCGTCTGGGCCTGTACGAGCGGCAGCTTCGTGTACGGGTGGGAGGGCGCCCATGAACAGACGCGCGCCCTGGCCAGAGCCGCCGGTCTGCCCGCGTCGAGCACGTCGTTCGCCTTCGCCCACGCCGTACGGACGCTGGGCGCCGAGCGGGTCGCCATCGCGGCCACCTACCCGGAGGATGTCACCGCCTGCTTCACCGCTTTCCTGAAGTCGGCCGGGATCGAAGTCGTCGCGGACCGCGCCAGCGGGATCATCACCGCCGCCGAGGTCGGCACCTGGGGCCGGGACCAGGTACTGGAACTGGCCCACGCGGGCGACCACCCGGACGCGCAGGTCGTACTGATCCCGGACACGGCGCTGCACACGGCGGCCTTTGTGCCGGAACTGGAGGAGGCACTCGGCAAGCCGGTGCTGACCGCGAACCAGGTGTCGGTCTGGGAGGGGCTGCGGCTGGCGCAGCGCAAGGTGTGGCTGCCGAGACTGGGCACACTGTTCGGAAGCCGGGACTGAAGCGTGCGCGGCAGCCAGCCCGTCCGGCGTTTGAGGACACAACGCGGGCCGGGCGGGCCGGGACGGGAATAAACGGAGAGCCCCTCCCGTTAGCATCCTTCCGTACGCACTTCAGCGCAGGAGGGTCTTGACCGGTGGACGACCACGACACGAGCCGAGGCACGACGGACGGGGCCGAGGGCACGACGGACGGGATCCGGGGCACCGCGCAGGGCAACGCCCCCGTACCCCTCTCCGTACTGGACCTGGTCACGGTGGGCACGGGATCCACCGCCGCCCGGTCGCTCCGTACGAGCGTCGCGCTGGCGCGGCTCGCCGAGCGCAGGGGCTACCACCGACACTGGGTCGCCGAGCACCACTCCATGCCGGGCGTCGCCTCGTCCTCCCCGGCCGTGATCCTCGCCCATCTCGCCGCCCACACCGAGCGCATCCGTCTCGGCTCCGGCGGCGTCATGCTGCCCAACCACGCGCCGCTGGTGATCGCCGAGCAGTTCGGCACGCTGGAGGCGCTCGCGCCGGGCCGGATCGATCTGGGCCTCGGGCGCGCGCCGGGCACCGACGGGGCGACGGCGGCGGCGCTGCGCCGTTCCGACCGGCTCAACGAGGGCGCCGACGACTTTCCGCAGCAGCTCTCCGAGCTGACCCGGTTCCTGGACGACGACTTCCCCGACGCCCATCCGTACTCCCGGATCCACGCGGTCCCCGGCCCGGTCCAGGGCCCCGCGGCCCGGCCCCCCGTCTGGCTGCTCGGCTCGTCCGGCTTCAGCGCCCGGCTGGCCGCGATGCTGGGGCTGCCCTTCGCCTTCGCCCATCACTTCTCGGCGCAGAACACCATCCCCGCGCTCGACATCTACCGCGAGAACTTCCGCCCTTCCGAGGTGCTCGACGAGCCGTACGCCCTGATCGGGGTCGCTGCGCTGGCCAGTGAAGACGAAGGCGAGGCCCGCCGCCAGGTCCTCACCGGTGCCCTCTCCATGGTCCGGCTGCGCACCGGCCGGCCGGGGCTCGTACCGACGCCGGAGGAGGCCGAGGCGTACCAATTCAGCTCGCTGGAGCAGGAGTTCGTGAACACCTGGCTCACCAATATCGTGCACGGCACCCCGGACGCGGTACGCGACGGCCTCAACGACCTCCAGAAGCGCACGGGCGCCGACGAGCTGATGATCACGGCCAACGCCCATGGCGGCGAGGCACGGCTGCGGAGCTACGAACTGATCGCGGACGCGTACGGCCTGACCGGCTGACGGGCCGGACCGTCGCGAGCGGTCCGAAGCGGCGGGCGGCTGAGCGGGCGGCCGCGGCAGGCGGCCCCGGCGGGCGGCTCGGCCGCCGTGCGGCTCAGCTGGCCGGCCGCGGGCTCGCGGCGATCATCTCCGCGATCCGCTCCGGCGCCACCGGGCGGGAGAAGAGCCAGCCCTGCCCGGTGTCGCAGCCGATCCGCTGGAGCCGCGCCGCCTGCCCCGAGGTCTCCACGCACTCCGCGGTCACCGTCAGCCCCAGCTGGTGCGCGAGCTGCACCAGCGCCTCGACGATCGTCTCGTCCGCGGGATTCGGATGGACCCCGTCGTCGTACCGGAACCCGCGTACGAACGAACCGTCCAGCTTGAGCACCGAGACCGGCAGCCTGCTCAGATAGGCCAAGTTCGAATAGCCGGTGCCGAAGTCGTCGATGGCGATCCGTACGCCCATGTCGCTCAGCGCCTGGAGCGCCTGGAGGGGCCGGCCCGCCGAGCCCATCACCGCGGACTCCGTCAGCTCCAGTTGCAGCAGATGCGGTACGAGACCGGTCTCCGCGAGGATCTCCGCCACATCCGCGACCAGATCGGAGTCCCAGACCTGGCGCACGGCGACATTGACGCTCACGAACAGCGGCCGGGCGCCGGGATGGTCGAGCTGCCACCGGCGGGCCTGGCGGCAGGCCGTACGGAGCACCCAACGCCCGAGCTGGACGATCGAGCCGTCCTCCTCGGCGATACCGATGAACCGATTCGGCGAGAGTGTCCCGAATTGCGGGTGGTTCCAGCGCACCAGCGCCTCCACCCCTCGTACGGTCCCGTCGGCCATGCCCACCAGTGGCTGGTACTGGAGGACGAACTCCTCGCGCTCGACGGCCGGGCGCAGCCGCGAGGTCAGTGCCTGCCGTGTCATCCGGTGGGCGTTGCGCTCCGGGTCGAAGAGGGTCCAGCGGGCCTTGCCGTCGGCCTTCGCCCAGTACAGCGTGGTGTCCGCGGCCTGCATCAGACCGGTCGGGGTGGTGCCCTGCGCGGCGCGCTCCACGACCCCGATCGAGGCCGAGACCGAGAGCCGCTGCCCGGCCAGGTCGAAGGGGCGCTGGAGGGCGGTGAGCACGGAGCGCGCGAGATCGGCGAGCTGTTCCGTACCGGTGGAGTCCTCGACCAGGATCGCGAACTCGTCGCCGCCGAGCCGGGCCACCAAGTGGCCGCCGCTGCGTGTGTATCCGTCCTGGTCGGCGCATTCGGTGAGCCGGGTGGCGACGGCGGCGAGCAGCCGGTCGCCGGTGCGGTGGCCGAGGGTGTCGTTGACGGCCTTGAAGCCGTCGAGATCGAGATAGCAGAGACCGATCCGCCCTGTTCTGCCATCGCCCCTGGCATCGCCGTACGCACCGCTCCGGGCATACGCTCCGGTGCTGTACGTGCCTGTGCCGTACATGCCGCCGCCGTACGGTCCCGTGCCGTACGAGGACGCGTCCAGCGCCGAGGTCTCCAGCGCGGAGGCGAGGCGTTCGAAGAACAGGGTCCGGTTGGGGAGCCGCGTCACCGGGTCGTGCATCTGGAGATGGCGCAGCCGCGCCTGCAGCTCGCGCCGGTCGCTGATGTCCGTGATCGACAGCAGCGCGGTGCCGCTCTCCGGTACGGGCGAGACCGTGACCTCGGCCCACAGAGTCCGCCCGTCGGGGTGCTTGAGGCGGCGCGTGCAGCGGAAACGGGAGCGGTGGCTGTCCAGCACCGCGCGGTAGGCGTGCCAGGTGCGGCTGTCCGAGGCGAGATCGACGAGATCGGCGGCGGACTGGTCGACCAGCGTGGCGGACTGCGTGCCGAGGAGGGCGGCGAGCGCGTCGTTGGCGCTGATGACGGTGCCGTTGTCGTCGAGGACGGCCATGGCGAGCTGGGCGGCGTGGAAGGCACCGCGGTAGTCGCGCTCGTCGGCGCCGGCGTCCGCGCCTGCGGGTCCGTGGCTCGCGCCGCCGGTGCCGGCTCTGCCGGTGTCGGCTCCGTGGGCGTCGGCTCTCCGGGCGTTCGCCCGGTCCGTATCGGCTCTGCCGAGAGGATGACGTTCCGTCACCGACTGGGTGCTCGGAGGCCCGTCGCCGTCCTGCGGCACGACCGCCGTTCGGCGCGGACCGTGCGGCCCTTCGGAGGTTCCGCTCACGGCTCGCTCCCGCGGTGCAGTCGTGTCGTACAGAGTCGTACCGAGTGATCGGGACGGCCGGCCAGGGAAAGTGTGCCGATCATAGAGGGAGCCCGGGCGGCCATTCCAGCTCCGGTGCCCGCGAGGGAGCGTCGCGGGCCGTGGCCCCGCCGCCGGGCGATCGTTTCTGCCTGCCTGTGGCCCGGTCCGCCCGGGCGTTCATATCCCGTGACGTTCCGTGACCCGTCGGGGTGTCGTACGGAAGGCGTGACCCTCCTCACCCGTGTGGGGCAGCGGAACAGGGCGTATCGTCCCAAAACGGCACAGGGTGGGTGAGGGATCCACCAATCCGGAGCCGGAGGTCGACGTGGAGTGTCCACAGCCACCGGGGGGAGTGGACCGGCCCCGCCTGCGCAGGACCGCGGCCGCCTTCACCTCCCTCACGGCGCTCGCCGCCACCTCCCTCGTCACGGGCCCCGCCGCCGACGCCGTCTCCGAGGGACCCTGCGCACTGCCCCGCAGCTCCGCCCACCACTCCGTCGGCCTGGACACCTGGAACGCCGCCTATCCGCGCCCGGACCGCCCGCTCGACGCGGTGATGGTCTTCCTCTCCTTCCCCGACTCCAAGAAGCTGCCCGATCCCGCGGAGCTGGTGGCCGATCACTTCCCGGCCACCAGCCGCTTCTACGAGCAGGCCTCGTACGGCAAGTTCACCCTGCGCCCCCACCCCAAGCTGCGCTGGGCCCGGATGCCGCACTCGTCGACCGCGTACGGGATGCGGCGCGACTGGGAGCCCGCGCGGCGCACGGCCTATCTGCGGGACGCGGTGGCCGCCGCCGATCCGCTGGTCGACTTCTCCCGCTACGACGTCGTCTATCTGGTCGCCGACCCCGAGGCGCCCGGCGTCGACTCCGACGCCACGAAGGTCGTCAACTTCGAGCAGCCGATGCGGGCGGACGGTACGGAGATCAAGCGCATCGTCACCGTCTTCGAGCGCCATCCGCCGGACCGCAATGTGCTGGCCCACGAGACCGGGCATGTCTTCGATCTGCCGGACCTCTACCACCGGCCGGTGGACGGCAAGGGCGACTGGGACACCTATGTCGGGGACTGGGACGTGATGGGCAGCCAGTTCGGGATGTCCCCGGATCTCTTCGGCTGGCACAAGTGGAAGCTGGGCTGGCTCGACCGGAGCCAGGTGCGGTGCGTGGCGGCGTCCGGTACGACTCTGCTCAGCCTGGAACCGGTCTCCGCCGCGCCGTCCGTCGCCGGGAGCACGGGGACGAGGCTGGCGGTCGTCAGGACCGGCGACCGCTCCGCCCTGGTGATCGAGGCGCGCTCGGCGACCGGCAACGATCTCGACACCTGCACCGAGGGCGTGCTGATCTACCGGGTGCGCAGCGGCGCGTCCTCGGGCGGCGGCCCGGTCGAGGTGGTGGACGCGCATCCGGGGAGCCGGGCCTGCTGGGACCAGTCGGTGTACCCGCCGCTCGCGGACGCGCCGCTGGGGGTCGGCGAGACGTTCACGGTGCCGGGGGAGCGTACGAAGGTGGAGGTGGCGGACCGTACCCGCGGGGGCGCCTGGACGGTCAAGATCACCCCGGCGCCCTGATCGGCTCCTGGTCTCGGCTCGGCTCCTGGTCTCAGCGGCACGAAAGAGGCCCCTCGCCGGTGGCGAAGGGCCTCTTTCCGTCTGTGCGCCGCCAGGGACTCGAACCCCGGACCCGCTGATTAAGAGTCAGCTGCTCTAACCAACTGAGCTAGCGGCGCCTGCTGACGTCGTAGACCTTAGCACCCGGATCGGCGGGAGGAAAAATCGATATACCGGCACCGCCCCGGGGGCCGTTTCCGGTGGTCAGGAGCGCGACTGGGGCAGTCTGTCCGGTGCGGCGCCCGTCCGGGGCCGGGGTATGGGTCCGGTCGCGGCGCGGGCCGCCCGCAGCGTCGCGCGCGCCGCCCGTACACAGGCCCAGAGCAGGACCTCGGGGCCCGGGAGCCAGGGGTGGCGGGTCTCGGGAGCGACCACCCAGTGCGGCCCGGAGGGGGCGCCGGGCACCAGCGGCGGTACGGTCACGGCGTCGCCCACGCCATGGCAGAGCAGCGGCGGCGCCGGCTCGTCCCGGCCGACGGCTCCCGTACCGTCCCACTGCTGCCAGGAGAGCAGGGACGGCAGCCGCTGGGCGGTGCCGGGCACGGCGAAGAGGAGCGTACGGCCGCGGTGCGCGGCGACCGGGCCCGAGCCGGGGCCCTCGGCCCAGAGCCGGTCCAGCATGCGTCGGCCGAAGACGCCGGGGACGCTCACCACATCGAAGGCGGAGCCGCAGGTGAGCACGGTGGGGGCGGTCGGCCGGGCGGCCCAGCGGGAGAGCGTGGAGCGGGGGGACGGCGCGGAGGAGGCGAGCCAGTCGGCGCCGGCGGGGGTGATACGGGCGGCGGTACGGGGGCGGTCCTCGGTGCCCTGGTCGCTCGCGCCGCTCTCCTTGCCGTTGCCGGCGTTGCTGCCGCTGTTGCCGTCCTTGCTGTCCTCATGGAGAAGGGCGGCAAGGTCGGCGCGGCGTCGGCCGTCGCTCGTACGGGGGCTCGTACGGGGAGGGGTGCCGGGGCTCAGGGGGGCTGCGTCTCGTGGCCATGCGCTCATGACATCCAGGTCTACCGCCAGTAACCCCCGTATTCCAGAGAGTTCGCCGAAATACCGACGGCGAAGTCCGTGGAGGGGTAACCTGCCCCGCGGCATATGCCAGGGTCCCGCTCCTGGGGCCCGCCGCTTCCGCAGGCTCCTGGCTATCTGTCCGCCATCCCCTCGCCGCGGAGCAGGTCGCGGCCGAACTCGACCATCTTCTTCGCGTAGTCCTCGGTCCACTCCGCGCGGCGCGCGATGTCCTCCGTCGTGAGCCGGTCGAAGCGGCGCGGATCGGCGAGCTGGGCGGCGGCCAGCGCCTGGAACTCGACCGCCCGGTCGGTCGCCGCACGGAACGCGAGCGTCAGCTCGGTGGCCCTGGCCAGCAGCTCCGCGGGGTCGTCGAGCGACTCCAGATCGAAGAAGTGCTCGGGGTCGGCGACCGCCTCCGAGGGGTCGAAGAGCAGCGGTGCGGGCCGCAGCCGCCGCTCGCTCCGCTCGGGATCCGGCATCGTTCCTCCTGCTGCTCGTGCGTGTACAGGCCCCTGGCCACCGTCCATTGTCCCGCTCCGCGCAAGGGGGCCTTGATGACGTGCGCCACCCGGCGTACGAGCGGCTCGTGGCGGCGGTCCGGGGCCGCGGCTTCCCGGGCGCCGTTCAGGGGCGCCAGGCCACCCGGTGGTTCGACCAGCGCTCCCAGGTGGACTGCATCGCCTCCCAGCCGTCCGGGAACTTCACCGTCACCCCGAGCTGGACCGGCTCGGTCGACGGATGCTCGTCCAGCAGCTCCGCGACGCCCGCCCGGCAGACCACGATGCAGGCGTGCCGGTGCCGGGAGGCGAGCACGCAGAGCCGGCCCGTCTCCAGATGGAAGGCCGTGGCGTCCGGGCGGCCGGAGAGCGGGTGGAGCATGACCGTCACATCGAACTCGCGGCCCTGGAGCCGGTTCGCAGTGTCCACCGCCACCCCGGCCACGCCCAGCTCCGCGAGGGCGGCCCGTACCGCGGCGGCCTGGTCGCGGTGGGCCGTACCGACCGCGATCCGGTCGGCCGTCACCGGCACCGGTCCCGGGGTGCGCTCGCTGACGGCCGCGCCCCCGCGGTCCAGCAGCCTGCGCACCACCAGGGCCACGGCCTGCACCGCCTCGGGGTCCGTACGGGGCGTGCGCCGCGCGGGCAGCTCCAGCAGCCCCCAGCCGGACTCGGCCGCCTCGTCCAGCACCCGGTCGGGCCCCGAGCCGTCCGACGCCACCCCGAAGGTGAGCCGCCGGTCGCCATGGCCCGTACCGCTGCGGAAGGGGGTGTACGGATAGAACGCGGCCGACACCAGCGGCGCCGCCGACGCGGGCAGCCGCCACGAGACGGGCAGCCGGTGCTGGGGCAGTCCGGGGTTGTGCGCCAGGAGCGTGGAGACCGCGCTCGCCGACGGGTCGTACGACAGGCCCGCCCACTGGTCCGCGCCCACCACGCTGAACGGGTCGAGCTGGCCGGGATCGCCGACGAACAGCGCGCGCTCGAAGAGCCCGGCGACGGCCAGCAGCGCGTCCGAGCGCATCTGGTAGGCCTCGTCGACGATGGCGTGCCGCCAGGGCTCCACGCCCTGCACATGGGCCCACTTCGCGGCCGTGGAGATCACGACGTCGAGACCCGCGAGATCCGCCGCCTTCGCGGACTTGCGGACATTCGGCAGCTCGTCCAGCGCCCGGTCGTACGGGTCGGGGTCATTGCTGTGCAGCCGGCCGACCGGCAGCTCCGGCTCCTTCTCGGCGAGCCGGGCGACGAGATCGTCCACCTGCGCGTTGGTCTGCGCGACCACCATCAACGGCCGCCCCGCCGCGGCCAGTTCACGCGCGGCCCGCACAACGAGGGTCGACTTGCCCGCGCCGGGCGGTGAGTCGACGACAACACCCCGGTGGGAACCGTGCAGGGTGTCCCGCAGAATCGCGTCGGTGGCCCGGGTCGCGGCGGCGCCGGGATCGAAGGACGAACCGGCCGGTACGGGCCGGGGAGCGGAGTGGGGTGTGGCCGGTGCGGTCATCGGGCGGCTCCTGGTGAGCGGGGCGCGGTGCCGGGGCTGTTGCTTTGCGGTGCGTGGGAGCCGGTGCTCCGTAACGCGCGGCGGCCTGGGCGGGTCATAGGAAGTCCTCCTCGGTCACCGGGTCGGGAGCGTGCGCCGGAGCCGCCGTGCCTTCTTGGCCGACCGCGCCCGCAGCGCCTTCTGGGCCCGCCGTGCCTTCCGCGCCCGGCGGGCCGCCGTGGGTCCACGGGGTTTCCTCGGGGTCCGGCAGCTTCGGGCCGCCGCGCTGGTCGTGCTCGAAGAGGGTCCAGGCGATCCGGTCGCCCTTGTCCGGTACGGAGCCGGGCGCGGGCTCCTTGCCGCGGCCCATACGGTCGGTCAGCCGCAGCACGAGCACCCGGTCCCCGTCCTCGCCGCCCGCGTCGCTCTCGTACCGTACGAACTCCGCCGACTGCGGTCTCCCGTCCAGCGAGCGGAACACCTTCGTACGCTCGCCGAGATACGGCCGGTCGTCGGTGCGGACCGTGATCAGCGGGCGGGGGCTCGGGCGCTTGCTCTCGCTGTACGCCATCACCACCTCCGTCACCTCCCCGACGAACGCCTCGCCGGAGAGCCTGCGCCCCGCCAGCACCAGCGGATCGTCCAGCGCCTCCGCCGCGTCGAGCTGTGCTTGCGCCGTCTCGCGCGTGGCGAGCTTCTGCGCGGCGGTCACGGCGTCGTCGCGCCGGGGCTGCGGCGGCTCACCGGCGCGCACCCGGTCGCGATGGCCGGTGAACGACCAGCGGTCGCGCGTCCAGCGGTCCTCGACCCGCGCCCCCTCCGGCAGTTCGCGCAGCAGGTCGAGGCCGTGCCACACCGCGTCCCAGGCCGGCCGCATGACCCCGTGCAGCAGGGCGCGGATATCCCGCTCGGCGGACGTGAGCCGGGCGAGGCGCTCGTCCGCGTCCGGTCCGTCCTCGGCCGCCGCCAGCTCCTGGCGGGCCCGGTCGTACCGCTCGACCGCGGGCGCCAGCAGCTTGTTGTCGAACGCCGGGTCCGTCGCGGGTCCGGCCGGCGGGCACACCAACTGCCCGTCCCTGTCCCGCGCCGTCTCCGCCCGGAGCGCCGCCTCCGCGCCGGACAGACCGCCGGGCGGATCGATCCAGGCGAGCAGTGCGCCGAGGTGCTGGTCCTCCAGGTTCGACTGGCCGGTCGCCCAGTGCCGGTTGAGCAGATCGGTCGCCGCGAGCAGCAGCGAGGAGCCCGGCACCCGGGCGCGCTCGCCGTAATGCGTCAGCCAGCGCCCGAGCAGCGGCACCCGCGGCGGCGCCGGATACGGGGTGTCCGGGTCCTCCTCGGCGGTGCGCCGGAACCGCATCGACCGCCCCAGCAGCCGTACGAAGTCGATACCGGGCCTGCTCGGCACGATGATCTGCGGCGCGTCCACGCACAGCTCGACCTCGGCCTTGACCCGCTTCCCGGTCTCCGGGTCGGTCTCGCTCCGCTCGGCGGGCTCGACGACATCGGCGTACGCGTCCAGATACGGCAGCACGGCCTCGGCCAGCTCGGCGAGGAACGTGAACCGCAGATCGCGGTCGCGAGGCTGCGCGACCGTCAGCAGCCGGGGCGCGTCCCGGTCCGTCCCGACCAGCGCCCCGAGCGGCGCGCCCGCCTCGCCCGCGGTGGTCAGCGGTACGAGCACGAGCGGCCGGTCCGAGATCCGCCGGTGCCGTACGGTCGCGAGCGGCCCGGCCTGCCCGCTCGCCATGGCCTCCAGCCGCGCGAGCGTACTGATCAGCGACATCAGCCCACCCCTCGCTCGGGCGCCCCCGCGCCGTCCAGAGCCCCCGCGCCTGCCAGGGCACCCGCCCCTGCCAGCGCTTCCGCCCGGAGCGCCGCCGCCCTCCGGAGCGCCGCCACGGCCGGATCGGCCGGATCCCCCGTGTCCCCGTGTGCCGCCGACAGCACCGCCGTCACCGTTGTCAGCGCGCCCAGTTCGCCCCGTACGCTCCGGCCCAGCGCCTCCACCGCGCCGCTCTCCCTCGCGCGGGCACGGCAGTGGAAGGACAGTTCGCAGGCGGACAGGCACTCCGGGGCGTAGGCCGCCGGGACCGCCTCGACCGCGGTCGTCAGCTCGGCGTCCGAGCAGCGGGTGACGTCGAAGGTGGTGCCCTCGGGGAGCGCGGACGCGATGTCCTCGATCCGGGTCAGCCGGGTGAGCTGACGGCGCGTCACCGAGAGCTGTTTGCGTATGTCGACGACGGACGCGGTCGGCAGGTTCGAGAAGTCCTTCGGGCACACCAGCAGCACCCGGTCGCCCACCTCCGCCCCCGCCGTGCGGGCCGCGACCCGCTCCAGCGCCAGGACGTACACCGCGGCCTGCCGCGCCGCCGCGCCGACCTTCGCCGCGTCCGCCGAACCGTCGATCATCGGGAAGGACTTGATCTCCACGACCGTCCACCGCCCGTCCGGCCGCACCACCACCGCGTCCGGCTCCAGATACGCGGGCGAGCCCGCCACATCGAGGGCCAGCAGCGGATGGTCGAGCAGCGCCCAGCCCCCGGCCTCCGTGGCCTCGCGCAGGGCCAGCGCCGTACGGGCCGTACGCCCCTCCGGTCCCGCCGCGGACAGATCCGGTACGGACACCTCGCCCGGCGCGGGCGGCGGTGCCTCGCCGCCGAGCCGCTCCGCCAGCAGCCGCAGCAGCTCCGTACCCCCGTCGGCCTTGACCTTCGCCTCGAACGCGTTCCCCCGCATGAACGCGAACTGCGACTGCCCGAACGGCGCCGGGGAGCCGAGGGCCTTCGCGAGCGCCTTCTTGTCGACACCCGCCCCGTCCAGCAGCGCCCGCCGCTTACAGCCGGGGTTGGCCGCGAGGGCCGCCAGCGCGCGGGCGTCGAGCGGCTGGGGCGCGACGGAGGGGCCGCGCAGCTCAGCGAGCCGTCGCCGGAGTGTCGTCTGCGGAGGAGGTGCCGGGGGTGCTGCCGCGGGTCCGCCGCCCAGGGAATCGCTCACCCGCGGAAGTCTCGCATCCGCCACTGACAATCGGCGATGCGTGAGGCCTCGGCTGTGACTCCGGGGACTTCGGAGGCGCCTGCGCGGGCACGGTGAACAGCCGTGGCAGGGCCGGCGGAGGCCCGGACCGTACGGGCATCGTGACCCGTACCCGGTCGCGTATTCGGTCCGCCGCCCGCAGCGCCGGCCCCGTCAGCGCCGCCCCCGCCGCCATCACCACCGCCCCCGCGACCGCGTCCAGGAAGTAGTGGTTCGCCGTCCCCATCACCACCACGGTGATGACGACCGGATAGGCCGCCCCCAGCCACCGCACCAGCGGGGTACGGGCGTGCCGCCACAGCAGCACCCCGCACCACAGGGCCCAGCCGACATGCAGGCTCGGCATCGCCGCGAACTGGTTGGTCATCTCGCCCAGACCGCGCGGCGCGCTCGCCTCGTCGCCCCACCACCCGTACTCGCTGAAGTGCGCCATGGTGTCGACGAAGCCGTGCCGGGCCGCCAGCAGCCGGGGCGGGCTGGTGGGCAGCAGGGTGAAGCCGGCCAGACCGAGCAGGGTGGCGAGCATCAGCCAGTTCCGCGCGGCCCGGTAGAGCGCGGCGCGGTGGCGGAACATCCACACGAGTACGGCCGGGGTGACCAGATAGTGCAGCGAGGCGTAGATGAAATCGGCGGGCACACCGAGTGCGGGGGTGCCGGTGAAGAGCCGGTTGAGCGGGTGCTCGGCGTTGAGGCGCAGCGCCTTCTCGACACGGAGGATCGCCAGGCCGTGGGCGACGGCCGTCGACTCGTCGCCGCGCGCCAGCAGCCGGCCCGCCGAGTAAGCGGCGTAGACCAGGACGATCAGCACCAGCTCGGCCCACCAGCGCGGCCGGGCGCCCGTCCGATGCCCCATCTGCGCCGAACCCGCGCCGACCGCTCTGGCGGGTACGCCGTCGCGGGCGCTGGCTCTGGCGCTGGCGGCGGCGCTGCGTGGCATTCTGGCGCTCTCCATCGTGATTTCATGCGGGTTTTGGCCGATGTTCAACCGTACGGTGTACGTCACCGCATCCCCCGGTCGGGTGTATCCCCGGACTGTCGTTCGGGGATATCTCCGGCCAACGCCGCCCAACGGAGAGGTGGACGCCCGTATCACCCGGGAGGTTGCCCGTCGTTCAGGTACGCGATGATGGAGCGGCACCCGTTGTGAACCTCAGGGAGAGCCCCCATGGCAGCGCGCATCCTCCTCGCCCGGCACGGCCAGACGGCCTGGTCGCTTTCCGGCCGTCACACGGGCAGGACGGACATCCCCCTGCTCGACGAGGGCCGCAGGGGCGCCAAGCTGCTGGGCGAACGGCTGCGCCAGGCGCCCTGGTCGGGCCTGGCGGACGCGGAGATCCGTACCAGCCCGCTGTCCCGCGCGAGCGAGACCTGTGCGCTGGCGGGCTTCGGCGAGCGGGCCGAGGAGTGGGACGCGCTGATGGAGTTCGACTACGGCGCGTACGAGGGCATGACACCGGCCCAGATCAAGGCGGACCGCCCGGACTGGTTCATCTGGCGCGACGGCGTGCCCGGCGGCGAGAGCCTGGCGCAGGTCTCGGCCCGCGCGGACGAGGCCATAGCGTGGGCGCGCTCGGCCGACCGGGACGTGCTGTTCTTCGCCCATGGCCACATCCTGCGCGCGATAGGCGCGCGCTGGCTGGGCGAGGACATCGCGTTCGCGGCGCGCGTCCGGCTCGACCCGACCTCGGTGTCGGTGCTGGGCTGGGCGTACGGACTCCCGGCCATCGAGGTCTGGAACGACACGGCGCACCTGGCGGACTGATTCCGCGACGCCGCGCCCCGGGCCCGTACTACGTACGGGCGTTCGTCGCCGCGTGCCGCTCCAGGAAGGCCCGTACCTCCGGCAGCCGCTTCTGCGGCAGCAGCACCCGGGCCGTGCCCGCGAGCTTGGTGTGGATACGGGACGACTGCACGCCCTCCAGGAGATCCAGCACCTGCCCGCCCGCCACCGCCGCCGCGTCCGGCGAGCCCGCGCGGGCCAGGTCGGTGGCCAGCTCGACGCGGTAGAGGGCGAGATTGCGGACGAAGTGCGGGTCCTGGAGGACGGTCGCGCGGTACGCGTGCCGGGCCGCCCGCGCCCAGTCGCCCAGCGCCGCGTGGCAGAGCGCCTCCTGTGCCTCCAGCTCGGGTTCGCCGAAGAAGGACATCCACTCGGGGTCCGCCTCCGAGGGGCCGCGCCCGAAGAGGTCGTGGGCCCGGGACAGCGCCTGTTCGCAGCCCGTACGGTCACCGAGCCCGGCCCAGCCGCCCGCCTCCCGCAGCGCGAGCAGCGACAGCAGCCGCGGGGAGGTGAGATGCCGGGCGGCCCGGGTGCCGGCCTGTGCGGCACGCACCGCCTCGTGGTGCCGGCCCGAATCCCTCGCCAGGAACGACATGTTGCAGAAGGCGTGCGCCTCCAGCGCGGCGTCGGCCGCGACGCGCGCGGTCGCCAGCGCCTCCCCGTAGTGCGAGCGCGCGTCGTAGAACCGGCCGGAGTCATGGGCCAGCCAGCCCACCGAGATCGACAGCTCACCCGCGCCCGAGTGCAGCCGGCCGGCGGTGGACTGCCGGGTGGCCGTGCCCGCGTCGAGCAGGGCGTACGCGGCGCGCAGCGGGCGGGCGGCCTGCCGGTAGAGGCCGTCGGCGCCATGCCGGTCGTCGAGCAGCCGGATCCGGCGTACGGCCTCCTCGACGGCGTCGACCTCGGCGTCGCCGACCCGGCGGGGGGCGGGAACGGCCGCGGCGGGCGTACCGCCGAGACCGAGGGTCGCGGCCATCACCGTGACGGGGCCGCTCGTCATGAATGCGCGACGCAGCACATCGCTCTCCTCGCTGGTGTCGCCGGTATCGCCTTCGCCGCCATCGCTGTTCTCACTGCCTTCGTCGATGAGCGGCGGGGGCGGCGGGGGAGCCGGAGGGGGGTGCGCCGCGATCTTGGCCGCCGTGATCCGGGCGGCTCTGCCGCGTACCTGTTCGCGTGCGCTGAAGCCCAGGTCCTGGAGGGTCAGCCCCGGGAACATATGCAGGAAGACGCGTTCGTACGCGTAGTTGGGGCAGCGGATCTCGCCGGCCTCGACCCGGCCGACATAGCGCGCGTCGCAGGCGACCTGTTCGCCGATCTCACGGGCGGCCCTGCGGACGGCGGCGGCGAACTCCGCCGGTGAGCGCTGTGCGCGCAGCCTGCGGAAGGCGTGGTTGGGAACCGCCCGGGACGACGCCATGCCGAGCCCTCTCCTCCTGCCGGTCAGCTCCGGCGGAGCATGAACGTACCGGTTGTGATGGGGCGTACACGCAGGGTTTATTGACAAAGGGGATATCTCGCCCCCGATCTGCTATGAACTGCCATCCTTTGAGGCGGCGCGGCGCCGTAGCCGTTGACGCCGTGGGGCGTTGAACCCCGTGGAGGCGCTCACGGCGTCTGCGCTCGACGAGGAGGGGTTCCCTTGTTGGAGTCTCAGCACACGACCGGCCAGGAGCACGGCACGCGTCCCGGGGACGCGGGGCAGCCCTGCGACCTGGTGACCGTTCCGGCCCGGCAGGGGCTCGAAGCGGTGGACATCCTGCGGCGCGGGTCCGCGCCCTCGGTGGGGCCCGTGCTCCATGACGCGCCCTGCGACACCCTGGGCTTTCTGGTGCCGCCGGGCACGGCGGCGGGCTGGGACATGCCGGGCAGCGCGTGTACGCAGACGCACGGGCACAGCCCGCGCACCCAGACGGAGCCCCCGGTCACGGGCTCGGGCTGGCTGCTGCCCCCCGACACGACGGGCACGGTCACGGACCCGGCGGTCCTGAGGGAGGCCCTGGGCCAGGCGGCACGCCTGATCGAAGCGGTGGACAGATGCGGATGAGCCCCGGCGGCCTGGGGTGACTTTGATGTCCGGGCCCCGCACGGGCGCCTGGGGTGCGGACGTGTTCCGGCCCCGCACAGCCGCCGGCGAGTGAGCCGAAGGGCGCCGGGCACTGTCGAAAGGGAGAGCGCGCGCAGGGTAGCGAGGTACGAGCGGACCGAGCACGGTCGACCGTCGACAGGGTCTTGAGGCGCCCGGAGGCGAACCGAGCCCCTAAAATAGGGCGATGGCGAGAAGCAGGCGGGGCGCGGCGGCGGAAGCCGCCATCGTGGCCGCCGTCGACGGCGGCACCGCCGAACTCATACCCGACCGCGACCGCCCCCGCGCCTGGTCCCTGCTGATCGACGGTGCCCCGCAGTCCCATGTCGACCTCGGCGACCCGACGTACCTCTCCTTCGCGTACCAGCGCAGGCTCGGCCATGTCGCCGATCTTGTCGCGCCCGCCGGCCGGCCCCTCCAGGTGGTGCATCTCGGCGGCGGTGCCTTCACGCTCGCGCGCTATATCGCCGCGACCCGGCCGCGTTCCGGCCAGCAGATCGTCGAAGTGGACGCGGCGCTCGTACGGTTCGTACGCGAACGGCTGCCGCTGGATCCCGCCGCGCGGATACGGGTCCGCTCGGCCGACGCCCGGGCCGGGCTCGGCAAGGTGCCGGACGGCTGGGCGGATCTGGTGATCGCGGATGTGTTCGGCGGGGCGCGCACGCCCGCGCATCTCACCAGCGCGGAGTTCCTGACGGAGGTACGGCGGGTCCTGCGGCCGGGTGGCCGTTACGCCGCGAACCTGGCCGACGGGCCGCCCCTCGCCCATCTCCGCGGCCAGATCGCCACCGCCGCCACCGCCTTCGGGCACCTCGCGCTCGCCGCCGACCCGGCGGTCCTGCGCGGCCGCCGCTTCGGCAACGCGATCCTGCTCGCCTCCGACGACGAACTTCCCGTCCCCGAACTGACCCGCCGCGTGGCGAGCGACCCGCACCCGGGCCGCGTCGAACACGGCCGCGCCCTCACGGATTTCACCGGCGGAGCGCCCGCCGTGACGGACGCGAGCGCGAAACCTTCCCCGCTGCCCCCGCCGGACGCGTTCACCGGCTGACGCCACCGTGGCACTGCCGCTCCCGCCTCAGCGGCCGTCTCAGCGCTCGTCGAACTGCACCATCGGCGGGTGGCCGTTCCAGACGCAGAAGACCGAGACCTCCCGGCCGTCCTGCGTGAACGTCACCCGGATCCAGGTGGGTTGGGTCCAGACCTGCATCTGCCAGCCCGCGTCCGGGGTCGCGGAGACCAGCTCGGCGGAGGCCGGGCCGATGTCGAAGGCGACCCGGCCGCCGTCGACCGTATAGCTCTTGACCGTGCCGGACTCGGGCGGTTCCGAGCCGGCCGCGCTCGGCTCGGTGGCGCCCGGGGAGGGGTACTGCGCGGGCGGGTGGCCGTCGGTCGCGGTCTCGGCCGGGGTGGGGGTCGCCGCCTTCGGTGTGCGCGGCTTCGCCGGGGGGCTGGGGGTCGCGGACGGGCTCGGAGGCCGTTGTGTCGACGAGACGAGCGGACTGGGCGGCCGCGCCGTCGAGTTGGCCGAACTGTCCGTGGGGAGCGCGAGCGCCCGCGGCGGGTCGTATGCCGTACCGGTCATGACCGTACGGACGCCCCACCACGAGAGCGTGACCGCCGCCCCGGTGGCGAGCGACCAGGCCATCGCGTGTACGAGTCCTCTGCGCATCCCGGCCATGGTGCCGCACCCGCAACACCCGCGCCACACCCGCCCCGTTGGCCCCGACCGGCCTCCCCGCATCGCCCGGATGGCGTACGGTGCGGCCCATGCCCAGTGTGCTCGTGGTCGAGGACGACCAGTTCGTGCGCTCCGCCCTCATCAGGCACTTGACCGAGGCCTCCCACACCGTACGGAGTGTCGGTACGGCCCTGGAGGCGCTGCGCGAAGTGGCCCATTTCCGCTTCGACGTGGTCATTCTCGATCTTGGACTGCCCGATCTCGACGGATCCGAGGCGCTGAAGATGCTGCGCGGGATCACCGATGTACCGGTGATCATCGCCACCGCGCGGGACGACGAGGCGGAGATCGTACGGTTGCTCAACGACGGCGCCGACGACTACCTCACCAAACCGTTCTCGGTGGAGCATCTCTCGGCCAGGATGGCAGCCGTGCTGCGCCGCTCGCGCGCCGGCGCCGAAGAGGCCACGCCCTCCAGGGTGATCCGGGTCGGCGGGCTCTCCATCGACCCGCTGCGCCGCCAGGCCGAGCTGGACGGCTGTCAACTCGACCTGACCCGGCGGGAGTTCGATCTGCTGACCTTTCTCGCCGGGCGCCCGGGGGTGGTCGTACCGCGCAAGGAACTGCTCGCCGAGGTGTGGCAGCAGTCGTACGGCGACGACCAGACCATCGATGTGCATCTGTCGTGGCTGCGGCGCAAGCTGGGGGAGACGGCGGCCAGGCCGCGCTATCTGCACACGCTGCGGGGCGTCGGTGTGAAGCTGGAGCCGCCCGCGCCCGGGGCGTCGCCCCGCCAGGGGCCGCCGGCATGAGATGGGCCCTGGTCAAGGTGGCCGTGGCGGTCACCGTGATGGTCGTCGTGGCGTTCGCCGTACCCCTGGGCCTGGTCATCAAGGAGATGGCCAGGGACCGCGCCTTCACCAACGCCGAGCGGCAGGCCGCCGCCATCGGCCCCACCCTCTCCATCACCACCGACCGCGCGGAGCTGGAACGGGCCGTCGCCTCCACCCAGGCGGGGGCGTACGGACGGATGGCGGTGCATGTCCCGGCGGTCGACGAGCCGGGCGGCACGGGTACGGGCACAGGCGCGAGCACCGGTACGGGCACCGGTACGGATACGAGCACCGGTACCGGTACGGAAGGCCTGCCGCTGGAGATCGGTACGCGCCGGGCGGCCGAGAAGGACCTGCGCACCGTCCAGCGCATCGGCCGCGCCTCCATCGCCGAAGTCCCCGGCGGTTTCGCGCTGCTCCAGCCGACCGCGCTCAGCCAGGCACGGATCGCGATCGTCGAGATCTTCGTCCCCGACGACGAGGTCTCCAACGGCGTCGACACCGCCTGGCTGGTGCTCGCGGGCGTCGGTCTCGCGCTGGTCGTCGGTTCCGTCGCCGTCGCCGACCGGCTCGGGCTGCGGATGGTCGAGCCCGCGCAGCGCCTCGCGTACGCGGCGCACGCGCTGGGCGAGGGCAAGCTCGGCGCGCGGGTCCCGGAGGAGGGGCCGACCGAACTGCGGTCCGCGGCCGTCGCGTTCAACTCGATGGCCGACCAGGTCGTCCAGCTCCTCGCCAACGAACGCGAACTCGCCGCCGACCTCTCCCACCGGCTGCGCACCCCGCTCACCGTGCTGCGCCTCAACGCCGCGTCGCTGGGCGAGGGTCCGGCCGCCGACCAGACCCGCTCTGCGGTCGCCCAGCTGGAGCGCGAGGTCGACACGATCATCCGTACGGCCCGGGAGGCCAAGCCGCAGACGGTGGCGGCGGGCCCGGCCGGAGGCTGTGACGTCTCCGAAGTCGTACGGGAACGGATGGACTTCTGGTCCGCCCTGGCCGAGGACGAGGGCCGTACGGCACGGGTCGCGGGCATCGGCGGCCCGGTGCGCATCCCGGTGGTACGGGCCGAACTGGCCGCCGCGCTCGACGCGTTGCTCGGGAATGTCTTCCGCCATACGCCCGAGGGCACGGCCTTCGCGGTCGATGTGCACAACGGCGAGGACGCGGTGATCGTGCTGGTCTCGGACGCGGGCCCGGGCATCGCCGACCCGCGCGCCGCGCTCGCCCGCGGCAACAGCGGCGGCCGGGACGGCTCGACCGGCCTCGGTCTGGACATCGTGCGCAGGGTCGCCGAGTCGACGGGCGGGGACGTACGGATCGGCCGCTCGGTCCTCGGCGGCACCGAGGTCCGTATCTGGATAGGCCTGGACGGCTGGCGCTCCCCCGACGAACCCCGGGGCCACCGTCTGCGCCGCCGACGCCGCAGGGCGGCGGAGGTCTGAGGGAGCGGTTCGACCGCCGGGCCGGACCTTTAATCGGCTCCGATGCGCACCTTAAGCGCGCCCTAAGAACCACGCCCCCTGTCCCGTACGGCCCATTTGTCCGTGCCGTGGCGGCTAGGGTCGTGCAAAGCCAGCCCGTCCGGCGATTGAGGACGAACCGGCAGCCGGACAGGCCTGATTTTCAATCGATCCAGCGCACCAATACGGCCGCCCCCCACCGGCCTCCCCCGCGCCCCGGCCGGATCCCCCCACCCGGCCGGGGCACGCCGTACGGCCGGCCCCGGACGCGGGTCCGGATCAGCCGACCGGGACTTCCGGGAGTATGCCCGTGCCGGCCAGGCGCGCGTACCACAGGGCGCTGGACTTCGGGGTGCGGCGCTGTGTCTCGTAGTCCACGTGCACCGCGCCGAAGCGCTTGCCGTAGCCGTACGACCACTCGAAGTTGTCCAGCAGCGACCAGAGGAAGTAGCCCCGCACATCCGCGCCGTCGTCGATCGCGCGCCGGACCGCCGCGAGATGGCCGTGCAGATAGCGGATCCGGTCCGGGTCGTGGACCGTACCGTCGGCGTCCGGCTGGTCCGCGTACGCCGCGCCGTTCTCGGTGATCATCAGCGGCAGCCCGGGCGCCTCGCGCGTGTAGCGGAGGAGCAGGTCGTACAGCCCGCTCGGATCCACCGACCAGCCCATCTCGGTGAGTTCGCCGGGCGGCTGGTGGAACGCCACCGAATCGGCGCCCGGCCAGGGGGAGTGCTCGCTCCCGCCGTGCCCGGCGCGGCGGGCGGCGGGCCCGTCCTCGGCGGCCGAGACGACCGTGGGCGCGTAGTAGTTGATGCCCAGCGAGTCCAGTGGCTGCCGGGCCGTCGCCGCGTCCCCGTCCTGGACGAACGCCCAGTCCGTGATCCGCGCCGTGTCCGCGAAGAGATCCTCCGGGTACGCGCCGCGCAGCATCGGCCCCGTGAAGATCCGGTTCGCGAGCGCGTCGATACGGCGGCGCGCGTCCAGGTCCGCGGGCGACTGCGTACGGGCCCGTACCGCCGACGGGTTGAGGCTCACCGAGATCCGGCCGCGCGCGGGAATCACCGAGCGCAGCGCCTGCGCGGCCAGCCCGTGCCCGAGGTTGAGATGGTGCGCGGCGCGCAGCGCGAGCGACGGGCTCGTACGGCCCGGGGCGTGCTCTCCGGACGCGTACCCCAGAAAGGCCGTGCACCAGGGCTCGTTGAGGGTGATCCAGCGCTCCACCCGGTCGCCCAGCGCCTCGCCCACGCACCGCGCGTACTCCGCGAAGCGGTACGCCGTCTCGCGCCGGGGCCAGCCGCCCGCGGCCTCCAGGTCCTGCGGCAGGTCCCAGTGGTAGAGGGTGAGGACGGGCTCGATGCCGTGCGCGAGCAGATCGTCGACCAGCTCCCGGTAGAAGTCGAGACCGCGCTGGATGGCGGGGCCGCGCCCGGTGGGCTGGACACGCGGCCAGGAGACCGAGAAGCGGTACGCGTTCACCCCCAGGTCCGCCATCAGCCGGACGTCCTCGGCCCTGCGGTGGAAGTGGTCGACGGCGACATCCCCGGTGTGGCCCTTCTCGACCTTGCCGGGGGTGTGGCTGAAGGTGTCCCAGATGGAGGGAGTACGCCCGTTCTCCCGGGCCGCGCCCTCGATCTGGTACGCGGCGGTGGCGGTGCCCCACAGGAAGCCGGGCGGAAAGGTGTCTGACATATGCAGCTCCCGTTGACCGTAGATGTGAGGGATGAGGTACGGAGGCGCCGGCGGCGGCAGACCGGGTTCCGCCAGGACCGGCCGGACGGCTCCGGCCGAACCGGCCCCGCCTGTGCCCCGCCCGGAGCAGGCCCGGACCGCGCCGCCCTCCCGGCGCGGTCCCGCTCGGCCCCTGACCGCGTCAGCCCTTGACCGCGCCCTGCATGATCCCGCCGACGATGTGCCTGCCGAACAGCACGAACGCGATCAGCAGCGGCAGCGTACCGAGCAGCGCCCCGGCCATGATCACCGACTGGTCGGGGATATAGCCGCGGCCGAGCCCGGTCAGCGCCACCTGCACCGTCGGACTGCCGTTCTGGGTCAGCGCGATGATCGGCCAGAAGAAATCGTTCCAGGCCATCACGAAGGTCAGCATCCCCAGCACCGCCATCGCCGGCCGCGCCGCCGGGAAGACCACGTGCCACACCACCCGCCAGCTGCTCGCGCCGTCCACCCGCGCCGCCTCGATCAGCTCCGTGGGCAACGCGCCGATCAGGTACTGCCGCATGAAGAACACCCCGAAGGCGCTCACCAGGGTCGGCAGGATGACGGACTGGAGCTGATCGGTCCACGACAGCTCGGCGATCAGCATGTACAGCGGTACGACACTGAGCTGCGGCGGCACCATCATCGTGCCGATCACCATCAGCAGCAGCACGTTCTGGAACCGGAAGCGCAGCTTGGCGAAGGCGAACCCGGCGAGCGTGGAGAAGAGCACCGTACCCGTGGCGATGGCCCCGGCGACCACCGTCGTATTGAGCAGGGCCGTCCCCATATTGGCGTCGGTCCAGGCGATCTCCAGATTCTTGAAGAGGTTCCCGCCGAACCAGAACGGCGGCGGCGTCTGGGCGAGCCGGGTGTTGTTGCGCGAGGCCGCGATCGCCGTCCAGACCAGCGGGAAGAGCGAGCCGACGGTGAAGATGATCAGTACGGCGTAGGTGATCGGCCCGCCATGGAGCTGCCGGCCCGCGCCGCGCTTTTTCGGCCGGGCGCCGCGCCCGCCGTCCGTCCCTGTGGGGCCGGGGGCCGTATCGGTGAATGTCTGCGAAGTCGTCGACATGGGTCCCCCTACGCGCTCTTGCGGAGACGGCGGCCGATGACCCAGTTCACCGCGCCGATGATCAGCAGGATCAGGAACATCGTCCAGGCGATCGCCGAGGCCCGGCCGAGATGCAGATTCACCCAGCCCTGTTCGTACAGATAGAGCCCGAGCGTCTGGAACTGGTGGCTGGCCCCGCCCGTCGCGCCCGCGCCGCCGTTGAACAGCAGCGGCTCACCGAAGAGCTGTGTCGCGCCGATCGTCGAGACCACGCAGGTGAACAGGATCGTCGGCCGGAGCGAGGGCACGGTCACATGGATGAACTGCTGCCAGCGCGAGGCCCCGTCCAGGGCGGCCGACTCGTACAGATCGTTGGGGATGGCCTGCATCGCCGCCAGATAGATCAGGGCGTTGTAGCCCGTCCAGCGCCAGATGACGATGGTGGAGACCGCGAGCTGCGAGGTCCAGGTGCCGTTCTGCCAGTCGACCGGATCGATCCCGGCGATCCCCAGCAGCCAGTTGATCATCCCGTAGTCGCGTCCGAAGAGCAGGACGAAGACCAGGGTCGCGGCGGCCACCGAGGTGGCGTACGGGGTGAGGACCGCGACCCGGAAGAACATCGAGCCGCGCAGCCGGTAGTTGAGCAGATGCGCGATGCCCAGCGCGATCAGAAGCTGCGGGACGGTGGAGAGCAGCCCGATGGTGACGGTGTTCTGGAGGGCGTTCCAGAAGAACTCGTCACTGAGCAGCCGCGAGAAGTTCCGCAGGCCCACCCACTCCATGTCGGTGGGCGCGGTCAGCTCCACCCGGTGCAGCGAGGCCCAGCCGGTGTAGAGCAGCGGGAAGAGGCCGAAGGCCAGGAAGAAGACGAAGAAGGGGGCGATGAAGGCGTACGGACTCCATCGCACATCGCGGCGGTACCAGCGGCTGCGCCGTTCCCGGCGCCGTTCCTGGCGCGCCTCATGAGCCGGGTCGTCGTGGCCCTGGTCCCCGCGCGGGCCGGACTTGGGAGCGGCGCTCCGTACGGTCGTACCACCGCCACCACTGCCGCCACCGCTGCCGTCGTCCTGCGCCGGGGCCGCGCCCTCCTCCTCGGAGGGCGCGGCGGCACGTGCGTCACTGGACATCGTCACTGGTCCAGCGCGTTGTCGATCGCCTTCACGGCGGCGTTCCAGCCGTCCTTGGAGGACGTGCCCTTCTGGTCGACCTGGAGCATGCCGATGTCGGCCAGGTTCTGCGCGATGATCAGGTCCTTCGGACCGACGATCTGGACCGGTACGCCCTTGGCGGCCGTCGAGAAGATCTGGCCGATGGGGGCGTTGTCGAAGTACGGGTGCTTGGCGTCGGAGACGGCCGGCAGCGAGTACGCGGCCTGTGAACTCGGGAAGCTGCCACGCTTGGCGAAGAGCGTGGCCTGCTGTTCGGGTGCGGTCAGCCAGGCGACGAGTTTCGCCGCCGCTTCCTTGTTCTTGCTCGCCTCGGGCACCGTCAGGAAGGAACCGCCCCAGTTGCTGGGCTTGGGCGCGGCGGCCACGTCCCACTTGCCCTTGCCGGCCTCACCGCCCTTGTCCTGGATATAGCCGAGCATCCAGGCCGGGCAGGAGACGGTGGCGAAGGTGCCGTTGGCGAAGCCCTGGTCCCAGCCGGGGGTGAACTGCTGGAGCTTGGCGGTCAGTCCGGCGCTCGCGAACTCCGCGGCGGTGTCCCAGGCCTCGCGCACGGCCGGGTTGGTCTTGTAGATGACCTTGCCGTCCTTGTCGTAGAACCGGTTGGCGTTGCTGCCGGTGATGGCGGCCATCACACCGCTCGCCGAGTCCACGAAGGCCTTGCCCTTGGGGGCCTTGGCCTTGAACTGCTTCCCGGTCTCAAGGAACTTCTGCCAGTCGCCCGCCCACAGCTTGCCGACCGCCTCGCGGTCGGTGGGCAGCCCGGCGGCCGCGAACAGGTCCTTGCGGTAACAGATGCCCTGCGGGCCGATGTCGGTGCCGAGCGCGATGGTCTTGCCGGCCGTGGTGGTGGCCTGCGACCACTTCCAGGGCAGGAAGCTGTCCTTCTGCACGCCCGCGGTCTTGCCGAGGTCCACCAGCTTGTCGCCCTGGGTGGCCGTGATCTCGGCGATGTTGTTGACCTCGATGGCCTGGATGTCGGCGAGTCCGCTGCCGCTGCCCAGGTGGGTGAGGAGCTGCGGGTAGTAGTTCTCGTTGCGCTCGATCGAGGTCTGCTTGATGACCACGTCCTTGTTGAGCTTCATGTATTCGTCGTAGAGCCCGGCCTCCTGGAGACCGAAGGCCCCGAAGACCCCCACCGTGATGGTGGTCTTGCCCTTGCCGCCATCGCCGCCGCCCGGCGCGCTGCCGGAGGGTTCGTCGCTGTCCTGGGCACAGCCGGACAGAATGCCGGCGCCGAGCGCGGCGACGGCCGCGAGGACCACCACCCGGCGGGACGAGCGGGTACGTGTGCGCATTACGTCCTCCTAATGCACCGACGTGTCCGGCTCCGGCCAACTGCTGAGTGCGGCTCGGCGGTTGAGAGGGGGTCCGGTGCGGTCGGGATACGTGCGGGGCATGAATGGGTCAGGTACGGTGGGAGCGCTCCCATGTGTGATGTGTTGAAGCGTCGCGGGTCCCCGTAGGGGTGTCAAGGGACCGGGCGGCGCGAGGTGGCTCGTTTATGGGTTTGTTGGATTACGCCTTGGGGCGGCGGCCGGATTCGGCGGGGGAGGTGGGGATGGTGGACCGGGAAGCCCGGGGCGGCCGTGAGACGGGCGGGATCGGTGGCGCCGGCGGGTTCGGTGGAGCCGGTACGGCTCGTGGGGCCGGCGGGGCCGGGAGTACGGCCCGCGGGGTTCATGGAGCCGGACACGCTCCCGGAGCGCGGGCCCGCGGCGGCAAGCTGCCCACGCTCGAAGAGGTGGCCGCGCGGGCCGGGGTCGGCCGCGGCACGGTCTCCCGGGTGATCAACGGCTCCCCCAGGGTGAGCGCGCAGACCAGGGCCGCGGTCGAGGCGGCGGTCGCCGAGCTGGGGTACGTACCGAACCGCGCGGCCCGCGCACTCGCCGCCAACCGCGCCGACGCGATCGCCCTGGTGGTGCCCGAGCCGGAGGCGCGGTTCTTCGCCGAGCCGTACTTCTCCGACATCGTCAGCGGGGTCGGCGAGGCCCTCGCGGACACCGGGATGCAACTGCTGCTGACCTTCGCGGGCGGCGCCCGCGAGCGCCGCCGCCTCGCCCAGTACCTGGCCGCGCACCGCGCCGACGGGGCGCTGCTGGTGTCGGTCCACGCGGACGACCCGCTGCCCGAGCTGCTCACCCAGCTCGGCATCCCGACGGTCATCAGCGGCCGGCGCTCGGCGGCCGAGCCGCTGCCCTCGGTCGACTCCGACAACACCGAGGGCGCCCGTACGGCCGTGGCCCATCTGCTCGCGCGGGGCCGCAGGACCGTCGCCACCATCACCGGCCGCCTGGACGTGTACGGCGCGGCCTGCCGCCTCGACGGCTACCGCCAGGCCCTCAGGGACGCCGGGCAGCCGCCCGACGAGGGGCTCACGGCCGTGGCCGACTTCACCGAGGCCGGGGGCCGCCGCGCCATGACCGAACTCCTCGCCCGCCGCCCCGACGTGGACGCGGTCTTCGCCGCCTCCGACGTCATGGCCGCGGGCGCCCGCCAGGTCCTCCGCGCGGCCGGCCGCCGTATCCCGGACGATGTGGCCCTGATCGGCTTCGACGACTCGGCCATCGCGCGCCATATGGATCCGCCCCTGACCAGCGTCCGTCAGCCGATCGAGGAAATGGGCCGCGCGATGGCCCGGCTGGTCCTCACGGAAATAGCCAGCCGCGCGACACCCCACCCGTCACCCCCGCACCAGATCGTGCTTCCCACCCAGTTGGTCATCCGGTCCTCGTCCTGACGCCGGCCCCCGCGCGCGTACAACTCCTGTACACCCCTGCCCTTCCCCCGGGCGCGCGACACCCCCGGGAGCGGGGGCCGGCGAGAGGCTTTGAGGGAGGCCCTGGAAGCGGCCTTGCGGACGGCCCTGGAAACAGGCCCGGAAACGACGAAGGGCCGACCTGGAAAATCCAGGTCAGCCCTTGATCACAGAGGGTGAGTAACGGGACTCGAACCCGCGACATCCTGGACCACAACCAGGTGCTCTACCAGCTGAGCTATACCCACCACGACCGGTCGTTCCCGACCGGCCGAGAAAAAGTGTACAGGGTCCGAGCGGGTGCTCGCGCCTGCATAAGGGGCGGGTCAGGGGGCGGGAAGCACGTACTTCGCCGCGATCTGCTTCGCCGTGTCGGAGTCCGGGCCCGGAGCCGGTACGAAGACCGCCTCGCGGTAGTAGCGCAGCTCCGCGATGGACTCGCGGATATCGGCCAGCGCGCGGTGGTTGCCGCTCTTCTCCGGGCTGTTGAAGTACGCCCGCGGATACCAGCGCCGGGCCAGCTCCTTGACCGACGAGACATCCACGATCCGGTAGTGGAGGTAGCCCTCCAGTGTCGGCATGTCGCGCAGCAGGAAGCCGCGGTCGGTGCCGACCGTGTTCCCGCACAGCGGCGCCTTGCCGGGCTCCTTGACATGCTCGCGTACGTACGCCAGGACCTGCTCCTCGGCGGCGGCCAGCGTCGTACCGCCCGCCAGCTCGTCGAGGAGGCCCGAGGCGGTGTGCATCTGCCGCACCACCTCGGGCATGGTCTCCAGCGCCGCGTCCGGCGGGCGGATCACGATGTCCACCCCGTCACCGAGCACGTTGAGCTCCGAGTCGGTGACCAGGGCGGCCACCTCGATGAGCGCGTCGTCCGCCAGCGAGAGCCCGGTCATCTCGCAGTCGATCCACACCATGCGGTCGTTCATACGCCTTACCCTACGGGGCGCTCCGCTGCCCGGGCAGACTCGGACGGCCCGGACCTGCCGCGTACATGTCCGACCCGGGCTTGCCGTGCTCCGGCAGCGCCGAGGACGCCGTCGGCTGGCCCGGCGCTCCCGCCGCCGCGGCCGCCCGCCTGGTGTGCGGGGAGGCCTGCGCCGGTACGCCCGGTTCCATGACCCCCGGCGGCATCGGCTCGCCCTGCGGGCGCCTGGCCCGGTAGGCGGACCGGTAAGCCGCGGGGGAGGAGCCGAGCTGGCGCCGGAAGTGCCCGCGCAGCGCCACCGGGGAGCGGAAGCCGCAGCGGCCGGCGACCTCGTCGACCGAGTAGTCGGAGGTCTCCAGCAGCCGCTGTGCCTGGAGCACCCGCTGGGTGATCAGCCACTGCAGCGGCGCGCTCCCGGTGAGCGACCTGAACCGCCGGTCGAAGGTACGGCGGCTCATGTACGCGCGGGCCGCGAGCGTCTCCACGTCGAACTGCTCGTGGAGGTGCTCCAGGGCCCAGGCCACGACCTCGGCGAGCGGGTCGGAGCCGATCTCCTCTGGTAAAGACCTGTCCAGATAGCGTTCCTGACCGCCGCTGCGCCGTGGCGGTACGACCAGTCTGCGGGCCAGCGCGCCCGCGGCCTCGGCGCCGTGGTCCGTCCGGACTATATGCAGACACAGATCGATTCCGGCCGCCGTGCCCGCCGACGTCAGCACATCGCCGTCGTCGACGAACAGTTCCCGCGGATCCACATGCACGGACGGATAGCGCTTCGCGAGCGTCGGCGCGTACATCCAGTGCGTGGTGGCCGGGCGGCCGTCCAGCAGTCCGGCCGCGGCGAGCACGAACGCGCCGGTGCACAGACCGACGATTCTCGCGCCCTCCTCATGCGCCCGGCGCAGCGCGTCGAGCGCTTCCACCGGTGGCGGCGAAGTGATCGACCGCCATGCCGGCACCACCACGGTGCCCGCCCTGCTGATCGCCTCCAGGCCGTACGGCGCGGTGAGTTCGAGCCCGCCGGTGGTGCGCAGCGGTCCGTCCTCCCCGGCACAGACGAGCAGGCGGTAGCGGGGAACCCCGGCGTCCTGGCGGTCGATTCCGAACACCGAGAGCGGGATCGAGCTCTCGAAGATGGGGCCACCACTGAAGAGCAGCACGGCGACGACTTCCCGGCGACGACGCCCGGAAAGCTTCCTTGCTGACTCCGGTGCGGCAGTGGAGTCCTGGCTCATGGCGCTAAGCCCCCCTCGGTGTTCGCGTCTCCCCGTTCTTGTCGGGCCTCTCGCTCCTGCACGATTCCCCTCGGTTTTGCACGGGTCCCCAGCCTTCGATACTCATGATCGAATCTACTGTGTCCCGTGGTGCCGGCGTGACAAGTTCTCCATCCGGCGTTATGTCGACAAGGCAACTTGGCGCGAAGCATTCGATCACGAAGCGTTCCACTCGGGAGCCGAGAGTGGAAGTGGGCCTCGCGTGCATGGCCCGTCCCCGTAGGGTGCGGACGGTCGGGTCGGTCCTTTCTTCCCTGGTGGCAAGGGGGTTGGCAGGCCATTTCGCCAAGGGTTCTGCCCCAGTGTGAAGTTGGCTGAAAAGTGATGGGTGTGTCTGTGCGAAGCTTTCAATCTCCCGGCGCACTACCTTCACGCGCGCGTGCGCCGAGATGCGCCCTCGGGGCCCCCGATGACCGTCGGCTTCCGGACGTTCCGTACGTTCCGTACATCCTGGCCTTGATCGTAGCCCCCGCGCCCGGCCCTTCCGCAGGCCTTTCCGCCGAGCCGGCCGCGGCTTCCGTCGCGGCTTCGGGGCGGGGTCTCTCGCTGACGGGGCGGAGGCCGCGGCCGCCCGTGGTCCCGGCCCGTACCCCCCAATCGCCTCCGTGTGGCCCCCAGGGCGCCTCCTGGGCCCTCCCGGGCGCCGACTCCGGAGCCGCCTCCGGGGGCGGCTCGGCGGAGCGTCCTGAGTGGCCCGAGTCGCCTGAGCGATCGGTGATGCGGGCACGGCGGCTCCCTCGGGATGACGATATGACCGATGGCCAACGAGGAGCGGAGCCCTCCGGTCACTCCTCGGACAACTGTAGGGACCATCCGGCATTGCGATCCGCCGCGCCCTCGTGCATGCTCCCTGGAACGCCGCGTGTGGGGCGGCGGGCTCTGGGCATGAGAGGAGTGTCGCCGTACCCTTGTGGGTACGGGTTGGGAAGATGATTCCCGGACACGGCACCGCCCGCCACGACACCCGCCACGACCATTGTTGTCCCTTCCCAAGAGGACCTCTTTCGCCGAGACATCATGGCTGGTCACGAAATCCCCGAACCCGCTGACCGCAAGCAGGTAGCCGACCCGTTGTCGGACCTGCAAGCGGCGGAACAGACGCGTGCGTCCTGCGATCCCGCCTTCCGGCACGGAGTGGTGGTCGGTTTCGACGGCTCGACCTCCAGCGAGCGGGCGCTCGCCTACGCCATCGGCATGGCGAAGCGGCTGAACTCAGGCCTGATCATCGTCCATGTCGCCAACCGGCTCCCGACCACGGTCTGGGCGGGCTGCGAACCCCCGGTCTTCGTGGACGTACCGGACCACCGCACCGAGGTGCTCGGCCTCGAACTGGCCTGCGCGGACTATCTCGCCGAGGTCCCGTGGATCCTGGTCGAGCGCGGCGGAGACATCTGCCACGAGCTGGAAGAGGTCGGCGAGGAGTACTCCGCGGACGCGATCGTCGTCGGCTCCACGCACGGCATCGTCGGGCGGATCTTCGGCTCGGTCGCGGGCCGTCTCGCACGCCGCGCGCAGCGCCCGGTTGTCGTCATCCCCTGATCCCCTGACGCGTTCGCCTGACGCGTTCGCCGGTGGGCAGCCATGTGTCCCGGTGGGCGGCTCCATTCCGCAACGCGCGATTCCGCAGCGGCTCCGCACGCGCTTCACATCGCCTGAGAATCTGTCAACTCCCTTGCGCCCAACGTGAATTTACTCACGCGTAGAGGTGCATCGTGCGCTTGTGAAGGGTACATAGCGGTCGCTGGGACACAGCCACCCGCACATCATGAAGGGAGCCCGCCGTGGACAACGACGTCTCTGCGGGAAGCACCACTTCGACTTCGGTTCTCGGCCATCTTGCACTCGGACTCACCCTGCTCGCCTTCGGCATAGGCCACACCGGCGTCATCGACGGAGTGACGGCGGCGGACGCCGTCTCTCTCGCGCTGTACGTCGGCGGGGTCGCGCTCTTCGTCGCCGGACTGTTCGCGTTCCGGGCGGGCGACTCGTTCACCGGTACGGCCTTCGCGGGCCTCGGAGCCTTCTGGTTCACCTGGGGTACGGGCGTCGGGGACCAGATCTCCGCCGACGCGGCCGGCCTCTTCCTCATCCTCTGGGCACTGCTCGCGCTCAGTCTGACCCTCGGCGCGGCGGGCGCGGGGCCGCTCCTCCAGGGCACGTACGGACTGCTCACCGTCGCCCTCCTGCTGCTCGCCCTCGGACAGTTCGCCGACAGCACGGGCCTGGCGAAGATCGGCGGCTGGGTGGCCGCGGTGGCGGGCCTGGCCGCCTGGTACGGAGCGACGGCCTCGCTCGCCAAGTGGCCGACCGCACTGCCGCGCGGCCGTGCTGCCGGCCGTGGAGTGACGGCCACCGGCTGAGGCAGCCACGGGCCGGTGTCCGGGCAGCACCGGCCCCCTCCCAGAGCGCCCCCTGCGCGCCGGGCGGCATGCGCGGGGGGCGCTCCGACGGCCCGGATAGCCGAATAGCCGGGCCGCGTCCGCTACTCCACCGTCACCGACTTCGCCAGGTTGCGCGGCTTGTCGATGTCCCGGCCCAGGGTCAGGGCCGTGTGGTACGCCAGGAGCTGGAGCGGGATGCCCAGCAGGATCGCGTCCAGCTCCGGCTCGTTCTTCGGCACCACGATCGTGTGGTCGGCCTTCTCCTGCGGCTGGTGGCCCACCGCCAGGATCGGTCCGCTGCGCGCCTTGATCTCCTCCAGCGCCGCCCGGTTCTTCTCCAGCAGATCGTCGTCCGGGACGATCGCGACCGTCGGCAGCGCCGGTTCGATCAGCGCGAGCGGGCCGTGCTTCAGCTCCGAGGCCGGATAGGCCTCGGCGTGGATGTACGAGATCTCCTTGAGCTTCAGCGAGGCCTCCAGCGCCACCGGATACCCCCGTACCCGGCCGATGAACATCATCGACGCGGACCGCGCGTACTCGCCCGCCAGCTTCGCGATGGAGTCCTCCGTCGCCAGGATCTCCGCGATCTGCGCAGGCAGCGCGCGCAGCCCCTCGATGATCCGCTTGCCGTCGGCGACCGACAGATCGCGGATACGGCCGAGGTGCAGCGCCAGCAGCGCGAAGGCGACCACGGTGTTGGTGAAGCACTTGGTGGAGACCACACAGACCTCGGGGCCCGCGTGCACGTACACCCCGCCGTCGGTCTCCCGGGCGATCGCCGAACCCACGACATTGACCACCCCCAGCACCCGCGCGCCCTTGCGCTTCAGCTCCTGGACCGCGGCGAGCACGTCGTACGTCTCACCGGACTGCGACACCGCGACATACAGGGTGTCGGGGTCCACGACCGGATTGCGGTAGCGGAACTCGGAGGCGGGCTCGGCGTCCGCCGGGATACGTGCCAGCTCCTCGATGAGCTGCGCGCCGATCAGCCCCGCGTGGTACGAGGTGCCGCAGCCCAGGATCTTGATCCGGCGCACCCCGCGCGCCTCGCGGGCGTCCAGATTGAGGCCGCCGAGATGCACCGTCGCGAACCGGTCGTCGATCCGGCCGCGCAGCACCCGGTCCACCGCGTCCGGCTGCTCCGAGATCTCCTTGTGCATGTACGTGTCGTGGCCGCCCATGTCGTACGACTCGGCCTCCCACTCCACGGTGGTCGGCGTCGCCGAGGTACGGGACCCCTCGGTCGTGTACGTACGGAAGTCGTCGGCCTTCAGGGTCGCCATCTCGCCGTCGTCGAGCGTCACGACCTGGCGGGTGTGGGAGACGAGCGCGGCCACGTCGGAGGCGACGAACATCTCCTTCTCGCCGATGCCCAGGACGACCGGGGAGCCGTTGCGGGCGACGACGATACGGTCCGGGAAGTCGGCGTGCAGGACGGCGATGCCGTAGGTGCCCTCGATGATCTGGAGCGCCTGGCGGACCTTCTCCTCCAGGGTCGGCGCCTGGGAGCGGGCGATGAGGTGGGTCATCACCTCGGTGTCGGTCTCGGACAGGAACACCACCCCGTCCGCCTCCAGCTTCACCCGCAGCTCGGCGGCGTTGTCGATGATGCCGTTGTGGACGAGCGCGACCTTGCCGCCGGGGTCCATGTGCGGATGCGCGTTCTCGTCGCTCGGCGAGCCGTGGGTGGCCCAGCGGGTGTGCGCGATTCCGGTGGTGCCCGCGAAGCGTTTGGGCACGCGGGCCTCCAGATCGCGGACCCGGCCCTTGGCCTTGACCATCTTCAGCGTGGCGGCCTTGCCCGCGGCCGGCTTGCCGGTGATGACGACCCCGGCCGAGTCGTACCCGCGGTACTCCAGCCGCTGGAGGCCCTCCAGCAGCAGGGGGGCCACATCACGCTTTCCGATGTATCCGACGATTCCGCACATACAGTTCCTGCTCCTCCTGATCGGTTCAGCCCGATTGGTTCGCCCCGGACGGCTACGGCGCGGTGACTGCTGGTGGCAGCCGTGCCGGCCGTACCGGCCGTGTCAGCCGTAGACGATGCGGCGCAGCTGCCGGAGCGACAGCTCCGGGGGCGCCACCGCGCGGTGCGGCAGCTCGGCCGCGATCCGCTCGAAGATCTCCGCGTTCGTACCGCCGCCTGACTGCATCTCCCGGTGGCGGCGGCGGACGAACTCCTCGGTCGTCTCGTCGAAGTACGCCAGCACGTCGAGCACCACCCGGGCGGCCTCGCCGCGCTGGAGCGCGGTGCTGCGGACGAGATGGTCGATGAGGTCGTCGTACGACGAGCGGCGTTCCAGCACCCGTCGATACTGCGGGGCGGCGGCTGAGGTTTGCAAGATTTCTGCCCGGAATCGGGCAGGGGTCGGCCCATTTGGGGGTCAGGAGGGGGGTGCGGCGGGGTACGGGCGAGAGGGCGGCGCTTTTGGCGGTTGTGCCTGCGGGTCTCCCGTACGTACGGAGGGGCCGTGGTCAGAGGCGTCTGATGATGGCCTGCTTGGCGGCGGCGAACTCCTCGTCCGTGAGTATCCCCTCCTCGTACAGCCCGCCCAGCTCCCGCAGCCTGCGCAGCAGCGCGTCCGGGTCGTCGCTCCCGGCCGGCCTGGCGTCCTCGGGCGCCGGGGCCTGCTCCACGGCCGGGTCGGTCTGCGCGTACGGATGCGGCAGCCGGGCCGCCACCGCCGCCCCCGCCAGCGCCATCAGCGGGTCCTTCTTGAACCCCCACAGCTCCACCGCGTGCGGGTCGTACTTCGGCGGCACCGACACCGCCACCGTCGCCCCGGCCGCCCGGAAGCGCAGATAACCGTTCTCCAGACCCGCGCTCGGCAGCCACTCCACCGCCTCCACATCGGCGAGCGCGATGGTCCGGGCGCCGCCCGAGGACTTGGACTCCTCGGTCTTCCAGTTCCACTCCAGCCTGATCCGCTCCCCGTCGAAGGTCACGGTCCCGTCGCCCGCGCTCACGGTGATCGGCAGGGCGGGTCCCGGCAGCAGATAACGGCCGACAGGCCCCGGCTCCACGCCGTCCAGCAGCAGCGCGTTGCGCACCTCGTCGACGAGGTATTCGGCGACCCCCGCGCGGTCGTTCTCGACGGTCAGCCGGTACGGGTCGGAGCCCTCGTCCAGCCTGCCCCCGGCCACCAGGAGCAGCGGGTCGGCGCCGTCCCGCAGGCGCAGCCGCAGCCGCCCGGACTTGCGCCCCGCCTCGAAGGAGATTCCGGCCAACGCCTGGAGCGGTACGGCGATTTCACCGAGCGCCCTGCGCAGCGGACCGACGCCCTTGTCGTTGCCGGGCACGATACGGACCGTGTCACCGTCGAAGGTCCAGGTGCCGTCCTTCTGGGTTATTTCCGCCATGCCGGGGATTCTTCCATCAGGGCGGCGGAAATTGGTCTACACCTTGACCGTGGGTGGGGCGTACGGGTCCCATGGTGAGGAGTTCACTTCCCGGCACCGCAGGTGAGTACCCCGTCGAAGGGACAACCTCGTGAGATCCGTCGTGAGTCAGCGCGAAACGGTAAGTCGGCTCAACCCCCGAAGAGGTCGCAGAAGCGGGCGCTGGGCGTTGCCCCGGGCGGCCGGCTCGCTGCTGCTCGTCGTGGCGGCCGGTGTCGGCGGCATCGGAGCCGCCGGTCCTGTGGCCGGTCCCGCCCCCGCCCGTCCGCTGGACCAGGTGGTGCCGGCGCCCGAGCGGGTACGGCCGGGCGGCTCCCCGTACACCCTCACCTCCGCCACCCGCATCCTGGCCGACGGCGCGTCGCGCACGGACACCCGCGAGGCCCGGCGCATCGGCTCGTACCTGGCCGGGCTGCTGCGCCCCTCCACCGGCTACGCCCTCCCGGTCACCGAGCCGAAGGGCGACCGGGACGCCCGCGACGGCATCCGGCTGCGCCTCGGTACGGGCGACCGGAGCCTGGGTACGGAGGGCTACCGGCTGGAGTCCGGGCGGCGCGGCGTCACCATCACCGCCCGCGAACCCGCCGGGCTCTTCCACGGCGTCCAGACCCTGCGCCAGCTCCTGCCCGCCCCGGTGGAGAAGCGGAGCACCCAGCGCGTCCGCTGGACCGTCGCGGGCGGCACCATCACCGACACCCCGCGCTACGCCTACCGCGGCGCGATGCTCGATGTCTCGCGCCACTTTCTGACGGTCGATCAGGTCAAGCTCTACATCGACCAGTTGGCGCTATACAAGATCAACACGCTGCATCTGCACCTCTCCGACGACCAGGGCTGGCGGATCGCCGTCGACTCCTGGCCGCGGCTCGCGACGTACGGCGGCTCCACCCAGGTCGGCGGCGGCCCCGGCGGCTACTACACCAAGGCCCAGTACCGCGATCTGGTCGCCTACGCGACCTCCCGCCACCTTGAGGTGATCCCGGAGATCGACATGCCGGGCCACACCAACGCGGCGCTCGCCTCGTACGCCGAGCTGAACTGCGACGGTGTCGCGCCCCCGCTCTACACGGGCACCAGTGTCGGCTTCAGCTCGCTGTGCGTGCCCAAGGAGGTGACGTACGACTTCGTCGACGACGTGGTGCGCGAACTGGCCGCGCTCACCCCGGGCCGTTACCTCCACATCGGCGGCGACGAGGCGCACGCCACCAGCCACGCCGACTATGTCGCCTTTATGGACCGGGCGCAGGCCGCGGTGCGGAAGTACGGGAAGACCGTGGCCGGCTGGCACCAGATCACGGGCGCCACTCCGGCCGCGGGGGCCGTCGCCCAGTACTGGGGCTACGACGCCACCGGTTCCGCCGAGCGCGCGCAGGTCGCCGCGGCGGCCAAGAAGGGGACGCGGCTGGTGCTCTCGCCGGCGGACCGGGTGTATCTCGACATGAAGTACGACCGGTCCACCCCGCTGGGCCAGTCCTGGGCCGGCTACACCGAGGTGGACCGCTCGTACGACTGGGACCCCGGCACCTATCTCGCCGGCGCGGGCGTGCCGGAGAGCGCGGTGCTCGGGATCGAGGCCCCGCTGTGGACCGAGACCATCGCGACCAGTGACCAGGTGGAGTACATGGCTTTCCCGCGGCTGCTCGGTGTCGCGGAGCTGGGCTGGTCCCCGGCGGCCTCGCACGACTGGGACACCTACAAGCTCCGTCTGGCGGCCCAGGGACCGCGGATGACGGCGCTCGGGATCGACTACTACCGCTCGCCGCTGGTGCCCTGGCCGGCGGGCTGACGAGGGCCCGGAGCGAGTGCAGGGGGACGGCCGGCCGTGGTCATGAGGCCCGGCCGGCCTTCTTCGCGTTCTCGATGGTCGCCGCCAGATCGTCCAGGATCGGGGCGCACTTGTCGTACGAGAAGATGGGCTCGGTGGTGCGCGGAACGACCTGGCCCGCCTTGACGGCCGGAAGCTGCGCCCAGGTGGGCCTGGAGGCCAGGGCGTTGGGCTGGAGGGCCGAGGAGCGGTTGTCCATCATGATGATGTCGGCCTGGTACTTGCCGACGTTCTCCCAGCTCAGCTCCTCGAAGAAGCCCTGCGCGTTCACCTCGGGCTCGATGAAGCGCACGCCCAGCTGCTGGAAGTAGAGGGTGTCGGCGGACATCTTCGCGAGGGAGACATAGAAGAGGTCCTGGCTGGCCGAGCCGACCAGCACGGTGATGTCCGGCTTGGACCTGGCGGCCTGGCGCAGCCGTTCGGCGGCCTTCTCGAACCGGGCCTTGGCGTCCGTGACCTTGGGGTCCTTGAGATCGGCGCCGAGGGACTCGGCCAGCTCGGCGTGGCGCTGGATCGCCTGGGGGATCGTCGTCTCGGCGGCCCGGAGAGCCACCACATTCGGGTTCAGCTTGACGATCTTGTCCTTGGATTGGTCCGGTACGTACCAGAGGGCGTCCTTGATCCACATCGCGGTGACCAGCAGATCGGGGGCGAGCGCCGCGTACTTCTCGACATTGAACTCGCCCCAGACATTGCCGAGGATCTCGACCTTGCCGATATCGAGGTCGCCGGCCTGGACATCGGGCTTGCCGTCCTTGGCCCTGGTCGGGCCGAAGACGCCCTTGACCTCGACTCCGTAGTCGTACAGCGCGGCGGCCGTGCCGGTGAACGCGACGATGTTCTTCGGGGTGCCGTCGGCCTTCGAGGTCTGCCCCCGGTCGTCGGTGAAGGACCAGGGGCCGGACTTCCCGGCGCCCGCGCCTGTGCCTGAGCCGTCCTTCGTGCCGCCGGTGCCGTCCGTGTCGTCGGCTCCGCTGTTACCGCAGGCGGCGAGCGCGGCGGCCAGTCCGACGGCGCCACCGGCGGCCAGCAGGCCGCGACGGGTCAGAGGGGAGACTCGGGCACGGGGCATGGTGGGTCCGCTTTCGTACGAGCCGGAATCCGGCCGGTGGGCAATCCGAAGGTAGGTTAGCCTAACCTCAGTGGATCGCCGGGGTGCCGGCCGGTTCCGTATACGAGCGGGCGCGGGGGCGCGGGGCCCGGCGACTCAGGCGGGGAGGCCCAACTCCCTTGCGATCAGCATCCGCTGGACCTCGCTGGTGCCCTCGCCGATCTCCAGGATCTTGGAGTCGCGCCACATCCTGGCCACCGGATACTCGTTCATGAAGCCGTATCCGCCATGGATCTGGGTGGCCTCCCGGGCGTTGTCGACGGCGACCGTCGACGAGTACAGCTTCGCCAGCGCCGCCTCCTTCTTGAACGGCTCACCGCGCACCAGCCGCGACGCCGCGTCACGCCAGCCGATCCGCGCCATGTGCGCACGCATCTCCATGTCGGCGAGCTTGAACTGGATGGCCTGGTTGGCGCCGATCGGCCGCCCGAACGCGTGCCGCTGCTTCGCGTACGCCACCGACTCGTCCACACACCCCTGGGCGAGACCGGTCGCCAGGGCCGAGATCGCGATCCGGCCCTCGTCCAGGATCCGGAGGAACTGGGCGTACCCCCGGCCCTCCTGGCCGAGCAGATTCGCCAGCGGCACCCGGACGTCGGAGAAGGACAGCTCGCGGGTGTCCGAGGCGTTCCAACCGACCTTGGAGTAGGGGGCGGCGACAGTGAAGCCGGGGGTGCCGGACGGGACGATGATCGAGGAGATCTCCGGACGCCCGTCGTCCTTGCGGCCGGTGACCGCCGTGACCGTGACCAGACCGGTGATGTCGGTCCCCGAGTTGGTGATGAAGCACTTGCTGCCGTTGATGACCCACGAGTCGCCGTCGCGCACGGCGGTGGTACGGGTGCCGCCGGCGTCCGAGCCGCACTCCGGCTCGGTCAGCCCGAAGGCGCCGAGGATCTCGCCCGCGCAGAGCCGGGGGAGCCAGGCGCGCTTCTGCTCCTCCGTACCGAAGAGATGGATGGGCATGGCGCCGAGCGAGACCCCGGCCTCCAGGGTGATCGCCACCGAGGAGTCGACCCGGGCCAGCTCCTCCAGGGCGATCCCGAGCGCGAGATAGTCCCCGCCCATCCCGCCGTACTCCTCGGGGAACGGCAGCCCGAACAGGCCCATCCGCCCCATCTCCCGGACGATCTCGTACGGGAACTCGTGCCGTTCGTAGAAGTCGCCGATCTTGGGCGCCACGACGTCGTGCGCGAACTCCTCGACCGTGCGGCGCAGTTCTTCGTGCTCGGCGGAGAGCCGGTGGTCCAGGGACATGGGTGCGTCACTCCTTGTGGGAGAGGGCTCGGACGGTACGGGAAGGGCTGGGGCGGCCCAGCCGTTCGGCCAGCCAGACGCTGGTGGCGGTGAGCCGGCCGAGATCGACGCCGGTTTCGATACCGAGGCCGTCGAGCATCCACACGAGATCTTCGGTGGCGAGGTTTCCGGTGGCGCTCTTCGCGTACGGGCAGCCGCCGAGGCCGCCCGCCGAGGCGTCCACGGTGGTCACGCCGTGCTGGAGCGCGGCGAAGGTGTTGGCGAGCGCCTGACCGTAGGTGTCGTGGAAGTGCACCCCGAGGGCATTGGTGGGCACGCCCTCCTCGTTCAGCTCGGAGAGCAGGGTCTGCACATGGCCCGGGGTGGCGACGCCGATGGTGTCGCCGAGGCTCAGCTCGTCGCACCCCAGATCCATCAGGGCCTTGGCGACCCTGACCACCTGGTGGATGGGGACCGGGCCCTCCCAGGGGTCGCCGAAGCACATGGAGAGATAGCCGCGCACATGGATCTTGTCGGCACGGGCCCGCTCCACGACCGGCGCGAACATGGCCAGGGATTCGGCGACCGTACGGTTCAGATTGGCCTTGGCGAAGGACTCGGTGGCGCTGGCGAACACGGCGATACGGCGTGCCCCGAGGGCGGTCGCGCGGTCGAGCCCACGGGCGTTGGGCACGAGGACGGGCAGCGCGACCTGCGGGCCGAGGTCACCGAGAAGGGGGAACAGCTCCTCGGCGTCCGCGAGCTGGGGCACCCAGTCGGGGCGTACGAAACTGGTCGCCTCGACGGTGGTCAGCCCTGCTTCGGCGAGCCGGTGGATGAACTCGGCCTTGACCGCGGTCGGTACGACGGCCTTCTCGTTCTGGAGTCCGTCGCGCGCGCCCACCTCATGGATACGGACCTGGGGTGGCAGCTCCTCCGAGGGCACGGCCATGGGCAGTCCGTGGATCATGACTCCTCCTGGGGGACGGCGCTGTCCGGGGCGGGGCTCCGCGCGGGCGCGGGACCCTGTGCAGGGGCGGGGTCTTGTACGGGCGCGGGATCCGGATCCGGTACGGGCGTGGTTCCGGGGGCCGGTACGGGGTCCGGCTCGGCAGCCGGGGTGATGACGGCCAGGATCTGGTCCATGGCGACGGTGGAGCCGGGGGTGACATCCAGCTCGGTGACGGTCCCCGCGTGCGGCGCGGAGATCACATGCTCCATCTTCATCGCCTCGACCACGAGCAGGCTCTGCCCGGCGGCGACCTCGTCGCCCACCCCCACCTTGACGACGGTGACCGTCCCCGGCATGGGCGCGACCAGTGAGTCGGCCCCGCCGCGCCCGGCGCCCGCGCGCAGGGCGGCCTCGACCGGGTCGAAGTCCCGCACCTGCCAGCTTTCCCCGTCTCTGCCCAGCCAGTCGCCGGCCCGGTGGAACGTATGGGTCACTCCGTCGACGGTGACCGTGACCCGGTCGGACTCCACCTCGTACCTGTCCCCGGCCTGTACCTGCTGGGCGACCGGTTCGAGTCCCGTTACCCGCAGATGGTGTGTCACAGGGACGGGCGTGCCGCCCAGGCGCCAGCCGTTCGGTACGGAGAAGGGGTCCACCCAGCCCTCCGGCGCGGCCGGCCGCAGCTCCGCCTGGCGGACCGCGGCCGCCGCCGCGTACACCTCCGGCGGGACCCCGTCGGGCAGCAGGGAGTCCGCCGCCCGCTCCACCAGACCCGTGTCCAAATCGCCCGCGACGACCGAGGGATGGGCCAGCAGCCGGCTGAGGAACGCGGCGTTGGTGGGGACGCCGAGGGTGACCGTCCCGGCCAGGGCCGCGCGGAGCTTGCGCAGGGCGGTCGGGCGGTCATGGGCATGGGCGATGACCTTGGAGAGCATCGGGTCGTACGTGCTGCCGACCTCGGCGCCCTCGGAGAGGCCCGAGTCCGTCCGTATCCCCGCGCCCTGCGGCTCGCGCAGCGCCAGGACCGTACCGCCCGTCGGCAGGAACCCACGGGCCGGGTCCTCCGCGCAGATCCGGGCCTCCACGGCGTGGCCGGTGAGGGTGATGTCGGCCTGCGCGAAGGGGAGTTCCTCACCGGCCGCGACCCGGAGCTGCCACTCGACCAGATCGAGACCCGTGACCAGCTCCGTGACCGGGTGCTCCACCTGGAGACGGGTGTTCATCTCCATGAAGAAATACGACGCGGGGTCGCCGCCGGGCACGATGAACTCGACCGTCCCCGCGCCGGCGTATCCGCAGGAGCGCGCCGCCTGGACCGCCGCTTCGCCCATGGCCGCCCGGGTCGCCTCGTCCAGCAGGACGGAAGGCGCCTCCTCGATGATCTTCTGATGGCGGCGCTGGAGCGAGCACTCGCGCTCGCCGAGATGCACCACATTCCCGTGCGTGTCCGCCAGGACCTGGATCTCGATATGGCGCGGCCGGTCCACCCACCGCTCCACCAGCAGCGTGTCGTCCCCGAAGGAGGACCGCGCCTCGCGCCGGGCCGCCGCGATCTCCTCGGCCAGCAGCGCTTCCGTACGCACGAGGCGCATGCCCTTGCCGCCGCCGCCCGCCGACGGCTTCAGCAGCACCGGCATACCGATCTCCGCGGCGGCCGCGGCCAGTTGGGCATCGGTCAGCCCGCTGCCGGAGGAACCGGGCACCACCGGCACCCCCGCCGCCCGTACCGTCTCCTTGGCACGGATCTTGTCGCCCATCAGCTCGATGGCGGAGGCGGGCGGCCCGATGAAGACCAGCCCCGCGTCGGCGCAGGCGCGCGCGAACGCCTCGTTCTCCGCGAGGAAGCCATAGCCCGGGTGGACCGCCTGCGCTCCCGTACGCTCCGCCGCCGCCAGCAGCCGCCCGATGGAGAGATAGCTCTCGGACGCCGCCGCCGGGCCGATACGGACCGCCGTGTCGGCCTCCCGTACATGCCGGGCTTCCGCGTCGGCATCGCTGAACACCGCGACCGAGCGCACCCCCAGACTCCGCAGGGTACGGATGACGCGGACCGCGATCTCGCCGCGGTTGGCGATCAGAACCGTGTCGAACATTCCCACCCTCACATCCGGAAGACGCCGAAGCCGGGCGCCGTGCTGTCCCTCTGGGGCAGTGGGGCGTTGGCACACGCGGTCAGGGCCAGACCCACCACCTGCCGGGTCTCCAGCGGGTCGATCACCCCGTCGTCCCAGAGGCGCGCGGTCGCGTAATAAGCGTTCCCCTGGGTCTCGTACTGCGCGCGGATCGGCGACTTGAACGACTCCTCGTCCTCCGCCGGCCACTCCTCGCCGCGCCCTTCTATCTGATCGCGCTTGACGGTCGCGAGGACGGAGGCGGCCTGCTCGCCGCCCATGACCGAGATCTTGGCGTTGGGCCACATCCAGAGGAACCGGGGGGAGTAGGCCCGGCCGCACATCGAGTAGTTGCCCGCTCCGTACGAACCGCCGATGACGACCGTCAGCTTCGGCACGCGCGCGCACGCCACGGCTGTGACCATCTTCGCGCCGTGCTTGGCGATCCCGCCCGCTTCGTAGTCCCTGCCGACCATGAAGCCGGAGATGTTCTGGAGGAAGAGCAGCGGGATGCCGCGCTGGTCGCACAGCTCGATGAAGTGTGCGCCCTTCTGGGCGGATTCGGAGAAAAGAATGCCGTTGTTGGCGATGATCCCGACCGGGTGCCCATGGATCCGTGCGAACCCGGTCACCAGTGTCGTACCGAACTCGGCCTTGAACTCGGCGAACCGCGAGCCGTCGACGAGCCGCGCGACGACCTCGCGGACGTCATAGGGCGTACGGGAGTCCACCGGCACCGCTCCGTACAGCCCCGCGGGATCGGCCTTGGGCTCCTCGGCCGGCTCGACGGACCAGGGGAGGGGGCCTCGGGCCGGGAGGGTGGAGACGATGGTGCGCACGATCCGCAGCGCGTGCGCGTCGTCCTCCGCGAGATGGTCGGTGACACCCGAGACCCGGGAGTGGACCTCGCCCCCGCCCAGCTCCTCGGCCGTGACGACCTCGCCCGTGGCCGCCTTCACCAGCGGCGGCCCGCCCAGGAAGATCGTGCCCTGCCCGCGCACGATCACCGCTTCGTCGCTCATTGCCGGGACATACGCGCCGCCGGCCGTGCAGGAGCCGAGCACCGCCGCGATCTGCGGGATGCCCGCGCCGGACATCCTGGCCTGGTTGTAGAAGATCCGCCCGAAGTGGTCCCGGTCGGGGAACACCTCGTCCTGCATGGGCAGGAAGGCGCCCCCGGAGTCGACGAGATACAGGCACGGCAGCCTGTTCTCCAGGGCCACCTCCTGGGCGCGGAGGTGTTTCTTCACCGTCATCGGGTAATACGTGCCGCCCTTGACCGTGGCGTCATTGGCGACGATCACCACCTCACGGCCGCTGACCCGGCCGATCCCGGCGATCACCCCGGCGGCCGGGGCCGCGCCCCCGTACATCCCCTCGGCCGCGAGCGGCGCCAGCTCCAGGAAGGGCGAGCCGGGGTCGAGCAGCGCGTCCACCCGGTCGCGCGGCAGCAGCTTGCCGCGGGCCGTGTGCCGGGCGCGGGCCTTCTCGCCGCCGCCGAGCCGGGCCGCGGCGAGCCGGGCCCGCAGCTCCGCGGCCAGCTCTTCGTGCGCCGCCTCATTGACCCGCCAGGACTCGGCCGCCGGATCCGCGGCGCTCGCCAGCACCGGTGCTTGCTGCATCGCTCGAAGCTCCCTTCACCGGGCTCGCTGGGTTAGTGAGCGTTAACGTCATTGCCTTCAGGTTAACGACCGCTAACAGTCCTGTCTAGAATGAATTCTCATGAGCACCAGGACCGCCGCCCCGACCCGCCGCGAGCAGATCCTCAAGCAGGCCGCCCGCCTCTTCGCCGAGCGCGGCTTCCACGGGGTCGGTGTGGATGAGATAGGGGCGGCGGTCGGGATAAGCGGCCCCGGCCTCTACCGCCATTTCGCGGGCAAGGACGCCATGCTGGCCGAACTGCTCGTCGGTATCAGCGGCCGGCTGCTGGACGGCGGCAGGCGGCGCGTGCGCGGAGCTGGGGAGACCGCCGACCCGGCCGCCGTACTGGCCTCGCTGATCGACGGCCATATCGACTTCGCTCTCGACGACCGCCCGCTGATCACCCTCCACGACCGCGAGCTGGACCGCCTCCGGGACACCGACCGCAAGCTGGTGCGGCAGCTCCAGCGCCAGTACGTGGAGCTGTGGGTCGAGGTCGTACGGCAGCTCTACCCCGAGGTCCCCGAGCCCCAGGCCCGGGGCGCGGTCCACGCCGTCTTCGGCCTCCTGAACTCCACCCCCCACCTGGGCCCCCACACCCCCGGCCTGCCCACCCGCACAGCCACGGAATCCCTGCTCCGCCGCCTGGCCCACGGCGCCTTCGCGGCCCTGGGCAACGGAGACGGCCCTCTGTGAGCCGGGGCGACGGCTCTCCGCGAGGCGGGCCTCGCGGACCTGTGGGCCGTTCGGGCAGCGTTCGGTGCCGTCGTCCGGTGCCGTAGAGCCGTTCGGTGCCGTTACGAGCCGTTCGGAGCCGTCCGGGCTGTGCGGGGCTGTCCGGAGGGCAGGACATCCGGCGCGGGGTGTGGGGCTGACGGCACAATGGGCTCATGCCGATACCCAGCCGCGCCGCCCTTGTCGACCACCTCGTCCGTACGCGTATCGCCGGAGACGTGGCCACCCCCCGCGACAACAACCTTTCCCACTACCGCAAGCTCGCCAACGGCGACCGCCACTACTGGCTGGGTCTTGAGCTGGGCGAGCGCTGGACCGACGAGCAGGACGTCCTCGCCGTGATGGCCGAGCGGTGCGGCGTCAACGACGACCCCGAGCACCGGGTCGGCCAGGACACCATCGACCCCGAGCTGACCATCGATGCCCTGGAGCGGATGGCCGCCCGGCTGCGCAAGGCCGCCGCCGCCAAGGAGCGCGTCCTGTTCGCGACCGGCCACCCGGGCGGGCTCCTGGACGTGCACCGGCAGACCGCGGACGCGCTCCGGGCCGTCGGCTGCGAGATCGTACGGATCCCCGCCGGGCTCACCGCCGACGAGGGCATGGTCTTCCAGTTCGCCGACGTCGCCATGCTGGAGCGCGGCGCCACCCTCTGGCACACCCATTCGCCGGAACCCATGCGCGCGATCCTCGACGGCCTGGAGCGCGACGGCAGACCGCAGCCGGACCTGGTGGTCGCGGACCACGGCTGGGCCGGGTGCGCCGCCCAGCGCGGGCTCGACTCGGTCGGCTACGCGGACTGCAACGACCCCGCCCTCTTCCTCGCCGAGGCCGAGGGCACGATGGAGGTCACGGTCCCCCTGGACGACCATGTCACGGACCCGCGCTTCTACGACCCGATGACGGCCTACCTGCTGAACGAGGCCGGTCTGCTCTGACGGCCCCTTTCCGGCCCGCCCGGCTTCCTCCGACTCGTCCGGCTCCCTCCGGCCCTACCGCCCCATCGCGCCCTACAGCCCCATCGACTTGGCGATGATCATTTTCATGACCTCGCTGGTGCCGCCGTAGATACGGTTGACCCGGTTGTCCGCGTACAGCCGGGCTATCGGGTACTCGTTCATATAGCCGTATCCGCCGTGCAACTGGAGGCACTTGTCGATGACGCGGTGCGCCACCTCCGTGGTGAAGAGCTTCGCGGACGCGGCCTCGGCGGCGGACAGCTCGCCCAGATCATGCGCTTCCAGCGCGCGGTCGACCACCGCCTCCGCCGCGTCCACCTCGGCCTTGCACGCGGCCAGTTCGAACTTGGTGTTCTGGAAGGACGCCACGGACTTCCCGAACACCGTCCGCTCCTGGACGTACTGCTGCGCGAACCTGACCGCTGCGGCCGCCTGCGCATAGGCGCCGAGGGCTATCCCGAGGCGCTCCTGCGGCAGATTCTGGCCGAGATAGGAGAAGCCCTCGTTCTCCTCGCCGAGCAGGTCCCCGACCGGCACCTTGACATCGGTGAAGGACAGCTCGGCGGTGTCGGAGATCCGCAGCCCCAGCTTGTCGAGCTTGCGCCCGACCGCGTACCCCTCCGCCTTCGTGTCCACGACGAGCAGCGATATCCCGTGGCGGCGGTCCTCGGCCGACGGTGGCGCGGTACGCGCGCAGACGATCACCCGGTCCGCGTGGACACCGCCCGTGATGAAGGTCTTCGCGCCGTTGAGCACATAGTGCGTGCCGTCCTCGGAGAGCCGGGCGGTCGTCTTCATCCCGGCCAGATCGGACCCGGTGCCCGGCTCGGTCATGGCGATGGCGTACATCGTCCTGCCGCTGACGAAGTCCGGCAGCCAGCGCTTCTTCTGCTCGTCGGTCGCATACGCCTTCAGATACGGCAGGCAGAGCGCGACATGGACGCCCGAGCCGCCGAAGGAGACACCGGCCCGCGCGGTCTCCTCGGTGATGACCGCCTGGAACTTGAAGGACTCCTCGCCCGCGCCGCCGTACTCCTCCGGTACCTCGATCCCGAAGATGCCCAGCTCACCGAGCTTGTAGTAGAAGTCGCGGGGCGCCTGGCCCGCCGCGTACCACTCGTCGTGGACGGGGACGACCTCCGCCTCGATGAAGGCGCGGATGGTCTCCCGGAACGCCTCATGGTCCTCGTTGTAGACGGTACGACGCACCGTAAGCCCCCTCTGTCCGTTCGATGTGTCCGTTCAACTCCGGCCGGCCCGCGCCGACTCGGCTAAGCGCTTGCTCAGATCTAGTGGGAAGTTACCCGGCGGTCACCGAGGCTGTCCAGGGCTGTGGACAGAGCCTGTGGATAAGTGCCGCGCGACGGTCGCGCATGTCACAGTCGCGTATGTCACGGTCACACGGTCACAGGGAGCGCAGCGCGAACCACAGCTCCATCCGTACGTCGGCGTCGTCCAGGTCGCTGCCGAGGAGCGCCTCGCAGCGGGCGATGCGCTGACGGACCGTATTGCGGTGCACGGCCAGCGCCACCGCCGTACGGTCCCAGCTCCCGTGCAGGGAAAGCCAGGTACGCAGGGTCTCGGTGAGGGCGGGGGAGCCGGCGAGCGGCGCCAGCCGGGCCCGCGCGTGGGCCGCGGCCTCCTCGGGCGCGACGAGCCCGGCGAGTCCCGCCTCGTGGTGGCGTACGAGCGGGGTACGGGTGGCCTCCGCGCGGCGCAGCGCCCGCCCGGCGCGGATGTCGGCGGCGGCGAGGTCCGCGGGGTCCACGGGGTCGCTGACACCGAGGGTCCAGCCGGGCTGGGCGGTGACCTCGCGATCGGTGACGATACGGACCGCCGCGCCGTCCGCCTCGACCAGCGCGCTGCCCAGTGCCGCCGCGAGCGCGCCCGCGGCGAAGGGTGTGGCGCCACCGCGCGCGTGGACCACGGTCCAGGGCCCGGTGCCGAGCAGGGGAGCGGCCTCGGCGGGTGTGGCGCCGAGGAGCAGCCGTACGAGCGCGGCGGACCGGCCGGCCTCGGCCGCGCTCTGATGGGGCGCGGCCAGCAGGGAGAGCAGGACGACGGCGACACCGGTGATGGTGTGATCCCCGGGCTCCCGGCCCCCGGCCGCCACGGCGACGCCGAGGACAAGGCCATGGCCGCCGGCGAGGGGGTAGGCGGCGAGATGAGTGCCGTCGACGGTGTCTGCGGCGGAGGAGGGGTTGGGGGAAAGGGTGGGGCCGGGGGAGGGAGAGGGAGCTGACAAGGCCGGCGGAGGGGCCGGTCGGGGGCTTGATGCCAGCCCTGATGTGGGAGCCGGAGCCGGAGTTGCTGCCGAGTTCGGCGGGCGATCGGGCGCGGAGCCCGGCCCGGGTCCTGCCGCCCGGTCGCCCGGCGGCCTGTCCGGATTGACCACCCGCGCCAGGCGCGCCAGTGCTTCGTGGGCCACCGGGGACAGGGCGCGGCCCGTCCCGTACAGCTCCGTGCCGTCCGCTGCGAACAGCACCGCCCGCCCTCCGAGCCGTACCGCGAGCTGGTGCAGCACCGCGGGCACCGGGTCCCGGCGGGCCGCCGCGGCGGCAAGACCCTGCTGGGCCCGGGTGACCCGGCGCAGTTCCCGGTGGCGTGCTTCCGCCATCAGCCGCCACACGCCCCGCGCCACCGCCGTGAACGGGGTGCGCGGCGGGACCTCCAGCAGCGGCAGGCCGTGCCGGTCGCAGGCCGCGATGAGCGCCGGGGGCACCGTGTCGTACACCGGTGTCACCCCGAAACCGAGAGCCGCCGCCCCCGCTTCGACCACCCGTGCCGCATAGGCGTCGGCATAAGCGGCCGTGAACTGGACACCGGCGGTCAGAAGCAGCTCCCCACCGAGCAGATACGGATACGGATCGGTCATCTCCGAGGTGTGCACCCAGTGAACGGCCGTGGCCGAGTCATCGGCAGGACCGGCGATCCGGCGCAGACCGAGCCCGGCGTCCGCCAGCAGCGCGGCCAGCGGAATCGGCGGGGTGGGTGGCGGTACGAGATCCGGCATGGACGATCCATCCATCATCGGCGAGTTGAGTGGATGAAACGTACACTTCAGCGTTGCTTTCCGGCCACCTACGGTCATGTCGCACGGACGGCGTGCGGACGAGGACGCCCGGACGAGGCGGAACCAGACGGAGGAAGCCCATGGCTGTCGATTACGCGGTGATCGTCGTCTATCTGGCCGGCATGCTCGCCATGGGCTGGTGGGGCATGCGCCGCGCCAGATCCAAGAGCGAGTTCCTGGTCGCGGGACGCAGGCTCGGCCCGTGGATGTACTCCGGCACCATGGCCGCCATCGTCCTCGGCGGCGCCTCCACCATCGGCGGCGTCGGCCTCGGCTACCGGCACGGCCTCTCGGGCGCCTGGATGGTCTTCACCATCGGCCTCGGACTGCTCGCGCTCTCCGTCTTCTTCTCGGCGCGGATCGCCCGGCTGAAGGTCTACACCGTCTCCGAGATGCTCGATCTGCGGTACGGAGGCCGGGCCGGGGTCATCTCGGGCATCGTGATGTGGGCCTACACGCTGATGCTGGCGGTCACCTCGACCATCGCGTACGCCACGATCTTCGATGTCCTCTTCGATCTGAACCGTACGGTCGCGATCGTCCTGGGCGGCACGATCGTCGTCGCCTACTCGACGCTCGGCGGCATGTGGTCCATCACCCTCACCGACATGGTGCAGTTCGTCGTCAAGACCATCGGGGTGCTGCTGCTCCTCCTGCCCATCGCCGTGGTCAAGGCGGGCGGCTTCAGCGAGATGAGGGCCAAGCTGCCGGACGAGTACTTCGCGCCGTTCGGCATCGGCGGCGAGACGATCTTCACCTATGTCCTGATCTACACCTTCGGCATGCTGATCGGACAGGACATCTGGCAGCGGGTGTTCACCGCGCGTGGTGACAAGGTGGCGCGCTGGGGCGGCACCGTCGCGGGTACGTACTGCCTGGTGTACGCGCTGGCCGGCGCGGTCATCGGCACGGCCGCCAAGGCGCTCTATCCGGATCTGGGCAGCGCGGACGACGCGTTCGCGACCATTGTCAAGGACGAACTGCCCATCGGGGTTCGGGGGCTGGTGCTGGCCGCCGCCCTCGCGGCGGTGATGTCGACCTCTTCGGGAGCGCTGATCGCGTGCGCCACTGTCGCGAACAACGACATCTGGTCGCGGCTGCGGCGCGCCGGGCGCGGGGGCGGCGACGGGGCCAGTGACGGTCACGGAGCCGGCGGTGGCGATGCCCAGCGGGACGAGGTCAGGGGCAACCGGCTCTTCATCCTGATCATGGGCGTCGCCGTCATCGCTATCGCGATCGCACTGAACAATGTTGTCGAGGCGCTGACCGTCGCGTACAACCTGCTGGTCGGAGGGCTGCTCGTACCGATCCTCGGCGGTCTGCTCTGGCGGCGCGGCACGGTGTACGGGGCGCTGGCCGCCGTGATCGTCGGCGGCGGGGCGGTCGTGGGGCTGATGGCGGCGTACGGAATCCTCGCCACGGAACCGATCTACTACGGGCTGCTCTCCTCGCTGGCCGCTTATGTGATCGTCAGTCTGGCAACCAGGCCCACGGACGAGGCGGTGCTCGCCGTCTGGCGCCGCAGACTGGCTGGTCAGGAGGGCGAGGAGGGTGCCGTGGCGAGCGCCGGGGAGGGCGCGGTCCCGGTGGTCTGAAGCGATCCGAGGCCGATCCGAGAAGAGTTATCCACAGGCCCCGGCCGCTGTCGGCGGGGCGGGTCATTCTTGAGCACATCAGCTTCGAGCACACCAGCACGACGCGGAACACCGGCACGACACACCCGACACAGACACGACACGCACGACACAGAACAGAGCAGTGCGGAGCCGCACGCATCACCCGGAGAGGCCCGACGATGAGCAGCAACGGACACAGCGGACAGGTACAGCAGGACCCGGCCACCGCCGGCCGTGAGGACGGTTCGCCCGGGCTTGGCGACGGCCTGCCCGGCGGCAGTTCGCGTGGCGACGGCCTGCCCGGCGACGGTTCGCGTGGCGACGGCCGGCTCGGTGACCCTCCGCGTGGGCCCGTCGACTCGTCCCGTATCCCGCGGTACGCCGGACCGGCCACCTTCGCCCGGCTGCCCAGGCTCGACGAGGTCGGCACCGCCGATGTGGCCGTGGTCGGTGTCCCCTTCGACTCCGGGGTCTCCTACCGGCCCGGCGCCCGGTTCGGCGGCAACGCGATACGGGAGGCGTCGCGGCTGCTGCGTCCCTACAACCCGGCCCAGGACGCCTCGCCCTTCGCGCTCGCGCAGGTCGCGGACGCAGGGGACATCGCCGCCAATCCGTTCCACATCGGTGAGGCAGTCGACACCGTCGAGGCCGCCGCCGATGAACTGCTGGGCACCGGAGCCCGCTTGATGACCCTCGGCGGCGACCACACCATCGCGCTGCCGCTGCTGCGTTCGGTGGCCAAGAAGCACGGACCGGTCGCACTGCTCCACTTCGATGCCCATCTCGACACCTGGGACACGTATTTCGGCGCCGCGTACACACATGGCACGCCGTTCCGCCGGGCCGTCGAGGAGGGCATCCTCGACACCGAGGCGCTCTCCCATGTCGGCACCCGCGGCCCGCTCTACGGAAAGAGCGACCTGGACGACGACGCCAGGATGGGCTTCGGCATCGTCACCTCCGCCGATGTCATGCGCCGGGGCGTGGACGAGATCGTGGACCAGCTCCGGCAGCGCGTCGGGGACCGCCCGCTGTACATCTCCGTCGACATCGATGTGCTCGACCCGGCACACGCGCCCGGCACCGGCACCCCGGAGGCAGGCGGACTGACCTCACGCGAACTGCTGGAGATCATCCGGGGACTGGCCTCCTGCCACCTGGTCTCGGCTGATGTCGTCGAGGTCGCGCCCGCATACGACCACGCCGAGATCACCTCCGTCGCGGCCTCCCACACGGCCTACGAACTCACCACGATCATGTCCCGCCAGACAGCGGAGGCCCGCACCGCCGCCGAGTCCGCCGCTCCGACCGCGGCCGGGGCACCGAACGGGGCGGCGAAGTGACCCACGACCACGATGTGGTGCTCCGCCCCACCGAGGCGCAGACCAAGGCCGCGCTGGACCCGCCGGCCGGGCGCAACGGCGGCGATCTCGTCATCGAGACCCTGAGCGGTCTCGGCGCCACCACCGTCTTCGGGCTGCCCGGACAGCACGCGCTCGGCATGTTCGACGCCCTGCGCAGATCCGGTCTGGCCTATGTCGGGCTGCGCGTCGAGAACAACGCGGGGTTCGCCGCCGACGCGTACGGCAGGGTCACCGGCCAGGCCGCACCCCTGCTGCTGTCCACCGGCCCCGGTGCGCTCACCTCGCTGCCCGCGCTCCAGGAGGCGGCCGCGGCCTCCGCCCCGGTCCTTGCCATCTCCAGCCAGGTGCCGGCCGCGGGCCTCGGCGGCGGACGCCATGGCTATCTCCATGAACTCCCGGACCAGCAGGCGTCCTTCCGCGGCATCGTCAAATCCGTCCACCTCGTCCGTACCGCCTCGCAGATCCCCTCCGCGATCGCCGCCGCCTGGGAGTCCGCGCTCACCGCGCCGCACGGCCCGGTCTGGGTGGAGATCCCGCAGGACGTGCTGCTCGCGCCGACCACCTTGCCGGTCGTCACAGTGCCGGACGCCACGCCGCGCGAGCTGCCTCCGCGCCCGGAGCTGACCGCGGTCGCGGCGCACGCCCTGTCGCACGCCGAGCGCCCGGTGATCATCGCGGGCGGCGGAGTGATACGGGCCGACGCCCCGGGCAAGCTGCTCGCCCTCGCCGAGAAGCTCTCCGCCCCGGTCGTCACCACCTACGGCGGCAAGGGCGCCTTCCCCTGGGAGCACCCGCTCTCGCTCCAGTCCTGGATCGAGGACCGGCACACCACCGACTTCCTGGAGGGCGCGGACGTCCTGCTGGTCGTCGGCTCCGGCCTCGGCGAGCTGTCCTCGAATTACCACACCCTCCGTCCCCGCGGCCGGGTGATCCAGATCGAGGCGGACCTCGGCAAGCTGGAGTCCAACCACCCTGCCCTGGGGATCCACGCCGACGCCCGGATCGCGCTGTCCGCGCTGCTGGAGTCGGTCACCCGGCGCCACGACCCGGCCGCCGCCGAAGCGGTCCGTACGGTCCTGGCGAAGGTACGGGCCAGGATCGAGGCGCAGGACCTCACCCTGGAGCGGCGGGTGCTCGACGCCGTACGCGCTGCCCTGCCCGCCGCGTCCCCCAGCTTCTGGGACATGACGATCCTCGCCTACTGGGCCTGGTCCGCCTGGCCGGGACCCATGCACTCGGCCCAGGGCGCGGGCGGCCTCGGCTACGGCTTCCCCGCGGCTCTCGGCGCCGCGGTGGCCGACCGTACGACACCAGTCCTGGCCGTATCGGGCGACGGCGGCGCGATGTACTCCATAGCCGAGCTGGCCACCGCCCGGCAGTATGGCCTCCCGGTCACCTGGCTGATCGTCGACGACGGTGGCTACGGCATCCTGCGCGAGTACATGACGGACGCCTTCGGCGAGACCACCGGTACGGAGCTGGCCCGCCCGGACTTCGTGGCCCTCGCGGAGTCCTTCGGCGTCCCGGCCGTCCGTACGGACCCGGAGTCGCTGCGCGAGGACCTCGCCGCCGCGCTCGCCGCCCCCGGGCCGTCGGTCGTGGTGCTTCCCGCCCTGCTCAGGATGTTCGCGCCGACGCATCTCTGAGCCCGGGGCCCAGGGGTCCCGGCGCTCCCAGTACGAGCGAGCCGGAGGGCGGGGATCAACACGATTCGGTCTCGGACCGCGATTGTGTTCGAGCCCATACAACCATTGACCCCTCCCTGTGCATCATGTCTGCGAGCGCGCCGGGCGGCGCGCTCCTGACGCGAGGGGCAGGGGCGGGAACTTCAATGACTCAGCAGCGAATATCCTGGCGCGCCCGGGGCGCGCTCTCCGTCGCCCTCGCCGCCGGGCTCGTACCGGTCGCCGCGGGAGCGGCACCCGCGATGGCGGCGGCTCCGGCCGTCGCCTGTACCTCCGGCAAGGCGGGCCTCGCGAGCAAGCTGTCCAAGGACATCACCGCGGCGCTCAAGGGCAGGGCATCGACCACCGCCGTCGCGGTCTACGACCGTACGACCAACACGCGGTGCACCCTCCGTTCCACCCAGAACTTCGACTCCGCCAGCGTGGTCAAGGTCACCGTCCTCGCCACGCTGCTCTGGGACGCCAAGAAGACCAACCGCTATCTGACCCAGCGCGAGGTCGACCTCACCACAGCCATGATCACCAAGTCGGACAACGCGGCGACCAGCACCCTGTGGAAGCAGCTGGGTCTGACGAAGGTCAAGGGATTCCTCAAGGCCGCCGGGATGACCCAGACCACCCCGGGCGCGAACGGCTCCTGGGGGCTCACCCAGATCACCGCCCGTGACGAGCAGCAGCTCCTCACCCTGGTGACCGCCAAGAACAGCGTGCTCAGCGACAACGCCCGCAGCTACATCCTGGACCGGATGCGCCGGGTGATCTCGTCCCAGCGGTGGGGCGTCCCGGCCGGCGCCCCGGCCTCGGCCACCGTCCAGCTCAAGAACGGCTGGCTCCAGCGGTCCACGCACGGCTGGCGCGTGCACAGCATCGGCGCGTTCACCGGCAAGGGCAACAACTACCTGATCACCGTGCTCACCCACGACAACAAGACGATGAACGACGGAATCAACACCATCCAGGCCGTCGCCCGCGCTGTTCACAAGGATCTCGCCGCCGCCAAGTGACGACCGCGGCCGGTCGCGAGGCCGGCGGTGAGGGACCGGTCCCGTGAGGGGCCGGTCCTAGGACCGGAGACCGGTCTTTTGTTGCGGAGGGATGAAATCCGCCGCCGCCCGCGTTGGTGCCTTCCGGCAGATCAGAACGACCGGGAGGCATCAGTGGCGGCGGAGCAGGGCTGGGCACGGCGGCTGACCGGGTACGCCTGGCGGTACCGGCGCAATGTGATCCTCGCGCTCGGTTCGTCGCTCGCCGGCATGGCGGTGATGGCACTCGTCCCGCTGATCACCAAGGTCGTCATCGACGATGTCATCGGGGACGGCAACCGCTCCCTCCTGGTCTGGACGGGCCTGCTCATCCTGGCCGCGCTCGGCGTCTACGCGGCCACGTACGTACGGCGCTACTACGGCGGCCGTCTCGCGCTCGACGTCCAGCACGATCTCCGTACCGAGATGTACGACACGATCGCCCGCCTCGACGGGCGGCGCCAGGACAGCCTCTCCACCGGGCAGGTCGTCGGCCGCGCCACCAGCGACCTCCAGCTCATCCAGGGCCTGCTCTTCATGCTGCCGATGACCATCGGCAATGTCCTGCTGTTCCTCATATCCCTGGCGATCATGGCGTGGCTGTCCCTGCCGCTGACCCTGATCGCCCTCGCCGTCGCCCCCGCCGTCTGGTACATCGCCCGCCGCAGCCGCACCCGGCTGCACCCCGCCACCTGGTACGCGCAGTCTCAGGCCGCCGCCGTCGCAGGGGTCGTCGACGGAGCGATCTCCGGCGTCCGGGTCGTCAAGGGCTTCGGGCAGGAGGACCAGGAGACCGGAAAACTCCGCGAAGCAGGCCGCAAGCTGTTCGCCGGGCGGCTGCGCACCATCCGGCTCAACGCCCGCTACACCCCCGCACTCCAGGCCGTACCCGCCCTCGGACAGGTCGCGATGCTGGCGCTCGGCGGCTGGCTGGCCACCCGCGGCCAGATCACCCTCGGTACGTTTGTCGCCTTCTCCACCTATCTCGCCCAGCTCGTCGGCCCGGTCAGGATGCTCGCCATGGTGCTGACCATCGGCCAGCAGGCCCGCGCCGGTGTGGAACGCGTACTGGAGCTGATCGACACCGAGCCCACCCTCCAGGACGGCACGAAGGAACTGCCCGCGGACGCCCCGGCCTCCGTCGAGTTCGACGACGTGTCGTTCGCGTACGAGAACGGCAGACCCGTCCTCGACGGCTTCTCCCTGGAGATTCGGCCCGGCGAGACCGTCGCCGTCGTCGGCTCCTCCGGCAGCGGCAAGTCCACCGTCTCGCTCCTGCTGCCGCGCTTCTACGATGTGACGCACGGCGCCGTCCTCGTCGGCGGCCACGATGTGCGCGAGCTGACACTCCACTCGCTGCGGGCCGCCATCGGGCTCGTACCGGAGGACAGCTTCCTCTTCTCCGACACCGTCCGCGCCAATGTCGCCTACGGAAAGCCGGACGCCACCGAGGAGGAGATCCTCACGGCGACCCGCGCCGCCCAGGCCCATGACTTCATCAGCGCGCTGCCCGGCGGCTACGACACCAAGGTCGGCGAGCAGGGTCTCACCCTCTCCGGTGGCCAGCGCCAGCGCATCGCCCTGGCCCGCGCCATCCTCACCGACCCCCGGCTGCTCCTCCTCGACGACGCCACCTCCGCCGTCGACGCCCGTGTCGAGCACGAGATCCATGAGGCACTGCGCGCGGTGATGGCCGGGCGTACGACCCTGCTCATCGCCCACCGACGCTCCACCCTCGGCCTCGCGGACCGTATCGCCGTACTCGACGGCGGACGGCTCGCCGACATCGGCACCCACGAGGAGCTGCAGGAACGGTCCGCTCTCTACCGCCGGCTGCTGACCGACCCCGAGGAGCTGGGCGGGGTCTCACCCGGCCACACCCCCGTCGCCGCCGAATGCGCGGACGACGCCCCCTCCCCGGAGGAGGTCCGCGCGCTCCAGGAGGAGATCGACGCCGAGTTCGACGCCGAGCGCGGAGTCACCCCGGGGCTGTGGGTGCGGGACGAGGCGCGCGACGCCGCCGACGCGGCGGCCCCCGGCGCCACCCCCGAACTGCTCGCCCAGGTGGAGGCGCTGCCCCCGGCCACCGACACCCCCGAGGTCGACGAGGCGCGCGCGGTCGCCGCCGAGGAGTCGTACGGACTGCGCCGGCTGCTGCGCGGCTTCGGGCTGCCGCTGCTGATCAGCCTCGCTTTCGTCGCCGTCGACGCCGGAATGGGCCTGCTGCTCCCGGTCCTCATCCGGCACGGCATCGACCAGGGCGTCGAGCAGCTCGCGCTCGGCGCCGTCTGGGTGGCCGCCTCCCTCGGACTCGTCTCCGTACTCGTCCAGTGGGCGGCGCAGATCGGCGAGACACGCAAGACCGGGCGGACCGGCGAACGCATCCTCTACGCGCTGCGCCTGAAGATCTTCGCGCAGCTCCAGCGCCTCGGGCTCGACTACTACGAGCGTGAGCTGACCGGCCGCATCATGACCCGGATGACGACCGATGTGGACGCGCTCTCGACGTTCCTCCAGACCGGCCTGGTCACCGCGTTCGTCTCCGTCGTCACCTTCTTCGGCATCCTGGTCGTGCTGGTGGTGATCGACGTCCAGCTCGCGCTGGTGGTGTTCGCGACCCTGCCCGTCCTGGTCGTCGGTACGGTCTACTTCCGCCGCAAGAGCGTCAAGGCGTACGAACTGGCCCGCGAGCGCATCAGCGTCGTCAACGCAGATCTCCAGGAGTCGGTGTCCGGGCTGCGGATCGTCCAGGCGTTCCGGCGCGAGAAGGACGGCGCGGAGCGGTTCGCCGGGCGCAGCGACCACTACCGCGAGGCCCGGGTACGCGGTCAGTGGCTGATATCGGTGTACTTCCCCTTCGTACAGTTGCTGTCCTCGGTGGCCGGGGCGGCCGTGCTGATCGTCGGCGCGGGGCGGGTGGAGGCCGGAACGCTGACGACCGGCGCGCTGGTCGCGTATCTGCTCTACATCGATCTGTTCTTCGCCCCCGTGCAGCAGCTCTCGCAGGTCTTCGACGGCTACCAGCAGGCGACCGTCTCCCTGGGCCGTATCCAGGAGCTGCTGCGGGAGCCGACCTCGACGGCCTCCTCGAAGGAGCCGCTGGATGTGCTGTCGCTGCGGGGCGAGATCGCCTTCGAGGGTGTGCGGTTCGCGTACAACGAGCTTGCGAGCGACGGGTTGCCCAGCGGCGGGTTGGCGAGCAACGGACTCGCGAGCGATCGGCTCGCGTCGAACGGCGGCGCGGGCGCCGCGGGTTCGCGGGTCTCGGCCGGTATCGCCGGCTCGGGGGAGGCCGCTCTCGCCGGTGTCGATCTGCGGATACCGGCGGGCCAGACCGTCGCCTTCGTCGGCGAGACCGGAGCGGGCAAGTCCACCCTGGTCAAGCTGGTCGCGCGGTTCTACGATCCGACCTCCGGCCGGGTCACCGTGGACGGCAGCGATCTGCGCGACCTGGATCTCACGGCGTACCGCCACCGGCTCGGAGTCGTACCGCAGGAGGCGTACCTCTTCGCCGGTACGGTCCGTGACGCCATCGCGTACGGGCGCCCCGACGCGCGCGACGCGGAGGTCGAGGCCGCGGCCCGCGCGGTCGGCGCGCACGAGATGATCGCCACGCTGGACGGCGGCTATCTGCACGAGGTCGCCGAGCGCGGGCGCAATCTCTCCGCGGGGCAGCGCCAGTTGATCGCCCTGGCCCGTGCCGAACTGGTCGACCCGGACATACTCCTGCTCGACGAGGCGACCGCCGCCCTCGACCTGGCCAGCGAGGCCCTGGTCAACCAGGCAACCGACCGGCTGACGGGCCGTCGCACCACCCTGGTCGTGGCGCACCGGCTGACCACTGCGGCCCGCGCGGACCGGGTGGTCGTGATGGACCACGGGCGGGTCGTCGAGGACGGCACGCACGATGAACTCCTCGCCCTGGAGGGCCGGTACGCCAAGCTGTGGCGGAGCTTCCTCGGCGAGGAGGAGCCGGCCGCGGTGGTCTGAGGGGCGTTGTGCGGGAGGGCATCACGGGGTCATCAGGGTGGCGTGTGGGCGCACTTGCCGTCCTTTGACGCCCTTCACAACCTTCCGGGCCCTTGAAGCGTCGTACGCGTATATGTGGTGGGAGCCTTGAGGGGGCGTGTCTTGGGTCGGGCTGGGGGAGGGACCGGTACTGGTAGTGGTGCCGGTACGGGCATCGGCGCCGGAAGAGCACTGCTGCGCTGTCTTACGGGACTGACCGCCGCCGGCGCCCTGGTTCTCGCGGGCCCCGGCACGGCAGAGGCCGACGGTGTGCCGGGAGTCGCGCCCACGAAGGTGTCGGGGGTCGCGCGTACCGAGATCGCGTCCGTCTGCTCGGGGCGGCCGCAGAAGACGGTGGGCTTCGCCATCGGTGAGCTGCGGATTTACAAGGCGCGTGACTACGCTTGCGCCCTCACCGTCGCCAAGGACCCCGGCCCGAGGCGGACGATGACGGTCAGTCTCCAGGCGCGCGGCGCACGTCCGGTGGTGGACAGCGGAAACTTCGTCCAGCAGGCGGGCCCCGTCACGGTCCATGCCCTGAACCGATGCGTACGGGTCTCCGGCGCCGTCGCCGGAGTCTCCGCCTCCACCGGCTGGATCCTCTGTTGAACCCGTGAACCGTCGCCGAACCGGCACTGGCGGGTCGGGTGTTCGGCCCGCTAGGTTCACGGCGTCTGTCATGAACACAGGGGAGAGCGAATGCGCAAGGCGCTGAGATGGCTGTTGTCGCTCGTGCTGATCATAGGCACGGTGGCCACGGCAGGCGCGGCCACCGCCGCCGATCGGAGCGCGGACCACAAGCCCGCCACCGACACCACCGACATCAAGGACCGGATCCTCGCGATCCCGGGGATGAGCCTGATCCAGGAGAAGCCGTACGAGGGGTACCGCTACTTCGTCCTCAACTACACCCAGCCGGTCGACCACCGTCATCCGTCCAAGGGCACGTTCCAGCAGCGCGTCACCCTGCTGCACAAGGACACCAGCCGGCCGACGGTCTTCTTCACCGGCGGCTACAACGTCTCCACCAACCCGAGCCGCAGCGAGCCGACCCGGATCATCGACGGCAACCAGGTCTCCATGGAGTACCGATTCTTCACGCCGTCGCGCCCGCAGCCGGCCGACTGGTCGAAGCTGGACATCTGGCAGGCGGCCAGTGACCAGCACCGGATCTTCTCCGCGCTGAAGAAGATCTACCCCAAGAAGTGGCTCTCCACGGGCGGCTCCAAGGGCGGCATGACCGCCACCTACTTCGAGCGCTTCTACCCGCGCGACATGGACGGCGTCGTCGCGTATGTCGCGCCCAACGATGTGGTGAACACCGAGGACTCGGCGTACGACCGGTTCTTCGAGCGGGTCGGCACCAAGGAGTGCCGCGACAAGCTCAACGCCGTACAGCGCGAGGCGCTCGTCCGGCGCGAGCCGCTGGAGAAGACCTACCAGGAGTGGGCGGACGCCACCGGTGCCACCTTCACCACCGTCGGCACGCTGGACAAGGCGTACGAGGCCGTGGTGCTCGACTTCGTCTGGGCCTTCTGGCAGTACAGCCTGCTCTCGGACTGCGAGTTCATCCCGGCCGCGGCGACCGCCTCCGACCAGGAGATCTACGACACCATCGACGCGATCTCCGGCTTCTCGGCCTACACGGACCAGGGCCTGGAGACCTACACGCCGTACTACTACCAGGCCGGTACGCAGCTCGGCTCGCCCGACATCAAGCAGCCGCACCTCGGCAATCTGAGCCGCTACGGCTACCAGCCGCCGCGGAACTTCGTGCCCCGTTCCATCCCCATGAAGTTCGACTCCTCCACGATGCGGGACGTCGACACCTGGGTCCGCAACCACGCGAACCAGATGCTGTTCGTGTACGGGCAGAACGACCCGTGGGGTGCGGAGCCCTTCCACCTGGGCCGCGGTGCCCGTGACAGCTATGTGTATGTCGCGCCGGGCGCCAACCACGGTGCCAATGTCGCGGCCCTCGTCCCGGACGAGCAGGCGAAGGCCACCGCCCGGATCCTGGAGTGGGCGGGCGTCGCCCCGGCCGCCGTCCAGCAGGACGCGGCGAAGGCGAAGCCGCTGGCGCCGTTCAACACCAAGCTCGACCGGCAGAAGACCGAGCGCGAGCAGCACACTCTGAGGCCGTAACTCCTCAGCCGCCGGTCTACAGGCGGCCGTGCCGCTGTGCCTGCCGTGGCCTCCCGTTCCGGGCCCCTGGACTTCGGGAACGCAGGAACGGCTCTCTTTCCCCAAGTGCGCTTCACTGCCCGGCCGATCCGTACAA